>CAYQQK010000004.1:0-134589 GCA_964420065.1 uncultured Syntrophomonadaceae bacterium | reverse complement strand
AGGAATAATAATTTCAACAATTCTGTCTTCCCCGAATCATGCCGTCCGCTCCGGCTTTATTCTTTTTTACGGGCGGCCGGGAAGGGTTCACTGTAACCGCATTCTTTGTTGGAACAGAGCTTGGCCGGCGGTTTACGGCGTGAGGCCGACTCTACCATCAGGCTGCCGCACTGCGGGCACTTTGTCGGCAACGGCTTTTGCCATAAAGCAAAATGACACCGGGGATAGTTGGCACAACCGTAAAAAATGCGGCCGCGTTTACTGCGGC
Source organism: uncultured Syntrophomonadaceae bacterium (assembly GCA_964420065.1). GTDB lineage: Bacteria > Bacillota > Dethiobacteria > DTU022 > DTU022 > CAYQQK01. Next base: position 134,321 of record CAYQQK010000004.1, on the reverse strand, counting down.
GTTCCACCAGCGCCCCCCCGTCGAGGGGGCAGTCAACTCCAATTTCCCGCGGTTTTTCCCGTTTGGTGAAACGACATTCCGGGAAACCCGGACAGGCCAGAAACCGTCCAAAACGGCCATGACGATAGACCAGGTTCCGGCCGCACTCGGGACATACTTCATCACTTGTTTCGGGTGTAAGTTCAATCTTTTCTATTTCCCGTTCGGCCACTTGCAATCGTTTTTGAAACGGCCGGTAAAATTCATGCAGCACCTCGTTGCGCCCGGCCTTGCCTCCGGCAATTTCATCCAACTGGTGTTCCATACGTACGGTAAAGCCCACGTCGATCACTTCCGGAAAATACTCCTTGAGCAACTCTACCACGACTCGTCCCAATGCGGTCGGTCGGAAAACCTTATTTTCCCTCTCAACATAGCCCCTGCTGCCGATGGTCTGCAGGGTAGGAGCGTAAGTGCTCGGACGGCCGATGCCCTGTTCCTCCAACGTTTTGATCAAAGAGGCTTCGCTGTAACGAGGCGGAGGCTGGGTAAAATGCTGTTCCGGTAACAGCTCAATCAGCCGCAGATCCTGCCCTTCCTCCAATGGAGGCAAGGTGCGATCTTCTTCTGTTTTCCGATCCTTGTAAAGGACCATGAACCCGGGAAAACGGAGAGTGCTTCCGGAGGCCCGGAAGGTGTATTCCCCGGCATCGATGCGCACAGTAACCAGATCATACCGGGCCGGGGCCATTTGACTGGCCATGAAGCGATCCCAGATCAACCGGTAAAGACGAAACTGATCCCGGGTCAAAAACGATTGCACCGTTTCCGGATCTCGGAAAGCCGCCGTGGGGCGGATCGCCTCGTGAGCCTCTTGCGCTCCCCGGCGGGAACGATATACCGGCGGTTTTTCCGGTACAAAATCCGGCCCAAACCGTTCACCGATCAGGAGACGCGCTTCTTCACCGGCCGGACGGGAGATCCGGAAGGAATCGGTGCGAATATAGGTCACCAGGCCCACCGTTTCCTCCTTACGGAGCTTGATCCCCTCGTACAGTTGTTGTGCCACGGCCATCGTCCGCGACCCGCTAAACCCAAGTTTGGATGACGCATCCTGTTGCAAGGTGCTGGTGTTGAAAGGGGGTGAAGGGCGGCGGCGGCGCACGTTTTTGCGCACCCGGCGCACCGTGAACGACTTGTCCCGCACCGCTTCCATGACCTCTCCGGCCTCTTCCCTGCTCGCCGGCTCGATTTTGGAACCGCGGTATGCGCCAAGGGAAGCTTTGAAACGAATCCCGTTCCCGGCCTCAAGGAGCGCCTCCAGGGTCCAGTATTCCCGGGGTAAAAAATTGTTGATCTCATCTTCCCGGTCGCAAATCAAACGCACCGCCACCGACTGGACCCGGCCGGCGCTTAATCCGCCGCGAACCTTGCGCCATAACAGGGGGCTGATCTGGTAACCGACAAGCCGGTCCAGAATACGCCGCGCCTGCTGGGCGTCCACCCGGTGCAGGTCAATCGGGCGCGGCTCCTTGAAAGCCCGTTTGATTGCCTCCGAAGTGATCTCGTTGAATTCGACCCGGCAGGGTGTTTCATCGATCAGCCCCAGGGCTTGGCTCAGATGCCAGCAGATCGCCTCTCCCTCACGATCAGGGTCGGCAGCGAGGTAAATCTTTTTGGCCTTTTTGCCGGCCTCCCGCAGCTCCTTCAGTATTTTCCCTTTGCCCCGAATTGTGATATAGCGGGGCGAAAAATCGTTGTCGACATCGATCCCGAGACGGCTTTTGGGCAGGTCGATCAGATGCCCTTGAGAAGCCTTGACCCGGTAGCGACGTCCCAAAAAGCGGCTGATGGTGCGGGCCTTGGACGGGGATTCGACAATGACCAGGTAGCTCATGCTACCCCTCCTTAATCTAACACCACGGTCCCGGTATTGCTAAGGGAAATCCGTTATCCCCCCGTTAAACCGGTCCGTTTAAACTTGAACGCTTGCGATCGGCCTAAACCCGGACCAAATATTTGCCGGGCAGTTGCCGCAAAAAACCCTTTAACTCCAGACTCAAAACCAGGACTCCCGCCTGTTCCACGGAAAGACCGCTTTCCCGTACCAGCCAGTCCAGCGACACCGGCTGGTACGGGATCAGATTTAATATCTCCTGCTCGCCCGGAGGAAGGTTGATTTTCGTTGTGGCCGGATCCGGCAGCGGCACGGCCACCGGCCCGATCGTCAATTCCGCCAGAATATCTTCAACCGTTTCCACCAGGCAGGCTCCTTCCTTGATCAAGCGATGGCAGCCCCGGCTGTAGGGGCTGTTCACGTTGCCGGGTACCGCAAAAACCTCGCGGTTCTGTTCACAAGCATAATTAGCGGTGATCAAAGCGCCACTTTTAGCGGGGGCCTCCACCACCACCGTGCCCAGCGAGAGACCGCTGATGATCCGATTGCGCTGCGGAAAATGCTGGGGCAATGGAGCGGTACCCAACGGAAACTCGCTCGTGACCACCCCACCCACGGCAATTTGCGCCTTCAGACGGGCGGCGCTGGAAGGATAGCAGATATCTACCCCGCATCCGAGCACGGCGATCGTGCGACCGCCGCTTTCCAGGGCGCCCCGGTGAGCTTCGGTGTCCACCCCCAGGGCCATCCCGCTCACTACGGTAAAACCCAGTACTGCCAGTTCCTTGGCCAGACGACGCGTAACCTCCCGCCCGTAGGCGGTGCAGCGCCGGCTACCCACAATCGCCAGAGCCGGCTGTTCGCCCTCAAACCACGTCCCCCGGTAATAGAGCAACGGCGGCGGCCGTGAAATGGCTTTCAAGAGGGGCGGATACCCGGGATCACACAGGGCAATCACTTTGACCCCGCTCTTTTCCAGGCAGCGCCATTCCTTTTCCGGATCGATCGCGCACCGTTCCCGGGCCATCCGCTCGGAGTAACCCCGCAAAAGATTAACCCCGGACAAGTCCCCCGCAGGAGCTTCCCAGGCTGCCCGTGCCGTTCCAAAATGTTTCACCAGGGCTCCGATACGGACCGGTCCCAGGTAGGGCAGCCGGTTCAAAGCATTCAGGTAAATCAATTCTTCCACGCCGGGCAACACCACCGCGCATGAACTGCACCACGAATGACAATATGATCAGGTTTCCATTTTTTTGTTTTCGTAATGCAAAATTCGGTTCTCCCAGGTCCTTATTTTTACATGGTCCTTCCCAAAACCGATCAGATACTGCGGCAACAGGGGGATTTTACCAAGTCCCCCGGGTGCGTTAACCACGAAGGCCGGCACGGCCAGACCGGAGGTATAGCCCCGCAACTGTTCCATGATATCCAGCCCTTCCTCCACCGTGGTCCGAAAATGGGAGGTCCCCCTAACTTTTTTCGCATGGAAAATATAGTACGGACGAACCATGATCTTAAGCAGATCCTGGTTCAACTTGCGCATCACAAAGGGATTGTTGTTCACTCCCTTGAGCAGGACGGCCTGGTTGCCCAAAGCTACCCCGGCTCGGGCCAGTTTGAAACAGGCCTCCCGGGCATCCGGAGTGACTTCAAGGGGATGATTGAAATGGGTATTGACGTAGAGCGGCAGGTGGCGCGAAAGGATGGCACATAGTTCATCCTCGACCCGGCAGGGAAGGGTGACCGGAGTCCGTGTCCCGATCCGTTTGATTTCAACGTGAGGAATACGGTCAAGCTGCTCCAGCAACCAAGCGATCTGATCATTTTCAAGCATAAAACCGTCACCGCCGGTCAAAAGCACATCCCGGATCTCTTCGTTTGCCCTGATATATTCCAGGGCCTCCTCGATCAGGGCCCGGGGTGTGGCGTAGTCCTGTTCGCCAAGATTACGACGGCGCTGACAATGACGGCAGTACATCGCACACTGGTTGGTGACCATGATCACAACGCGATCGGGGTAACGCCGGCTAATGGCTGCAGCGGGAGAGCTATGCTCCTCGTCCATGGGATCGGCGATCCCATAAGTGTCTTTGTATTCAAGGGCACAGGGAATAGCCTGCCGCCGGATTGGATCCGCCGGGTCTGCAGGATCGATCAAACTGAGGTAGTACGGCGAGACGGCCCAACGGCATACCGATCCGGTCAAGTTAATTTCTTCGATCTGCGCTACGGAAAGGGGTAAAAGATCCTCCAACACCGCCGTCGTGGTGACGCGATTTTGAATGTGCCAGTGCCAATCCCGCCACTGGGCCGCGGTTGCGCCAAAATAAGCCCGGATCCGCTCCTGGTTGTCCCGGATCTGCGGCCAGCGACCGAACCCGTTCGGAATATTCTCCAGAGCGCGGCAGTAATCGGCAATACTTTCCTTGAGCTTTTCGGCTCGTTTCAGGGCCACCAGCCTTCTGTCTTTCTCTTCCTCACCGGCTACCATGAATGAAAGCCTCCCCACCCCGAATAAACTCATCCATTCAAGGCTAATCGCCAGTATACCATACCTGCCCGCGCAGTAGCAAAAGTAAACCGGCGGATGCTTTTACTTTTTTAACTCTTCCACCGGGCCAGACAAAGTTTTTCCAGGAGATCTGCCCCATGACGCAGATCACCAAGATCGATCATTTCCGAGGCGGTATGGATATAGCGGCATGGGAGCGAAAGCACCCCGGCGGGGACCCCCTCCCGTGAAAGATGAATTGCACCGGCATCGGTTCCACCCCGTTCCAGTACCTCAAGCTGGTAGGGAATGCCGGCTTCCTCCGCCACACGAATCATCAATTCCCGGACCTGCGGGTGACAGATCACCGAACCGTCCTTGACCTTTACCGCCGGGCCTTTTCCCAGGGAAACCGCCATCAACGGCGCCTCCGGGGTATCACCGACGCGCGTAACATCCACGGCCAGCCCGAAGTCGGGTTTGAGATGATAAGCCGCCGTGCGCGCCCCGCGTAGGCCGACCTCTTCTTGCACCGAAAAAACAAAACAAAGTTCCTGGGGCAATGGATCGGGCAAGCGATGGAAGACTTCGATCAACAGAGCGCAGCCGGCCCGGTTGTCCATGGCTTTGGCCAGACAACGCGCACCCAGTTGCACAAAAGGCTGTTCAAAGCAGGCCGCATCACCAACCCGGACCATTGCAGCCGCTTCTTTCCTGCCGACCGCTCCCAGGTCCAGGTAGAGTTTGGGCCAGTCTAATTCCTTTAATTCTTTTAGTTTTTCGTGGTAAACCGTCCCTCTTGCCCCCGACCGAAATTGCAAACGCTGCCCCGGAAGCAGGTGCGGCGCGATCCCTCCCACCGGCGCCAGGCGTAAAAAGCCGCTTTCGTCAATATGGGTCACGACGACTCCGATTTCATCCATATGGGCGGAAAGCATGATCCGGGGGGGCGGCCCTTCACGGACGGCAACAAGGTTGCCCAGGTTGTCATAAAAGAGGCGGTCCGCCCGATCGCGAATTTTCTTTTCGATCAGCGCCCCGACGACAGCCTCGTTACCCGAAGGACCGAAGGCCTCGGTTAACTCTTTCAGTATAAATTCCATATCAATTCACCTCAGACGTTGGTATCCGGTTTTAATGGCGAGCGGGGTACAGGCCGGCTTAGCGGGCCGCAAAACACAGCCATCCCTTGAGCAAAGCCGCCATGGACAGCAAATCCTGTTTTTTAAGCAAGGATAGCGGGGTATGGATGTAACGGCATGGCACCGAAACAACCGCCGTTCGTACCCCCCGGCGGGAAAGGGCGATCGCTCCGGCATCGGTTCCCGCCCCGGTAAAGCGCCGGTACTGGTACGGGATCCCCCCTGTTTCTGCCGCTTCGATGAGCTCGCCCAGCAGCCCGCGGTCGGCAATAAAGGAGCGGTCCATGAAACTTAAGGCCGGGCCGGCGCCGAGGATGGTCGCTGAAAAATCCTGTTCGGTACCCGGGGTGTCGGAGGCTGAAGTCGTCTCCAGCACCACCGCCACCTCCGGACGAAGCGCGTAGGCGGCTCCGGCGGCCCCGCGGGCCCCTATTTCTTCCATGGCGGTAAAGGCGGCCTCGAATGGCGGCAAATCTTTTTCTCGGAGAAGATCCAGCAGTACCGCACAACCGGCCCGATCATCGAAGGCTTTCCCCCGGTAACAACCGTCCCCCAGCGAAAGACAGGTGCTGTCAAAGGCGGCGTAATCCCCCACCCGGACCCACTTTTCCGCTTCTTCGCTGCCGCCGGCGCCAATATCGATGTAAAGGTGACTTTCTTCGTAGGGTTTCTTACGTTCTCCGGGTTTTTGAAGATGAATTGCCTTGCAACCGATAACACCGGGGACAGCATTTTCGCCGATGCGAACCGCTTTCGAAACCAGAACGCGATGATCAATTCCCCCCACCGGGCGGAAACGCAAAAGGCCGCTTTCTTCCACAGCGGTAATCATCAGGCCCACCTCGTCCATGTGGGCCGCAAACATGATCCGGGGCAGGCCCGGGGAGGGAGCTTTTTGCCGCACCAGGAGGTTGCCCAGGGTGTCTCCCTCGATGGTCATCTCGCGACCGGGCATTATTTCTCCTTCAATTATTTCTCGTAGTGCCGCCCGGACCGGAGCCTCGTTACCCGACACTCCATCCAGGTTGGATAAACGTTCTAAAAGCATCGCAACCCCTCCACAAAGGGACGATCAACGCTACGGGTAAAAAGAGCCAGTAGCTCCCCGGCCAGACGCAGATCCTGTAGATCCAGTAATTCTACCGGGCTATGCATATACCGTAAAGGAACAGAAATTACCGCGCATGGAATTCCCGCCCGGACAACCTGAATTGCCCAGGCGTCGGTATGGCTGGAGTCGGGTATGGGTTCAACCTGGCAGGGCAGGCGGTGCTCTTCGGCCAGCCGGCGTAATTGAGTGGCCAGGTGCGGGTGTATGTTTGGCCCCACGCCCACCACCGGTCCCCGGCCCAGTTCAAAGGACCGGCCCGGGGGGAGTCCGGGAATCTTTCCGTGCGTCACATCGATCGCCACCGCCAGATCGGGCACCAGCCCAAAAGCGGCGGTCAATGCACCCCGCAGCCCCAGCTCCTCCTGCAGCGTCGCCACCAGACACAGGTTGCAAAAATGATCGATCCCGACCAGATCGGCGGCGCAACAGACCAGGGCGGCCACCCCGGCACGGTTGTCCATGGCTTTTCCGGCCAAACGGCGCCCGCCGGCCAGGGCCAGGGGGTTGCGGTCCGGTGATACCGGATCCCCGATACACACCTCTTCCCGTGCCCTTGCTTCATCCAACCCCAGATCGATGTAAAGATCTTCGAACTTCAGTTCACGTCGCCGCTCCTCTTCCGTGAGCAGGTGCGGGGGACGGGCGCCGATCATCCCTTTCAGGAGGCTGCGGCCGTGCACCACCACCGCCTGCCCGGGTAGGATTCGCGGATCAATACCCCCCACCGGGGCAAAACGTAGAAAGCCGCCCTTCTCGATCTTGGAAACAATAGCGCCGATTTCATCAATATGTGCCGCCAGCATCAGCAAGGGCGCCTCCCGGCCGCCCCGCCCCTGTTTGAACGCAAGAAGGTTGCCGAACCGGTCCCGTTCCACTCGGCCGGTATAAAGATTTAAGTAACGTGCAGCAACAGCGAGCGCCGCATCCTCGAATCCGGACACCCCGGGTTCCCGGCTCAGTTCACCCAAAATTTGTTCCAGCTCTTTTTGTTCCATCGTCCGTCTACTCCCTTTCCAGGCAACCACGCAACCTTTCCGTGAACCGGCGCCGTCCTTTACGGGTATGATTCACCCGTCTCGCTTATGATTCCGCCACTGCGGTCCTTAGCGAGGCGGCAAGGCGATAAACCCGTTCCGCCTGTTCGACTGTCAATACACCGGTGCCGCAGCTCGGGGTAACGAGATAGCGAGTGCGAACCAGTTCTTCCCGCACCCCCCGTTTAATGAGAGCACCCATTCCTTCTTCCAGACGGTTTTTAAGGGAAACAATTTCCTCCTTCATAACCGCGGCCGATGTAGGGACAATGCCCCAGGCAAGAATGCCCCCGCGCTCCAAAAAAGCCTGCACCGCCCCGGCGTAAACCAGCAGGGAAATAAGGTAAGAATAGGCATCGAAACTGAGTACCTGCAGCGGAAGTTCGAGCAAGATCGACCAGTCCACCCCGGCGCAGCAATGTGCTCCGGCCAGCCCACCGGCATCATGGATGGCCGCAACGATAGAAGCAAGACTATCTTTGATCTCACGCCTACCGAGCGCGGCGGCGGTAGAACTGCCGTAGCTATAAAGACCGGGTTCATCGATAAAAATCAGAACCGGTAAGCCCAGCTCCGCCAGACGCCGGCATTGCCAGCGAGCCTGCCCGGCCAGGGTCGCCGTGATCAATTCACGTTGCAGCTCGTCATAAAACGCGGGCCTCCGCCCGGCGCCGGTAACCTGGAAACCGACCGTAACCGGACCGCTAACCTGGCCCTTCAGACAAACCGTTCCCGACGGCGGGGTTACCGTTCGGTCGAGCAGGGCATAGAGGGCGGCGGCTGAATCACGAGGCAGGGGAAACTCTTCCCCGGCCATGGCCTTTTCCAAAAAAACGCTGCATCGTTCATCCCAACCCGTTTGTGCAGTTTCAAACGAGGGGGTCTGGTTCCCGCCCATGGTGATCAAACCGGCCCTCTCCAGTGGATTCAGGTACTGAGCAATGAGACCCTCGGAGGAACTACGCCGGGGTAGTTGCGGCCAGTGGAGGATTTCGGGCAAGAAGGCCGTAATCAGGGCCCATGCCTGATCTGTATCCGTGTGGGGAAGGCTGCCAATTCCGGTGGCCAGCCCGCATAACCGGTCTGGATTCAGTGCTATCGTTCCCTTCAGTAGACGATACGGGTCCAATCAAACCGGGTTGGCTTTAGTTTGTAAGTTACAATGCCCCGGTATTCAAATCGTTTCCGCTTTAAGCTGCCAGAGTATTTCCCGGGCTTTGCCCATTTCCGGCAAACGGCGGCATAACAGGCCATATTCAAGGCTGTCCACGAGGGCCTGCCAGCTTGCTTCGATGATGTTGGGGGAAACCCCAACCGTGCCCCAACTCTTGTACTCATCACGGGATTCGATCAAAACCCGCACTTTTGAACCGGTCCCGTCCCTGCCGTCGAGCACCCGCACCTTGTAGTCCATGAGTTTGATCTTTTTCAAATCCGGGTAAATCTTTTCAAGGGCCTTCCGCAAAGCATTGTCAAGAGCATTTACAGGACCGTTCCCCTCGGCGGCCGTATGCACCTGCTGTTCACTCACGCGTACTTTGATCGTCGCCTCCGAGTAAAGCTGGCCGTTTTCACGTTTTTCGACGATCAGACGAAAACCCTCCAGTTTGAAAAGGGGATGGTAGGCCTGCAGGGTCTTCAGTACCATCAACTCGAAGGAACCGTCGGCGCCCTCAAACTGGTAGCCCTGATATTCCATCGATTTCAAGCGTTCCAGAACGGCGCGGGTTTGGGGATACTCCTTGAAAAGAGCGATCCGATTTTCCCGGGCTTTCAAAGAAACACCGCTGCGCCCGGTCAGTTCCGATACCAGAATCCGCCGCCGGTTCCCGACCAGGGCCGGGCCGGCATGCTCGTAGGTATCCGGGTGCTTGCTCACCGCGTCCACGTGAACGCCCCCTTTGTGAGCAAAAGCATTGAACCCAACGTAGGGCTGCTGTTCAACCGGTACGATATTGGCCAGTTCGGCCACATACCGGGATAGTTTGGTCAGACCGGTCAGTTGCTCCGCTGTAACCACGGGCCGGTCCATTTTCAGTTGCAGGTTGGGAATAATGGTGCACAGGTTGGCATTGCCGCAACGCTCACCGTACCCGTTGATCGTACCCTGAACATGGGTCACCCCGCCCTGAACCGCCAGCAGAGTATTGGCTACGGCCATCCCGGCATCGTTGTGGGCATGGATCCCCAAGGTTACCGGAACTGCTTCCCTGACCGAAGCGATAATTGCGCTCAACTCCCAGGGCATGATCCCGCCGTTGGTATCGCAAAGGACGACCACATCCGCCCCGCTTTCTCGGGCCGCCTTGATCGTGGCCAGGGCATACTCAGGATTGCTGTTGTAACCGTCGAAAAAATGTTCGGCGTCGTAAATAACCTCGCGCCCTTGCGCTTTCAGGTGCGACACGGTATCCCGGATCATGGCCAGGTTTTCTTCAAGAGTCGTTGAAATAACGCTGTAAACATGGTAATCCCAGCTTTTACCGAAAATAGTAACAACGGAGGTGCCCGCTTCCAACAGTGCTTGCACGTTTTGATCCTCCGCCACGGCAATCCCCGGACGGCGGGTGCTGCCAAAAGCACAAAAGCGGGCTTTTTTTAACGTAAATTCCCGGGCCCGGCGGAAAAACTCCATATCCTTGGGATTGGAACCGGGCCAACCGCCCTCGATATAAGAAACCCCGAGCTGGTCCAGCTTTTCCGCAATTTTTAGTTTGTCTTCCACCGAAAGAGAAATTCCCTCGCGCTGGCTCCCGTCCCGTAAGGTAGTGTCGTAGATTAACAGTGACGGCATTTCACGGCCCTCCCGGATCAATAATGCTCCAAAATAATGATCTATAAAAATAATACAGGATTTATTATACTATACCGGTTTAAAACGGTCTACCGTCGGAAAAGCGGTTCAAAAGGCCGGATACCAATCATTGTCCTCCTCAAAACGAGTCGTGCGGTAGATCCGGGCCGGCAATTCTCGCAAAAAAAGTGAGGGCGTGCCCTGGGACCCACCCCAGCGGCGCACATCATGACGGTAGGTGGAAAGATAAAGATGACTGCGGGCCCGGGTCACCGCGACGTAGAAAAGGCGGCGTTCTTCGGACAGGTCGCGATCATCTATCCGGCGCGGAAAGTGGCCGTCATTCAAACCGATCAAAAAAACAGCGTCCCATTCCTTCCCTTTGGCGCTGTGAATGGTCGAAAGGGTAACATAACCCGTATTCAAATCGCGTTCGGCGGCGTCGGCAAAAAGGGATTCCTCCAGAACCAGTGATTCAAGGAAAGCGGCCGGACTGTGAAATCGGCTTCCGTAAAAGGCCAGCCTGGCGATGCCTTCACTGCGCTCTTCAAACTGGTCGGGATAGTTTCGTTGCAACAGCGCGGCGTAGGAACACTGCATCATGGTTCCAATCATCCGGTCCACCGCGGGCTCCTGCCGGTGCGCCTCCGCCAGAGCCTCAAGCAGCGACTGCCAGCCGGCCTTGCCCCGAGCCGGGACAACCTTGCCGGCCCACGCCGCGCTTAAAGGATCGGGAAAATCGCGTAGCTCGCGCCAGAGAGCGGCAAAAGTGGACGGACCGAGTCCGGTTTGCAGCATCGCGGCGCGGCGCCAGGCCGTCTCATCAAAAGGGTTGTAAAGGATTCTGAAATAGGCCAGAATATCTTTGATATGGCCCTTCTGTAAAAACTTCAGGCCGCCGAAGGTGCGGTAAGGAACGCCGCGCCGGGTCAGGGCAAATTCCACCTCGGGGGTAAGATAGGAACTGCGGTAGAGAACGGCCATTTCGCGCCAGGGCAGGCCTGCGGCGTGCAGCGTGTCCAACTGCTCCCCGATATAGGCAGCTTCTCCCGTCGCCGTCGTCGCTTCGATCACCAGGGGTTTTTCACCGGTCGGCCGGCGGGAAAAGATTTTTTTCGTAAGCCGATCCCGGTTAAAGGCGATCGAACAATCCGCCAGGGCAACGATTTGCGGGGTGCTGCGATAATTTTGTTCCATGCGCACCACCAGACAGCCCGGATATTTTTCCGGAAGGGAAAGAATGTTCTCCACCTGGGCGAAACGAAAACCATAAATCGACTGGGCGTCGTCCCCAACGACACAGACGTTGCTTTCCCCGATAAACCGATCCACCAGGCGCGCCTGAACCAGATTGGTATCCTGGAATTCATCTACCAGGACATGGCAAAAACGGCGCCGGTAGATTTGCTCCACCTCGGGATGCCCAGTAAACAGGTCCAACCAGCAAACCAATAAATCGTCAAAGTCAAAGGCGTTGGCCGATTCTTTATGCTCCGTGTAAGCGGCGGCCAGCCGTTCGACCAGAGGCAAATAATTCCGATGGTAAGAATAATACTCCAGCATCACTTCCCGCACGCTAAGTGCCGAATTGGCCGCCTGGGTGATGATCCGTTCGAGCAGGCCTCGCTTGACGAGCAAAGTCTGCTCCTCCTTGGGGAGGGATGGAGAACAGGATCGGACGATCCGCCCAAGAAGCCCCCGGGAATCGTCTGCATCGAGAATGGTGAACCGGGCGGTTCGGCCTGCCAGACCGGCGTGGCGGCGCAAGATACGGGCCCCGATGCTATGGAAAGTACCCGCCCAAAGCCCTTGGGGTAAAAAGCCGAGCAGCTGCTCCAAACGGAGCCGCATTTCCTCGGCAGCCTTGTTGGTAAAGGTAAGCAATAACAGGTGCTCCGGCGCCCACCCACTCTGTATCAGGTGGGCGGCCCGGTAAACCAGCGCCCGCGTTTTACCCGAACCGGGTCCGGCCAGGCCCAGAATGACAGGTTCGGCAGCGGTAGCAAAACGGTGCTGTTCCGGGTTCAACTCCGCTCTCAACCGGGCCGGCCAGGCTGGATCCGGCTCGCCATCCGGTTGTTGTTTGAAAATCAAATGATCGGGCATGAACGTTCCTCCAGATACCGGCTGTAGCCTCCTGTAACCGAAAGCTCGGATAACACATGTCTAGATCTGCTCTTTAAATAGGTTTCTCCCGCCCCGACTACTTTCCTTCTTTCACGTTTTTTACCTTGATATCTGGCGCTCCATCACCAACCGCAGTATTCCCCCTCCCCGAAGCTCAGCCTTCAGTTTTTCCAACCGATCAAAAACTCCCCTTTCCGCCCTTTATCCCCCAAAATTTCCCGCCGGTGGCAGGAAAACCCCCAATTTTGGGTAAATAGAACATCGAAAGGAACATCCTACCGGGAGAAAATCATGCTGGCCAAAGTGATGTCCTGTGCCCTCATCGGCCTGGAAGGGGTCCCCCTGGAGGTAGAGATATACCTCTCCGGCAGCCTGCCCTCATTCGACCTGATCGGCCTGCCCGACGCCTCGGTCCGGGAAGCTCGGGAAAGGGTACGAGCCGCCGTCCGTAACAGCGGCTTTGATTTCCCGCTCCGCCGCATTACGGCCAACCTCGCCCCCGCCGATATCAAAAAAGAAGGGCCATCCTTCGATCTGGCCCTGGCGGTAGCCCTGCTGGCCGCAACCGGGCAAATTCCGGTCTCGGAACATCTGCAGCGCTCCATTTTCATCGGCGAACTTTCCCTGGAGGGTTCCTTGCGCCGCATCAACGGAGCCCTGGCCATGGCCGCCACGCTTGCCGTGCATCCCCGCCTGCAGGGTTTCAATTTGTACCTGCCAGTCGTAAACGCTTCCGAAGCGGCCCTGATCCCGGAAGCAACCGTCCGGGGGGTAGCGACCCTGCGGCAACTGGCATGCTGCCTCAGCGGAGAAGCGGAAATACCGGTAGAAAAATCACCCCAAATTGACATTCCGTCCCGGGGCGGCGGCGCCGGGGTGGATTTTAACGAAGTACACGGCCAGGAAACAGCCCGGCGTGCGCTCGAGGTGGCCGCTGCCGGTTCGCATAATCTGCTGCTTTACGGCCCGCCCGGGAGCGGCAAGACTATGCTCGCCCGCCGCCTGCCCACGATCCTGCCCCGCCCGGAGCTGGAGGAAATGCTCGAGATCACCCGCATCCACAGTGTGGCCGGATGCTTGCCCCCAAACTGTCCCCTGGTTACCGAGCGCCCTTTCCGCAACCCGCACCACGGCGCCTCCGCCGCCGGGATCATCGGCGGCGGGAAGGTCCCCCGTCCGGGAGAGATCAGCCTGGCCCATCGGGGAGTACTCTTCCTGGATGAACTGCCGGAATACAGCCGGGAGGTACTGGAGGCACTGCGCCAGCCCCTCGAGGAAGGCACCGTGACCGTAACTCGCGTCGCCGCCACGATCACCTATCCCAGTGAATTTATTTTTGTCGGTTCAATGAACCCCTGCCCGTGCGGCAATTACGGGGATCCGTTGCGAGAGTGCCGCTGCAGCCCCTCCCAGGTGCACCGATACCGGTCCCGTCTCTCGGGACCGTTGATCGACCGGATCGACCTCCAGGTGGAAGTACCACGGGTGAACCCGCAAGACCTTGAAGAAAACCCGACCGGCGAAGATTCGGAGACCATCCGCCATCGGGTCGAAGCAGCTCGCGAAAGACAACGGAAACGCTACCGTGATTTGAAAATACTCTGCAATGCCGGGTTACGCCCGCGCCATTACAAAAAATACTGCCCGCTGACCGCGGAAGCGCGGCACCTTTTGCGACAGGCTTTCCGCAGCCTGGCCCTTTCCATGCGTGCCCACGACCGCATCATCCGCGTGGCCCGCAGCATCGCCGATCTTGCCGGAAGCGAAACCATCGAAGCCCCCCACATCGCCGAAGCAATCCAGTACCGCAGCCTCGACCGTCGGACCTAGACCCTCTTCCGGGACCCTTCACTAATTACTGCCGGGCCACCAACCACCATTGTCTTGACACCTGGTCTGACGGATTGCAGGCGCTTCAATTCTCTTTCGGATACTTTTCTGCTTCCTGCCATCCCACAATTCTCCCGGCGAGCATCCATAAATCCAGGTTGGACTTGTACCGCTCCAAAAGGAATTTTCAACCGGAAGGCTAATTCTTTTTGCAAGCCAGGTTTGCTTGAAATTGCATAGCAGGTTTCCCGAATTTAGCCAAAGGACGTTTTGTTTGGCCGGGGAATCGTTCCCACAAAAGCGAGGGGGTGCTTTTCCCGTGACGGAAGTGTTTCATGCTTACTGCCGTTCTCCGATCGGGCTGGTCGAGATCTGCGGCACAGAGGCGGCGGTGCTGACCGTTGGTTTCGTTGACCGCCCGTGCAAAGTGTATGACGCGGGGCCGTACGTGGAGCTGGCCGCGGCCCAGATCCGGGAGTATTTTGCCGGGACGCGGCGGAAGTTCAGCCTTGAACTGGAACTTAAGGGGACACCATTTCAGCTCAAGGTCTGGTCCGCCCTGCTCAAAATACCCTACGGCGACACCGCGACCTACAAGGAGATCGCCGCCGCTACCGGCAACCTCCGGGCAAGCCGGGCGGTGGGAGGCGCCAACCGCCAAAACCCCGCAGTCCTGATCATCCCCTGCCACCGCATCATCGGCAGCGACGGCAGCATGACCGGCTACGGGGGCAAGGACGGGATCTGGCGCAAGGAATGGCTTCTTGCACACGAAAAAGAGCACCGGTGAGCCTTGGAACCTCAGGGATAGGCAAGATTTTGCTTCTTCAATCGACGTTTCAGGATGTGAAGATTCTTGGAACGGCCCAGCGATCACGGCAAAATGTATTGTCAAACTGCTTGGACTGAACTATTTCGCAACTGCATCAAGGCTCGCGCGGCTCAAGGAACAGATCCATGAGGCGATATCCCTCCTCCACGAGAAGACCGCTGCGGGCCGCTCCGGCCTCGTCAAAGGTGCGGCCGGGGTCTGCAGGAGCCGGGGCATCGTTGCGGTAGATCACAAACGGGACCGGATCGGAAGTATGGGTGCGCACGCTCAAGGGGGTGGCGTGATCGGGCAGGACCATCAAGGTATAGCTTTCACCGATGCGGTCGAGTCCCGCCCGCACCGTTTTTACTACCAGCCGGTCGATCAGTTCGATCGCGCGTACTTTTTCGGCAGGTGCGTTGCGGTGGCCGTACTCGTCGGGCGCCTCGAGGTGGATGAAAACAAAGTCATACCCCTGTTCCAGAGCTTGCAAGGCAGTCCGGGCTTTCCCTTCAAAGTTGGTGTGGTTGTCCCCGGTCGCTCCTTGCACCGGCAGAGGTTTAAGCCCGGCGCATTTACCGAGGCCCATGATCAAATCGACGGCGGAGATTACCGCTCCCCGAAGCCCGTATTTCGTTTCAAAAGAAGGCAGGGAGGGTGTGGTGCCCTCGCCCCAGAGCCAGAGGGAATTGGCGGGAGGCAGACCGCGCGTCACGCGGCTGCGGTTGATCGGGTGTTCCGGTAAAAAAATACTGCTTTCCCGCATCAGCTCCAGAAGGATCGGGCCATGGGGTCCGCCGGGCAGGTACGGTCCCACCACCTGCCCGCTGATATCGTGAGGGGGGGTAAGGTTCCATTCGTGCGGCCCGCCGTGCCAGAGCATGAGGTGGCGGTAACTTTGGCCGGGGAAGAATTTAATCTCCGCGGTGTTGAGCCGCCGGGCAGTTTCTTCAATCAGGATGCGGGATTCTTCCGTGGGGATTCCCCCCGCACTGTAATCGAGCATGGTTTTCTCCGGGTATGATCCGGCGGTGGAAAGGGTAACCACGTTGCAACGGAAAGAAACATCATCCTCTTGCATGGAGATGCCCAGACTGGCCGCCTCGAACGGGGAGCGCCCGCTGTAGTAGCGCCGCGGATCATACCCAAGCACGGAAAGGTTGGCGGTGTCGCTACCCGGGGCCAGTCCGGCGGGAACAGTCTGTACCAGCCCGACCAGGCCGCCCCGGGCCAGGTAATCCAGCTCCGGTTTGCAGGCGGCCTGCAAGGGGGTCTTCCCTTTCAGCCCGCCAACAGGATAATCGGCCATCCCGTCGCCGAGTACAATGATATATTTCATCATGATCACTCCAATAGGAAAAACAGTTTTTGATCCGGACTGTTCAGTCTCTTTGGCGGGAGGCATACTCCCAGGCTGTGGCCACGGCTTCGGCCGGGTTTGCCACGGCCATGATCCCGTTTTCCATGGGCACGGAGGGAATGATTCGCCATGATTTCAAACCGATCACCGCTTTGCCCATCTTCAGGGCCAGGGCGATCTCGGAAAGGGTGCCAAATTCGCCACCCACGGCGATGACGGCATCGGCGGTCCGGGCGATAATGGCGTTACGGGCTTCGCCCAAACCGGTGGCAACAGCCGCGGTGAGGTAGGGATTGCCCTGGTTTGGGTCATTTCCATAAAGAATGCCGATTACCATCCCCCCGGCGGTGCGGGCGCCCCTGGAAGCGGCCTCCATTGCACCCTCTCCGCCGCCGCAGATTAAAATGCCGCCCCGCCGTGCGATTGCAGCTCCAACCTCTTCCGCCAGAACAGCCGTTTCCACGGAACAATGCGAACCGCCGACAACAGCGATGTAGCGCGTTTTTTTTCCCTCCCTCTTTGGCAACGCCCTTCAGATACGTCACCGGCCGAAAGCCGGTTTTCGAATGTACCGATTCTACCAGAAGAACCTTAACCGTGAAATCCCCGTATTACCAAAAAGGCTTCTGTTCCGCCGGGAGAAAGTGACCGGGCCGCGCCCCGATCGTTGCTTTGTGCTTTTTCACCCGCAAAGGCCGGTTAATCAATGGAGCGCCGCCAAAAGAGTGTTCTCTGTTTCAGATAAAAAAGCCTTCCCGAAAGGGAAGGCCCTTTTTAAACGTTGGTCAGGCTCACGCCTGCGCGCTACCTGAAAAATACATGATTGCCGATGACGGTGGTGACAGGCTGGCTACGCACCCACTGGTTGGTCGTTTTGGCGGGATTGTAAAAACCGGTCGCACCAAACGAAGGATCCCACCCATTTACGGCATCACGTGCCGCCTGATAGGCCGGTTCGCCGGCGGGAAGATTGATCGTTCCATTCTGAACCGGGCAATACTGGTAATAACCGCCCGCTACCTGGTAGATGACCCCGCCGATGGTGCCGGGATAACGAGCATCCCTGACCCGGTTCAGAACCGTTGCAGCCACCGCTACCTGCCCCTGGTACAGCTCCCCTCCAGCTTCAGCGCGGACCAGGCGTGCCAGGAGGTCCAGGTCGGCATCAGAAACACGTCCCCCCCGGGATGGGGCATCGCCGGAAGCCCGTCCTGGAATGAGCAGTACCTGACCGGGGTAGATCCAATCGGGACTGGAAAGATTGTTGGCCTGGGAGAGAGATACGTCTGTAATGCCAAAACGCCGGGCGATCAAAAAAACGGTATCCCCCTGCACGACCATATACCGGTGCTGCCCGTCATCCGGTATAACCAGCACCTGGCCCGGGTAGATCCAATCGGGACTGGAAAGATTGTTGGCGCCGGTAATGGCTGCGCTGGTAGTGCCGTAATGCCCGGCAATCAGAAATACGGTCTCACCGCTCTGAACGGTATGGTTAATTGCGGCTTCTGCCGTTCCGGTAACGAGAAGGAGAAGGAGAAGGAGAAAGGAAAGGGATAATGCTGTTTTCAGGTTTCGCAACAAAGCTATGTAACCTCCTTTTCGCCTCCGGGGTTAGCTGACGGGTTGGGGCCAGGAGTAGCCCCCCGGTAATGACCGGTTCACCCCCCACAACAACCGGGTCCCCCGTTCAAAATGATTCGGCGATTTATGTTAACATGGATTATAGCGGAAAAAAATGAGCCTTTCAAAAAGGCTCATGCCCGTCCGCGGGCCAAATAGGGAAGCAGCTATTACTTTATGTTAACATAAACGGTAATGTCTGCCGATTGCTGGGATATGGTAATTCAAGGGATAATGACGGTTGAAGGCCTTCTAAAATCTAGATGTTCTGGATGTGGGTGATCCGGGGACGCCCTGCTTCCCAATCCACGGCCAGGAGGTCGCAACGACAGGGTATTTCCTTTTTATGTTCTACCGCAAGGTAATAAAGGGCCAGTTTTCGTAAACGGGCCAGTTTGGCCCGGCTTAATGCCTCGCAGGCACGACCATAATAATCCCCGCTGCGACTGCGCACCTCCACAAAAACCAGCATCGTTCCGTCCCTGGCCACGATGTCCAGTTCTCCCAAAGCACAACGGTAATTGCGGTGAAGGATCAAGTATCCTTTCTGCCGCAGGTGATCCACCGCCACTTCCTCCCCGGCCTGCCCCGCCCGGCGGCGCCGCATGGTCACTTTAAATGCTCCCCCTTCTTCCGGTTTACCCCTCAGGGGTCCCTTCCCGGTTAAAAGTTCGGCGGTGGCAGGGGCAGATGCCGTAATGGCGCAGCGCTTCCCGGTGGGCGGCGGTGGCATAACCTTTGTGCTGTTCAAAGCCATACTCGGGCCAGCGCTGGTGCAAAGCAACCATGATCCGGTCCCGGATTACTTTGGCCACCACCGAAGCGGCGGCGATACAGTGGCAAACAGCATCGCCACCCTTGATCGCCTCCTGGGGCAACTGCAGCCCTCGTACCGGGTAGCCGTCAACCAAAACCAGGTCGGGCGTCACCGGGAGGCGTCTGATTGCATCCCGCATGGCCACCATCAATGCATTGAAAATGTTGATGCGATCGATCAGTGCGACCGGGCCGATTCCAACCCCCATTCCGAGAGCTGTCCGACGAATGTGGCGGTACAGATCATCCCGCTGCCCGGCGGAGAGTTGCTTCGAATCCTTCAAACCGGTGATAACCAGGCCGGGGGGCATGATTACCGCCGCAGCCACCACCGGTCCGGCCAGAGGCCCCCGCCCGGCCTCGTCCAACCCGGCCACGTACCCGGCGCCCCGTTCCCGGTGGTAATGTTCCCGGGCCAGCATTCGTTGCAAACGTTTTATCTCGGCCTTTTCACGCTGCCGTCGCCTCCGGTAGGCATCCAGGAGCAACTGCGCACCCCGGCGCGGATCCTGCTGCAAATCATTTTCTTCCTTGCGCGACAAAACAGCAGGTGATTGCAGGTGCAGCGCCAGCTCCTTTAAAGTCAGCCGGCGCATCAGCGTTTCCCCCCTGTTTCTTGATCGCCCGGGACCGGTTGCGGCGGTTCTTCAAGGGTGATCCTCCCCAGGTTGCCCCGTTCGAAATCGCGCAGCAACAGGGCTGCAGCCCGTTCCCGATCGACCGCTCCCCCGGAAATAAGGCAGCCGTGCAGTAGCCCAATTTGCTCCAGCAATTCCCCCGCCGCTCCCGGGTTTAGACCACGATAGCGTAAATACAGTCCCCGATCCTGATTCCCTGCGATGAGAACCTCAAGCAGCCACAGGGCTGCTTTGCAGCGATCCACCCGTTCTCCGGGCAGGGCGGCCACGGCGGTCAGGGGGAGCGCCGCCGTCGACTCCAGACTGGGCCAAAGCACCCCCGGTGTATCAAGCAGCTCCAGACCCGGCAGCAGGCGGACCCATTGCCGGCCCCGGGTGATCCCGGGGCAGTTACCGGTACGGGTTGCCCTCCGGCCGACGAGGTGATTGATCAGCGTTGATTTGCCCACGTTGGGAATGCCGGCAACCATTAATCGCAGTGGTCTGCGCAGCCGGGAGCGGCGCAAGCTCGTCTTCCGTTGCCGCAACAACCGGAACAGGGCCGGTGTGGATTGGGGCCAGTGGACACTAAAAGGCAGGGCCGGCAGGCCCTGCTCCTGAAAGTATTCCAACCAGCGGGCGGTAGCGGCGGGCTCGGCCCGGTCGGCCTTGTGCAACAAAACCAACCGTTCTTTCCGGGAAGCCAGGCGGGATAAACGGGGGTTCCGGCTGGAAACAGGGACCCGGGCGTCAATGAGTTCCAGCACCAGGTCAACGAGCCGCACCTCTTCCCGTAAACGTCTTAAAGAACGGGCCATGTTGCCCGGATACCAGTGTAATCCCGTCAACGCCCCGCCTCCGAAACGTTTTCAAGACGCAGCACGCGTGAGCCCCGGAATGGCCAGATGACACAGAACGCTTTCCCTTTCACCTGCTCCAGGGAAATAAAACCCACGGCGGGGTCCCGGCTATCCGAACTGTTGTTCCGGTTGTCACCCATGGCAAAGATCATCTCCGGCGGCACCTCTACCGGCCCGAAATCAGCGCGAGGCTGTTCGGCCACATAAGGCTCCTCCAGGGGCACGCCGTTACGAAGAACCACCCCGGCACGGACCTCGATCACGTCACCACTGACGCCGATCACCCGTTTGATATAGTCCCGCTCCGCGGAGTATTTGAAAACAACAATATCTCCCGGTTCCGGCAGCCCCATCCGATAGACCAGTTTGTTCACGATCAAATGTTCATGATTTGCCAGAGTCGGGTTCATGGATACCCCGTCCACTTCGAAAACCTCGAATAGAAACATCTTGATCAGCACCGTCAGGATTATGGCGACACCGATGGAGCGTACCCACTCCCAAACTTCACTAGTTCTATCCTTGTTCATCTTGCCTGCGCCCCCGATGACTTTTCTTTAACGGCGCTCTTTGATCCGGGCCCTTTTCCCGGTACGCTGGCGAAGATAGTAGAGCTTGGCCCGACGCACCCGACCCCTTTTGATTACTTCAATGCGGCTGACCACCGGCGAATGCAAGGGAAAAGTCCGCTCCACCCCGATCCCGTAAGTGACACGCCGTACGGTAAAAGTTTCGCGCAGGCCGCTCCCCTGCCGGCGGATCACAGCTCCCTCATAAACCTGGGTCCGTTCCCGGCTACCCTCCACGACCTTGACATGCACCCGGACGGTATCACCGGGAACGAAGGGGGGAAGATCTGTTTTTAGTTGTTTTTTCTCAACTTCGTGGATTAGATCCATCGGTTAAAAACCTCCTCTGGGAGAAGAATCCGGGTTGACCGGATCCAACCCTCACACTTGAATATATGACCATAATCGGTCCCCTGCCTGAAGCATTCCTGTCATTCCGGTTCCGGTTTTCCCGTTTCTTTTTCCCTCAACGTTCGTAAAAACTGGTGATCGTCCGGAGAAAGACATGCCTCCAAAAGCAGATCCGGCCGTCTGTTCAGAGTCCGCTGCAGGGACTTCCGGCGGCGCCAGCGGGCAATTGCACCATGATCCCCGGACAAAAGGACATCGGGTACCGCCATTTCCCGGTAAACGGGGGGACGGGTGTACTGGGGGTACTCAAGCAAACCGCCGGCAAAGGAATCTTCGGCCAGCACCTCCGCCTCCAGAAAACCCGGTACCAGCCGGAATACCGCATCGATAACAACCGCAGCGGCCGGTTCACCCCCGGTAAGGATGTAATCACCGATCGATATTTCGTCGTCCGCCAGTGTTTCCCGGATCCTTTCGTCCACGCCTTCATAGCGTCCACATAAAAGAATAAGGTGACCTTTGCCGGCCAGCTCCCGTGCCACCGCCTGGGTTAAGGAACGCCCCTGGGGTGTCAGTAATACCACCCACGGTTTCTGTCCCCCGGCAAAGGAAAGACTTTCCACCGCCTCAAACAGCGGCTCCGGCTTGAAGATCATTCCGCTGCCTCCGCCGTATGGAGCATCGTCCACCTGGCGATGCCGACCCCGGGCAAAATGGCGCAGATCTACCGCCTTAAAACACACCAGCCCGCGATCCAGAGCCCGTTTAACCATGCCGGAACCAAAAAGGGCGGCAAACATTTCCGGGAAAATAGTAACCACGTCGATGTGCAGACGCGGCTTTTCCATCGCAGACCCCCTAAAGTCCGATCAGGCCTTCCGGCAGGCGCACGATCATAAACCCGTCGGCAAGGTTGACTTCCAGCACCAGATCCTTTACCGCCGGCAGAAGCCACTCTCCGCCCTGATCCCTGTGCTTTCCGGGACAGCCCGTACTGTCGCAGTTCGGCACCGTTTCGCCCGTCCCGGACCGGATCACGTACAGATCATGACCGCACGTCGGGAGAACCCCGACAACCTGTCCCAACCTGGCGCCCGCTTCATCCCGCACCGTCAGGCCGATAACCTGGTCGACGTAAAAAGCCCCTTCGGGCAAGGAGGCACGTTTCCGGTGCGGTATTAGCAACAACCCGCCAACCAGGGCCACCGCCGCCTCCCGGCTGTCCAACCGGGCCAGTTTAACCGCCCATAGCCGACCCAGGGGAAGAACCCGTTCCACTGTAAACACACGAGGATAATCCAGGGAAGGACCCTTGACCAGTACCTTCCGCAGCTTTTGTAACCGCTCCGGCAAACCGGTTAAAGGCCTGACCTTTACCATTCCGGTCAGGCCGTGGCAAGAAGTAACCTGCCCTACCGCCACATATTTCCCGGAAATAGACCGGTTCACAATTGTCCTCCATCCGGTTACTGAACGATCTCAACCATCACCCGCGTGTTTTCTTTCATCGCCATCGCGTTCACTACGGTACGCATGGCCCGGGCAATGCGTCCCTGCCTGCCGATAACCTTCCCCATGTCCACCGGGGCTACTCTTAGTTCCAAGGTGATGGAACATTCTCCTTCGACTTGCCTCACTTCGACTTGTTCGGGGTAATCTACCAGCGCTTTGGCAATGTATTCCACCAGCTGTTTCACCCATACCCCTCCTTGTTCCAGGTTACTTGGCAAGCCCGGCCTTGATAAAGAGTTCCTTTACCGTATCGGAGGGGCGGGCCCCCTGCTCCAGCCACGCCCGGGCTTTTTCGGTATTGACCTCGAAGGTGGTGGGCTTGGTTGTAGGATTGTAATAGCCGATTTCTTCGATAAAGCGGCCATCCCGCGGAAACCGGGAATCCGCCACCACGATGCGGTAGAAAGGTTTTTTCTTTGCTCCCATGCGCTTTAATCTGATTCGAACTGCCACCTGTTT
Source organism: uncultured Syntrophomonadaceae bacterium (assembly GCA_964420065.1). Classification (GTDB taxonomy): domain Bacteria; phylum Bacillota; class Dethiobacteria; order DTU022; family DTU022; genus CAYQQK01. The sequence goes on along the minus strand of CAYQQK010000004.1, from coordinate 110,938 downwards.
TCACCTGCCTCAACTTGAAATGTTTATATTAGAAAAAGGGGAAACCCCGTTTTCTCCGGATTGGTTTTTTCCGATGCCCTTTTGCTTCCTGAACCCCCATTTTCTTTAACATCTTTTGCATTGCGGCGAACTGCTGTAAAAGCCGGTTCACTTCCTGGATAGTGGTGCCGCTGCCGCATGCGATACGCCGCCGACGGCGGCTGTTGATAATCGCGGGGTTGCAACGCTCACCGGGTGTCATCGAGCAGATGATCGCTTCAACCCGGTCCAACTGTTTTTCACCCAGGGTGAGGTCTTTTAATTCGCGGGGCAGAGCGCCCGCCCCCGGCAACATGGTCATGATCTGATCCAGCGGCCCCAAACGACGGAGTTGATCGAGTTGATCCCGAAAATCATCCAGCGTGAACTGCCGGGTGCGCAATTTTTTTTGCATTTCCCTGGCTTTATCCTGATCGAGGGAGGCTTCCGCCTTTTCGATCAGGGTCAGAATGTCCCCCATGCCAAGAATACGGGAGGCCATCCGTTCGGGATGAAAAGGTTCCAGAGCTTCTATTTTTTCTCCCACCCCGGCAAACTTCACCGGGCAACCGGTCACCGCCCGCACCGAAAGGGCTGCTCCGCCCCGGGTATCACCATCGAGTTTGGTCAGAATTACTCCGGTCAGGCCAACCTCCCGGTGAAATGTGCCGGCGGCGTTAACGGCATCCTGGCCGGTCATGGCATCAACTACCAGAAGCACCTCCGCCGGTTGCACCGCCGCCTTGATTTCCTGAAGCTCACTCATCATTTCCCGATCCAGGTGCAACCGTCCGGCTGTATCCAGAAGAACCCGATCGTAACCTTTCTCCACCGCAACCTGGCGGGCCCGGCTACAAATACGGACCGGATTCTCCTGCGGATCACTATAATAAGGCAATTCGGCCTCCCGGCCGAGCACTTCAAGCTGCCGGATGGCTCCGGGACGATAAATATCGGCCGCCACGAGAAGCGGCCGGTGGCCGCGCCCGCGCAGGTAAGAGGCGAGTTTCACCGCCGTGGTGGTTTTACCCGAACCTTGCAGCCCCACCAACATCAATAAAGCGGGGGGGGGATCACTGAATTCAAGGCGGCTCTGTTTTTCTCCCATCAGGGCCGTTAATTCCTCATGGACAATTTTTACTACTTGCTGGCCGGGAGTAAGGCTTTTGAGGACTTCTTGCCCGACGGCACGCTCCCTCACTGCGGTCACGAAGTTTTTAACGACCTTGAAATTAACGTCGGCTTCAAGAAGTGCCAGGCGGACATCCCGTATCGCCTGATCCACATCTTTCTCATTCAGTTTGCCTCTCCCGCGCAACGAGCGCAGGGTGTTCTGCAATTTTTCCGCCAGGTTACTGAACACAATGCTCTTCCTTTACCAGTGCCGCCAAACCCATACTGCGTTACCAGGTGGATATATTCATTATAGTTTACCATAACTCAACCGGTTTTTGTGCACATTTTTTGCACATGGCATTTTATTGTTCATTTTGCAACCGCAACTCGGCCACGATACTTTTCAACCGTTCCAGGGCGCCATCACGGCCGGCACAACTTTCAAGGATGCGGCAAGCTTCTTCAAGACATTCCTGCCGGTGGTGAAAGCGGGCGCACAGCTCCAGCTTGCATTCCAGCATCTCCAGCGTCTTGACCGCGCGACGCAGCAGATCATAAACCGCCTGGCGACTGATACCGTACTCCCCGGCGATTTCCCTCAACGAAAGGTCATCTGCGTAGTAAAGGCGCAAAGCCCCCCGTTGCCGTAACGTCAACAGGGGGCCATAGATGTCAAAAAGTAAATTGATCCGGTTGAACTTCTTGAGCATCGCCACTCCTGTCAAGGGTAAACCCTTTACACAGTTGAAGCTTATCATATTGTCCCGGAATATGCAAATATTTAAAAATGCATCCGTTTCAGTTGAAGTCAGCTCGCGGGTAATGCATAATATATTCACCAGGGAGGCAGCCGGAAATGAAGATGCGGATACATGCAGGCGTGGAGAAAAGATGAAATACCGTTTTCTCCGTCAGTCTAACATGCACAGGCATCGCCAGGAGAAGACCCATGCTTGACGAGCCGGCTTTTTATATCTTTTTTTTGATCGTGATGCTGGCACAGATGTCGGAAGCGGTATCGGGGTTCGGATGCACGCTCATCACCCTTGCCCTTGGAGGCAACCTCTACCACATTGAAACGATTTTGCCGCTGATCATTCCCTTGAACTTTTTTTTAAGTTTTTACCTGGTGACGCGCTACTATCAGTCGATCGACTGGCGTACCTTGACACGCGCCATTTTGCCTTTTTTCGCTGTTGGAATGGCAGCCGGCCTCTTTATTTTCAACCTTGGGCGGAGCATGATCTTGCAAACTGCTTTCGGCTTCCTGGTTATTTTGATCACTGCTTTTGAATTCTTCGGGTTTTTCCGGACAAGTACATCCTCGCCGCGCAAGCCCTTGAACACATTCCAATCGGCGCTCTGCCTGATCGCGGGCGGTATTATGCACGGCATTTATGCTACGGGCGGACCGATGGTTGTTTATTATGCAGGCAGAAAATTTAACGATAAAAAAGTATTCCGAAGTACGCTTTCATTGCTCTGGTTGATCATGACCGTCATTCTGTGCACCAATTATTTTTTGAACGGGAAACTAACGACCGGCACCTTGAAAACAAGCGCGTTGTTATTGCCGGCACTCCTGCTTGGTATTTTGGTCGGTGAACGGATACACTCCCGGATCGATGAAAGGATATTTCGTCTCTTGATCTATGTTTTATTATTTTTCGCCGGGTTTTCACTCCTGTTCACCAGCCGGGCTTAGCCGGCCCAGAAGCGCCCCGGCAAAGGCGGCGGCATCAAAGGGAGCAAGATCATCCATTTTCTCCCCTGTTCCCACATAACATACCGGTAGGGCGAGCGTCTCCTGGATACCGACAACGATGCCTCCCCGGGCAGTGCCGTCCAGCTTGGTCAGAACCAGGCCGCTTACAGGAACAGCCCGGCTGAACGAGGCAGCCTGCACAACACCGTTCTGGCCGGTAGTGGCATCGATCACCAGAAGCACCTGGTGCGGCGCCCCGGGAAGGGACCGGCTGATGACCCGGTTGATTTTTTCCAGTTCATGCATCAAGTTTGTTTTGGTGTGAAGCCTGCCGGCGGTATCACCGATCACTACGTCTGATCCCCTGGCCCTGGCAGCCTCAAGAGCATCAAAAAAAACTGCCCCCGGATCGGACCCGGGTTGGGTCCGTACCAGTTCCACTCCGGCCCGCTCGGCCCAAATCTGAATCTGGTCGATCGCGGCGGCCCGAAAAGTATCACCGGCGACCAGGAGCACCTTTTTCCCCTTTTCCTTGTAGTGACGAGCCAGTTTGGCGGCAGTGGTGGTCTTGCCCGATCCGTTTACTCCGACCAGTAAAATCACCAGGGGTTGACCGGGGGGCTTTTCCAGCTCGAGCGGTAGCGTCATGAAGGAAACGAGCAAACCGGTCAGGATCTTCCGTGCTTCTTCACGTTTACGGGCGCGGGTCCGGCCAACTTCCTCCCGCAAACGCTGCAACAGCTTCGATGTCGTCTTCACACCAACATCGCCCTGGATCAGGATTTCTTCGAGTTCGTCGTAAAACGCGGCGTCAATCTCACCTACCCTGAACAAAAAGTCAAGACGACGGATAAAACCTTCCCGGCTCCGGAGCAGCCCTTCCCCAAATTTTTTGATCAAGCTCACTTGATCCGGACCACCTTCCATACATTATGCTCATTTTTTCCCTGTTCCCCCGGTATGATGCCCGGTCTAGCCGGCCAGTTCATCACGGCGGACCGAAACCAAGCGGGAGACGCCGGGTTCGGACATGGTCAACCCGTAGATCACGTCGGCCAGTTCCATGGTCTGACGACGGTGGGTGATCAGGATAAACTGGGCTTGACGGGAGGCGTGTTGCAAGAAGCGGGCAAACCGAGCCAGATTGGTTTCGTCCAGGGCGGATTCGACCTCATCCAAAAGATAAAAAGGGGCCGGATTGTGACGGAGAACAGCAAAAATCAGGGCCAGCGCAGTGAGGACCTTTTCACCGGCGGAAAGGAGAGTGATATTCTGCAGTTTTTTGCCCGGCGGCTGGGCCACGATCTCGATCCCCGATCCGAGAACATCCTCGGGATCGGACAGCCTTAAAACAGCCCGGCCTCCCTCGAACAGTTCCGTGAAAACAGCCTGGAAACTTTCCTGAATCAAGGCAAAAGTTTGATTGAAAGACTGTTCCATACTCCCATCAATTTTTGCCAAAACCTTGTGCAAGGACTGTTCCCCTTGCTGCAAGTCGTTCAGCTGCCCCTGTAAAAAGTGGAGGCGATCTTCCAGACGGGCCAGCTCCTCGATTGCACCGAGATTGACATCCCCCATGGCCTCCAAATCTTCCTTAAGTGAGGCAACACGGTTTTCGGTTTCTTCCGGTTGGAAGCCCGGAACAGGTTCCGGGGGCGGGTAATTGCCGCAAAGGTCGCGAAAGCGTTGCTTCCAAAAACTTGTTTCGGCGCGCAAACGGCTTTCTTCCACGGCCAGGTGGCGTTCCCGCCTCTCCAGGCGGCCCAGGCGGGCCCGCCGGCGACGGTCTGTTTCCTCCACTTCCGCCAGGCTGGCCGCCACGGATGAAAGCTCCCGCTTGTGAGCCTCGACCACGACCATGGCGGCTGCATTTTTTTCTCCCAACTCGATGAGCACGATTCGAAGGCCCTCCTGCTCCAACTCAAGAGATTCCTGCAACTCCCGCCTCCGGGCCATTTCCTGCTCCAGACGGGTTTCTTCTCCGTGGAATGCAGCCAGCTCTGAACCGGAACGATCCAGTCGTTCCTGCAAGGACCGTTTTTGTTCCTGCAAGGTGTTCAGCTCAAGCAGTACGCCGGTCAGTCCATCTTCCAACTCTTTCTGTTCGGCATGACTACGGCGGTACTCTTCCTCCATTCCGACCAGCTCTTCCATTACACAGGCCGCCTGATTCTGTTTCACTTGTGCCGATCTCTTTTTTTCCTGAAGGCGTTCCCGGAGGGCCGCATTCTCTTCCTGCGCCTTCGCCCCGGCTGTTTTTATTCGGGCCAGGCTTTCCCGCAAACGTATCTCTTCCCGGTAATAATCACGGTAATTCCTGCCGCTTCTTTCCCGGCGGGTGTGCATTTCCTGCCGCGCCTTTTCCGCTGTTTGGCACTCCGCCCCGGTCACGATCAGGTGTTTTTGTAAAACGGCAAGCCGGCGGTCGAGGTCGGACAATTGTTCTTCCAGGGCAGCCCGTTGCTCGCCCAGGTTGATAATTTCTTGCTTCCGGCCGAGGGGCATTCCGCCCCCGCCCCGGGAAACACTTCCCCCCCGCAGGGCTCCCCCGGGGTTGACCAGGTCGCCTTCCAGGGTTACCACCCGGCAACTGTATTCAATTTCCCTGGCCACCCGGGTAGCCGCCTTCAAGTCACGAACGACAGCGGTGGAAGCGGCCAAATAATCCACCGCTTTGCGATAAACCGGATCCACCTGCACCAGCTCGGACGCCTTCCCCAGGGCCCCTTCAACCTTTCTCCAGCGGGGGTAACGCTCGAGGCCGCCGGTAAAGAGGCGCAAGGTATCGAGGGGCAAAAACGTGGCCCAGCCCAGGCGAAATCGTTTCAAGAATTCGATCCCCTGGCGGGCCGCTTCTTCGGTTTGGGTCACGATGTCCTGCAATCCGCCGCCAAGGGCGGCTTCAATAGCCCGGGTGTACCTGGCCGGAACCGTAACCAGTTCCACCACCGGTCCAACGATTCCGGACAATGCCGGATCACCCCGGCGCTGCGCCTGCATGATTTCACGCACGCCGCGGTAATAGCCGCTCATCTCGGATTTCTGCTCCTGCAATAGCTGCATACGGCTTTCAATGGAACGCAGCTTCCGATCCAGCTCCTTCTGCCGTTGCCGGAGGGTTTCCATCTTGTCCGCTGCCTCCCGTTTTTCGGCGCCGGCCTGCCGGCAAATTCGCTCCTTCTCTTTCAATTCTGCGGCCAAAAGCCGGAGCTGTTTCCGCAAGGCCGCCCTTTCCTGCACCACGAGCCGTATCTCATCCGCCGGCTCTCTCGCCTCCCGCTCCAGTGCCAGGAGGCGCCGGTCCGTCTGTTCCACCTGCCGCTGTAGTTCTTCCGCCGCCGCCTGCAACGCCCCGGCGGCGGAAGAAACCCGGTGCAGATCATGCCGACGTTTCTCAACCGCGTGCATGGTTGCATCATGTCCGAGTTCGGCCAGACGATCCTGAAAAGTACGGCGCCGCGTTTCAACGGCGGAGGCCGCGACACGGTTGGTGGTCTGCTCCTGCTGCAACCGCTCCCGTTCCTCCTGTAACCTTCTCACCCGCCGTCCTTGTTCCACCCGTTGGCGTTCCTGTTCCGCCTGTTGTTGTCCGGCATGATCGGCCCGCTCCTGCAAAACTTTTAACTGTGCCTCGGCTTGCTCCGCCTTTCGCATCTGCCGGTTCAATTCCCGCTCTTCGGTCTCCAACAACAGAACAAGTTCTGTTTGTTGTTTTTTCAGATCGAAAAGCATCTCCTCACTTTTCCCTTCCTCGACCCGCAGCGCAGCCAGGACACTTCCGGCTTCACGCAGTTGCAACTCCGCCTGCTCCAACTCCGCCCCTTTATAAAAGAGATGATAGGAACAGAGCTCTCGTTCCAAAACGCGTTGTTGTTCTTGCAGCAAACGGTAGTTCCGGGCCTGCGCAGCCTGTTCCTGCAACGGTTTAACCTGATCTCCCAGTTCGTGAAACAGATCCAGGACCCGGACCATGTTTTCCCGTGTTTCTTCAAGGCGGCGCTGCGCCTCCCGTTTACGGAGCTTGTACTTGAGGATTCCTGCCGCTTCCTCGAAAATTTCACGGCGATCGACCGGGGGGCTGTTGATGATCTCTTCAACGCGGCCCTGCCCAATTACGGAGTAGAAATCTCGGCCCGCCCCGGTATCAAGAAGCATTTCGGTAATATCCCGAAGACGGCACGGAGCCTTGTTGATGCAATATTCACTTTCCCCGGAACGATAGAGCCGGCGGGTAATCATGACCTCGTCGTAGTCCACGTTCAACCGGGATCCCACCTCGGCCAGGGTTAAAGAAATTTCGGTAAAATGAAGCGGTTTGCGCTGTTCGGTGCCCGCAAAGATAAATTCTTCCATTCTGGTGCCCCGCAACACCCGCGCACTCTGTTCCCCCAGGACCCAGCGGATTGCATCAACCAGGTTACTTTTTCCGCAACCGTTCGGGCCGATAATGGCGGCAATACCCGGACCGAACCCGAGCGAAGTCTTTTCATGAAATGACTTGAAACCACATAGATCCAACCGCTTCAGGTACATTTTTTACTCCTGTGGCCGCAAATATGACCGTCCGGCTTCATCTGGAACAGACGGCGAACCTGATCGCCGTCCGGCCTTCCAGCCCGATATCAATTTCAACGAACGTCGGAACAAAGACAAGATTGTAGCCGTTGGGAGCAACATAACCGCGCGCAATGGCAATGGCTTTGACGGTCTGATTGACCGCTCCTGCACCGACAGCCTGCAACTGGGCCGATCCGTATTGACGGATTGCCGCAGCCATGGCACCGGCTACCGCCTTTGGGTTGGAGCATGCCGATACTTTTAACATTTCCATATGATCAATGACCCCATCTCCAGGAAGAGTAAAAATCCAAATATCCTATCCGAGCCTGCCTGTTTGATACTATTCCGGATCGAATATTGTAAGCCTTCCATTTCCTCCAGTTATTATTGCCGGCACAGCGTTATTCCACGGAGGTACCCTTTTCAGCCCGCTCCAACCACGCTTCCCGGGCGGCGGCCTGTTCCGCCTCTTTCTTGCTACGCCCGGCACCTTTACCGGCCGGAATGCCCTGAAAGACGATCTCCGCTTCAAATGTTTTGTCGTGGTCGGGCCCGTTTTCGGAAGTAATACGGTATTCCGGGGTCAATCCCAGGTATGACTGCGCGTATTCCTGCATCAACGTTTTGTAATCGCGGCGGAGTTCCCCGGCTTCCAGCTCCTGCAAAACCGGCCGGTATAGCTCCAGGACGAGCGCAGCGGTATGCCCAAGACCCAGGTCAAGGTAAAGAGCGCCGATCAACGCTTCGACAGCATCGGCCAGGAGCGAGGGCCGCCTGGAACCGCCTCCCCCGGCTTCGCCCTTGCCCAGGCGCAGGTATTCCCCCAGGTCAAGGCAGCCGGCCAGCCTGGCCAGGGAGGCCTCACAAACCAGAGCGGCGCGGAACCGGGTTAATTTCCCCTCGGGCAGGTTCGGGTAGGTGTGATAAAGGTAGGCGCTGACAATCAATTCCAGCACCGCATCACCCAAAAATTCCAACCGTTCGTTGTGCCCGGTGGGACGGCTTTGTTCGTGGGCAAAGGAAGAATGGGTCAGGGCCCTTTCGTAAAGGCCGTAATTTTTCACCGGCCACCGGCAACGCGCCAGCAGTTGTTTGACCCGATCCGGCCACATGGTGTTAAAGTCGCCCCTGAACGGGTTCCCGGTGGAAACGCCTGATCAATAAAGAAGCATTGGTTCCACCGAAACCGAACGAATTGGACAGGGCCAGGTCAATCCGGTGCGGGCGGGCCGTATTCGGTACGTAATCCAGATCGCATTCCGGATCGGGATAATCATAGTTGATCGTGGGGTGAACGAGGTCATGTTGCATTTGCAGTAAAATAGCCGATACCTCCACCGCACCCGCGGCACCAAGCAGGTGGCCGGTCATCGATTTGGTTGAATTAACCAACAGCCTGCCGGCATGAGCGCCAAAAATATTTTTGATCGCCATCGTTTCAATACGATCGTTGTGCGTCGTTGAGGTGCCGTGAGTGTTGATGTAATCCACCGCTTCCGGCTCCACCCCGGCGCTGTACAGAGCTCGTTGCATGCTCAGCATCGCCCCGTGCCCGTCCGGATCCGGTGCGGTGACATGGTAACCGTCTCCGGAAAGTCCGTAACCGACGATCTCGCCATAAATATGCGCCCCCCGTTCCAGAGCGTGATCGAGCCGCTCCAGGATGACCACCCCGGCACCCTCGCCCATGACAAAGCCGTCCCTTTGGGCGTCAAAAGGCCGGGAGGCTTTCTCCGGCGCATCGTTCCGGGTCGAAAGAGCCCGGGCCGAGCAGAACCCGGCAAAAGCAAGGTGTGAAACGGCGGCCTCCGCTCCCCCGGCAACCATGGCCCGGGCATCACCGCGCTGAATCATCCGGTAAGCTTCACCCAGAGCATGGCTGGACGCGGCACAGGCGGTAACGACGGTGCAATTGGGCCCCCGCAGCCCGAGCAAGATCGAAATGTAACCGGAAGCCATGTTGGCGATAAGCATCGGTACGAAAAAGGGGCTGACCCGCCGGGGACCTTTTTCCAGAAGTAACCGGTACTGTTGCTCCATGGTCTGAATACCGCCAATCCCGGAAGCAACCAGCACCCCCACTTCATCACGGTTAACCCCTGCACGCCCCAGGCCGGCATCATCCCAGGCCATGATCGCTGCCGCAACGGCAAACTGGGTGAAACGATCCATTTTTTTTGCTTCCCGTTTTTCAAAATAATCCGCCGGAGTAAAACCGGTGATCTCGCCAGCGATCTGGCATGAATAACGGCTGACATCGAAACTGGTCACCCGGGTAATGCCGCTTTTCCCCGCCGCCAGGCTGTCCCAAAAGGGTTTTTTACCGATTCCGACGGGGGTGACCAGCCCCAGTCCGGTCACCACCACCCGTACGTCCACCTTTTCACCTCAATCATTTAAGCCTTTGCCTCGATGTGCTTGATTATATCCCCAACGGAGCCGATGTTTTCAATTTCGTCATCGGAGATCTCCAGTTCAAATTCCTCCTCCAGGGCCATGACCAGTTCGACGATGTCGAGAGAATCGGCATCAATTTCTTCAAAAGTCGTTTCCAAAGAGAGACTTTCGACATCCAATTCCAACTGATCGGCCACGATCTGTTTTACCTTTTCCGAAATACTCATCGCTTCTGCACCTCCTTTCGTCCTCATGACCGGCGCGTACGATCAGATCGCGATACCGCCATCAACGGCTATCACATGGCCGGTAATATAGGTGCCCCCGGTTACCAGAAAAAGGATCGCTCCGGCAACCTCTTCCGGTTTTCCAAATCGGCCCAGGGCAATCCGGTCCCGAACCTCCTGCCGGTAGCGTTCCGGTAATCCGGTGGACATATCCGTTTCAATTAGCCCGGGAGCGACGGCATTCACGGTGATCCCCCGCGAACCCAGCTCCTTGGCCAGGGAACGCGTGAAGGCGATCACACCCCCCTTTGCCGCAGCGTAATTGCACTGGCCACTGTTGCCATAGATGCCGGCCACCGAAGCCACATTGACGATACACCCGCCCTGTTTTTGTTTCAGCAGGGGGCGCAGCGCCGCCCGGGTACAGTGATAAACGCCGGTAAGATTGGTTGCGATAACGTCCTGCCACTGGCTCGCCTTCATGCGCACAAGCAAGTTGTCCCTGGTTATACCGGCATTGTTAATCAGTATATCAATTCTTTGGTAACGATCAAGAGCGGCCGCGATCAACGTCTCGCAGGCGGCGTGATCGGTAACGTCGGCTTTTTGCACCATGCCCCGGGCTCCGGCGGCTTCAACTTCGGCCAGCACCGCCCGGGCCGCATCCGCTTGGCGGGTATAATTGATCACGACGGCAGCCCCCTCCCGGGCCAGCGCCAACACCGTCGCCCGCCCGATCCCCCGCGAACCGCCGGTCACTACCGCTACCTTCCCTTCAAGCTGCATCGTCCCACCCCCTTACGGTTCCATTAAAACTTTTTCCAGGGAGGACTGGTTACCCACCGCCACCGCGCGAACCCAGGGGGCAATGCGTTTCATAAAACCGGTCAAAACCCTCCCCGGGCCCAGTTCCAGGAAGTATTCGTATCCCTCCCGGACCATTGCTCCGATCGAGTCTTCCCAAAGGACGGGATGGGTAATTTGTTTCACCAGCGCTTCCCGGATCTTGATGGGATCCTCCAGGAAACCGGCCGAGACGTTGAAAACCACCGGCACTTCCGGTTTGCCCACGGTTACCGCCCGTAGCTCCCGGGCCAGGAGTTCTTCCACCGGTGCGAGCAGGGACGTGTGAAAGGGAGCACTGACTTTGAGCGGAATCACTTTCCTCGCCCCGGCCTGAACGGCCAGCCCGCCGGCACGCCGCACCGTTTCTGCCTCCCCGGAGATGACCACCTGACCGGGACAATTAAAATTGGCCGGTGCGACAACCCCACCGCCTGAAACTTCCCGGCAAACACGGACCGTTTCCTCCCGTGAGAGACCGATGACCGCGGCCATGGTCCCCACCCCCGCCGGAATTGTCCCCTGCATAAAACAAGCACGTTTCTGGACCAAAACCAGGGCTTCTTCAAAGGAAAGCGAGCCCGCCGCCACCAGGGCGGTATATTCCCCCAGGCTCAATCCGGCCACACCGTCCGGGCAGCGCCACCGGGAGCGCAAAACCGCATGGACGGCCGTGCTCACCGTAAGTAGGGCGGGCTGAGTGTACTCCGTTTTCTGCAGTTCTTCTTCCGGCCCCCTAAAAATGACTTTCAATAAATGACGTCCCAGGACCGCAGCGGCACGTTCAAACACGTCGCGCGCCTCGGGATAAGCGATGTAAAGATCCCAGCCCATACCGGGGTACTGGGCCCCCTGGCCGGGAAAAATGAACGCTGTTTTGACCACCGCCTCGGACACCTCCTGCCAGACTACCAGATCGTCAAAATCCCGCCCCAGGTCAGGCCGGACCCGAAGGCAACCATGGCTGTCAGAGCCCCTTCCCGCAGGCGCCCCGCCACGGCTTCTTCGTGCAGGGCTACCGGGATCGTGGCCGAAGACATGTTTCCGTAACGATCGATGTTCACCGGAACCTGGTCGGGACTGAGCTGCAGCCGTTTCCGGGCCAGATCAATAATACGCCGGTTGGCCTGATGCAGAAAAAGAAAATCGAGCTGATCTGCCCGCCGCCCGGCCTGTTCGAGCAGACTCAAAGTGGTTTCTTCTACAACCCGCACGGCAAACTTGAAGATCTCGTTTCCATTCATCTTGATATAGTGCATCCGGTTCATCAGGGTTCCGGGAGAAGCCGGATTGGCGCTCCCCCCGCCGGGGAGAATAAGCAGACCACCCCGACCGCCATCGGCCCCGAGACTACAGGTGAGAACGCCCCGACCGGGTAGAGCCGGTTGCAGCAACACCGCCCCCGCCCCGTCCCCAAAAAGGACGCAGGTTCCGCGATCCTCCCAATCGGTAAAGCGGGAAAGGATATCCGCCCCGATCACGAGCACATTGCGGTAAACACCCGCCCGGATGAACTGGTCCGCCACGGAAAGGGCATAAACAAAACCGGTACATCCGGCCGAAAGATCGAACGCCGCCGCCCGGTGCGCCCCCAGGGCCCCCTGGACCAGGCAAGATACTGAAGGGAAAAGGTAATCCGGGGTCACCGTGGCCACCACGATCAGGTCAAGATCTGACGGTTTCAGCCCGGCCCGTTCCAGGGCTTGCCTCGCCGCAATAAGGCTCAGATCCGAATTGGCCCGTCCCTCCTCCAGTTTACGCCGTTCGCGGATCCCGGTTCGGGTAACAATCCACTCATCACTGGTATCCACCATCTGTTCCAGATCCCGATTGGTAATCACCGTTTCGGGTAGGGCGGCGCCGGTTGCGGTGATCATGGCTCCCGTCTGGTTACACGTCATTGCTTGCCTCTTCCGGCATTGTTGTACTATTTGCCGCCGCGCTGAACAGCGCCTGCAGGTTGCAGCGCACCATGGGCAAGGCCTGCCGCAGCAAGGCCTGCTCGATCGCCCTGGCCCGGGAAGAACCGTGACACTTGATGCATGCACCCTGAAGACCCGCCAGAATAGCGCCGCCGTACTCGGCTGCATCCATCCGGCTGCGCAACCGGTGTAAAGCCGGCCGGAACAGGGCTGCCCCCAGACGCAAACGTGGCCCGGAAAAAGCCTCCTCGCGCAGGATCTCAAAAATACACCGGGACAGCCCTTCCGTAATTTTTAAAAGGACATTCCCGACGAAACCATCACATACAACCACATCGGCGGCATGAAAGAAAAGATCAGTTCCTTCAATATTGCCGGAAAAGCCGGCCACGTATTTGCGAAATAGATCGTGGGCCTGCCTGACCTGCTGGTTGCCTTTATTTTGTTCCGTTCCGATGTTGAGCAAGGCCACCCGCGGTTTGTCCAGTCCGAGGACCTCCCGGGCATAGATCTGCCCCATGAAAGCATATTGTAGCAACTGCTGCGGCCGGGCATCCATATTCGCTCCCACGTCAAGCAGAAGCACCGGTTGCCCGGTATAACTGGGCACCAGGATCAAAAGCGCCGGGCGACCGATTCCCGGGAGGCGGCCCAGGAATAAAACTCCGCCCGCCATCAACGCCCCCGTGTTTCCGGCACTAACGGCCGCCTCGGCCCGACCGCTGCGCACCAATTCGAGAGCAACCACCATCGAAGAATTTTTTTTACGGCGGATGGCCAGGCCCGGATCGTCATCGGAGGCGATTACCTCGGCGGCCGGGATCACTTCCACCCGCTCGGCAGGGTACGTTTCGTGCTGCAGAAGCTCATGTACGGATTCTTCCCGACCAACCAGGAGTACCTGCAACTCCTCCCGGGCGCACACCGCCGCCAGGGCGCCCTTCACAATTTCTTCCGGTGCGTGATCGCCTCCCATCACGTCAACCGCAACCCGGATTACAGCCATTTACTTTCTCCACCCTTTACCCCGGTTTATTATTTCCGGTGAATATGAACGCCCTTTCAAGGCCTTTGTCTTGAAAGGGCGCTCTTCCGGCCGGGTTTATTTACTCCACTGCGATGACTTCCCGGTTTTTATAATAACCGCAGTGCAGGCAAACCCGGTGAGCGGGTTTAAGTTCATGGCACTGGGGACACGGCGCCAGATGGGGTGTATCGATCTTCCAATGAGCACGCCTCCTGTCACGGCGGGCCCTTGAAGTTCTGCGTTTCGGAACCGCCACCTCTACCTCCTCCTCTCTTCACCAGAACTGTTTCTGGATAACAAATCTTTCAACTTGCCCAGGCGGGGATCACCCGCAAGGTCCGCTTTGCAACAGCATCCTTCGCCGGCATGATCGCCGCCACAACGGGGACAGATTCCCGGGCAGTCCACCCGGCAGAGCGGTTTTAAATCCTGTGTCAGCAAAAAAAGCTGGCGTAAATATTCTTCCGGGTAAAGGTAGTCCCTGGATAGAACCAGTTCGCCGGTATCTTCGCCGGCCGGCACATACGCATCTTTTCCCCGGTCTTCTCCGGGGCGAACAACAAAAGATTCGTTAAAATCCGTCTGCAACTTTTGCCGGAAAGGCTTCAGACAACGGCTGCAGGGCACGGTCAGCATGATGCGCATCGTCCCCTGCAACAATATCTTATCGCCGGAGGCCGATGCTTTCAGCTCCACTTCCAGCCTATCCCCGGGTGATGCTTCCATCCCGAAGCCAGCCGGAACCGGCCCCTTGTAGCTCCAGGGAAGCGCCCGGCCGCGTTGTTTTCTTATGGCGGTCAGGGACAAACGCAAATGGCTTTCCTCCCCCGAAAAAAACTACACCAATTATATAGAGCGTCCAATACCTTGTCAAGAAAGCAAAAATATGGTGTTTTGCTGGTTCGGCCGATCAACAAAATAATCCGGAACCTCTGATCATCAACCCGGTTCCGGTTTTCAATCCCGCCGCGTGCCGACCGTCTTGTTACCGGCGGCAGTACTGTAGTAAATCAAACTTTGCAGTTCCATGGTCAGGTCGGCGTTGTGCACATGGACCCCCTCCGGCACCCGCAACTTGGCCGGGGCAAAATTCAAAATGGCAATGATCCCGCAGCGGACAATTCCGTCCACCACTTCCTGTGCCGCGCCGGCCGGGACCGTCAATACGGCCACTTTGACCTGATGGTCCCGGATTATGATCGGGGCGTCCCTGAAATCCAGGACTTCGAGCCGGCCGATTTTTTGACCGATGATCCGGGGGTTGCAATCAAAAAGCCCACGGATGTTTACATATGGATTTTTGGAGAGATTGTAACGGGTCAGGGCCAATCCCAGGTGCCCGGCCCCGATGATGACAATACCGGTCCGCCGGTCCAGCCCAATGATTTTTAAAATCTTTTTCCGCAGGTACTCGGCGTTGTAGCCGGTGCCTCTTGTGCCGAAAGCGCCAAAATAGGCCAGATCTTTACGGATCTGTTCCGCGGTGAACCCGGATTCGTGGCTCAGTTCCCGCGAAGAGACAATATGCACCTCCCGATCAACCAGGTTCTCAAGAATACGCAGGTAGACCGGCAGCCTTTTGATGACCGATTTGGGGGCAGTGCGCTGCAGCATACCGTCGCCCTCCCTAGCCCAACTTCTGAATGGTCAGTAATTCGGGGGGGTGGTGAACCTGATTGATCAACACATTCCAGGCGCAGGCAAACCGCCTTTGTTCCAACCCCCTTGAAAACACTTGCAAGGCCCGTTTTTCTGTTGTGCCGCCCCGGTGACCCGTATATACAACCACGGTGACCACCCCCCCCGGACGCAGCAGCGCCAGCGCTGCCCGCAACCCCGACAGTGTGGTTTCACCACGGGTCACGGTACGTTTGCTCCCGCCGGGCAAGTAACCCAGGTTAAACATGACCGCGGCAATCTCACCCTGGACATGACCCGCCAGGTGTTCATGTCCCCGCGCTATGAGTACAACACGCTCGCACACCCCCGCCACCTTCAAGATGGCGGCGGTGTGTTCCAACGCTTGCGGTTGGATATCAAAAGCATAAACTTTTCCGCACGGCCCGACCAGGCGAGCCAAAAACAGGGTATCATGACCGTTGCCACAGGTAGCATCGATGGCCTGTTCCCCCGGCTGTACAATCAGGGAGACCAGGTGACGGGCCATGGACAGCGCCCGATCCCAGCGCACCCCACCCGTCCAATGCCGCGGTTTCATTCCTGCATCGTCCTCCCGGCACGGGGTAAAACAGAAGCACCATGGAACATGGGGAGATTTAAAAAGCAAGTAAGGGGCCGTGATCCCGGTCCCCTTATACAATATCCACACAATAACCGATAACTTCGAGCTGCTCCTTCTCTTCAATATAGGACAGAATTCGTTGAGACGCCTGCCGGGCCGTGGTTTCACTGGTGCAAACGATGGCCAGGCCGAGTTGGGAACGCTGCCAGTAATCCTGAAATTTGACCTCGCTTACCGAAAGGTTGAACCGATTCCGCAGGCGCCGGATCAGTCCCTGCAAGATCCGCCGCTTATTTTTCAGGGATCCGGCTTCCGGCAGGTGCAGATCCAGTTTCAAAATGGCTACGCGCATGGCGGCACCCCCCGCAACCCGTCCGGTTCAGTGCAGGTGCGGCCCACCCTCATCGGGTTCCCCGAACTGATCGGGATCATCCTCCTGCGCGGTTACCAGATCCTTGATCGATACGGTATAGGGAACAACTTTGCGGGCCATGAAGATCGGACAACCCACCGTCAGGGCCAGGGCCACCGCATCACTGGGACGGGCATCAAGCACAATTTCATGACCATCCGTATTCTTCAAACCGATTTCGGCAAAAAAAGTGCTTTCTTTGATGTTGCAGATCACTACTTTTTGGACCTTCACCCCGAGGTGGCCACAGAAGGATTTGAACAGATCATGGGTCATCGGCCGGGGAGTAATATGGCCTTGCAATTTGAGAATGATCGCCTGGGCCTCCCAAAAACCGATGCCGATCGGTAAAACCATGGTCTCTTCAAGATCCACCAGCAGTAAAAGAGGGTTCTGGACCTGATCCAGAACAACATCCCTTACCTTTACCGGTATCATGGCACACCCTCTTTCCACCCGGCACCTTAAGCTCAGTATACCCCAACGGGCAGTCAAACTCAACCGCCGTGCGCGGCGGCGTGTCACAAGCATAACCGGCCCGCGAAAGGACCGAAGAGGGTAGCTCCTGGCAGAAACGGCAGTGGTCAAGGCAAAACCGGTTCCCCGGCCATGGACCAGGTCCCGTTACGGCAGATCACCCGGTAAAGCCCGTTCTCGGTGCTTTCCCGCCCGAAAATAACCAGGGCGATCTCAACGTTGACCAGAGCTTCGTCCGGGCCGAGCTGCTCTACCCCGGTCACGGTAACACTCGTTATTTCTACCAGTTCAGCCAGTCGCTCCAGGAAATCCCGATCCTCCGGGCTCAGGTTCCGTTCCAGGTGCAAGTTGAGCATCTTCTCAAAATCTTTTTCCTGAAAAGCCTGAAAAAAGTTCTCCACCACGCCGGCGGGGGTCGCCTGCGGATCCAAATCCCGGTGGAGAAAACAGCCCTGCAGCAACACCACGAGGGAGAACAAGCCGGCCAGCAATACCGTCGCGGTGCAGGCGGCAACAACACGCATCAAAACCCCTCCCGGGTAAATAAAAAACTCGTCTTGATCAATATTTATGCTGCTGCTGCCCCTTGCTTGCCTTTTTAACGGGTTTTTGTGGCGGCGCTTTGGTCTATCCCGCGTAAAAACTCTCCTTCCAGCACCTTTTCCTCCAGAAACAGGCCTCCCGCCACGCGACAGTTTTCCCCGGCGATACAGTCAACCAGGTGGGCCCCGCGGCCGATCCGGGCGCCGTCCCAGTAAATACCCCGTTTGATTACCGCACCTTCACCCACTACAGTTTTCCGGCCCAGGGCCACGGGCCCAAAAACCTGCGCCTTCTTCTCGATCACGCAATCATCCCCGATAATCACCGGTCCGACAATGGTAGCTTTGGGATGAATATCGGGGCGCCGGCCCAGCCAGATATTCGATTCAAACCGCTTCCCGGGAATCACCACTTCAACCAGGCCGGTCAGCATGTCGTAGTGCGCCTCCCGGTATACGGCAAGATCACCGATGTCGCACCAATATTCGCGCATGGGGTACCCCATCACCGTTTCGCCCCGTTCAAGCAAAAGTGGGAATATTTGTCGTCCAAAATCCGAAAAGGCATCCACGGGAATATATTTGAAAATGGCAGGTTCAAAAAGGTAAATTCCGGTGTTGGCCAGGTTGCTGATTGCTTGACCCGCGACAGGTTTTTCCTGAAAAACCGTAATTGCCTTCCGCTCAGTCAACATGACCACACCATATTTGGTCGGATCGGCTACTTCTTTTAAAGCCAGCGTAGCCAGCGCACCCTTCTCTTTATGGAAACGGTAGAACTGCAGAAGGTTCAGATCGGTCAAGGCATCGCCGCTGATCACCAGGACTGTTTTGCCACCGAAAAAGGGCTCCACCTTTTTCATGCCCCCGGCCGTACCCAGGAGCTCTTTTTCCAGGGAATAAGTAATGCGTATCCCAAAATCTCGCCCGGACCGGAAATATTCCCGGATCAGCTCCGGTTTGTAGTGCAGGTTGATTACCAGGTCTTTAAAACCATACTTGTGCAACAGGGACAGGGTATGTTCTAGACAGGGTTTTCCGGCCATTTGGACCATCGGCTTGGAAACATAATTGGTTAACGGCCGCAGACGGGTCCCCAGCCCGGCGGCCAGAACCATGGCCCGCATCAAAGTCCTCTCCCTTCGAACTTTTCTCTACGAAGATTATACCATGTAACAGGGGCTTGAACCGCGCACGGCAAATGACTATGATCGAAAAGGTAGGGTTTTTGCCACCGCCGGGGGGAAATGGGATGGATATTCTGGCTGTTGTCGTTGCTGTTGCCTGCTTTTTGCTTGGCCTGGCCGGTACCCTGCTTCCGGTTATCCCCGGAGCGCCCCTGATCTGGGCGGGCATGCTGTTTTACGGCCTGATCACCGATTTTCAGGGTCTTCCCATCAGGTTTTTTGCCGGCCAGGGCCTGATCGTGGCCGCCGTGATGGGAATCGATTACCTGGCCACCGCTCTGGGCAGCCGTTACAGCGGCGGGTCGAAGGCGGCCCCGGTAGGGGCGGCGCTGGGGCTGGTGGCGGGTGTGATTCTTTTCAACTTGCCCGGCCTGCTGATCGGTCCATTTGCCGGTGCTTTTCTGGCCGAACTATTTTTTGGCCGCCATCCGGAACAGGCATGGCGCTCCGGCCTCGGGGCCGTCATCGGATTTTTGGGGGGGATTCCGTTGAAACTATTCCTGGAACTGATCATGCTGGCCTGGTTTATCTTTGCTCTCCGGGCGATATAACGTGCCAAGGATGAAAGCATACCCCGGCGGGGGGGCGGGGTTCCGCCCCCCCGCCTATACCGTTTTACCGGCCGCCGCTTCTCGTAATGCATCCTCCAGGGCCTGCAAGCCCAATTCCATTTCCGCGACAGTGATTGTGAGCGGCGGTAAAAAGCGCAGAATGGACTCGCTGATGGCGTTAACAAGTACCCCTGCCTTCTGACAATGCTGCTGTACTGCTACGGCAACCGGCCGGTGCAAATCCAGAGCGGAGATCAGGCCTATACCCCGTCCTTCCAAAATTAGATCCGGGAAAAGCCGGACAAAGCGATTTATTTCTTTTTCCCAAAGAAGTCCCTTCGCGCGCACTTCTTCAAGAAAACCCGTTTCCAACAGCACCTGCAATACCGCGCAGGCGGCATGACATGCAACCGGGTTGCCGCCGAAGGTTGAAGCATGGTCACCGGGTTTGAAAGCGGCGGCAATCTCCTCTCGGGCCAGCATCACCCCGATCGGCAGCCCCCCGCCCAGGCCCTTGGCCGTGGTCAATAGATCGGGTTCCACACCAAAACGCTCGTAGGCCCATAACCAACCCGTCCGTCCCATGCCGCACTGGACCTCATCAAAAATGAGGAGCAGCCCTTCGCGGTCACACAGTTCGCGTAACCCATGCATGAAATCCTCCCCGGCTACATAAACCCCGCCCTCACCTTGCACCGGCTCGATCATGATCGCAGCGGTTTCCTGGTCGACCAGGGCGGCAAAAGAATCGAGATCGTTGAATTGAGCGTAGGCGAAACCCTCCATCAGCGGTTCAAACCCTTGCTGGTACCTGGTCTGGCCGGTCGCGGTTACGGTCGCGAGGGTCCGCCCGTGAAAAGAACGGTAAGCAGTGATAATTTTGTAGCGGTTTTGCCCCCGGGCACGGTTATACTTGCGGGTGATCTTGATTGCCGCTTCATTGGCTTCGGCCCCGCTGTTGCCGAAAAAAACCCGATCCCCGGCCGAGTTTTCGACCAGGAGCTTTGCCAAACGGACCTGGGGAACGGTGTAGTAAAGGTTCGAGGTATGAATCAGGCGCGCCACCTGATCCTGGACCGCCTCCACCACCGCCGGGTGACAGTGGCCGATTACATTTACTGCCAACCCCCCCACCAGGTCAAGGTAGCGGCGGTTTTTTTCGTCCCAGATAAAAGAACCTTTGCCCCGGTCCACCGCCAGGTTGATCCCGGGCCGGCGGTTATACGTATTCACGATGTAACGGGATTCCAATTTTTCCGTGGCAGGCATGATCGTCTTCCCTTCTTTCTTTTCTGTTTTCCTTGAAAACCTTTCTCGATATTACCGCTTTGCCCCGCCCGCCCGTTTTACCGGGTGACCATGGTCCCAACGCCCCGGTCGGTAAAGACTTCAAGGAGCATGGAATGGGGTACCCGTCCGTCAATAATGTGGGTCCGTGATACTCCCTCGGCCAGCGCATCCAAACAGGACTCGACCTTGGGAATCATCCCCCCGTTAATGACGCCGCTCGCGATCATCTGCCGTGCTTCCGCTTCTCGCAAGGACGAAAGGAAAACTCGTCCGGAACCCTCCCCGGTGCGATAGATCCCCTCGACATCGGTCAGTAGAAGCAGTTTTTTTGCCTGCAACGCCACGGCCAGGGCTGCGGCAACATGGTCGGCATTGACATTCAGGCTTTCCCCAACCGGTCCCTGGGCGATGCACGAAACAACGGGAATATAACCGTTGTCGGAGAGGTGATAGATCAGTTCAGGATCCACCGTGGTAATTTCGCCGACCCGTCCCAGATCTACCCGTTTGTCGGGTTCTCCCCCGGGCACCGGCTGCAGCCCCTTGCGCCGCGCCTGAAAAAGTCCGGCATCCCTGCCGCTAAGACCCACCGCCTTACCCCCTCCCTGGTTGATCAGGCCGACAATCTGGCGATTAACTTTACCCTGGAGCACCATTTCAACGATCTCCATGGTTTCGTCGTCGGTCACGCGCAAGCCGTTCACAAAATGCGGCTTTTTGCCCAACATTTCCATCATCCGATTGATCTCGCTACCCCCGCCATGCACCAGGATCGGTTTGATCCCGATATATTTCAGCAAAACGAGATCCACGGTTACGGCAGCTTTTAGTGCCTCATTGACCATGGCCTGCCCGCCATATTTGATCACAAAATAATGACCGGCGAAGGAGCGAATGTACGGTAGAGCCTCCACCAGAATTTCCGCCTTGTTTACCAGCTCCGACATCGCTGCGTTCATGCTGTCCGCCCACCCCCGCTTGAATTAGCTCCGATAATGACTGTTGATTGAAACATAATCGTGACTTAAATCCGCCCCCCAGGCAGTTAAAATGGTTTCCCCCGCTTTAAGATCCACCACGACCGGGATTTCCTTCCGGCTCAGTACCGCCCGGGCCGCCGTTTCACTGAAATAAATCTCCGCTCCGGCCGCCGCCACCTGCACCGAACCGAGGTAAATGTCAACCAGTGACGGATCAAATTGAATACCGGCAGTACCAAGGGCGCTCAAAATGCGTCCCCAGTTGGCATCTTCGCCATAGAAGGATGTCTTTACCAGAGGCGAATTAAGGACCCGCATCGCCAAAATCCGGGCGGCCTCGCGATCCGGGGCTCCTTTAATGGTAAGTGCAATGACCTTGGTCGTTCCTTCTCCATCCCGAACAATAGCACCGGCCAGGTCCAGACAGACTCGTTGCAAAGCTTCCTGGAACAGTTCCCCGGAGAGCTCACCGGCGACGATCTTGAGCCCGGAAACACCGTTGGCGAGGATGATGGCACTGTCGTTGGTCGAGGTGTCACCATCCACGGTGATCAGATTGAATGAGTTGTCCACGGCCCGGCGGAAGTAGGCCCCGAGTAAAGTGCTTGATATTTGGGCATCGGTTACAAGGAAGGCGAGCATGGTTGCCATGTCGGGTGCGATCATTCCCGCCCCCTTGGCCATGCCGGCCAGGTAAAACGTTGATCCGCCGGGCAGGTCAACCCGGTAAACCGCTTCTTTGGAAAACAAATCCGTTGTCAAAATGGCCCTGGCTGCAGCCCGGCCACCCTCCTGCCCGCTGGTAAGCGCCGTAGCCGCGTGGGCGATCCCGGCGCGGACTACCGGCATGGGCAACTGCCGGCCGATCACTCCGGTGGAACAAACCAGTACTTGCGACGGTGTTATCCCCAAAGCTTCCCCGGTTAGCCGGGCCATTTCACGGGCGTTGCGCATCCCCTCTTCCCCGGTACAGGCATTGGCATTGCCGCTGTTGACCACGATGGCCCGAACCGGCCGGCCGATCCGCTCGCGACAGAGGAGTACCGGGGCAGCCTGGACCAGGTTGCGGGTAAAAACCCCAGCCGCCACCGCCTCCGTGTCACTACAGAACAGTGCCAGGTCTTCTTTTTCCTTTTTTAAACCGCTGTGGATTCCGGAGGCACGGATACCCGGCACAGTGGTGATCGATCCGTCCGAAACCGGGCTGACCCGGCCTTTGCTTTTCATTTTCACCTGCACCCTTTCCTTGCAATCAATTGTTCCGCTCAAGCCGGGATCTGCGATAACCCCGTTTCCTGGGGCAGCCCCAGGATCAGGTTCATGTTCTGCACCGCCTGTCCCGAGGCGCCCTTGACCAGGTTGTCGATTGCCGCAAAAATAATCACCCGGCCGGTCCGCTCTTCACGACGTATGGCCAGATCGCAAAAATTGCTGCCCCGTACCAACCGCGTTTCCGGAAGCACCTCCCGGTGTAATCGTACAAAAGGACAGTTGCTGTAAAATTCGGCGTAAAGCGTGTAAAGTTCTTCCTGAGACAGGGCTTGCGCTGATTTCTGCTGCAGGTAGACGCTGCTCAGGATCCCCCGCACCATCGGCACCAGGTGAGGTGTAAAGGTTATGGTAACCGCCTCTTGCGCCAGGGCGACCAGTTCCTGTTCGATTTCAGGAATGTGGTGATGTTTTTCAATCCGGTACGCTTTCAAATTTTCGGTACAATCGGGAAAATGGAAAGCCTGGCGCGGCGTGCGTCCGGCCCCGGACACGCCAGACTTGGCATCGATCACGACGCTACCCCAGTCAACCAGCCTCCGCGCCGCCAGCGGAGCCAGGGCCAACAAGGCTGAAGTAGAATAGCAACCGGGGTTTGCCACCAGATCCGCCGCTTTGATCGCCCCGGCATACAGTTCGGGCAACCCGTACACGGCCCGGCTCAACAACCGGGGAGCGGGGTGGGAACGGCCGTACCATTGATCGTAAAGGGCCGGGTCCTTCAAGCGATAATCTGCGCTTAAATCGATCACACTGATCCCCCGCGAAAGTAATTCCGGCACCACCGCAGCAGAACTGCCGTGGGGCAAGGCCAGGAAGGCCAGTTTGATGCCGGATGGAATCCGGTCCGGTACCAATGATTCAAGCATCTGATCCACCACCCCGGTTAGCTGAGGATGAACCCGGCTTACCGGAAGCCCGGCCGAGCGTTCCGAGCTGATAAAAGCGATTTCGACAGCAGGGTGCCCGTTAAGCAGGCGGATCAACTCCAACCCGGTGTAACCGGTAGCCCCTAGAATAGCAATTGGTGTGATCACAAGCATTCTCCTTTCCTACCGGCGGGGTGCTTCGGCTACCCGCCTTGATCCAATAAAAAAACCCCCGTCCAAAAGGACGAGAGGTTTGTTCTCGCGGTACCACCTTTTATTGACCGCCAGCCGGCGATCCCCTCATACCACCGCCCTTTGCACGGGCGGCAGTCCCGTTAACGGCGGGTACCGGAACGGCCTACGCAGCGGTGAATAGCATAACCGGCTTCAACCGTCGCCTCCGGGGTGCGCTTCACCGCCGGTCCATGGTCCGAGCTTACACCATCCCCGGATCGCTTTTCCGCCACCGTCGGCTACTCTCCCCTTCACGGGCTTTCTCCAATATAGAACGATTTTACCATAAAAAAAGCCTTTGTCAAGCGTTCGATCTGCCCGATCGGTGCTGTGTAGATTGCAAGTTTAATTGCCCACCCCATTTTACCAGCCACAGCCAAACTGCCGCTTGATAAAATCAATAATATCACCGGTAAAGGTGCCGGGGGTAAAAATTTCGGCGATACCCGTTCTTTTCAAATACGTCATATCTTCCGGGGGAATAATTCCTCCCGCAATGACCAGGATATCACCCCCCTCCCGTTGGCGCAACAGCTCCACCACCGGCGGTAGCAACTGCATGTGCGCCCCGGAAAGGATACTGAGGCCGATCAGTTGGACCTTTTCCCGCAAAGATGTTTCGACAACCTGTTCCGGGGTTTGACGCAGGCCGGTGTAGATGACCTCCATTCCCGCTTCGCGCAAGGCCCGGGCCACCACCTTGGCACCGCGATCATGGCCGTCCAGTCCAACTTTACCGATCAGAATTCGTAACGGTTTCCGGGGCATGCCGCCGGTTCCCCTTTCTGACACCTGCTGACACGCAAAAGCGTGCCCGTGCCGTTTTTACCGCAAGAACACCTCAAAAATCGATGCGGGGTTGGTACTCCCCGAGGACCTCCCGCAGTACACCGCAAATTTCACCCAGAGTCGCATAAACCGTAACCGCTTCCAAAATACACGGCATCACGTTTGCCCCGGATTGGACTACCTTGCGCAACTCCTGAAGAACCTCCGAAACCCGGCGTTGATCGCGATGTCGGCGCACCTCTTTGAGACGGTTGATTTGACGCTCCCCCACGGCCGGATCCACTTTCAGAAGTTTTTGCGGCTGTTCGCCGCCACCGGTGAACCGGTTTACTCCGATCACCGCCCGTTCTCCATTCTCAATTTCTTTTTGGTAACGGTAGGCGCTTGTTTCTATTTCCTTTTGTATGAAGCCGCTTTCAATTGCCGCTACCGCCCCCCCCAAAGCATCTATACACCGCAGGTATTCCTTGGCCTCCTGTGCAATACAGTCGGTCAGAGCCTCGATGTAATGAGAACCCCTGAGCGGATCGACCATCGCGGTGACACCGGTCTCGTAACAAAGCACCTGTTGGGTCCGCAAAGCAAGGAGCAATGAATGTTCATGCGGAAGGGATAGGGCTTCATCCCGGGAGCCGGTGTGCAAGGACCGGGTCCCCCCGAGGACGGCGCCCAGCGCCTGGTAGGCCACGCGCACGAGATTAACATCGGGCTGCTGGGCGGTCAGGGTGCAGCCGGCTGTCTGGGCATGCAAAGACACCGGCACCGTATTTGCATTCCGAACCCCGAAACGATCCTCCATAATCTCGGCCCAAACGCGACGGGCCGCCCTGAATTTCGCCGCTTCTTCAAAAATATTTAAACCGGCATTGAAGAAAAAACAAAGCTGCGGCGCAAAGTTGCCTGCATCGTGTCCGGATTGAACGGCGGCTTCAACGTAAGCGATCGCATTGGCCAGGGTAAAGGCCACCTCTTGAACGGCAGTGGACCCGGCTTCCCGAATATGATAACCGCAAACGTTGATCGTATCCAGTAAAGGGGTTTTTTGTGAAGCAAATGAAAAAATATCCATAGCGATGCGCATGGATTCCCGGGGGGGAAAAATATATGTACCCCGGGCCACATATTCTTTTAAAATGTCATTCTGAATACTCCCTCCAAGGGTATTCGGGGCAATCCCGTGTTTTTCGGCCACGGCTACATACATTGCCAATAGAACTGCCGCCGGTGCATTTATGACCATGGCGATACTGCTCCGATCGAGAGGGATCTGTTCAAACAAAATCTCCATGTCCTTTAAAGTGTCGATCGCCACCCCGACCCGGCCGATCTCCCCCCGGCCCAAAGGATGATCCGAATCGTAACCGATTTGGGTCGGAAGGTCGAAAACCACGCTTAAATCGGTTTGGTCCTGCTCCAGAAGGAAATGGAAACGGCGGTTGGTCTCCTCGGCGCTTCCGAAGCCGGCGTGCTGGCGGATCACCCAGGAATATTCATGATCTTCCGAACCTGAACAAAGATCATGTTTCTCCGGGCACTGCACCGCCGGCGTTCTGGGTAAGAACGATTCCCCGGGGGGGGTCCGCCTTGAATTTTTATTACGCTTTTTATCACCGCCCATCGCACCGCCTCCCTGCACAACAGCCTCCTTGAACCTGCCCGTTACCACCATGAAACAGCACCCGGTCCTCCTAACCTTTTCCTTTTTCCCCGGGGATCCCCGGCGTAAACGCAGCAGGGAGTTGCTGCCCCGGACCTCCCCCACTCCTCCCGGCAATGGTATATGATTGCTTGTCAGCGGTCAGGGCGGTTTGGATCAGAGCCGGCACTTCCGGCAATAACGCCGCTACTTTCACCCCGGCAGCTTCAAGGGACTCGACTTTGCTTTGGAAGGTGCCGCGCCCGCCCTCAATAATCGCCCCGGCATGGCCCATCCGTTTCCCCGGGGGAGCACTTTTACCGGCAATGTATGCCGCTACGGGCTTGAAGACATGACCGGGAATGAAGCGGGCCGCTTCCTCTTCCGCACTGCCACCGATTTCCCCGATCAGTAATATCGCAGCCGTATCCGGATCCTTTTCAAACAGAGCCAGTATCTCGGTAAAACGCAGACCAATGACCCGATCGCCGCCAATCCCGATCACGGTGCTTGTCCCCAGCCCGATTTGAAGCAAGTTTTCCACCAATTCGTAACAAAGAGTGCCGCTGCGCGAAACTACCCCCACCGGGCCCGGTTGAAAAATACGGTTGGGCACAATGCCGATTTTCGATTGGCCCGAAGAGACCAGCCCAAATGTATTCGGCCCGACCACCACCGTACCACACCGCCGGGCAAAAGCTATGATCTCGATTGTATCGGCCTGGGGTATGTGCTCCGGCACCAACACCAAAAGTTTGATCCCGGCATCGATCGCTTCAAAAGCAGCGTCTTTGGCATATGGAGCCGGGGTAAAAAGAATGGAGGCATCGACCGGGCCCGCCTCCAATGCCTCAAAAACGGTTTCAAACACGGGTACCCCTTCCACCACCCTGCCCCCCTTCCCGGGGGAAACCCCGCCGGCAATGCATGTGCCGTAATCCAACATGAGCCGGGTATGAAAGGCACCCTGCCGGCCGGTGATACCTTGAACCAGCACCCGGGTATTGCGATCGATCAGTATGGTCATTTTCCCCTCCCGGTACCCGTATTCCGATTACTGCCCCGCCAGGGTCACGGCATGTCGCACCGCATCGTCCATTGAAGTGAACATCCGGATGCCCTCCCGGGCTAAAATGGCCCGCCCCGCTTTTTCATTGGTACCAACGAGGCGGAAAGAAAGGGGCAGGTCAAATTTTCGCCTTTTCTTGGCTTGAATAAAAGCCTCCGCCACCACATCACAACGGGTGATCCCGCCAAAAATGTTGATCAAAATTACCCGGGGATTGGTCGCAAGGAGCAATTCCATGGCTTCGGTCGTATGCTCCACGTCGGCGCCACCCCCGCAGTCCAGAAAATTGGCCGGAGAACCGCCATAATACTGGATCATATCCAGAGTTGCCGCAGTGATGCCGGCCCCGTTGGCCATCACGGCAATGTCACCCCCCAGTTCAACGAAGGACAGACCCATTTCCTGGGCTCGGCGCTCGAGGTCGGTTTTCTCATGAATGACCGGCAGATCCGGATGGCGATAAAGAGCATCATCATCAATGGTCACCTTAGCATCAGCGGCAACCAGGCGTCCCGAACACCAGGCGAGGGGGTTGATTTCTACCAGTTCCGCATCGTAATCTCGAAAGAGACGGTACATTTTTGGTAAAATTTGCTGCAACCTTTGCGCCAGCGTGCCATGCGCTCCCAGACGGCGGCAGATTTCCCGGGTAATATAAATGGGCAGGCCGATCGTGATCTCGACCGGCCAGCAGACCATCTTCTCATCCGAAACATCCTCCGCCTCCATCCCCCCATCCATGGAAGCCAAAAGAATGGGAGTACGGGCCGACCCATCCACCAATATAGCCAGATAAAGCTCCTGTTCAATGTCCAGTTTTTTTTCGATCAACAATCTTTCTACAGGCAAACCCTGAATTTTAGTTTGTAGAATGCGCACCGCTTCACGGTATGCCGCGGGCGGATCGGAAGCAAAGGCTACACCGCCCCCTTTGCCGCGTTTGCCGGACAGAATTTGTGCCTTCACCACAACCTGGCCCCCCTGACCCAACACGGCGGCGGCCTCAGCCGCTTCTTCGGGAGAGGCTACGACCCGGCCCCGGGGAACCGGAATCCCATAGCGGCTGAACAACTCTTTGCCCAGATACTCATAGAGCTTCATCGCTCACCCCCTCCAGCATCATTTGTTCCATTCGCAATCCATTACATATTCGCCCGGTATTTCTTCAATTTGTTATAAAGGGTGGCCAGCGAAATATTCAAAGCCTGGGCCGCCTTTTTTTTGCCCTCAAGGGTTTCACCGTAACGGGCCAGGGCCAGTTTCAACAAGATCTGTTCCATTTTATCCAGGGGAACGACCTCGTTGATCGGCACCATGCTGCCGCTATGCATACCGATATATGGTGAAAGATGGGAATACTCGATCACCGTTCCCTCACATACCGCCATGGCTCGTTCGATAACATTTTTTAGTTCATTGATATTGCCCGGCCATTCATATTCCCCCAGGGCTTGCATGGCCGGGGGTGCGATATCCTGAACATGCTTGCCGAACTTACGGTTATAAAGGTCGACAAACCCCTGTACCAATTGGGGCAAATCATCCTTCCGTTTGCGCAAGGGGAAAAGATTGATTTCGATCATGTTCAAACAGTAATAGAGCGCCTCGTTAAATACACCCTTCTGTAGAGCCGTTTTGGGGTTATCGGTTGAAGCGATCAGCCGCACGTCTGCTTGAACCAGAACATCTCCCCCGATCCGGCGGAATTGTTTTTCCTGAACCAGTTCGACCATTTTTTCTTGCAGAAACGGGTTCAAAGAGGTGACCCCTTTCAGGTAAAGAGTACCTCCACGAGCCAGTTCAATCTTGCCCAAACGGGTATTCACCACTCCGCTTAGGGCCCCCTTTTCACACCCGAAAAGTTCCACCTCCTGGATATCTACGGGCAGAGCCGAACAATCAAGCAGGATCAGGGGGCGGCCGCGGCGGGTGCTGGAATTATGAATAGCCTGGGCAAAAACCTCCTTCCCGGTACCGGTTTCACCTACGAGCATCACCGGAACGTCACTGCGGGCGGCTTTCCGGGCCATCTCCATGGTTGCCCGAAAAAGTTTGCTCTGCCCGACAAGATCGTCCAGGGTCCAGTGGGTACCGGAAATCTGGTCAATCTGAGCGTAAAGATTTTCAATCACGGCATGGCTGTAATTGAGCTGATCCATTAATTTCAGGATGTCGTTGACCAACTGGAAAACCACCACCGCACCCCTGATCTCTCCATCGACAATGATCGGGGAGGCATTGGATACCACTTCCGCGTTACTGCCTCCAACCAGAGTTCGATAGCCAACAACGGGTTTTTGCTGGATCAACGAGTTGGCCAGCGCCCCATGAGGCGACACTTCAAAAATATTCTCATTGACCCGGGCGCTTTCAGGAATACCGGTGATCCGGGTAAAGGCGGGGTTGACATATTTGATCATGCCGTCGGAGTCGACAACCTCGATCGGATCCTGAACCGAATTTAATATGGCCAGGAGTTCCCCCCTTAAAAGACGCGTTTCCTTGAGTTGCTTTTGTGAATGAAGCAGTGTCATCAAAAAGCCGCCGGGGCGTATTTTCACCAGTTCGACAGTGCTAGCGATGCTGTTTTCCAGGAACCGGTGCACTTCGGGATTGGCGGCAACGTTAATTGCTACCTGCAGGTCCGGTTGGACACAGATACGGGTCAGGTCGGTTGTGATATAGAAATTTTTGCGTTCATCCTCCGTGACCCATGCCTGGTCGCCACTCAAATCCACCAAAACGATTATAGTTATTTCTTCGCATTCCCTGAAAATGCGGAATACATCCACCCCGTGGGGATCATCGACAATAACCGCCGCTTTGAGCACTATGTTTGGGGCACCCCCTTACTTTACCTTAGAATATTTCGTAAATTTGGGAAGAAATCCTGCCTCCAATATTTATAAATTTTAATGATATACAAAACAGAGGGCGGTGGGAACGGAAGATGATTCCGGGATAACTGCCCATTTCAGGCGAAAGTCCCTATTCCGAAGGCCACCATTGCGGTGAACCGGACACCTGCAGTGAGATGCAAAATATCAGTGGGCAAACTGGCAGTGTTGCCGCCTGTCTGGGCGGCTTTGTTATTGCATGCAGCTGGTCTAAAATTGCGGTTGAGCCTATGGCTGCGATACGCCATCCGAGACAGCCGGCACGTGGTGCGGGCGAGAGGATTTGAACCTCCAAGGGATTTACTCCCACTGGATCCTAAGTCCAGCGCGTCTGCCGGTTCCGCCACGCCCGCATGTTTACCGGCCGGAACCTGGAAAAATTACTCCAGCCTTGCTTATATTATAGCCGATTCCGCTCCGTCAGGCAAAGGCAAATCTGATCGTGATCGTGTCAAGCCACTGCAGGCTTCATCCCAAAAGGCAACCTTTTCCAAGCCTGGCGCTGACGAAACAAGTTTGTTTATTGTCAGCCAACCCCCGAATTATCGCAAAGCGGACATTGCAGATCGTAATGATTGGCGGTGAGCTCCCGGGAGAATTGTTTCGCCATGACAAGACATGAAAAAGGGGCCGTCCTCCGGGACAGCCCCGTGATGCACCGCCCTGTTCCTGAAGAACAGGGCGGTGCGCATTTTGCAATAGCAGGTGGAAAACTGCTTGATGCCGCAACAGTTCAATGTTTGAAAGCCCGTTTAGATGTTTTCATGACACCGGAATGATCTCAAAATGCCCTCAATTTGTGCCTGCAATTGCAAACCTTCCCTTGACGAGGTGTAAAGGGCAACAAACCTTTCACTGGTATTACATTTCAACACCAGCTGCACCCGGTAGATCTCCCCAAGGTTTTTTTTACGCCTGTTTACCGGAAATGTAAACTCGGAAACCTCGGCGGCATGGGTATTCACCCGTTGTTTTTCCCTTTTGATCAATGCCACCGGACCCTGTTCCTTGGTAATACTGCGATAGATTCCATCACAATACCGGGCCACAATTTCTTCATCGGCAAGTTCCCCGGCCTGTTCACTGTTTGTTATTATCGTTTCCGTACCACGTCCAAACGTTTTCCATTTTAACAAACCACCCCGGTTGTGCCAGC
The DNA here is from genome assembly GCA_964420065.1 of uncultured Syntrophomonadaceae bacterium. Taxonomy (GTDB): domain Bacteria; phylum Bacillota; class Dethiobacteria; order DTU022; family DTU022; genus CAYQQK01. Next base: position 79,523 of record CAYQQK010000004.1, on the reverse strand, counting down.
CTCCATTCAAAGAAGCAGCGATCGCCTCGTCGTATGGTCTCCAGACAACACAAAGGGCATTTGTGATTCGATAATCCTTTTTCAAAAGCAGTTCGAAGGCGCCCACCCGTTCCGTGGGCGCCTTACCGAAATGCAGTTCCCATGGAGCCTGGTATTCAAGTGCAATGCCAAATAAGTTTACCGTTTTCATCGATATCAAACCTTTGCTTTACGATCCGGCAGTAAGATAGGTCCGGTCATGGGCCAGGCTCTCTTTATACATCACCGAAGTCAGTAGACCATGATATTCCCGCTGTTTTTCATAAGAAACCGGCGCAGTCAACCGGCTCACCACATAATAAACTACCAGTCCGACCACCAGCCCGTTCAAACCCGGCGGTAAAAGCTTGTTATATCCGGTTAAAACACATGTTATCACAACTATTTCGCTAAGAACAAGTGAGGCGATGGCTCCCGTTTTGGTTCCTTTGGGCCAGTATAACGGTCCCAGTGCAGCCGGAACCATTTGTATCCCGAGCGCAAAACCGATATTCGCGACGGGAATGAGAAAACCGGCCGCCCCGGGAACAAAACACAAACCGAAAACCACAAACGTCATTATGGCCACGACTGCGGAGCCGACATATGTTTTCTTCTTCTCCGAAAGATGCGGATCCCAGTAACGGATGTACAGATCTTCGGAGACGATACTGGCGCAAGAAAGCAGCTGGCTACTTACGGTTGTAATCCCGAAGGAAAGAGCGGCGGCGATCACCATCGCTCCCATCATCGGCTGGTAAGTTCTAAAAAACATCGGCACAATCATATCACTGGTTTCCACTGTGAGGCCGGGGATCAACCCGGGGATATTGGCCATAATGCCGATGATCAGGGGGGGAACCGCCATCAACCAGGAATTCCAGAAGGGGGTCAGCGCCGCCGCTTCACTGATCGCCTTCACCGACTTTGCCGCGTAAAACTTCTGCCACATATGCGGCATGATCCAGTAACCCAACAACAACCCGGAGGTTGTTCCCATCGCACCATACCAGTCCCCGTTATTGGTCAACAGTTGCGGTGCAACGGCTTCCACCTCCCGCAGCGCTTCCATTCCACCGAACTGCGAGATTACAAATATGGTAATGTAAAGCATGGTGCTGCCGAAAAAAATACCCAGCATCGTGTCAACCCAGGCGATACCCCGGAACCCAACCGCCGCAACATAAATACCGACGACAACCGACATCAGCACCGCACCCCAGAAGTACGAGATACCCCCGTCGGTAAAACTGGTCAAGGTCAGGGCGCCGCCGGTAATCTGAATCAGCATATAAGGTAAAAGTGCGACAATACCGACGATCGCAAAGAGGGTACGCAAACCCGGACTGCCGTAATAGTCTTCCATCATTTCGCCGGGAGTAATAAATCCGAAGTGTTTCCCGAGCACCCAGATCCTGGTCCCGAACATCATCGCCATCACCGCATGGATAACCGTCCAGGAGGAAAAACACATGAAGGCGACACCGCTGCGATAGTAATTACCGAACGCCCCCAGAATCGTCCACATGCTGAAGAAAGCCGCACCCATGGTCATTACCAGAATGAGGGGCCCCAACCCACGGCCGGCTAAATAGTAATCTGTCGGTGTCGGAACTCTTCTTTTGTAAGCCAGCCTTCCAACGATAATGATTGCACCGATCAGAATCACGATCGCGAGGATAGTTGCTTGATTCAGTGACATTCTGATTAAGCTCCTTCGATCCAAATTTGGGGATATCTATTCTTTTTCCTCAGGATCATAAACCACATCGGCATAGAGCCACCTGTACATTAAATAGACAAAAACCGTGTTGCAGGCATTCATCAAAAAGGTCCAGGCCATGGGCAAGGTCACCGGGCCGATCCAGATCAGCTTATTCATGAAGCCAAAGTAAACCGCCCAGCATGCAGCGTAACATAAAATAATGCCGAAAAAGAGAATTCTTCTTTTCGCGGTTTTCGGGATGCTAGCATAAGGCACCGGAAAATAACGCTTTTCCGTGGTCATCATCAACCCTCCAGAATCATTTTTGGGTCAATCGGTCCGGGTCAGGAAAGACCGGTCCCCGGCAAACCGCCAAAGGCGCCACCGTGTTCAGCCGGTTCCTTTTTGAGCAAGATGACAAAAACCGGTGGCGCCAAGGGTTTGATCGCAGTTTGCCGGTCAGCTTATTCTTCTTCTTCCCATTCCTCCTCACATTCCAAAGTAAACTCCGGCGCGCCCTTGTAAATGAAGGTTTTTTGGGCCTGTTCGTTGACATAAAGGCGAAGCATATCAGGACGCGTGTAGTGACCGGTAACATCAAAATCAAAACGGGTTTCCTCGATTTGACCCAGGTCCAGTACCGCGTACTCTATCTCTTCTTTGTCCCAAATTGGCCCGGCAACATATTCGCCATAGGGATTGATGATCGCTGAACCGCCACGGTGCAACACCTCGGGTTGATCCGCCAGCTCTTCGTAACAGTTGAGATCACCTGGGTAGTCGCTTTTGGTAAGATATTGATTGCATGTTATGACAAAGCAATGGCTTTCCAGCGCGATATGCCGCATCGAAATCTGCCAGTTGTCGCGAGCATCAAAGGTGGGGGCAAGATAGATCCGGATCCCTTTACCATACATCGCCGCCCGTAGAAGCGGCATATAGTTTTCCCAACAGATTACGGCGCCGATTTTACCAAACGGGGTTTCAAAAACCGGTAATGTACTCCCGTCCCCCTCGCCCCAGATCAGGCGTTCGGCCGCAGTTGGCTTGATTTTGCGGTGTTTGCCCAACACCTTTCCGTCGGGACCGATAAACAGGGCCGTGCAATAGACGGTGGAGGTCCCTTCTTCTTTTTCAATCACACCGAAAACAGCATAGGCGCCGGCCTGGGCGGCGGCCCGGCCTAGTTTTTCTGTTTCCGGGCCGGGGATGGTAATCGCATTCTCATAATAACGCCGGAAATCCTTACGCCCTTCCACAGTGCGCATCCCCAGCCGCACCCCCAAATACATTCCCTTGGGATAGCCGCCAATAAAAGCCTCGGGAAACAGCATCAGCTTCGCTCCATTGGCTCCCGCTTCCTGGACCAGCCGACACGCCTTTTCCACGGTTGCCGGGGTATCAAACATCACCGGAGTAGCCTGGACAATTGCTGCCTTCACACTATCTTCCTTCGCCAATTAAAATACCTCCTTGTTTGAGTAAAGTTTATCCCAGCCATGACTATACTTTTGCAATTTTCATGCCAGTATTAAAGCCTCAAGATCATATAAAAAAACAGCCGATCTTGAGAATATTTACTCAAACCCGGCTGTCATCCATGCAACGCTGCATATTCCGTCGTTCGATCCATGGCCCGTTACATATCGGGGATATATTCCCTGATTTTGCGGCTGGCTGATGATTGGTGAATACCCAGTGCCCTCGCCACTCCCGTTGTCGTTCCGTATTTCTGCCACGCCATCTGGATCAGTCTCTCCTCGGTCAGGCGAAGCCCCTCCCGTAACGGCATCAGCGCTTCGATTTCAACCGGCCGCCGTGGCTTGAGCTTGCTAATCTGAAAAGGAAGATCATCGGCGTCAATGATGTCTTCCTCTGCAATGACCATCAGACGTTCGATCGTGTTTTCCAATTCGCGAATATTCCCGGGCCAGGAATATGCAGTTAAGTAGGAAAGGGCGGCGGGGCTCAGTTTACGTATAAATCCGTACCGTTTTTCAAACTTGCGACAAAAGTACGCAATCAACACCGGGATATCCACGATCCGTTCCCGTAAAGGCGGCAGGTAAATTGGAATGACATTGAGCCGAAAGAAAAGGTCTTCCCTGAATTTACCTTCCCCCACCATTTTCCCCAAATCCCGGTTGGTAGCCGCGATAATTCTCGCTTCAAGAATATTTTCTTTAACCCCGCCGACGCGCATAAATGTTCTTTCCTGAATGAGGCGTAAAAATTTTCCTTGCAGCGCCGGTGGAATTTCCCCGACTTCATCCAGAAACAGGGTGCCCCCTTGCGCCAGCTCGATTTGCCCTCTTTTTCCTCCCCGTTCGGCACCCGAAAAGGCACCCCGTTCGTAACCAAACAGCTCCGACTCGATCAAACTATGCGCAATGGCACTACAATCAATCTTGATAAAGGGCGCCCCGGGATTGTAAAGTGCGTGCAGATCCCGAGCCAGAATATCTTTACCCGTCCCTGTTTCCCCGGTAATGAGTACGGTCACTTCCAGCGGTCCAACCCGCTGGATCACGCTATAAACTCGTTTCATTTTTGCACTCTGGAAAACCGGCCTGGGGACAGACCTGGAAGCATCGTTTCCCGTTTGGGTGACGTCGATCAACCCGTTGACAACGCGACTAACCTTGTTCAACTCGTCATAAATCGGGTTCCCGACAATATGCAGCTTGCGGCCCATGCAGGTTTCCTGGAGCACCTTGACACGGCTGTTGTTTTCAAGAACTTTGCGCACGCCGGAAGGGACAAATATGCCCTGGCGTTCCAGCTCCATGACATTCTTCCCAACCAGTTCCGTTGCGGTGTAACCCCAAAACCTTTCACAACCGTTGCTGACCCATAACGTATCACCGCGCTCGTCGGCAACATAAATCCCTTGGATGCTTTTTCCGCCAAAATCATTATTGGAATTGCGACTGGAAAGAATAAGGTACAGTGTTTTTAAATCAATACGTTCCTTATTCTGAAGAGGCAGTGCCTCTCACCTCCTGGACTATTTTTTGCGTGTCATCAAGCCCCTCGATAAGCTTCGCAGTATAGTCCATGGTATAGTCAGTTGTCGATTTATTATAAAAAAATTCAAGTTTATTGTCAAGTTTATTGTGACTATCTTTTGGCAACTGGGAAGAAAGTTGTCTTTTAATTGTATTCTGTGGCGGGTCGTTTTTTTGACCACCCGTATTGATTTTTTGGTGGGAAAGCGGTAGGATATGAATGATATTGTGCACAGGGCTGTGCACACCGGGGAGGCCGGCAAAGATGCACCTGTTTACTGAATTTGTCAACCCTTACTTGGGCCAGCTGCTGGAAAAGGTCAAACTGGACAAAAGGTTCGTCCGGGGCGAAGGATGCTATCTTTTTGATCACGCGGGAAACCGTTACCTGGATTGTGTTGCCGCCTACGGGGCGCTGCCTTTTGGCCACAATCCCCCCGAGATCTGGAAGGCCGTTTCCCGGTTTCACTTCTCCGCAGAGCCCAATTTCATCCAGCCGTCCGCCCTGGAAGCGGCGGGAGAACTGGCCCGCCGGCTGATCGAACTTGCACCCCCGGGGTTGAGCCAGGTTACCTTTGCCAACAGCGGTGCCGAAGCGGTAGAGGCGGCGATCAAACAATGCCGCTCCGCCACCGGCCGGCCGGGTATCCTGGCCGCCCGTAACAGCTTTCACGGCAAAACCCTGGGCGCTCTTTCGGCCACGGGCAATCCCGCTTACCAGACCGTTTTTGCCGCACCCGCTGCTGGTTTTCAACATATTGCCTTCGGCGACCTGGCCGCCCTCGAAAATGAACTGCAACACCGGCCGGATTACTACGCCGCCTTTATGGTTGAACCGATCCAGGGCGAGGGGGGAATCATCGAACCGCCTGCGGGATACCTTTCCGGGGCGCTTGCTCTCTGCCGTCACTACGGCGTCCTGCTGGTGCTGGACGAGGTGCAAACCGGTCTGGGACGCACCGGGAAAATGTTTGCCTGCCGGGCGGAGGAGGTGACACCCGACATCCTGGTGCTGGCCAAGGCTCTGGGCGGGGGGATCGTGCCCATCGGTGCCTGCCTCAGTTCTCCTCGAGCTTACAACGAGGATTTCGCCTTGAAGCATTCCTCAACCTTCGCCGCCAATTCCCTGGCCTGCCGGGTCGGCCTGCAGGTGTTACAAATTTTAACCCGGGACGGAGAAGGCCTACTGCATCGGGTCCGTGAAACGGGCGCCCTTTTAAAGGAGGGCCTGCTTGAATTGCAACGACGCTACCCGCGCCTGGTGCGTTCGGTCCGGGGACGCGGTCTAATGTTGGGGCTCGAATTCAACCTGGACCGGGACACTTTCCCGGAGAGCCTGCTCGGGATCATGGCCGAACAGGAGCTGCTCACCCCCACTTTTTCGGCCTATCTCTTGAATGTGGAAAAGATCCGGGTCGCTCCGACCCTTAATGGTAATGCCGTGATCCGCATTGAACCGCCCCTGATCATTACCCCCGACCAGTGCCGGGAAGCGCTGGGCGGCATTGGCCGGGCCCTGGCTTGCCTTAACCACGGCAATACGGCCCGCTTCCTTTCCTTTCTTGTGGGAACGTCGGTCAAAAACACGTTCCCACCCTTCACGCCTACCAGGAGCAGCCCGGTGGTTCCAACTGCAGATCCGGAAGAAGGGCGATTCGCCTTTCTGGTGCACCCGTTGGACCTCCAGAGTTACCACCAGTTCGACCGGAGCCTGCTGGCGTTTACCCCGGGGGAGCTGCACACCCTTACCGATAAATTCAGCAACCTGCTCCGGCCCTTTGTTATTTCCCGCACCGGTATTTCCTCCATTTGCAATGGACGAGCTTACGGCGAATTTATCGCAATGCCCCGTACCTCGGAAGAATTAATGCAGATGCCACGGCGGCAAGCCCTGAGGGAACTGAAAGAAACCTTGCACCTGGCCCGAAAAAGGGGGGCCGGTATTGTTGGATTGGGTGCTTTTACCGCCGTAGTCTCCCTGGGTGGCTTGTACCTGCAGGATGAAGGCGTTGCCGTCACCACCGGCAATAGCTATACCGTGGTTTCCGCGGTGGAGGCTGTGACCGCAGCCATGGAAAAATTGCATCTCGACCCGGCCACCGTCACCGCCGCAGTGGTGGGTGCCGCGGGCTCGATCGGCAAAGGCATCGCCTTGCTGCTGGCAGAAAAGGTGGCCAAATTGATTTTAATCGGCAACCCGAAACATGCGGGCTCCAGTTTTGAACGCCTGCAGGCGGTAACCGCCGAGGTTTACCGCTATCTGGTTTCACTTCTAGCCCAAGGGCACCGCTTCCCCCCCGGCAGCATGGGCCACGCCCTGGCCGGTCACCCGGACTTGCCTTCTCCGGAAGCCGCCCCGGAAACTTTCCTCGCCTTTGCACGGCGCAACAACGGCCGCTCTTGCCCGGTGACGATTTCGACTGCGATCGATATGGTCCTTTCCCAGGCCGGGGTCGTAGTCAGCGCTACCAACAACATGGGCCGGTTAATCCACCCCGGCAACCTCAAGCACGGAGCCGTAGTATGCGACATCTCTCGCCCGGCCAACGTCAGTGAGGCGGTGGACCGGGCTCGCCCTGATGTTTTGGTGCTTGACGGAGGGGTTGTCGAGGTGCCGGGGCGGCCCAACCTGGGTTGGGACTTCGGCTTTGACCAAGGACTGGCCTATGCCTGCATGGTCGAGACAATGATGCTCGGTTTGGAAAGACACTACCAACACTATAGCCTCGGTTCTTCCGGCATTACTCTGGAGACAATTCTGCAGACCCGGGAATGGGCCGTACGGCACGGGTTCAAACTGGCCGCATTTCGTAGTTTTAATCGCCCCCTTGGCGAGGAGCGCTGGGAGAACCTGCTCCGGGCTCGGGCTGCGCATCCGGCCGCCCCCTTTGATCACGACGGGGATGGTTCTTGCGGTTGATATTTTAAATCCTTGTACCACCAAAATGTTAAGATTGCCGGCATCGATCGCCTCAGTTACATTTAAACCAACTGTCGGGAATCGCCCCTCCGGATCAGACCTCGATCTTCAGGCCGAGTAAACGATACAGGGCTTGAAACAACGGGCGCAACACTTCGACCGGCCGGGGAAGGGGGACCCGGGCAGCAACCAGCATGGCATAGGTTGCGGCCATAAGCCAAACCAGGCTATAGCCGGCCAATTCACCCCATTGTTTCCGGTTTATCAAAGACGGAACCTGCAGCAAGGCCAGCAGAATCATGAACAATGCCACCCAAAACATAAATTCTCCTCCCTGTTCAGGGGGTTAACGCATATCCCCCACGGGATTTGTGACCAATCCGGGACGGACGAGATTGTACTCCACCTGGAGATCGACCACCAGTTCAGGCAATATTTCATCCCAGCGGTTTTCGATCTCCCGCCATAACCGGGGCTGTTTGCGGTAAACGAGGTTGCCCAAGCCGAGAACGTCGGCATTGAGTTCCTGGCACCGGCTGATCAACGCCTCGATGCGGTTACGCACCGCTTGGGCACAGGCACGTTCCACTTTCCGTAAATATTCGCTTTCCACGCTCAGATCATGCTCCCGGGTGAAACCAAAGTCCTGAAGCCGGCCATTTGCACGAACCCTGATCATAATCCGTAAATCATCTCCATCGACAACCGGACGCATTTCACTTTGAACATCAAAATTTTTAACCGAAAGAAAGCTGCCGCGGTGTTCGGGGCATTCAATCACAAACTCATAGCGGGTCCCCCGCCCGGTAGCGTAACTCCACCCTTTAACCTGATGAACATCAGCCCAGCCAACCATGCGATCACCACGGAACATGGCCGCTCCGCCCAGCTGAGCCGGTGAGGGTTGCCCCGCCGGCGCCCCACCATCGTTTTTTCCTCCTTCCCCCTGCGCCGCTGTTCCCTCCTCCTTGACTTCAATCCTGCCGATAAACATCTCTACCCCCGGCTGTTCAAGCGTGCTGTGAATCTCGTTCAACAGTTTCATTGGGAATATCGAAGAATCAAACTGTGTCGTCTCGATCAGCCGTAAAATTCCCCGGGCTCCGGTTTCCTCCAGGGGATAAGGAGTTTCCATCAGGTGTTGCAGGTTACCCTTCACAATAGCCGGCAGCATGATCGGCCTGAACTGGCGCTGCCGCTCGACCAGATCCAGAACAACCCCGATGCCCTGATCCCGGGCCAGTTTTTCCGAAATCAGCAATGTCCTGCTGTGCGCCCAAAACAGTTCCCGGCTGGTTCCCCTGGTCAACCCTTCCAGCGCCTCAAAAGGCGTTTTCCCAAAACCTGAAACTGTCCAGAAAGCCAGGTTGTCACCTCCGCCTTTGCCCTGATTTCCCGCTGCTTCCCCGCCCATCATGACCGGATTTGCTACCTGGGCTATTACCTGGTAAAGGCCCCTTTCTTTGTCATAATCAAAAGCGGTAGCCAAAACGATCCCGAGCTGCTCCGGATCGCGCCGGTTCCAGCAACCGGGGGCGACCACCAGAAGGAGCATGATCAGGATCAGCAGCAACACTTTTTTGGACTCCACCGGGCTAGACCCTCCTTCGCAGAGCCCGGATCCCGTAGGCCAACCAGAGAATGCCTAAAGGAAACACGATAAAACCGAGGGTGGATAAGGGAAATATCAGGGCCGGCTCGAACAAGGTTCTAAGCTGGAAAAAGTCGCGGTAACCGTGCACGCCCAGGGTAATCCAGATCACCGCCATCGGGCCGACTAGAATCCGATAATTTTTCAGGCCGAGCACCTGTGAGATTCCTTTTAATCCGCAGTAAAGATAGACGACTAGACCGACAAAGTGGATGAAGCCCCAGGCAAACATAGCCAGCACCTCGGCTCGTTCCAGAAATTCACTGGCGCGCAGGGATCGGACCAGGGTCACAAAAGGGTAGGCACACCGTGCTGCCTTGTGGGGCCCGAGGACGGCTGTCGTCGCTATCGTCACCACGATCAAAAGGATCGAGGCGAACGCCGAGGCGCCCAAAGCGGTGCGTAAGACCCGTTTCGGTTCCGTTAAAGAAGGGGTCAGGATCGTCAGCACCATATACTGGGAGATCATCGCGGTCGGCGTAACGGCGCCGCGCAACACCGGCCCGAACCCCCGGGCCAGCACCGGTTCGAGGTTGCGCAACAGCAATAGCGCCTGCGGAACAGCCAGACCCAAACAAAGCAGAAGAAAAAGAAGATAAAGCGGTAAAAAAAGATCCGCCACCCGGCCGAGCGGCTCGATCCCGGCATAGGCCCCGAGGGCGGCAGCCAAAACCATGGTCCCGATAATAAAAAGCAGCGGGGTGTCGGTAATAAAAAATGAAGTTAACGCCTCGGCATAAATGCGCACATCGGTGGCGGCGATAAAAAGAAAAGCCCCAATGGGGATCAGACTGAGCAACTTGCCCGGCCATTTCCCGAGCAGTTTCTGGCTGTACTGAACCAGCGTCTCTTCGGGAAAACGAACGGACAGTCCGCCGATCATCAATATCAGCAGCGCCGAGCTAAAAAAGGAGAGAGCCGCCGCCAGCCAGGCGTCCTGCAAGGCATCGGCGCTGGTCAACGCCGGTAAAAAGGCGATCTTGACCGTGGAGCGAGCGAAAAAAAGAATGATAAAAAGCTGGCGGTTGGCAATCTTTTCCGTATTAATCTAGGTTTCACCTTCCCCTTCGCCCGGATCTTTTCCCCCGAAGGGGATCTGCCCCGGCGGGATTCGTTGCGGTTCCCGTCCGCCAAAAAGTTTGGGCCGATCGCGCATACCCCACCACCAGTAACGCACGAGGCTGTCTTTCAGATCCGTCCAAACCAGGGGCGCAAACGGCGCCATGTAGGGCAGCCCGAATGAGCGCAGGCTGCACAGGTGCACCGCCAGCACCAGCAGGCCGAACTGAATCCCGAACAGGCCGAAAATACCGCCGAGGATGGTGAAAGCAAACCTCAAGATACGAAAAGAGATCCCCAGGCTAAATACCGGCGAGGTAAAACTGGCAATCGCCGTCAAGGCGATTACAATCACGACCACGGGGGAAACCAGCCCGGCCCGGATGGCGGCATCCCCCAGGATCAGCGCGCCGACAATACTGATGGTCGGTCCAATCGGCGTCGGCAGGCGCACCACCGCCTCGCGCAGCATTTCAAACAATCCATCCAGGATCAACACCTCCGCGATCGCCGGGAAAGGAACCCCTTCCCGGGAGGCAGTGATCCGCAGCAGCAGCGCCGTCGGCAGCAGCTCCTGGTGAAAATTGATCACCGCCACGTAGAACCCCGGTAAAATTAGCGATATTAGCGTGCTAAAATAGCGCAGCGGCCGGACGAGCAGGCTGACCGGGGGCAGCTCGTAATAGTCGTCCGGCGCCTGCATCAGCATGTTCAGTTCCGCCGGAACAACCAGCACGTGCGGCGTCCCGTCGGTAAAAATAGCAACCCGCCCCTGCAACAGGCCCGCCGCAACCCGGTCCGGCCGCTCGGTGCGCAACATCAAGGGAAACACAGAGTTAGGGGCGTCCTCGATGAATTCTTCCAAGTAGCCACTTTCAAGGATCCCGTCTATTTTGATCCGTTGCAAGCGGTTGCGGACCTCCCGGACCAGTTTTTCCCGTGCCAACCCCTTGATGTAAGCGAAGGCTACTTCGGTTTGGGTCAGCTCGCCGATAATGAGGCTTTCCATCCAGAGGTGAGGGATGCGAATGCGCCGCCGGATCAGGGAGGTGTTGGTCCGCAGAGCCTCAATGAAACCCTCACGGGGACCGCGCAGGCTCTGTTCGGTGCCGGGTTCGGAGATCGACCGAACTTGGAATCCCTTCGCATCGCAAAGCAGGGCCTGCTGGACGCCGTCAAAAAGGAGGACAACATCGCCTTTGCTCACGGCGATGAATAAATCGGCAATGTTGTCCACCGGCCTGACTTCGGTCACGGCTAGAAGCCGTTCCCGGGCTGCCTCCTCGATCCCGCTTTGGCAACCGGGTTCACCGACTTGCCGGCTCGCCATCATGAGGTCGCGCAGGATCTCTTCGACCGTCCGGCTATCCACCAGGCCGTCCAGATGCACCAAAGCGGCGGGCACCCGACCCGCCGCCGTGAAACGGCGCACGGCAACATCGAAACTGGAGCCGCTGAAACGGTTCAATAATGCCAGGTTGTCCTCCAGTTTCGGGACCAGTGTCGCCGCCCGGGCCAGGGCCTCCCTTTGACTGATATCCAGATCTTCGGACCGGCCACTATCAGAACGGATCCGGCGACGCTGAAACAGTTTCTGCAGAAACTTGATCACCCGTTTGCCTGCCTTTATAACACCTTTTCCTGTTTTGTTTCCGGGGTTTAGTGTACGGCCGGAGCGGGTTATTTATGTAAGCGAAGATAATTGATCTTGCGCCATGCGGCAGATCAAATTCCGGGAACGACCAAACGATTTGGAATGGGTAGTACTTGCACCTGGGTTTCCCCAAGGTGCAAGTTGTTCGCCCGGGACAAGCTAAAAGGTGTGAGTGAAGGGCGGGTTGAGCCGCGGCAATGAAACCCCTTGTCCAACCCTGTGTGTTCGGAACCTTGCCCCAAATTAACGATGAAAGAATGGACGACTTTTACCAGAAAAAGATAATGCGGTTTTACATGCACTCCAATACCAGTGTTTCCCTTTATCCCCAACCTCCCCCTCAAGAATGGTGACAGGGACGAGGGAGCTACAGCGGCACGGTCAGGGAACCCTGAGGCATGATGTAGGTTAACCCCCCGCTCCCGCACCCGCGATAAACTTCAAGCACCGCCTCTTCCAGGGAGGCGGCGGGGACAAAACCGAGGGCGCAGGCCAGATCCGGGGGTAGTGATGATACCAGAAAAACCCGCGCCGCGCGGCTCAAGGCCCGGGCTACGGCAAAAGCCTTATGCCCACCGATCACAAAATTTCTGGAAAGTGCAGCCCGCAGCTCCTCCAGTCCGCAATAGCGCAAGGCCCATTCTTCGTAAACCGTTGAACCGGTTCCCTCGGGACAGCAAGCCAGAAGGATGATCTGCCCTCCCTCCCGCACCGCCCGGGACGCATTTTCCAGGGTTTTCTGAGCCTGGTAGAGATTGATATCCTTGGGATGCCCCCCGCAACTGGCAATCACCACCTCCGCCGGTGTTCCCACCGTTACCCCGTAGACTTCTTCAACCAGGTCGCAACAGGGCCGGTGCGCCTGTTCCATCCCCCCGGCAAAAACACCCAGCACCTCTTTTTTTTCGTTCAAAACAAGGTTCAGTAAAAAATCGGCTCCGACCATTCGGGCACCTTCGAGAAGATCTTCGTGCACCGGGTTTCCTTCGAGGCGACCGATCATCGCCTTGGGATCGAGCATCAAACTGTGGTTGCGCCGGATGGTTTCCCAGCCGGCTGCCCCGGGAACAAGAGCTTTGCGGCCACCTCCGAAACCGGCAAAGAAATGGTAAACCACGCTTCCGGTAAGAACACGGCGATCGGCCGCGGCTACCCGGGCGTTGAGCCATAGCGCTGTTCCGCGAGTGGTCGTCCCCACACGAACCAGTTCCTTCTCATTGCGGCAGTCATGGTTAAAAAGAGCGACCCGGGCCGCAGTCTCCGCCCCAACGAGTGTGATCATTTCCTCCCGGGTCACCGCGCGGTGGGTGCCGGTGGTGAAAACAATAAATATATCGTCCGAATTAACTCCGGCCCGTTCCAGTTCGTCCAACAGCAGCGGCAAAAACAGCTCGCTACGAGCGACCCGGGTCGCGTCGTTCACCAGCAGGCACACCGTCTCGCCGGGCTGGACAATCCTTGCCAAAGGCGGCGCCGCGATCGGTTCCCGCAGGGCCTGCCGGATCGCCCCCGCCGGATCGGCCAGGGGCGGCAACTCCTTGATCCTTAATTCTCGCCATGCTAGACCCGCCGGTAACTCCAGGGAAACTTCGGTCCGGCCATAGGCAAGTTTCATCCTGTTTCCCCTCCGGTACTGCTCCCGGCCGGCAACTCAACCGGAGCAGGTTTTCCTGCACTTGAGTTTCCTTTTTGAAGATTCTTTGGATGTTTCGCCGTCTCCTTGAACAGTCCCTGCCGGATGCACGAACCGACAACTTTCAGCCACGAGAGTGGGCACGGTAACCCCGGGCGCGAAGCAGGGTCAGCGCCGCCTCCCGGCCGGCCGCATCCCGAAAACCGATGCGCAGGCTGCCTCCCTCCAGCTCCCGGACATGCAGGATCTCGATCGAAGCGATATTGATGCCATTTTCGCCGAGAAGGGTTGCCAGACGTCCGATCACGCCGGGATTGTCCGCCACCAGAACGGCAATTTCAAAGAGTTCGGGCAGAATACCGCGTCCCCGATGGGGAACAAGGCGGCGGAAATCGCGTGCTTTCTGAAAAAAGCCTTCCAGGGTGTCACCCCGGCCATGATCCCCCGGAAACGCCATCACTTCCCGCAACCGATCCAATACGGCGGCAAAGTGGCGCAACGCTTCCTGTAACGCTTCCCGGTTGGTGAGACAGATGTCCCGCCACATGACCGGGTTGCCCAAGGCAACTCGGGTCGAGTCCCGAAACCCCCCCGCAGCAAGAGTGCGGATCAGTTCTTCTTCCCCGGCACCGGCCGCAACGGAAACCAGGGCCGCTGCGATCAGGTGGGGCAGATGGCTGACCAGGGCGGTAATCCGGTCATGGGTTTGCGGATCCATGATCAAAGGCTGGGCTCCGGCCGCCTCCACCAGCCCGGCCAGGCGTTTCACCACATCATCAGGCACTTCCGGGGCCGGCGAGAGCACGTAAACGGCATTTTCCAGGAGGGCCGGATCGGCCGCGCCAATTCCCACCTCTTCCGATCCGGCCATGGGGTGCCCGCCAATAAAATGGACGCGGGACGGAAGCAGCGGAATAACCCCGGCCAACACCCGGGCCTTGGTACTCCCGAGATCGGTCAAAACCGTTTCCGGATCAAGACTGTCCCGGATCCGACCGACCAGGGTGGCCATACTAAGCACGGGGACGGCCAGGATTACCAGACCGGCACCCCGGACCGCTTCCCGGGGACCGGCGGCAATTTCATCCACCGCACCCCGTTCCACGGCCAGGTGCAGGGCGGAACGGTCACGATCGTAGCCGACAATTTCCCGCACCAGGCGGCGTTCCCGCAAGCGTACCCCCAGACTGCCGCCCATCAGGCCCGTCCCAAGAAGGGCGGCCCGATCATAAAATACGCCGCCGGAACGAGCGGATCCGGTGTTTTTCCCGAAACTAAAGGGTGCGCCCGACAACTCCGGCCACCCCCTTTAACTCTTCCATTAAAACAGTGAAACGAGCCGGTTCCAGGGACTGCGGGCCATCCGAGAGGGCCTTCGGAGGACAGGGATGCACCTCCACCAGCAACCCGTCCGCCCCGGCGGCCAGGGCCGCGCGGCTCATCGCCGGGACCAGGGCGCCGACACCGGTGCCGTGACTCGGATCCACAATAACCGGGAGATGACTGAGCTGTTTCACCAGGGGAATGGCGCTTAGATCGAGGGTATTGCGTGTATATGGTTCAAAGGTGCGGATGCCCCGTTCGCAAAGGATAACCTGATAATTGCCGCCGCTCATGATATATTCCGCCGCCATCAACCACTCCTCGATCGTGGCGGACATCCCCCGTTTGAGCAGGACCGGTTTACTGATCTTGCCCAGTTCCCGCAACAGGTAGAAATTTTGCATGTTGCGGGACCCGACCTGGAGAATGTCGGCGCTTTCGGCCACCGCATCCACCGTAAACTGATCCATCACTTCAGTCACGATACGCAAGCCGGTTTGCCGTCTTACCTGTTCCAGCAAGCGTAAACCCTGCTTCTCAAGACCCTGAAAACTGTAGGGTGAAGTGCGGGGCTTAAAAGCACCGCCCCGTAAAATTTTTGCCCCGGCGGCCTGGACCGCCCGGGCTGCTTCAAGGATCTGTTCTTCACTCTCAACTGCACAGGGCCCGGCCATGATCGCCAGAGCCCGATCCCCCACGGAAACCCCGGGGCCGATCCGAACCACGGTTGGCTCCGGGTGAAATTCCCTTCCGGCCAGTTTGAAAGGTCGTGTAACGTAGACCACTCTTTCCACCGCGGCGATGGCCTCCATGGCCTGGGCAGCCTCTTCCCGACGTTGCCCGATCACCCCGAGGATGGTGCGCTTCTCCCCTGTGGAGCGGTGCACTCCATAACCCAGGGCTTTTAACTTTCCGGCAATGCACTCCACGATTTCCTGACCCGTTCCGGGCTTCAAGACAACAATCATGATATTTATTTCCTCCCATTCTACCATCCTGATCTACCGTAAGACTGCTGTAACGGATTTTCCGTACTACCGAATCCCGGATCCATCCGTTTGCCACCGTCACTCTCCCGCCCCGGCTCTAACGCCGGGAAAGAAGCAACTCCGCGATCTGGATCGAGTTCGTGGCCGCCCCCTTCCGAATATTATCGGAAACGACCCAAAGGTTGAGACCGTGCGGAACGCTGTCATCGGTCCGGATCCGCCCGACGTAAACCTCGTCCGTATCGCTGCCGTACACGGGCATGGGGTAAACCATTTTTTCCGGTTCATCCTGCACCACTATGCCGGCAGATCGGCTCAAGATGGTGCGGGCCCCGGCCGGAGTGATCTCACGCTCGAACTCGACGTTGAGCGCCTCGGAATGGCCATACACTACCGGAACCCGGACTGTGGTCACGGTTATGGGCAGATCCGGCAGCCCCATAATTTTACGCGACTCATGCACCATTTTCATCTCTTCCTTGCTGTACCCGTCCTCCGTGAAAACATCTATTTGCGGAATAACATTGTACGCAATCTGGTGGTGCATCGGTGCTCCCTTGCAGGGGAGATAGGCCGCAGTAACAGGACGATTTTCCAAAACAGCGTGGTTTTGTTCATGCAGCTCTTCCAGCGCTTCCCTGCCGGCTCCCGACACGGCCTGGTAGGTGGAAGCAACCACGCGTTTCAAACCCGCCGCCCGGTGCAGGGGATAGAGGGCCACCACCATCTGGGTTGTGGAACAATTGGGGTTGGCAATGATACCGCGATGTGTTAATGCTGCTTCGGGGTTGATTTCCGGTACAACCAGAGGGACTGCTTCATCCATACGGAAAGCGCTGCTGTTGTCGATCACCACCGCACCCCGCTTTGCCGCTTCCGGGGCAAGGGCAAGGCTGATCTCCCCCCCGGCACTAAAAAATGCGAAATCAACACCGCCAAAAGCCTCCGGCACAGCCTCCTCGACGGTATAGAGCCTGCCTCCTATTTCCATTTTCGTATCGACGGAGCGGAATGAGGCCAACAGTTTAAGACTGCTGAAGGGAAAATTACGTTCGACCAGTATTTCGGCCATTTTCTGGCCGACCATGCCGGTAGCTCCAACGATAGCAACATTGTACCTTTTCCGGTTCATCTTTATTTCACCCTCCCTAATATCAATATATTTCCGTGCGCCCGTCAGCCGGGTGTACCCGGATCGAAACACCCCCCAGCCCGGTCAGGATAGGTAAAAACACGGGCCAGGCGGGCCATGGCTTCCCGCAGGCGTTCCGCCTCTACCGTCAGGGCGATGCGGAAATAACCTTCACCATACTCCCCGAAACCCCGTCCCGGAGTGACCACCACCCCGGTTTGATCGAGTAACTCCGATACAAAATCCTGGGAGGTATAACCGGACGGCACGCGAGCCCAAACATAGAAGGAACCGCGGGGAGCTTCCAGGGGCCATCCTTGCCGGCGTAAAGCTTCAACCACGATATCCCGGCGTTCCCGGTAGAGTTGACACTGGGCAGCAATAAGGGAATCCCGCGCCGGATTGGAGAGGGCCTCAACCCCGGCCTGTTGAATGGCGGTAAAAACACCGGAATCGATATTGGTTTTAAAACGGCTGAGTGCCTCCACCGCAGCCGTTTGGCCGATAACGCAGGCAATACGCCAGCCGGTCATGTTAAAAGGTTTTGAAAAGGACATGAACTCAATCCCAGTTTCCAGGGCGCCCGGGGTTTCCAAAAAACTGAGCGGCCGGTCACCGTCAAAAACCAGCTCGTTGTATGCGGCATCATGGCAAATCAGAATGTTGTAATGCCGGGCAAAAGCAACCGCCCGGGCAAAAAATTCCGGCCCGGCCACGGCTCCGGTCGGGTTGTTGGGGTAATTTAGAAAAAGAAGCTTGGCCCGGCGAGCTATGGCCGCGGGGATCTGTTCCAGGTCGGGCAAAAAGCCGTTTTCCTCCAGAAGCGGGAGGCGGTAAACCTCACCGCCAGCAAATAAGGTTCCGATACTGTAAACCGGGTAACCCGGATCCGGAACCAGGTTGACATCCCCAGGATCAACGTATGAAAAAGAGATATGGGCGATCCCCTCCTTGGAGCCAATCAGGGGATGCACCTGGTGCTCCGGGTCAATGTCAACCCCGAAGCGTTCGTGATAGTAAGCGGCAACGGCTTCTCGCAGGGCGGGGATCCCGTCGTCAGCAGGGTAGCGGTGATTCTCCGGGCGCCGGATCTCCGCCGCCATACGTTCGATGATGTATTCCGGAGTGGGACGATCCGGATCACCGATCCCGAGCCGGATCACATCCACGCCGGCGGCAACTTTCGCCCGCACCTTCCGGTCGATTTGCGCAAAAAGGTACGGAGGCAGGTGCTTGATGCGTCGTGCCGGTTCAATCATCTGTTATCAGGCCTCCTCGTTCGTCTCGTTTGTTACGCCTGCTTTAAATTTTTCCCCGGTAAACCTCGGTCGCAGGGCCTTCCATATAAACAGGCCCCTCGGCGGGCCAGAATACCTTGAGCGTTCCACCGGGCAAAATAACTTCCGCCTCCCGTTCCAGCACTCCTCCGATCACGCCGGCAACCACCACCGCACAGGCGCCAGTGCCGCAGGCCAGGGTCGGTCCGGCCCCCCGCTCCCAGACCTGGACCGCAACCCGGCCGGGATGTTCCACGCGGCAAAATTCGACGTTGGCGCCCTGCGGAAAGAAGGGATGCCATTCCAGAGCGGGACCGACGGTCGCAAGATCTATCTGTCGTCCCGGACCCAAAAAGATAACACAATGCGGGTTGCCCATGCTGACCGCCGTAAAACAGAAACGTTCAGTGCCGGCAGTAATCGTTTCGCGCACGACCCGGCGGCGGGCCCCCGTCACGGGAATATCCAGGCTATCAAGTAAAGGCGCTCCCATGTCAACCCGAACCATCCCGTCGGGGCGAAGAACTGCCGTTTTGACGCCGGCCCGGGTTTCCACCGTCAACGTATCGTTTTTGGCCAGACCGCGGGAGCGGGCATACAGGGCAACACAGCGCAGGGCATTGCCGCACATTTCCGCTTCGGTACCGTCACTGTTGTAAATACGCATCAAAAGATCGGCTCTTCCCGAAGGACCGAGAAGAACCAGCCCGTCGGCTCCGACCCCGAAAGAACGGCGGCATAATTCCCGGGCCGTTTTTTGGGGATGTTCCGGATGTTTTTCTTCCGGCGGGATCACAATAAAATCGTTCCCAAGACCATGCATCTTCACAAACCGCACTGGTGATGATCCTCCTTGCTCCTTCTCAGTCGCTCCAAAGACGCCCCGCTTCTTTGTCGTTCCGAAAGAGCGTCGCGACCGAAGAATCCTAGCCTGTTTGCTTACAGAAAAGCGGTTTTTTCCCTGCCCCTTCCGTTACCCCACCCCGGCCCTTGCCCGTGCCCTTTTTCTTTTCAAGCGCCTTTCCCGCGCGCAGGCCGGTCTTCCGCTGCCAGGTGGGGCGGAATTTCATCCAGGACAACCAGATCGGTAAGCTCCTGGCGGCGCACGATCAGGGCATCCTTGCCGCCGCTGCAGAAAACCACCGCCGGCCGAAGATGCCAGTTGTACTGGCTAAACATGGCATAATGGTAGGCCCCGGTAGAAAATACTGCCAGGATCTCCCCCGGTTCCGGATCGGGCAAGGGCAGGTCCCGGATCAGGATATCACCGGATTCGCAGGCTTTACCGGCAATGGTGACCGGTCCGGCAATGGGAGCAAGAGGGCGGTCGGCCAAAGCGGCATCATAGCGGGCTCCGTAAAGAGCACAGCGTAAATTGTCGGTCATGCCGCCATCAACAGCAATATAACGGCGAATCCCGGGCAGGTCTTTGATCGTACCCACAGTGTAAAGGGTCACTCCGGCTTCACCGACAATCGATCGTCCCGGTTCGATCATCAACCCGGGCAAGGGGAAATCATGCGCTGCAGCCTTCTCCCGAAGCGCCCGAGCAATGAGCTGAACCGTATCGTTCACGCTGCACGGATGATCCTCGCCGGTATATCGAATACCGTAGCCACCGCCCAAGTTCAGTTCCCCCAATGCCAATCCGGTTTGCCGGCGGATCTCTTGCAGCAGATCCATCATGATCCGGGCAGCCTTGAAAAAGGGCAGCGGGTCAAGAATCTGCGATCCGATATGGCAGTGAATGCCGCGCAGGGAAAGTGAACCGGAACGGGCCGCCCGGCGGACGGCTGCCAGGGCCTGGCCGTCGGAGATGCCCAGACCAAATTTTGAGTCCTCCTGACCGGTTTGGATATAGTGGTGGGTATGGGCGGTCACTCCCGGTTTGACCCGCAGCATCACCGCAGCGGTTCGGCCCTGCCGGGCCGCCACCTTTTCCAAAAGTTCCAGCTCAGCCCGGCTGTCCACGATCACCCGGCCCACGCCTGCCTCAACCGCGGTATGCAGTTCCGCCTCACTTTTATTGTTGCCGTGGAAAAAAATCTGTTCCGGGGGAAAGCCGGCTTGCAAGGCAATGTAAAGTTCGCCCCCGGAGACAACGTCGAGAGCAAGCCCCTCCTGGAGGATCAGGCGGCACATGGCCGTGGTCAGAAAGGCCTTGCCGGCATAGATCACCTTTCCGGCCGGGTAGTGCGAAGCAAAAGCTGCCCGGTACTCCCGGCAACGCCGTCGAATAAATTCTTCGTTGTAGACATAGAGCGGGGTGCCGTGTTTCCCGGCCAGCTCCACCAGATCAACCCCGGCCATAGTCAGACGACCGACAGCATTGATTTCAACTGATGCCGGTAAAGACACGGCTTTCGCCTCCTCAAAAAGTATAACCGGGCTACCCGGGGAAATGCCGGTCCATCACATCAAAACGGGACGGCTACGCCGGCTTTAAAAAATAAAAAGCTAACCCTGGAGCACGTTAGCTGATCGGACCTGTTACCGCAGGCCTTATCCCGCCGGTAGCGCTCCACCGGAGTGCGGTTTCCTCCGGTGACAGTGCGCCGGTTTTTCACCGACACCCCAGCCGTCCGGCCCCGGGAAGGTCGGAGACTTCGGCGGCCACCCCTTTCATCGCCCTCACCGGGCCCCAACCTCCGCACGATTACTCATGGCTGCCGCGCCTCTATTCCTCCCTCGATACAGGGAGGCTGCCTAAATTTTTAGTATTGTAACATATCGCCCGGCCGCTGACAAGATGCCTGCCAAAATAACCACAACTCGATCCGGGGGTATGTTCTCGCGATTGCGATACAAGAGCATTCCCCATTCTTTAACTAGATGCCGCTTGCCCTTTGTCAACGGTCGCTGTCACAATTCGGAGAACCGTCCCCCCCGATCGCGTCTTCCGGGGCAAAGCCGGTGATAGTAGCCCTGTAACGAGGATTATCCCCAATCCGGCGGTCCAGGAGCCGGATCAAAAAATAGGTCAAAGCCATCAGTGCAAAACCGATCCCAACCGCAGGCAATTCCTGGTTGCCGGTGTAACCGAAAGCACCGGAAAATTGAAGCCAGAAGAAAATACCCCCGATCAGGACGGCCAGTGGAAAGAGATAAAGAAGAAACGACGCTTTGATCATTTGCCGGTCATCTATTTCCACTACAATCCGCTGACCGATCCCGGCCCGGATAGAGTTGAAAACTTCAACCCGGTGTTCGGGCTGTTGCCCAATAAAAGCGGCGCAGCGTCCGCAACCTTCACAGGCTGTGTGGCGCTGCAGGCTCACTGTTGCCATCTCATCCTTTACCGCTACGACCAGCCCAACCCGTTCCATCACCGGAACCCCTTTAACAACAATATACACTATTGAAAGCCTGTCCTGTTGTGCGGATCGTAGCATACCCGACCGGAGAAGTAAATACACCCGGACGACGATTCCGCGCATTGGACAGATGGCCGGATCAATTACCGCCGGCGGCGGCCGGTCCTTTACCCCGATGAGAAGATCCATCAAAATGTCATGCGCGACACAGCTAGTGCCAGTCGCCAAACTTATTATGATCGTTTGCA
The DNA here is from genome assembly GCA_964420065.1 of uncultured Syntrophomonadaceae bacterium. Taxonomy (GTDB): domain Bacteria; phylum Bacillota; class Dethiobacteria; order DTU022; family DTU022; genus CAYQQK01. Next base: position 57,592 of record CAYQQK010000004.1, on the reverse strand, counting down.
ACTATTAAGATCAAGTCCCTTTTGTATCATATCTTCAGTTACAATTGTCTTCTGGCAAGCATGACAGGTTTTAAAAGTTTTATTACAAGGAGGGTGTCCTCAAACAAAAGCTTCATTGACATTTCTTAGGGCGCCATAACTAAAAATCGGGCCGTCCAGACAAACGTAGAGATGGGCGGCATTGCAACGACCGCATTTGCCGATGCCGCATTTCATGCGGTTTTCCAACGTCGTGTAGATCTGTTCATCCGCAAAACCAAGTTTTTTTAAACTTTGCAAGACCAGGCGGATCATCACCGGAGGCCCACAGGTAACAGCAACGGTATTTTGCGGCGAAGGATGGAGCTCCATCAGAATTGAAGGGACAAAGCCGACGTAATGCTCCCACCCATCCGCCGGTGTATCCACACACAGGTGACAGTCCAGATCCTTGCAAGCAGCCAGCGCCGTGAACTCGGTCTTGAAACAGAGGTCCTCCGGTGTGCGAGCCCCGTAGATCAAGGTCAAGCCGGCATAATGACCCCGGTTGGCCCGGACGTATTCTATGACCGGCCGCAGGGGCGCCTGACCGATACCTCCCCCGATAGTGAGAATTTTTTTACCCCGCCAATCATCCAGGGGGAAACTGTTTCCATACGGGCCACGCACTGTAATTCGATCGCCACGTTCGAGCCGGTGCAAAGCCCGGGTCACTTTACCGGTACGCATGATCGAAAATCGTAAAAAATCCCCCTCGGTGGGCGAAGAAGATATACTGAACATGCTTTCACCCACCCCTAGAATTCCCACCATGGCGCATTGCCCCGGGTGATGGATCCAACCCTGCCGCACTCCCGGATCGTCAAAGACTACCTCAAAAGTTTTGATACCACGTTCTCCGGCAGTTTCAGACCGGGTGGTTTTTATGGTCGCCCAGAACGGGACGTAAGGATTTCCGGTCATGATGGCAGCGCCTCCTTTACCTGCCGGAGAATTTCCGTCAGGTCGATATTCACAGGGCAAAACTCGATGCAACGCCCACATCCAACACAGGCAATCGCGCCAAATTTTTTGACGAAATAGCTGTACTTGTGATTAATTCGATTGCGTATCCGCTCGCGCCGGGAAGGACGGGGGTTGTGCCCGGAGGCATGGCGGGTGTACTCTTCGAACATACAGGAATCCCAGGTACGATAGCGTCTTCCCTGAATATTTTCGACTTCGTCATGGATGTCAAAACAGTGGCAGGTGGGGCAGAGGAAGGTACATATACCGCAGCCAAGACAGGTAGTGGCCACGTGTTCCCATAAAGGATGCTCCCATAATTGAGGCAACCCTTCTGAAAGGGCAGCGGTATCCCCACAGTGCCTGATCCGGGTCGCGCTCTCCTCCGCCGCACCGGCGGCGGCACGGCGGACTTCGTCCGGCGACTCTTCCAGGTACTCCTGCAATTCTTCCAGCAGGATCCGCCCCCTTACGGTAATAATTTCAATCAAGTAGTCTCCGTCCAGATCATGCAGGAGCAGGTCCAACCCCTCCGTTGAAGCGGGACCCCCTCCGACAACGGTGCAGAAGCAGCTTGGTTTCGGCTCCCGGCAGGCCAGTCCGATCACGGTGGTTAATTCACGTCGCCGGGCGTAATAGGGATCACCCACACCCGCCGTAAAAATTTTTTCGAGCAGGGTTACCGCACGGGCATCACAGGGACGCACCCCCAGGAGGACCGTCTCCTTATTCAGAACAGGCTGATCCAACACGGTTTCCCCCGGTTTAAAACGGTAAAGGGTCTCCGTTTGGGGGAAAATGATGCTTTTCGGTGGAATGGTACTGTTGGAACAAACCGGTTTCGCCAGCACGGTATCACCCGCCCCGGGGACAAAACGGGTCAGGCCGCCCCGTTCGACCGGAGCCCAGACCGTGCGGCCGCTACCGGCCAGGGCGTGTATGAAACCGGCCTGGTTGTCCTTTTTGAGCAGCATCGCGGCCATGATGTGATCCTCCTTTCTTGTCGTGATCCGAGGAACGGTTCTCGTGACTATCGTCCCTGGTATGGGTAAACAATATTGTATCAAGGGGCTTTGATCGTCTCTGGATCTCACCAAACAAAATCTTCCGGGTCATCCCGGTGAAAGACCGCCGGAAAAGGCCTCTCGTCCGGGTCCAGCCCGGATTCAAAACGGTACCGTTGCCGCACAAACCCGGCCATTTTGCGATTCAACCGCCCCAGGGGCAGTCGGACCGGGCAAACCCGTTCACATTCACCGCATTCAACACAACGGCCGGCCAGGTGGAAAGCCCGGGCCAGATGGAAAGCGGTGTTCTCGGAAAAGTTAACGGCGCGGTTGATCCAGGTTGGAGCAAGCCGCTCCAGGATACAATCCGTGCAATAACACAGCGGGCAGGCGTTACGGCAAGCATAACAACGGATGCAGTGCGAAAACTGTTCCTCCCAGTAGGCCCATCGTTCTGCCGGTCCTTTTTCCTCCAACGCCGCCACCTCGGCGTCAAATGCTGCTTCCGGAGGTTGTACCGGGTCGGCAAGCATGAGATCGGCCTGGATCGGGTTGGGATGGCGGCAAAGACGACATTTTTTTGCCAGGAACTCTTCCCGGAGAAGCAACGTTTCCTTTCCATCCCGCAACAGCACAAAACCCCGGGGATGCCAGCGTCCCTCCACCGGCGCTGCCGTTTCGGGGTACTCTGCACGCAGTTTCTCCACATCCACCATTCCGGGACAGGGACAACCCAGCAAAAGAACCTGTTCGCGATCAATTCCCTTCTCTGCCAGAAGCTGCACCACGGCACGACTGTCACATCCCTTCACGAACAGGGCCATCTTGCGTGTATCCGGTTTCCGGCCCCGGAGCAGGGGCAATTTATCAGCAAGGGTAAGATAGGTGACCAGGTTGGACTCACATAAAGGAGAAAAGATCAATTCCCCGACTCCGGCAGCCGTTTCCAGAAATGCATGGGCTACCCGGTAACCATAACTGCCCCGGCGCCAGCCGATCAGGCAACGCACGTCCTCCCGTGCTATTACCTCCGCTGCAGCTTTGCGCATCTTTTCCTGATCCAATTTCAGTGCCTCCTCCCCATCCGAAGGGACGGTTCTCGTGGTTATGGTCCCTGGTAATGGGCAAGCAACATTGCAACATTGAATTAAGGGGATAAGGGCTTTGAACAACCACGGAAACCATCCCTCCGGGTTACCAGCCGATCTGCCGACGCCGGAAACCCTTGAAAGGCCCGGCCTGCCGGACCTCCTCGACCACCCGCTGCACCACTTCCTTCCATTTGTGTCCTTCGGAGGCGGAAACCCAGCTCAGGTGGAAGCGACGCGGATCAACCCCAATATAGGTTAGCAGCTCTTTGAGTAAATCCAGCCGCCGGCGGGCATGGAGATTCCCTTCAAGGTAATGGCAGTCTCCAGGATGGCATCCCGAAACAAGCACCCCGTCGGCGCCCTGCTGCAGGGCATTTACCACGTAAAGAGGATTCACCCGGCCGGAGCACATCACTCTGATCACATGAACATTGGCCGGGTACTGCATCCGGCTGGTCCCGGCCAGATCGGCTCCGGCATAAGAACACCAATTACATAAAAAAGCGACGATGTTCGGGCGGTAATTTTCGTTCATCTTCCAGCCCCCAAAGCCGCAATTTGAGGTAAAACCTGACTGTCTCGAAAAGAACGAGGTTGAATGGAATCGGAAAGGCAGCCGGCGGAACAGGTGCCACAGCCCTTGCACAGGGCTTCATTGACCCGCGCCACCAGGGCCGGGTGTCCAAAACGATCGATGCTCACCAGTTCGACCGCGGTGTAGGGACAGCTCTCCACGCAGAAACCACATCCCCGACAGGTCGCCTCATTCACGGAGGCCACCTGGGCCCCGACTTTGACCTTCCCCCGGCAAAGCGGGATCAACGCAGCAGCGGCTGCCCCCTTGGCCTGGGCTACCGTGTCCGGAATGTCCTTCGGTCCCTGGCAGCAGCCGGCCAAAAAGATTCCGTCGGTAGCAGTATCCACAGGGCGCAGTTTTGGATGGGCTTCCAGGAAAAAGCGATCCGGGGACTGGGAGAGGCGCAACAGCTCGGTTAAGCGCCGTCCATCGGCCCGGGGCACAAGCCCCACCGCCAGGACCACCAGGTCCACCTCATCCTCCAGGGGGGTAGCGGTAAGGGTGTCCTCAACCTTGATCACCAGCCGCTCGCCCCGCTTAAATATTTCCGAGGGGTTGCCCCGGACATAACGGACCCCCTCCCGGCGCACCCGATCATAAAATTCTTCGAAACCCTTGCCAAAAGCACGCACATCGATATAGTAAACTCGCACACGGGCATCGGGCAGTTTTTCTTTAACCAGATGGGCCTGCTTCGCCGTGTACATGCAGCAGACCCGTGAGCAATACTCATTACCGATACTGACATCCCTCGAGCCGACGCACTGGATAAAAGCGATCTCCCGCGGGCTCATGGTTTCTTCCCCGTGCTTGATCACGATCTCCCCGCCGGTGGGCCCGGAAGAGGAAATGAGCCGTTCCATCTCCAGGCCGGTGATCACATTCGGGTAATGCCCGTAACCGTATTCAGGTTTGAGCCTTGCATCAAAGACGTCAAAACCGGTGGCAACAACAATTGCTCCGACCCTGAATTCAATGATTTCGTCTTTTTGCTCAAAGTCGATCGCTCCAGCCTGGCAGGCCACAACACATCGCGGTTCCTTACCGCACCTGCCCCTGCTTAAAAGGAGGCAGCGTTCCGGGTCGATCGTATATTTCGCCGGCACGGCCTGGGGAAAGGGGAGATAGATCGCTGCACGCCGGCCCAGGCCGGCCTCGAACTCGCTCGGGATGCGGCGACCGGCCCGGCAGGCCGCCGCACAATCTCCGCAGCCGGTGCAACGGATCGTATCCACATAGCGGGCTTTGCGGCGCACCTTGACCTTGAAGTTGCCGATGGACCCGCCTACCTCCACCACCTCGGCATAGACCAGCAGTTCGATGTTGGGGTGGTTGGCGGCATCTACCATTTTCGGGGTAAGAATGCAGGCAGAACAGTCAAGGGTGGGAAAGGTTTTATCAAGCTGGGCCATGCGTCCCCCCAGGGAGGGGGTTTGCTCTACCAGATAGACCTTGAAGCCCGCATCGGCAATATCAAGGGCAGCCTGGATCCCGGCAATCCCGCCGCCGATTATCAGTGCTGCCGGTTCGGCCTCAATTTCACGTTCCTGAAGCGGTTCCAACAGGCATACCCGGGCCAGGGCCGCGGCAACCAGCTTCCTGGCCTTGGCCGTAGCTTCCGCGCGATCGGCGTGCACCCAGGAACACTGTTCCCGCAGGTTGGCCATTTCAAGGAAAAAAGGATTCAACCCCGCCTCCTGGAGCGCCTTGCGAAAGGTCGGCTCGTGCAGGCGCGGGGAACAAGAAGCCACTATCACCCGGTTCACCCTGCCTTCACGAATGTCACTTTTAACCAGGAGTTGGCCGGGATCGGAACACATGTAAGGGTAATGACGGGCCACCGCCACCCCCGGTTGAGCCCCGGCAAAAGCGGTCACCGCCTCAACATCAACAGTAGCGGCAATATTGCTCCCACAATGACAGATGTAGACCCCGGTTTTAATTTTGTCAAACATTCCCGCTTGACCTCCCGCAAGGATACCGGCCGTGATACCGACTAGCCTTTCAACTCTTTGATTTTTTCTGCAAGTTTGGGTACCACCTGGAGCAGGTCATCCACCACGGCATAATCGGCCACGGCAAAAATGGGTGCATCCGGATCTTTATTTACCGCCACCACCGTCTGAGCCGCTTTGATTCCGGTGATGTGCTGGAAAGCACCGGAAATACCCAGGGCAAGGTAAAGTTTTGGTTTGACCGACTTGCCGGAAGTCCCCACCTGCCGCTCGACGGGTAGCCAGCCTGCATCGGTCGCAGCCCGTGAACCACAGAGGTCGGCACCGATCAGCCGGGCCAGTTCTTCCACTAGGGGCAAGTTAGTTTCCTCACGCAAGCCCCGGCCGATCGCCACCAGCGTCCTGGACTGGGTAATATCCACATCCCCGACCCGGGCCTCAACATAACCGATAAAACTGCGATAATTGAGACCCTCTTTCAGGGGGGAAACAACCTGTTCGATGTTGCCCGTACCGGAAGGGGCAGGAGCTTCAAAAGCCGCCTCCCGCACCGTCACCAGATAAGTTGGGGCGGGTTTAAATGCAATGTTCGCATTCACCTTGCCGGAGTAAAGCTGGCGTAACACTTTCAGCGTATGCCCCTCCATCGATAGGCCGATTATATCGGACACGTAGGGCAGATCCTTTTCAACGGCCAAGGCCGGAGCAAGATCCACTCCCTGAGCGGTATGCGGAAGCATGATCAGGGAAGGCTCCAGGTCATCGATCAGGGCGGAAAGAACTTTTTGATACTGATCGGAATTATAGGCGGCAAGGAGCGGATCATCGATGACCAGGACTTTGACCCCGTAAGAAGCGATGGCTTCGGCCTGGGCGGCAATGTCGCTTCCTAGAAGCAACACCATCACTTCCCCACCCAGGTTCTGGGCCGCCGGCGCGGCCGCGGCCAGCATTTCGAAGGTAATGTCACGTAGCTCCCCCCGGCGATGTTCAGCCAGCAGCAAGACGTTGCCCATTTAAACCAGACCTCCCTTAAGGAGAATCGAGGCGAGCTTCGCCACTTTTTCCTCTGTTTCGCCCTCGATGAATTCAGCGGTGGATACAACCTCGGGGATAAAAAGTTTTTCCAAGATAATCCGGGAGGCCGAAACATCGACGGTGTTCACTGGAATACCCAGATCGTCCAGGTTGACCACTTTGAGCTCTTTTTTTTGAGCCTGGCGGATGCCGCGGAAAGGAGCATACCGGGGCTCGTTAATACCGGTCTGAATCGTCAACACCGCCGGCAAATTAACTTCCATTACTTCCATCAGGCCTCCCTCCAGCTCGCGATGGGTCTTGACCCGGCCGTCCCCGATCTCCGTTTTTTTCACCATGGCGGCATGGTTGGCTCCCAGCATCTCCGCCAAAGCGACCCCGGTGGTGGCATGACCATCATCGGAAGCCATGCAGCCGGTCAGGACGAGGTCAAACTCAAGCCCTTCAATTACCCCGGCCAGGACTCGTGTTACCATCAGGGGATCAAAGGAAGCGATGCGGGGATCTTCCACCCGAACCGCCCGATCGCAACCTTTGGCCAGGGCCATGCGGATCATCATTTCGGATTCTTTGGATCCAATGGAAAGAACCGTAACCTCGCCGCCATGGTTCTCTTTGATCAAGATCGCTTCTTCCACGGCATAGTTATCGGCATCGTTAATATCGAAGGAAAAACGGCCGGACTCGACCGCCGTACCTGCAGGGTTAATTTTTACCTCTGCTTCGGAGGTATCAGGCACGTACTTGATGCATACGACAATTTTCATCAATACCACACCTCCCGTTTCAGATCAAAGGGGTGATAAAAGCTCGGTTATGTCTACAACCTGTATCCCGGCTTCGTAACCGAGCGCCTTGACCGCATCCTCCAGGGTGAGAAGGCAGAAGGGACAAGCTACCGCCACGAGCTCTGCCCCCAGGGTGTGGGCCTCTCTGATCCGCGTTTCGGCCAGGCGTTCATGCCTGGAATTCGATTCAACCCACATTTTACCACCGCCACCCTCGCAACAAAGGCTCCGTTCGCGGGAACGCTCAAATTCCAACAGGTCCGACCCCAGCCTTTTCAAAAGGGTACGCGGCTCATCATAGATACCACCCAACTTGCCCAGGTAGCACGGATCATGAAAAACCACTTTTTTATCGATAGACCCGGTTTCAAATTGCTCCTTTACCAGTATTTCAGCCAGGAACTGGGTATAGTGCATCACCGGAATCTTCAGCCCGGAGTAGAAATTTTTTAACGTCGCGTAGCAATGGGGAGACAGGGCAACCAGACGGCCGGCCTGAAATTGGTTTAAAAAAAGCGTGTTTTGTTCTACCAGCTCTTCGAAAAGATATTCCTCTCCCAGCGTGCGAACCTCACTTCCGCAACAGGTTTCTCCCCGGGATAGGAAACCGTAATCTACCCCGGCCCGGTTGAGCAATTTAACCGTATTCCGGGCTATGACCTGGACCCGTGGATCGTAAGCAATGGTGCAACAGACAAAAAAAAGATTGTCCACCGGTTTATCCGGGGTGGCAATCTTTACCTCCAGGCCCTTCTGCCAGTCATAACGAGCTGCTTCCGGTTTCCCCCAGGGATTGCCTTCCCGGAAAACACTCTCCAGAGCATCACGGATCGGGGGTTGAATTTTACCGCTTTCCACCAGTAGCGAGCGCAGGCCGATCAGCACATCCAGGGGCTTCAGCCCCTTCGGGCAGCGCACGGCGCAGGTATTGCAAGTACTGCAATCCCACAGTTCAACCCGGCGAGCCAGTTCTTCGAGTTTTTCAGCGGTATAAGCATCATAAACAAAGCGACGCACGTTAAGGTTGGTGCGCACGGTCACCGGACAACCGCCGGTACATCGGCCGCACTGGATGCAACCCAGTAGATCGAACTTCTCGGTAAAGGTTAAATTTTCTATACTCATCATTATCTCCGTGTCGGAATTTGTCGGGTTCTGTAAAATAGACACGAATTCATTGATGAATTCGGCCACTGTCTGCCGGGTATCCTTCCGGCGCGCCGCAACCTCATCCGCAAACCAGTGCCGGCTTCTCCTCCCCCCGCAAGAAGGAAAATCGGTATAATACTGTTTCAATGCGGCAATTACCGGTGCCGGGACAAGGGTCGTACATGCGTTGTCGAAATAGATAACCGGTTTGCCGTCGCGCGATCGTGTTAATGCTGGGAAATCTTTTCTATATCTCTCCAACGTAAACCCCGCCCCTTTACTGCTTCCGGTTCGTCCCGGTCAGGGCCGCCTTGATCTTTTCCGGCGTAGCCGGTAGTGTAAAGATCCTGGCCCCACAAGCATCGTAAATCGCATTGGTCACGGCCGGTGCAGTCGAGACCATGGTCATTTCCCCGATACCGGTCGCACCGAACGGGCCGTTTTGACGTGGGTTTTCGCAAATGATAATCTTGCTTTCAAAGCAATCCCGGATCGTGGGAAATTTAAAAGAGACATAATCCTTCGACTTCCCATGTATGTATTCTTCCCGTAAAGCATAACCGACCCCTTGATCCATGCCGCCTTCCAGTTGACCGCTGAACGCCTGGGGATTGATGATAGTGCCCGCATCGACAACCGTGGTTATTTTGAGGACCCGGGCGGCGCCCGTTTCCGTATTTACCTCCGCTTCAACCATTTGAATGTTGTGGACATCGGAAATATAGGAATCACCCAGCCCGGTCCGGGGATCAATTTTGGCGCTTCCTCTATTTACATGAACGCCCTCGTAACGAAACGGCTTGCCGGCCTGTTTGAGGCCGGCATAAGTATCGGCTCCTGCCTCCTGCATGGCTTTTTGCAAGTTTTGAATGGCTTTGATCAAAGCGTTGCCGGCCATGAAGGTCATTCTGCTGCCGGCGGCGGGACCCATTCCAACTGTTTTTTCCGTATCCCGGGTATAAAGGCGTACTTTTCCCAGAGGAAGTCCCAACATGTGTGCAGCCAGCTGGGACAGCATGGCGTCATTACCCTCCCCCGGGTCCGCAACGGCGGCATAGACAGTAACACCGTTATCCGGATCAACTTCAACCGAAACGCTTGAGGTGTCTTCAGGACCGCCAATTCCAAACGAATATGCCCCGATTCCAACGCCACGCTTTACGGTCCCGCCCATGGCATTAAAAGCCCGTGCATCAATTTTCGCCCTTCCGTAATAGGGTTTGATCATGGTGCATAAATTCTCAAAGTTCCACTGGTCGACAATCATCCCGGTCGCTTTTTCCTGACCCGGCTGCAAGGAGTTCATGCGGCGGAATTCGAGAGGGTCAACACCCGCTTTTTCCGCCAGCATATCCACCATGGATTCCAGTGCAAAGGCGACCTCCGGCGGTCCGGCTCCCCGTGCCGCCCCGCCGATAGCATTGTTGGTATAAACCGTTCGTCCCCGCGCTTTAATGTTCGGGATATGGTAGGGTCCCGCCAGCATCCCCAGTGAACGCATCATTGTCCCCGCTCCATGAGCGGTATAAGCCCCTTTGTCCGACACGAAATCGTTGCAGTAGGCGGTTATGCGCCCGGTTTCATCGGCAGCCATCCTGGCCTTCTGTTCCGGGTAGGCATAGCGTTTGGTGCCAATCAGCATTGATTCCTCGAGGCTTGGAACGTAACGGATGGCTCTTTTGAAATGCAGCGCCGCCGCCGCGGTTATGGCCTCGGTGCCAAGATGTAGCTTTACGCCAAACTGCCCTCCGGAGAAGGCCTCCCGGTAGCGCATGTTATCGTATCCCACCGCCTCCTTGATCTGGGCCAGGTGAAAGTGAATATTAATGCTCCGGCCAACGACAACAAGTTCGGGATTGTCGCCGCCGCCTTCAAAATAGGCCGATGCAACCTCCGGTTCCAGGGGAGCCTGGTGATTGGTCTGGGTCCCGAACACTGCCTCCACGACAATCCGGGCTTCCTTGATCGCCCGATCGGCATCCCCTTTTACCAGCGGTTGCGTGGCCAGAATATTTCCCGGAGCGTAAGCATGGATCCGATAGGCGCCCGGAGCCATGGCTTCGGCGGGAGTCATCATCACCGGCAGGGGCTCGTACACGACTTCAATTGCGGCGGCAGCAGCCCGGGCTTGTTCCCGGGTGACGGCGGCAACCGCGGCAACGGGATCGCCCAGGGTCCGTACCTTATCCTCACATAAAACCGGCTGATCTGCAGTGGCATACCGGATCCGGTTTGTCCCCCGGATATCACCGGCGGTGATGATCCCGACTACACCGGGCATCCCGACAGCAGCCGCGGTATCGATGGATTTGATCAGAGCATGTGATTCCGTGCTATGAACCTGGGCCAGTTCAAGGACACCCGCCGGGAGGTCGATATCGGCGCCAAACCTGGCAACCCCGCAGGCCTTTATCATTGCCGTAGGCCTCGGGTGCGACACACCGAGCATGCTGCTGCCGGTAGCGGCACGGATTTTCTCCGGGGTAGTTTCACCGCGCAGAAACCGGGCGGCTAGCTGGACCGCCTCAATGATTTTTTTGTAACCGGTGCACCGACACAGGTTGTGCGCCAGTGCCCGTTTGATTGTTCCAAGATCGGGGTTGGGGTTTTGATCAAGCAGGGCTTTCGTGGCCATGATCAAACCGGGGGTGCAAAACCCGCACTGAACCGCCCCGGTCAGGACATAAGCTTCCTGAATCGGATGGGGATCTTCGGGCGTTCCCAACCCTTCCACGGTGATCACGTCCGCACCGTCAAGCTTGGCAACCCCGGTCAGGCAGGATCGGACCGCCTTCCCGTTGACAATCACAGTGCAAGCACCGCACTGCCCCTTCCGGTCACACGATTGTTTGGCGCCGGTCAGTTTCAGGTCCCGCCGCAAGTAATCAAGAAGGACCAGTTCCGGAGCTGCTGCAACCTGCCGGCGAACACCGTTTACCGTAAGCGCAATCGTTTCGTTGCACATTTCTTCATATTCCCCTTTCGAAGAAAGTCCGATGATTATTGCACATATGCAACTTGCTAATATTAATGGCAGTTCCGACCAGGCCGGTAATCCGGCAAGCGGTGTTTAAACGATCAACCCTCCCGATGCAATGCAATGGTTTCCCCTGCAGCCGGTACCCCAAGCATACTTACAATTCGATCTTAAGCCCAATTTCCCTTTATGTCAATGTTGTTAATCGTACCAACTCATCTATTATTTTGAACAATAACCGTCAAAATAAATTGCCATCTTGAAGGCCATAAAATTTGGCCGGGACCGGCTGGCCTGGCAAAACGCTTTCAAACCAAACATTTAAAAGGCCACCTGGGTTACTGGACCATCGCGACCACCGATCCCCTGCTCGGTAATGACGGTATCGGAATTTTCTATGTTCCGGCAGATGCCGCAGGGTTAAATTTTTCAAAGCCGTATGAAAAAATGGGGATGGTTTGGAGTGACGAAAACGTTGACATCTGGTACGACAATGCGTAAACAGGATGACCGTCTCGGAGCAAAAGGAACTGGCGGAAGCAGGCGCCCTGCTAACGTATGCTTTCTTGCCCTTGTATGCCCATGTACGATGGACAGCAGCCGGACGAAATAGCGGGAATGATCAAGCAGGTTGGACACCGGCACTGCATTTTGATTTCTGATTTTGGGCAGGTTCAAAATCCAACTGTTGTTGAAGGAATGCGCATGTTTATTGCGCATTTGTTAACTGCCGGTGTGCCGGAACAGGAGATCAGAACCATGGTGCGAGATAATCCACAAACGTTGTTGGATTTGCTCTAGCCCCTGGTCCCCGTTTTTGACAATGCGATGGATCAAAAAAACATCCCTCGTTTCAAATACGAAAATTGTTGCATTACGCGTTTCGGTCGAAACCGGATCGCAAAAATATGGATGAAGATTGTATTTTCTTATAAATTTACCCTTGGAAAAAAAGGAATTTAAGTAATAATGTCGAATCTAGTGATCCCAGCACTTTTTAGGAGCAAAATAAATGAAAAACAACATCGAAATGTATCGGTTGAGCAAACAGATTGAAAATTTAAGGGAAAAGATGCACCGGGCCGGCAGCAGGCCCGGAAAGAATGACTTGCAAAACAGTGAAATACATCAGATCAGCCGCCAGCTTGATCAACTGATCCTTCAGGCGATGAAGCATCGTGCGCAATCTGGTCGTCCGGTACAAAAAGTGTACCATAACCCTAGCGGAGGGTAATCATTCCGGACGCTTCGGTCAATTCCCCGATTACCCAACCCGTAACGCCCTTTTCTTGGAGCGCTTCCAGCAGCAGGTTTAGCCGATCCCGCTGTACGGCCGCCAGCAAGCCTCCGGATGTTTGGGGGTCGGTATAAAGGAGCATCCGCTCGTCCTGCTTACCGTCCCCGTCAGTCCCGGCCGATAATAGCGCCTTCCGGTAGTACCCCAGGTTGCGGTACGCCCCCGCCGGAATCAACCCCTGCTTTGCCATCTCGTCCGTTCCCGGGTAAAGGGGGATGCGGTCCGTTTCCAAAACCGCCCCCGCCCGGCAGTTTTCCAGGATCTCGATCAGGTGTCCGAGGAGCCCAAACCCAGTTACATCGGTACAGGCCGTCACCCCAACCCGGAAAAAAACCTCGGCGGCGGTATCGTTTAATGCTGCCATCCCCATCAGCGTTTCAGCGGCTTCCGCCTCTGTCAGTATGCCCCCTTTAAGAGCGGTTGTAATAACGCCGGTGCCCAGGGGTTTGGTCAGGACAAGGCAATCCCCTTGTTTTGCCAGGGAGGAATCGATCAGGCGGCGGGGATCAACCAGCCCGGTCACTGCAAGGCCATACTTCGGTTCAAGATCGTCGATGCTGTGCCCCCCTACCAGGACCGCCCCCGCCTCACGGATCTTGTCGTAACCCCCTCGTAAAATTGCCGCCATTACATCAAGGGGAACCTTCCGGCTGGGAAAACAGATTATATTCAAGGCCGTGAGGGGTTTGGCACCCACGGTATAAATATCGCTTAATGAATTGGCTGCTGCAATCTGCCCGAACAGGTACGGATCATCTACTACCGGGGTAAAAAAATCAACAGTCTGCACCAACGCCGTCTCTTTGGAAAGGCGGTAAATGCCGGTGTCAGCAAAAGGCACGTCCCGGTTTAAATAATCCGGGTCCTCACTTGAAGGTAAACAGCGCAAGACCTGCGCCAGGGCCCCCGGCCCCACCTTGGCCGCTCACCCGGCACTGGTTGTCATCGTCGTTAATCGTATTTCGTTCCCGGACAAAAAGGTCGCACCCCCTTTTGGTTTTCTTTTATTTGCTTTGATTCCACCCACACCTCACCCTTCGTTTTTCACTTTCCAGGCCACGCGATGATCGCCAATGCGGCGCGTGAGCTTGAGCTGATCAAAGTACTCCAGCAAGGGCTGGATAAACTTGCGTGAACTGCCGGTCAGATCTCTGAAATGAGCCAGGGTCAGGGTCTCCTCTTCGGCATAATACTGCCGCAGCAGGGCCAGCGCCTTCCTGTATGCCTCTTGATGCAGGTAAAACTCTTCATTGATCTTGACCAGGTCGCCCCGCGTTACCAGAAAATCAAAATATTCTTCCCGGTGCGCCACTTCCAACGATACTCTTTCTTCCGCCGCCCGGCGAGAGGGAGGCTGCAGCTCTCCCCGGAAATAGATCTGTTCGAGCTGTTCCAGGATGCAACTATCTTTGGGGGAAGGGGCCGGTGACCATCCAAAAAGGCTGACCAGCTCACCGCAAAACGCACATTGTTTTCTTTTCTTTAACCGTTCCAGGAGAGCATCATATTCCCGATCCATCACGGGAGAAGGCAGGGCTCCACGTAACTCCGCCCGGGAAAGACCCGCCCTCAGGGGATGATCGCGGTGATAGCAAGCCAGCTTTTCCAACAACCGCTTTTCCCAACCGGTCAGGGCCAGTTTTTCAATATAGCTTCCGCCCAACCGTTCTATCAGACCATCACTGAATAGTTTTTCCAAAAGGCGATCCAGTGTTTCCGAGCTCATGCGGGTTACTTTTTCCAGATTCGCGCGATCGACCGGACCCTGCTCCCTGATTTTTTGCAGCAGGAACGCCCGCCCATCCCCGGTCAAGGATTCTTCCTCCAGTGCACAAAGATGTTCAATCAGATCCCGGCGAAAACGGCGGTGCCGCTTGGGGAAAGGATCCAGGATCAACCCACCGCCGATGGTGGTCATGGGCGAATAGGAACGGATGATGAAACGATCGCCCCGATCGGCCACCAGGGGACGCTCCAGGCGAAATTGTGCCGGCGACTTTCTTCCCGGCGCCAGTTCTTCCATTTCCAGCAGCATGATCCGGGCCGTCACCCGGGCTGTCCCCAGATAAAAATGAACCCGATCCAGATTTTTTAAAGGTCGCGTTGCCGCTGGAAGAAGGGTTAAAGCAGCATCCAGCAGCGTAGTCGGACGGTAAAAACCCGGCACGCTGACTACGCTGCCCCGTGGAACCGCCCGGTGTTCCAAACCGGCAAGATTTAAAGCAACCCGTTGCCCGGCCCCGGCTTCGGCAGCACCGGTATCATGAACCTGCAACTGCCGCACCCGGGCGCTGATACCGGGAGGCACAAGCGCCACGGTATCTCCGGCCCGTACCTTTCCCTGGAGAAGGGTCCCGGTTACCACGGTACCAAACCCGGGCACACTAAAGGAACGATCCACGGGCAGGCGCAGGGGTGCACCGGTATCGCGGTACGGCATTTCCCGGATAACCCGATCGATCAAAGCAACCAGTTCGGGCAGGCCTGCACCGGTAAAAGCGGAAACGGCTTGGATCGGCGCCCCGTCCAAAAAAGAACCGGCCAGTTCTTCACGGATCTCTTCCTCAACCAGGTCGAGCCAGTCCGGCTCCACCAGATCCATTTTCGTGACAGCCACAATCCCTTTGCGCAACTGCAACAATTCAAGAATGTCCAGGTGCTCCCGCGTTTGGGGCATCACCCCTTCAGTAGCATCCACAACCAGCAGAACCAGATCTATTCCGGCGGCGCCGGCGAGCATATTGTGAATAAAGCGCTGGTGCCCCGGAACATCCACCACCCCGGCCAGCCGACCACCCGGAAGACGCAAAGGGGCAAAACCCAGATCGATCGAAATGCCTCTTTCTTTTTCTTCGCGCAGGCGGTCGGTGTCTACCCCGGTGAGGGCCTTTATGAGAACGGTCTTCCCGTGGTCAACATGGCCGGCGGTACCGATCACCAGGTGGTGTTCCATGATCACCATACCTTTCGTTCATTCGATCCGGGGTGACAGACCGCGCCAGCGGGTCCTGTGACCCAGCCTTGATCAGAAAAGGGCCGAAAAAGTTGATGTCCAAAGGTGGCATGATCCGTTAAGCCGCCTCACCTGTCCCATCCCCGCAAGCCCGGGAGGAGGAAAAGGTGCTTCCGGTTTCCGCTCTTGTCCCGATCCGTTAAAGCTCTTGCCCCTTCTCCCTCCCGCAAGGGGGGGGAAGACTTTTGACTACCGCTGCCGCCAGGATCTTTTCCTCGCCGGGCAAAACGGTGCGTAAATCAAGTAAAATTCGGTCATGCTGGAGCCGCGCGATCACCGGGGGATCGCCTTGCCGCAAGCGTGCAGCCGCTTCCGCCGCATCCCCGGCCATGGGCGTCAAGGCAACGAGGAAAGTAGGCAGATCGGCCAGGGGCATCGCTCCCCCGCCGACCTTCGAAACTCCCGCAAGGACCTCAACCGAGTCCAGGCCGATAATATCACGAAGGCGACGGGCCAAGGCGGTTGCTCTCCGCTTCAAGGAAGACGATGGGGCGCAGAGCATTTGCCAGACAGGAATTTTTTGGCGCGCGCGATCCTCCTCCAGGTAAAGACGCAGTGTTGCTTCCAGGGCGGCCAGGGTAATCTTGCCTACCCGCAGGGCCCGGGCCAGTTGGTTGCGGCGAATCCGGTCTACCGATCCGGAACGGCCGACGATGATTCCGGCCTGGAGGCCTCCAAGAAGTTTGTCGCCACTGAAGGTCACCACATCGATCCCGGCGGCTACACTGTCCTGCACTCTTGGCTCAAAAGGCAGGCCGGCGGCAGTCGTATCCAGAAAAACCCCGCTACCAAGATCCTCCATCACCAGAAGCTGCCGCTCCCGGGCCAAAGAAACCAGCTCCGCCGCCCCTACCGCAGCGGTAAAACCAACAATACAGTAGTTGCTGGTATGGACTTTCAAAAGCAAAGCCGTATGAGGGTTAATGGCGTCTTCATAGTCCCGGCGGTGGACCTTGTTGGTGGTCCCTACCTCGATCAGGCGAGCCCCGCCTGCGGCCATGACCTCGGGAAGGCGGAACGATCCCCCGATCTCGACCAGTTGGCCCCGGGAAACGATCACTTCCCGCTCCCGGGCCAAAGTATGCAAGGCCAAGAGGACGGCGGCGGCATTGTTGTTCACTACCAGCGCCGCCTCGGCTCCACTGAGGTCACATAAAAGTTTCTCGACATGTGCCTGACGCGAACCCCGCTCTCCGCTGTCCAGGTCCAGTTCCAAATTGCTGTAACCTGCCGCCACCGAAACCATGGCCTCCACGGCAGAAGCGGCCAGGGGGGCCCGGCCAAGGTTGGTATGCAGGACGATCCCGGAAGCGTTGATCACCCGGCGCAAGCTGGGCCGGCCCGAGGCCGCCGCCCGGGCTGCGGCCCGGACGGCCAAAGCTGCGGGTGCAAGATCGATCCTGACCGTTCCGGTTTTTTGATCTTTTTTACTCTCACCGGGTGCGATAAGACGCCGGCGGTATTCGTCCAGCGTATCCTGGACCGCGGCCAGGATCAGCCGGCGCGGCAAACTCTGTTGCAGGTCCCGCAAGACCGGTTCTTGCAAAATCCGGTCCACCGCCGGCAATCGTCTTAACAACGCCTGCTTCTGTTCCACCGGCAACCCTCTCCCCCGCCCGAATGTTCCAAATCGGTTACCTTCCTGCCATTATATCATATCCTCCGAGCGCCTTTCGCCCGGCCGGCCGACCGGGCAGACCCGGATGCAGAGGCCGCTGCAGAAAGCCTCAACCCTTTTGTTCTTGCACCGGGGAACGTCGGTCATACTAACCGGATCCAGCCGTGCCGGCCGGCCGGGACCGCAAGACAATTCAGCCGCCGCCCCCTCTATCTTCAGAGCACCGGTACGGCATTCCTGGATACACTTTTTGCATTCCAGGTCCAGGCAAACCTTTTTCGACAGGAGCGGATCTCCCTTGAGCGGGGCGTCGGTGATGATGCTGTTAAACCGTACCCGCGGACCAAATTGCGGGGTTACCACCAGGTTGTTCAAACCGAACTCACCCAGGCCGGCCCGCACCGCGGCATGCCGGTGCGAAAAAATACCTTTCTGTCCGGGTACCAGTTGCTGGTATTTTGCATAATTATCGTCATACGAGGGGGTAAAATAGACTGCTCGAAAGCCCATTCGCTCAAGATGCTGAGTAATCCGGTATCCAAGGCGATTCAAGGCATGGTTAATGGTACTGTAGCCGCAGGCGTTGTAAAAATATTGCTGCAGGTATTCTTCCCGTATCTCCGGTGGAATCAGCTCGGAATCAACCAGGTACGTTTCGTAATCGAGTATGGCCCGGGGCACCATCATGCCGGTAGAGATAACCGTGGTGGCCGTGGCGATGAAATCGCAGGGATGATGCCCCCGTGGCGCGCCCATAAATCGATCAACCGGGGCAAAACCGACCAAGCTGGCGCCCTCCCACATCCCCAGCGCGATTATTTCTTTGTTCAACATTGGACTCCTCCTCCGTTAAATTGAACAGGAACAACTGCGCCATTAATAGAAAGAGACTGGCTCAAAAACCAACCAGAACGGATTCCGGCAAGGTATTTTCAAGGAATTCAAGAATATAATCAGGCAAAAGTTGCTTCTGCCGGCCGACGATCCGGCCCCGCGGAGCGGGAGGGAACCTTGGTTTCGCCAATCAAGCTGAAACAACTACGAGCTGCCTTGCAAGAACAAGCCGCCGCATCCGGGCCGGTGGGAGTAAGCCTTTGCCTGTATGACTTCGCCACCGGGAGATGGATCAATCTCAATGCGAACAAACCGGTTTACCCGGCCAGCCTGATCAAATCGCTGCTCCTGTTGACCGCACTGGATCAGGTGCACCAAGGTAACCTGTCGCTGGAAGACGCCTACCTGCTTACCATCGCGGATAAGTTCGCCGGAAATACCGCGGTCACCGGTAGCGGGGTGCTCCAGTTTGCCCCGGAGGGAAACATTTACACGGTCCGGGAATTGCTGGAGTTAATGGTCGGGCTAAGTGATAATATCGCTTCGAATATTGTCCTGGACATTGTCGGACCGGCCGCCGTCGAAGCCATGGTCCGGCGACTCGCATTGGATTGTACCCGGGCCTCCCGGAAAATGTATGACCTCGGTTCGCCCTTGCCGGCCAATGTCTCCACGGCACGTGATTTAACAATGATCCTGCTTGAGCTGGAGAAGGGCGATCTTTGCGGAAAAGAGCTGAGCCGGGCCGGCATCGCGATGATGCTGCGGACCGACAACAAACAACGCATTGCCCGTTACGTCAAGCCGTATCAGGCCAAAGTTGCCAACAAGATCGGTACTGTTTCCGGGCTAATTGGAGATATGGCACTGATCTACTTTCCCCACCGCCCCCCGGTAGCTTTAACTGTCCTTGTCTGCAACCCGCCCGATCAGCAGAAAGCGGAAAGGATAATCGGCCGCTTCGCGTCAATCGTGGTCAAAACCCTGGGCCGGGATTAAGTGTTATTTGCACCTCCTTTCACTTGAGTTACATTTCTCAATTGTATTTTTATTCACCCCCGGCAAGACGATTCCTGCCGGTTGTAAAATGAAGAGGATTGCAACCATTTGAGGAAGCAAAGCCATTTCGCCCGTTTCCGTTCAGGGAAAACGGGGACGGTTGAACAAAACCTTGCGCACCCCGCCCCGTGGGTCGGAAACGTCCCCCCAAACCCGGGGGATCACATGAAGATGGAGATGCATCACCGTCTGGCCTGCCGCCGGCCCGTCGTTCACCCCGATCGTAAAGCCGTCGGCCGGGTAGCGTCGCCGGATCCATTTCTTGGTTTCCCGGATCAGTGCCAGCAAAGCGGCCGCTTCCTGCGCAGTGACCTCATCGAGGCCCGTAATGTGCCTTTTGGGGATCACCAGACAATGGCCGGGCGCCACGGGAAAAGTATCTCTCAGCGCCAGGGCCAGTTTATTTTCAGCCACCTTTTTCCCGGGCGTACAAAATGGACAATCCATTTGCTTTTTGCCCCTCCCTTGCCAATTGGCCCTGTTCTTGTTATATTGGGAGAACGAAAACATGTTTAACATCCTGCAGGGAGTCCAGATCATTATCTTTCTGTTCAGTCTTTATTTCCTGGGGATAGCCCTGGCCGGGCTATATACCCGGCGGTGCCGGCGCGAACACCCCCCACGGACCCGTTTTGCGATCCTTGTCCCCGCCCACAACGAGGAAAGGGTTATCGGTAAACTGGCCGGCAACCTGCGGGAGCTGGATTACCCGAAAGAGCTTTACGACATTTTTGTCGTCGCCGATCACTGCACCGACCGGACCGCCGGGATCGCCCGCAGCCGGGGAGTCACGGTCTGGGAACGATCCCATCGCCGCCGCCGGGGATGCAAGGGCTACGTTCTGGAATACGCCCTGAGCCGCCTGGGCTTTATCCGCGGGGGACAATGCCGTTACGACGCCGCCGTCATTTTCGATGCCGACAACCTGGTCTCATCCAACTTCCTGCGGGTAATGAACAACCGCCTCCTGGAAGGCGAAACGGTGATCCAGTGCTTCATCGATTCGAAGAACCCCGATGATAATTGGGTTACCGCAGTCTTCAGCCTTACCTTCTGGCTGAACAACCGCTTTGTGCTCCTGGCCCGGTATAATCTCGGTCTTTCCGCCTCCCTGGCCGGGACGGGAATGTGCATTGCCCGGGAAGTATTGCAAAAAGTAGGCTGGAACACCTGCACCATGACCGAAGACCTCGAATTCTCCATGCAGGCACTGCTGCAAGGATACCGCACCACCTTCGCCATTGAAACCCGGGTTTATGATGAAAAACCGCTCAGCTTCATCGTCTCCTGCCACCAACGCCTGCGCTGGGCCCGGGGACAGATCAATGTCACCCACCGCTACCTGCCGCGCCTGATCGGGCAGGGGCTGCGGGAAAGAAACACGGGCAAACTTGAAGGGGGACTGCGCCTTGGACAGCTCTACGCCGTTGCCCTGGGCGGCTTGATTCTGGTAGCCGGTTTGTTCTATCCCGACCAGGTCGCCGCAACATCCATTTACAACTACCTGGGTCAAAATATCCCAACAGCACGGCTGATCTTACCCGTTCTGACCTACCTCATGCCCCTGATTCCGGCAGTCCTGGACCGCCTCCCGGCCCGGCCGTTTCGCTATTACCTCCTCTATCCCCTTTTCACCCTGAGCTGGGTGGCCCTGATCTTCTATGCCATTTTTACCCGGCACCAGCGGCACTGGGTTCCGACCGATCATGGCCGGGCCCTGGACCACCGGACCTTCTTCTCCGGCCAGGTTGCCCCGGGCCGAAGCGGCAGCAACGATGCCGCCGCCCCGGGGGGGAAGTAACCCCCGGTTCCGACCTTCTTTCAATACACTATCAGAAATTCCCTTTGCTGGCGATACCGGTAGGCCCTGGAACCGCCCGCCATCACGACGCGATTGACATAGACATCAGCATTTTTCGGCCGAAAAAGAGTGCTCATGGTGATGACTTCGGAGGGATAAAGCCCATCACGTTTCCCCGCTGTCCATCCTTGGCATTGAAATTGGCCCTAAACCCGTTCGGGTCATCATTCGCCCCAAGGAGAAATTCTGCTATTTTACCAAACCCCATTTACTGCTGCAGTGGCACGTATGGCCTGCGGGCCGGCGACTGGCCGGCGGCAGTCACCAGGGCGGCAAAAAGGGCGCGGGCAGCAGGGTGATCGAGGCTTTCGGGATGCCATTGGACCCCGAGGATGAAGCGGTGGGCCGGGCTTTCCAGGGCCTCCGGGAGGCCGTCGGGGGCAATGGCACCAGCGATCAATCCCCGGCCTAGAAGTTCGATTCCCTGGTGATGAAAGCTGTTTACCGCGAGGTGTTCCGCAATTCCATTTTTAAACCGGGCGGTGGCGCCTGGCGGTGGCGGGCCGGCCAGGATCGAGGCGAGGCGGGTCCCGGGACAAACCCGGATCGTATGCGAAGGGCAGTGCCGGGGGGCCCGTTGCATGTGTAGCAACCAGCTTGGACCGGAAAGGTCCTGATAAAGGGTTCCTCCGGCGGCGATGTTCAGAATCTGTAGACCACGGCAGATTCCCAGCAGGGGCAGATCACGATGCAAGGCTTCCCGGGCCAGACACAGTTCCAGCTCATCACGGCGCGGATCGACCTGACCCAGGCCCGGGAGCGGTTCCCGTCCAAAATAAAGCGGGGCCGGATCGCTCCCTCCCGGAAAAAGCAGGCCGTCCAATAGTATAAACAGAGCCCCCACCTGCTCCGGAGCAAACAACGGCAAGAGCAGGGGTAAGCCCCCCGCCTCGATCACCCGCCGGCAGTAGGCTTCCGGAAGCCAGAACCGTTTCCGGTCATAGTCGGCATTAACCGTGATGCCGATCACTGGATGGAAGCGGGTCATTCACGTTCACCCCCCGGCCGGCCTGCCGCATCCCATTGGGATTTAATTTTCCTGTACAAAAAAAAGCGACATCGCTGGATGTTACGCCGGGCAAAAATCGGGCCTTAGAATTCGATCAATCCGAGGCTGATCCGCAGTGCTTCATCGATCTTGTGCATGGAGCTTTCATCCAATTCGGTTACTTTTTTTTGCAGCCTTGATTTGTCGATAGTGCGGACCTGTTCGAGCAGGATCACCGAATCCTTTTCCAGGCCGTATTCATGTGCCCCCACTTCAACATGAGTGGGCAGTTTGGCCTTCTCGATCTGCGAAGTGATGGCCGAGACAATTACCGTCGGGCTGTAACGGTTCCCCACATCGTTTTGAATAACCAGTACCGGTCGCACCCCACCCTGTTCGGAACCGACAACCGGGCTGAGGTCGGCGTAAAAAATATAGCCGCGCTTTACTTCCAATGCGCTTCACCCCCTCAGACTCACTCTCCGCTGACCAGCTCCTCGACAGCAAGTCCGGCTTCGTGCTCGGCATAAGCAGCCTCGCTGGAAAGGGCAAGATTCAGTTTGGCCATTTCCTGGTAACCCTGCTGCATTCGTTCCCGAATTTGTCTTTTTTTGCGTTCACGAAGATAGAGTTTCATCGCTTCTCGAATAAATTCACTGCGTGTTCTTTTTTCACTGGCCACCACCCCGTCCACTTCAGATAAAAGGTTGCCGGGCAGGCTGATCATGATCCTTTTCGTTTTTGGCACTTTGACGGCACCTCCCCCGGTTATTATGGCCCGGATGCAACGGTATCTATCATACGACACTCTTTAATTGTTATGCAGCACCCCAAGGAAAAAGAAGGGGTCATGAACCTTTACACCCGGGCTGTCCCCGCGCCGTTCCGGCATCACCGCGGTACAAGCGGGGGACCCGTTTGTTGACGGCACATAACAGTTCGTAGGGGATGGTCTGCAATTGCGCCGCAACTTCAGCGAGACTGACCTCCGCGCCGCCCTGGCGCCCGTAAAGCACCACTTCATCTCCAGCGGAAACCCCCTCCACCGCCGTTACATCCAGCATAATATAATCCATGCATACCCGCCCCACGACCGGAACACGGCAGCCCCGAACCAGGGCGCGCCCACGGTTGGAAAGATCCAGGCGGAAACCGTCGCCATAGCCCACCGGAACGGTGGCAATACAAGCTGTAGCAGGGGTGATGTACGTGCACCCGTAGCTGACCGCCGTTCCGGGGGGGACAGTTTTCACCTGCACCACCCGGCTTTTAAAAGCTAACGCCGTTTGCAGTGCCGGGAACGCCGCAGCCGGCAACCGTCCCGGATAGTAACCGTACATGGCAATACCAAGGCGGATCGCATTGTAAGCGGAAGCGGGGTAACGCACGGCGGCGGCGCTGTTGGCAGTATGGCAACAGGAGATGTTGATAGCCTGTGCACGACACGCCTCCCGGACAGCAGCAAACAGACGCAGTTGTTTTTGCGTGTAAGACGGATCCTCCTCGTCTGCAGTCGCCAGGTGGGTAAAAAGTCCTTCCAGGACCAGAGCGGGCAGGGCAGTCAGAACTGGAAGTAGTTCCGGGATTTCATCAGCCGCAAAGCCGAGACGGTTCATCCCGGTATCGATCTTGATATGCACGGACAAAAACTGGCCCTTCTGCACAAGGGCGCCGGAAAGCGCCCGGGCCGTTTCCAGATCAAAAATGGCCGGGGTAAGCCGGTAACGGACCAATGCGGAGGCAAACTCGGGAGCACAATAGCCAAGAATGATGATCGGAACCCGTAAACCAGCCCGGCGCAACTCGACCGCTTCTTCATAAGAGGCCACGGCAAGGCGGGAAGCACCGGCAGCTACGGCTGCCCGCGCGACGGCAACGGCCCCATGCCCGTAAGCATCGGCTTTCACCACCGCTATGATCTCTACCGCCGGCCCGATCAGGTTGCGATATTGAACGATGTTATGAGCAATACAATCCAGGTCCACTTCAACCCAGGTCGGCCTGGCCAAGATCACGCGGTACACTCTCCCCTTGCGTCACGGCAGATCCGGTTGAGGGTCTGCTTCCGGCAGGTCTATCTTGCATCTCTCCAGGAAAACAGTTGTCCTTTCGGGCATACCGGTTTGGTCGTACTTTATTCTGCGATCCGGCGGTTTATTCCTGCCGTCCGGGCAGGGCAAGTATTACCAGGCCGGGCAACCGATACCGGGGAGGGTTTGGCCCCATCATTTTCCAGACGGGTTCATTCGATCACCCGAAAAATGCTGTTTACAGTTCTCAAGGCATCGAGCTTCCGGATCCGGTCCAGAGCACGGAAAAAGCGCTCTTCAAGGACGGAATGGGTGACCAGGACAATTTCAGCAGCGCGGCCGGTGCTTCCTTTTTGGATAATCAGGTCGAGACTGACCGCTTCGTCACCGAACGCGGTGGCCAGAGCGGCGAAAACGCCGGGGCGATCCGTGGCCTGCAAACGGAGGTAGAAACAGGAATGAAGGGCTGATGAGGGTAAAACCGGCTTACCCGTGGTATCCGTCCGTCCCGGGGCGGCGGTAATTGCTGCTCTAGGCGACCGTGCCGCATCAATGATATCGGCGATGATCGCGCTGGCCGTGGGCAGCGCACCCGCCCCGCGGCCATAAAACATGACTTCCCCGACCGCGTCTCCTTCCAGAAAAACAGCATTGAATTCGTCCCGGACGGACGCCAGGGGATGGGCCAGAGGGACCAGACAGGGATGGACGCGCAGGGCCAGCCCCTGGGGTAGGTCCTCTCCAACCGCAAGGAGTTTGATCGCATAGCCCAGCTCACGAGCATAACGAATATCCTCACGGCAAACCCCGTTGATACCCTCGGTATGGATGGCATGAATATCGACTGGGTTGGAAAAAGCAAGCCCTGTCAAGATTGCCAGTTTGTAGGCCGCATCCCGTCCCTCAAGGTCACTCGAGGGGTCGGCCTCGGCAAACCCCAGCTTCTGGGCCGCCCGCAACGCCGATTCAAAATCTGTTTCATCCCGATCCATCCGGCTCAAAATATAGTTGGTCGTACCGTTGATGATCCCCATGATCCGGCTAATTCGGTTGGCTGTAAGGTCGTATTGAAGAGGCCTGATCAAGGGGATACCTCCCCCGGCACTGGCTTCAAAGAAGATCGCACCACCATTGACGCGGGCTTCGGCAAAGAGTTCGGCCCCGTGTAGCGCCAATAGATCCTTGTTGGCGGTAACCACACGCTTGCCCCGTTGCAAGGCAATCTGAATATAGGTCCGGGCCGGCTCGATCCCTCCGATCAACTCCACCACTATTTCGATGGCAGGGTTATCCAGGATTGCACCGGCGTCGGTGGTGTATATTTCCGGAGCCAGGGCCACCCGGCGTGGGCGGGTGGGATCACGTACCAGTACTTTCTCCAGTTGCACCCGTAATCCCGTTTTCTTTTCAATCAAGGCGCCGTTACGGGTTAACAGCTCAGCCACACCGCCACCGACTGTACCCATACCCAACAAACCGACCCGGACTGCTTTATTTCTCAAGGGTTCGCCTCCTTCCCTTCTGACGCATGTTTCCATTATAGCATCACCCCTTTTCCCGGGGCAATCGCAACGATCCGCCAATCAGTACGGCAAAAGGCCGGTACCCGGAGGTACCGGCCCGACTTAACTTCCTATAATATACTTTTTTTAAGTTATTGTTCCTTTAGCTAGATCCATTGTCACCGTCAACCACACCCCCGCCACTACTCTCCGGCGGACCCTGGTGCGGATACGGGGGCCAAACAGGTGAAAAATCAGGACATTCCGTCTCTACCTGTGAACAAAGATCGGGTTCGGGGCAGAAACCGTATGCGGGAACCAGCAACTGCACTATTGCCACCAGCTTGAAAACTTCCAGTTTGCCGATGCAACAGGTGACCATCTGCGGACCGGAGGGGAAACATTCTAGACACTCCAGAAACACTTCGCACTGAACAAAAATGCGCGGATCCCGGATGCGCTCGCTTAAAATAACAGTCTTGGTATGGAATACCGGTTCACTGTTAAACCTTTTTACCCCTTCCTGATCGATATATTCGAAACGGAAGCGGTACCAGAACGAAACCCGGGCCCGACAGGTCCCGGGCACCTTTTCACAGGTAAACGGGTGTGCTTCATCAACAACCAGCTGTGTCCCTTTACAGCAGGCTTCGAGAATCTCGCCCACGGCTACTCCGCGCAGGTCGATCACATCTTCATTAACCTGGACCTTGCGGCACGATTCATAAACCTTTTCCACCTTGATGCACTCCGGTATGAATTTAGCAGGGCCGCCAGGCCGGCCATACCCGCCGCCGGCAGGGGTGCCCACCGGATCAAACTCCTTCAAATTCCCGTATTCATCATTGCAACCCATATTTTTACTACCCTCCTTTACCGTATACTTAACGAACAACCTGCCCCGGCAGGCAGGCTCAGTAACCATACTATGCAGTGTCTCCATAAGGGGTGATCGGTTCGGAAACGGTCAAAATCAAACGATCGCCGCATATACATGTACCGGCCAAAAAATAAAGGCGGTGGTAAAGTGACCAGGCCCGATCCAAAAGAAGAGCGGCTCTTTGACGCCCCGGTCCTAGTCCGGACCGGGCCCCGTGAGCTTCTTTTTTATCGTGCACCGGAAGGAGAACTGGCCTGGCGGGAAAAAAGCGCGGCGGGCTGGAGTGAAGCTCGGCCGTTACCCCGGCAAGGCCGTTTTTTCTGCGCCGCCGTGGGGCAAGACCTGCGTCCGCATCTGGTCGTCCTGGAGGCAGGGGCACTGTTTTATTTGCCTTTTCCGGAGATGGAAACGGACGCGGTTCAGCCCTTTTACCGGGATCCGGAAAAGGATTGCCTCCATCCGCTTCTAACCGTGGACAGGCAGGCCAACCTGCACCTGCTTTACCTTGCCCTGGACCGTACCGCCGGGCGGTGGTGGTTCCTGCACCACCGCTGTGCACAGGAACACTGGGCTGAACCGCGGGTAGTCGATTTCGGAGGCGGCCTGCAACCCCTTCACGGCACTGTCGCCGTGGACCGGCGGAACATCCTGCACTTTGCCTATCTCCTGGCCGAGGGGGAACAATTCAGGCTCTACTACCGCTGTTACGACCCCGATGGCGCTTGGAGCAAAGCAGTACCGGTGAATGGACCGGGTCAAGTGAGCCGGCCGGTTTTGCTGCCGGGACCGGATTTTAACCTGCACCTGCTCTGGGTTGCCGGCTACCCGCATGGATACAGAGTCGTTTACCGGGAATGGATCCGGGAAGGGTGGGGCGGCCGCTGGAAAGACGAAGTCCACCTTTCTCCCCCGTACCCGGAACCCCCATCTCCTTTTCTGATCCTGAAACCGGGCGGGCCGGCGGCCGGGTGGCTGGCCGGGGACACCGTTTATCACTGCGCGAGGAAGGCCGGCGGTTGGAGTAGTGTGGAAGTCCTTGAGCCTATCGCCGGAAAGCCTCTTTCGGTGTTGCGCCCCGCTTTCATCAGGAGTGGGGAAAACATCGCAGGATGGATCCCTGCAAGCGGCGATCCGCCCTGTCCCGTGGGGCAGTATCAGGAGAGTTCATCTTGCGCTGCAGCCCCTTTCGGTGCGCTCACAACAGATGAAATCGATTCTTATTTTCGGGATCTGGATCAGTACTCGCAGGGCTTGATCTCCCGGGCCTCTTCCCTTAGCACCGCCAAATCACAGCTTGAACAAGCGCTGGAAGGAAAACAGAGGGAATTGGTTTGGCTATCGCGGCAAAGTGAGAGGCGTCTTGAAAACCTTAACCGGAACATGCAAGAGAAAGATCGGAAACTCAAGGAACTGCAGGAACACCTTCAGGAAACAATCCGGAACTTGCGCACACAAACCGAACAGTCCCGCCGGGCCTGGGAAGAAAAACAACAACAGGGGGGCGCACTATTGAAAAAGCTTCAACAAGATTCTCTTCATTTAAAAAGGATGCTCATGGAAAAAGAACAAACCATCCGGAACCTTGAAACCCAATTACACAAGCAAGCCCTGCAATTAACAGCCCGGGAACGAGAAAACCATGCCCTGAATGAAAAACTGGCCCAAAAACAACCCTTCTACCGGAAAATGTTGGCCTTTTTTCACCAAATATCCCAGGGCGGTAAAACAAGCTAAATCGGTAAATTCTTTTCCTTACGGGGTTCCCCGGGACAAGCAATCGCTCCCGGAGAGCCTTTGGCTTAAATTGACAGCATTGCCGGGATGGCACCATAATAAAACGCAGATCAATCCGACAAGGAGGACGAAAATGAAACAAAAGTCGATTTTGTGGACAACCCTGGTGCTGGTGCTGCTGTTCCAGATTGGCCTGTTCTTCCCCGGTGCGGCCCACGCGGCGGCGTTGTGCTATTCGGGGAGCAGTTACGGCGTCGCCCGCTCCAGCGGCGGCAGCTACATTCCTCCGGTGGTCTATACCTTTGTCCCCCGACCGCTGCCAATACAAGCATTTCCTACCCTGCCGGTATCCAAACCCGTAACACCGTCGATCCCGGCCCCGCAGCCACCACCCCCGCCTCCGGACGAACCGGCCGGCTTGAACGAAACAGAGAAACAACTGCTGGATCTGGTTAACGGCGCCAGAGCCCGGGCCGGAATTGCACCCTTGCAAGCATGCCCGCACCTGACCGCATTGGCCCGGTTAAAAAGCCGGGACATGATCGATCTCCATTATTTCGCCCACACTTCACCCACTTACGGCAGCTCCGGCGAGATGCTGCGCAATAACGGTTATTCTTTTTCCCTGGCCGCGGAAAACATTGGCGTGGGCGGAAATGTCAGATCCATCTTCAATGCTTTTATGGGCAGCCCCGGTCACTGCAGTAAAATTTTGGATGCCCGCTACACCCTGACCGGGATCGGCATCTATTACCAGCCGGGACGGGGCTACCTCGTCACCCAGCTTTTTGTCCGCCCGCGTTAATTTTCCTGTCGTCCCGGGGCGAGGTCCGAATAGATCTCGCCCCGGTTTACCGGGTGTAGTTGTGGAAATTTCGGGTGTAACTTCATAAACTAACCCGGGTGATTTTTCAATGCGAGTTTTGATGATCGGAACCTTTCTGCCGGCAGGGCGTTGCCGGGGTGTTTTTAGCCTGGCCGGGGAGCTTAACCGCCAGGGGTACCAGGTTTCCTTATGTTGCCTCGATACGCCGCCGGGAATTCCGGAACAATTTGGACGTTATTTTCGGGTCCCCGTGATCGCCGGGCTTCGCTTTGAAGAGCTAGCCTGGTCGCTTAAACACAAATCTTACGATCTGATCCACCTGCAGGGGCCGCACCTGTTAAATCGGGGAGCTTACCTGGCGTCGGCCCTGGGGATCCCTTTCGGCGTGACCGTGCCGGTTCACCCCGCGGACCCGCAGGACCGCCTTCTGAAGCAGGCCGTCTTTGTCATCGCTACCCGCACCGAGATCAGGGATGCCCTCGAACCGCACTATTCAGGTACGGTTGTCATTACGGAGGGCATCGATCTGAGCAAATTCTGCCCGGCCCCGAAAACCGGTTTTCGCCTGGTTCTCTCTTACGAAAACGGCGTAACCGAGAAAGCGGCTCTGGCCCTGATCAAGGCAGCTGCTCTATGTGAAACCCCATTGGATATCCTTGGTAGTGAAAAGTTTCCGCCCGGGGCGGGTATTTACCACGGGCGGCCGCCTTGTCCCGCTTCCATGCTGGCCCCATCCCAGGTTGTAGCCGGGTGCGGCCACGCGATCCTGGAGGGAATGGCCTGCGGCAACGCCATTCTGCAACTGGGACGACGCTACCGGGGACTGCTGACACCCGACCGCCTGCATATTCCGGCCCGATCCGCAAACAATTCAGAAGAGGATGAACCATGTTACCGCAATATTTTCGGTGATCTGGCCCGGCTGTTTAAAGATCGGGACCTGTTGCAGCAGCTTCAGGACCGGGGCCGCCGCTATGTCCGGGAAAACCACGACCTACGCTTGGTAGCCGAAAGGACGGCACAGCTCTATGCCCTGACAGCAAAGTAGGGGCTCACAACGGGCGGATGGGCTGATGGCAAGGGCCCCAGAGTGAACCGCTGCCTTTTCCGTTCTCCTCCACCAACTGGAAGGCCTTCGGGAGACGGGATAAAAGATCGCCCGCCGCACCGCCCCGGGGCGGCAGCAGGTCCCCGGCCAGGCCATGGATAAAGACACCGGCCCGGGCCGCATCAACCGGGGAAAGTCCCTGGGCCAGAAAGGCCGCAATGATCCCGGTCAGGACATCTCCCGAACCGGCGGTAGCCAGGGCGGGACCGCCGGTGGGGTTGAACCAAAGCCGCCCTTCCGGTGCCGCGATCAGGGTATGGGCTCCTTTCAACACCACCACACACCCGGCCCGCCGGGCCAACCCACAAGCCGTTTCGATGCGGGCCCGCTGCACCGCCGCAGCACCGGTCCCGATCAGCCGCGCCATTTCCCCGGGGTGCGGCGTGAGCACCACCGGAAACCGGGCCTGTCGCAAAAGTTCAACCCGGCCGGCCAGCGCCTCCAACGCCCCGGCGTCCAAAACGAGCGAGCACGGGCTGCGGGGCACGACCGACTGCAACAGCCGGGCCAGTTCTTCCCCCGCCACCAATCCGGGCCCCAGGGCAAAAACCCGGCAAGCGCCGGCCTGCGCCAGAAGCGTTTCTGCTGCCGCGGCGGCAACCTCTCCCGGCCGGATCTCACACACACCGCGCACAATTGCTTCAACAACCTTGGATTCAAGAACCGGACGCAAGCTGCCCGGGACACAGACATAAACCAGGCCCGCCCCGCCTCGCAAAGCTGCATGCGCCGCCAGGGCGGCGGCACCGGTCATTCCCGCCGAACCGGCCAGGAGCAGCACCCGCCCGAAAGTCCCTTTATGACTGCCCTGCGGTCGTGCCGGAAGAAGAGCGCCCACCTCCTCAACCGTGGTTAAAGCGACCGGTTCTTCCCGGACCAAAAAAGAAGGAATACCGATATCGCCAACCACGCACTCGCCGGCCAGTTCAGCCCCCGGGTGGAGCAGCAAACCCAATTTGGGAAAGGCAAAGGTCACCGTCCAGCGGGCGCGTACGGCACATCCGAGTACGGCACCGCTGTCGGCACAAACCCCGGAGGGAATGTCCACCGCTAACACTGGAACATCGCTCCGGTTGAGGCGTTCGATCAAGGCCGCCGGCAAGCCTTCTACCGGCCGGGACAACCCGGTGCCCAAAAGAGCATCGACGGCTAATCCGGCTCCATCCAGAGCGGCCTCGAAGACAGCCAGGTTTTCCTCTCCCGCGAGAAACTGCAGCGGAAAACCGCTCTGGCGTAAAAAGTGATAATTGATCCGAGCATCACCCCGGTATTCTTCTTCCCGGGCTGTAGTAAAAAGGGATACCGGCCGGCCGGCCAGGCTCAGTTGCCGCGCTACGGCCAGCCCGTCCCCGCCATTGTTCCCCGGCCCGGACAGCACAACTACCGGGCGTCGAGACGGACTTACCCTCAGCACCACCTCGGTCACCCGCCGGGCGGCGGTTTCCATGAGGACGATCCCGGGAAGACCCAACTCTTCAATGGTGCGACGATCCACCTCCCGCATGGCGGCGGCACCGATTACCCGCATCATAAATCCCTCCCGTCCATTCTTGACCGGCTCGAAATACTGCGTTACCTGAAGGATCGAATCACTTCCTGTCGAAGATCCACCCCAGGAACATCCCTTGCCGGGCCTGCCCGGTCAAACTTCAAAAACCAGCTCCAGAGGAGGTTCGCCATGAACGCAAGTTTTCGGCTGCCCACTGTTGTGGTAGCGGTGCTCCTCTTGCTCGCCCTGGGTGCCGTCGGCTGCATGCGCCACGGCAGTACCGCTCCCTCGCAAGGCCCCATCCGTCTTCCCGCTCCCGAACCGCCGGCACCACCCCCGGAGCCCGAGCCTGATTACGCCACTCTTGGAGTCAACGAAATCGGCCACATCATGGTTTTGATGTATCATGAGATCGGCGAGCCCGAGGGGGAATGGTGTCGCACCCCGGATAATTTTCGCCAGGATCTGCAAGCCCTTTACGATGACGGCTACCGCCTTCTTTCGATGAACGATCTTCTGGACGGACAGATCGCCGTTCCTGCCGGAACGACCCCGGTTGTCCTTACCTTTGACGATGGCTGCCCGGGCCAGTTTCGCTTCATTAACGAAGGCGGTGCACAAAAAATCGATCCCAACTGTGCCGTGGGGATCATGGAGGCATTTTACCGAAAACACCCCGATTTCGGCCTTGCCGCCACGTTTTACCTGTTTTATGTCGCCCCGCCCTTCGGCCAGACCGAGCTGGTTTCACAAAAACTTGAGTACCTGGTGGAAAAAGATTTTGAGATCGGAAACCATACTTACTCCCACCATTTCCCCGGCCTGCGCGCCTTCCCTCCGGAAACAATCCGACAAGAGCTGGCCAATCAAATCAGGCAAACCCAAGCCTACCTACCGGGTTACCGGGTTCGTTCCCTGGCTCTGCCTTATGGCTCCTACCCCGAGGACATCGGCCTAGCCATTCGGGGCGATGATGCAGAAATCAGCTATTATCACGAGGGGATCCTCCTCGTCGGGGCAAACCCCGCTCCTGCGCCGTTCAGCACCACTTTTGATCCCGCAGCCATCCCCCGCGTTAGAGCAAGTACCATGCACACCGAAGGGGTCGGCCTTTACGATTGGATGGAACACCTTGCCGCAGAGCCCCACCAGCGCTATATCTCCGACGGCAAAACAGAGACCGTGGTCATCCCGTCCTACCTGCAGGACCGGGTGGACGAAGCCCGTCTGGGGGAGAAAAACCTGGTGCTCTACGGGCCTTGATTATACCCGGGCCCGGCCCTGCCGGGCCGCATGGACAATCCCCACCACCTGTTCCAGATCGAGGACAAAAGCGATCCCCGCAGTCGGATTTTGCAGTTTGCCCTGCTTCTCGACCGCCGCCAGAACTCGTGCTGCGATCACGGCCGGAACGACGGTAAAGATGATCTCCTTTTCCGGTTCGATCGGGATCCCGAGCAGTTTCTTCTGCTCATGAATCCCGGTGCCGCGACCAAACATGATCGTCGCTCCCTCGGCACCGGCTGCTTTGGCGGCCTCGACAACCGATTCGGCCTTCCCCTTCCTCACTATGGTCACAATCAGTTTATATTCCGGTGCCGGTTGCATCTTTGTTTTCCTCCTCTTTTGAATCCTGCACGGGGTAAATGATCCCCAGGGTTAGAACAAGTAAAATCGGAGCGAGGGCGATCAAGGCAACGATACCAAAACCATCGAAAACCGGATCCCTTCCTTGAAGCGCCGTCGCCCCGCCGACAGCCAGGGCCATGATCAAAGTCACGGCAATCGGACCGGTAGCCACCCCGGCCGAATCAAAAGCGATGCCGATAAAGGCAGGCTGCGCAAATTTAAGCATAACCAGGGCCAAAAGATAACCGGGAACAATAATATGGTAGATCGAGATACCGTAAACCAGCTTGGCCATCCCCAGAGCGGTAATCAGGGCCACGCTGATCGATAGAGTGTAGAGGATCAATGTGCCCCGAATAAAACCGCTCGATGCTTTTTCGACCTGGAAACTCAAGATCCGCACCGCCGGTTCGGCATAAGTAGCGGTCAGCCCTAGCACAAAACCGATCGGAATCAGGCACCAGGCATGGTTCGACCGGCCGATAACCAGCCCTATTTCCCGGCCGGCCGGCAAAAAACCGACTTTGACCCCCTGCAAAAATAGAATCAATCCCAAAAAAGCGATGAGTATCCCTTTGAGCGTGTTCCCGATCAGCCGGGACGGCAGTTTGAAGAGCGGGCGAAAGATAAGGAGCAAGACCAAAAGCGGGCAGATAGCCGCCGTCGCCTCTTTGATCACCTGAATGAAGCCTTGGAAAAGAGGCGGCATAGTCAACCGAAAAACACCCCCAGCAGCATCACTCCGATCACCGGTCCGAAAAAGGCAAGGCCAACCAGGCCAAACCCGTCTTCCAACACCGATTTGCCCCCCAGAACCGAAGCGATACCGATCCCCAAAGCAAGAACAAAGGGGACCAGAAGCGGACCGGTGATCACCCCGCCGGCATCGTAAGAAATCGCTGCAAACCGGGGCGGGGTCAAGATCAGGATGGCCAGGGACGCCGCACAGCCCGTCCCGACCAGATAGGATAACGGAATATTGGAAAGAAGACGCATCAAAGCGAGGGCGACAAACAGGGCCACACCCAGGGCAACGGCGGCAATAAGCGTTTTCGAGCCGATTTGACCGCTGGAGGCCATCTCCACGTAATGGGCCAAAACCTGGGTATTCGGCTCGGCGACAGTAACGGTTAGCCCGAGAATAAAAGCCGTCCCCAAAAGAACGGGCAGCGAACCTCTTTCTGCCAGCGCGGCGCCGATTGTTTCACCCAGAGGCAACAGACCGACCCGAATCCCGATCAGAAACAGGAATAACCCCAGGGTAAAAAAAACCGCCCCTCCCAAAAATTGACCGATGACCGCCCCGGGCAGGCCCAAAATCAGCTGGATCAGAATGATCACTGCGATCACCGGCAACACCGATTGACCGACTTCGAGAAAAATCTCCTTGGTTTCTTTGAACATTACCAGAACCTTTCCGGCACCGCACGGCACCTGTTTTCCCCCTAGATTCTAACGTACACCCCCTCCGGTGTCCACGCGGTGCAGGTATGCTTTGGCTCATACTCCCGGTTTCGGTCAAAATTTAACACCTTGAAGAAGGCCCGGACCCTTGAGAGGGCGTAATAATAACGAAGGGAGGTTTTGAATATGTCCATTGAAAGGGTAAAAAAATTTTTCACAAGCAAGGGCATGGCCGATAGAATCCTGGAATTTGATGTTTCCAGTGCCACGGTAGAGCTTGCCGCCCGGGCCTTGCAATGTGAAGCCTGCCGCATAGCAAAAACCCTGTCTTTTCATGGCGGTGATGCTGTGGTGCTGGTTGTATCTGCCGGTGATGCCAGGATCGATAACAAAAAATTCAAGTCCCGGTTTAAAATGAAGGCCAAAATGTTGTCCCAGAATGAAACGAAACCATTGGTTGGATATGCGGCGGGCGGTATTTGTCCATTTGCGGTAAACGACGGCGTTGAAGTATATCTGGACCGGTCGTTGAAACGCTTTCAATCAGTCTTCCCGGCATGTGGCAGCGCCAATAGTGCCATTGAACTGACCATTCCCGAACTGGAGGAATACACCAATTTCAAGGCATGGATCGATGTCTGCAAGATCGTCGGCTCGTGAAAAAGCCTGTTTTGAAGTCTTGACCTGCTACGCGGGGCAGCCGGATGAAATCGGGGCTGCGCAGGTCATTGCATGTATTTTCCCGGTTCATCCGCTTTTACTTTTTCATGCAGGGCGGCATTAAGCCCGGCGGCAATTACGAGAGCAACATCGGCAATGAAAGCATCGATTTCTTTCGGAGTCACCATGAGCTGCCCGGCATACGGTTCCAGCACCTCGCGCACCATTACCTGTCGCTGTTCCCGGTTTAGTTTCTCCAAGGTGTCGGCCAGTATACCGGCAACAGCTTCCCTTCGCAAAGACTCAATCAGGGCATCCATAGCCTGCCCGGCAATCGTCGAGGCATCGACCACAGTGGGCACGCCGATGGCGACCACCGGCACCCCCATGTTTTCCCGGTTGATTCCAAGGCGGTTGTTACCGACCCCCGAGCCGGGATGAATCCCGCTGTCGGCCACCTGGATCGTCGTATGCAGCCTTTCGATACGATGAGCCGCAAGGGCGTCGACTGCAATCAGTAATGCCGGTTTAACCTTGGATACGATCGCCTGAATAATTTCGGCAGTTTCAATCCCGGTAATTCCCATAACCCCGGGAGAAAGAGCACAGACAGAACGGAAGCCCTCACTGAGCGCATGCCTCCCCGGCTGCATTACATGGCGCGTCACCAGTAGATCGTTTATGACCCGGGGGCCGAGAGCGTCGGGGGTAACATTCCAGTTGCCCAGCCCGATGACCAGTACCGGCTGGTCAAGATCTTCGGGCATGGGCAACAGGGCTAGAAGCTCGCGGGCGAAAAGCTCGCTAAGCCGGTCCTGGAGATCGGTGTCCTTCTGACGCAACCCGGGAGCTTCCAGGGTTACATAGCGACCCGGCGTTTTGCCCAGTTGCCTTGCCGCCTCAACGGTCTCGACCCGAACTCGACTTACAGTAATGCCGTCTTCCGGCAGGGTTTCAGAAACTACCCCCGGTATGCCAACATTTGAATGACCTTGCACGATTTCACGAGCTTCCAGGGCCAGGTCGGTGCGTATGTTGAATGAAGGGACCCATCCATCACGAAATTTTTGAACGCACATATTGCTCATTGCTCCTTTGCAACCAAAAAAACCGGATATCACAATCGGATCAAGATCAGCGCAATTCGGTCGGGACAAAAAGGTCAATAATACCGATTACCACCGCTGCCAGGGCCGCGCCGATGAGGCTGATTTTCATTCCCGGAACAATAAATTGGGCAAGGTAAATCACCACGGCGGCGGTTAAAAAACCAACCAGGCCCCGGTTTTGGGGCGAGATCCGTTTTCCAAAAAGACTCTCGACAAGGAAACCAAGCGCGGCAATAACCACCGCCGCCACAAGCGCCTGTCCGAAACCAAGGGTTGCAAATCCGGGTAAAATAAAACTGACCAGCATTAGCACAATC
Organism: uncultured Syntrophomonadaceae bacterium; assembly: GCA_964420065.1. Lineage (GTDB taxonomy): Bacteria > Bacillota > Dethiobacteria > DTU022 > DTU022 > CAYQQK01. The sequence goes on along the minus strand of CAYQQK010000004.1, from coordinate 20,668 downwards.
GCCGAAACAACAAACCGGACAATTAAACCTAACATCTGACGACCTCCCTTGAAGTAGGAAATGGACCGCCGGCCCGGCCGCACTGCCGGCCCCGCCCCGGTGCATTGACAGCACTAGCATAACCAGTTCGGGAACCGGTATACGCAATTTTCACCGGCATGGAGCGCCGTGAGGGTTGCTTTTCCGCCGCCGGTTATGATAGAATGCCATTGTTTCCAGTATCGCGAAGGAGGCAATGTTCTTGGCCAACATCAAATCTGCCAAAAAGCGTATCCGTCAAATCGCCCAGCGTACCGCCCGTAACCGGAGCATTAAAAGCAACCTAAAAACTTTCATGCACCACTTTGAGGAATCCCTGTTAACGGGTGACCGGGAACAGGCCCGGATCCGTCTGGTCGGTGCAATTCGCGCCATCGACAAGGCCGAAGCGAAAGGGATCATCCATAAAAACAACGCCGCCCGGAAAAAATCGCGTCTGACACGAAAATTCAACCGGATCGCAGCCGGGTAATCAATAGATGTATATGCCTGCAAGGGCCGGTACATGCCCCGTCCCGTTTCCAGAGAACCCTTTGAGGTATTCATTTTGGAAGATTTGAAATAGGTACCGGTTGCATTGGAGCCTTAACGCCCCGCCTCCCGGTGTGTTTTTATAGACAACTTCTTCCGGCAAATCCTGGCGGGTTATCAAACGAGTTCATCGAAAAGCTGGAGGTAGTTCCGGGCATTTTCGACAATAAGAAAGTTTTGCCGCACTTTTTCCCGGCCCGCCCGGGCCATGGCCCGAGCTTGAACGGGATTACGCAGCAAAGTCAAAACCTTTTCCGCACACTCTTCAACCGTATCGACCAGGAAGCCGGTCTCTCCATTCTCAATCTGGCACTTGATACCTCCGGTGTTACCGCCCACGACCGGGGTGCCTTTCCATAGTCCTTCTGCTACCGTTAAGCCGAAACCTTCCCGGAGCGATTTTTGCAATAAAACCTCCGAAACCGTTTGAAAGGCGTTCACTTCAATATCTGTAATGCCGTTGAAATTCGTAACAATAAAGATATCGTAATCTTCCCCGGCCCGACGCAGGGTGCGATAGAGATAATCCCACCCCTCGGGATCATCCGAAGCCATGGCCCCGACCAGGGCCAGCTGAACGGAGGGGAATTCTTTTTTGACAATTTTGTAGACCTCGATCACTCCCAAAGGATCCTTCCAGGGATCAAAACGGGAAATCTGGCTGATCAGGGGCCGCCCGGTATCAACCCCGAAGCGAGAGACGATTTGCAAGGCTTCCTCCTGCCCCAGAGGTATGTTTTTGAGGCTTAGGGGATCGATGGAGGGGGTGATAAAGGTCGTTTTTTTAAAGGCAGCCTTTTCTTGAACATAATCCGGCATGGTGAAAATAGCGGCATCGTACCGGTTAACATAACGATAAAGAAAATTCCAGTAGGCGGGGTTGGGAGTTGAAGTGTCGATATGACAGCGCCAGATCCAGCGCGTCTTTTTTGAAGGCAACCGATATTCGATCAGCGCCGCCGGCTGGGGATCATGGACGACAATCAGATCATAATCCCATTGATCCAAAAATGACCCGTTCAAACGATTGTACTCCATGAAAATTGTGGCATCTTTTTCGGTAAGGGGGCCTTCCTGGCCCTGCAGGCAATTGTGGAATTTTTTCGTGACATGGTAAAACTCTGCTCCCCCCCGGATAATCCACCAATCAAGATGCAGCCCCATATCCTGCAGCAGGGGCACCAGGGAGTGAAGCTTTTCAGCCACACCTCCACCGTAGGAGGTGGCGCTGATCATGGCGACCTTGTTGCCTTTCAATCTTTGAAGAAGGGTGTCAATGCTCCTTCGTACCGCACCATCCAAAAATGGAAGGTAATCACGGTAGCTTTTGGGGGCAGGTTTTACCAGGTCCATGCGCCTTCAGCTCCTTCGGCAATTTTTGGGGTTGGATCGGGCCGCCGATTCCCGGCAGGGTTATTCTTGCATGAAGCATCAAAAAATAGTCATATTAAGAGTATGACCGAAATGGTTTTAGAAACACTGGGGCTGGGAGCGGAAGTTGTGGACCGGGAGGCGGGACACGTCCGATTTACCGTCCTTTCGTCCTACCGGGAACCGGTATTGCAGGTGCGGAAGCGTGAACATGGGGCACAAAAACAGGACCCGGAAAAGGTTCCGTACCGTGAATTTCCCATGGAGAAACATGGCCCGAACCTTTACCGGATAACGGTGGAAGGACAGGGCTGTGAGCTGGACTATCGTTATCGCCTCGGTGACACTGCTTTCCCCGATCCTTTCTCCCATTTTCAGCCTGAAGGAATCCATGGATGGTCCCGGGTCGTCGACCACGGCGCCTATCGCTGGCAGGATCTAAATTGGCCGGGCCTGGAACTGGCAGAGGCAATCATCTACGAACTGCATACCGGCACCTTCACCCCTGCGGGGACTTTTGAGGGCGTGCTGGAACGGATGGATTACCTGTGCCGGTTGGGTGTAACCGCCCTGGAGCTGATGCCGTTGGCGCCGGTTCCGGGCCGCTGGAACTGGGGGTATGACGGAGCCGGTCTGTTCAGTGTTAACCACAACTATGGCACCCCGGAGGCGCTCAAGAGGCTGATCGATGAGGCACACCGTTGCGGGCTGGCAGTGATTTTAGATGTGGTTTACAACCACTTCGGGCCGGAAGGAAATTATCTTCCTTCCTTTGGTCCATTCTTTACGGCACGCTACCGGACCCCCTGGGGAGCGGCACTAAATTACGACGATGCCGGGTGCGGAACGGTACGGCGAGTCGTTCTGGAAAATGTGGTGCACTGGTTGAAGCATTACCATTTCGACGGGCTCCGCCTGGACGCGGTTCACGCCATCTATGACCGCAGCCCGCAACATATTCTGCAGGAAATCGGCGAAACAGCCAAAAAGGTAGGCAACCGTCTGGGGAAAAAAGTTGTTGTTATCGCTGAAACCGACGAAAACAAGGCCCGGTTGGTCACCCCGGTAGAAAACGGAGGTTACGGCCTTGACGGGCAGTGGATGGACGATTACCATCACCTGTTGCATACTCTCCTGACCGGGGAAAGCAAGGGTTATTACATGGACTACGGACGGCTGGAAGATCTGCCCAAAGTCTACCGGAATTACCTTTATACAGGGCAATACTCTGCTTTCTGGAAAAAACGGCGTGGCAGCGACGCTTCCCACCTCCCGGGGGGACGTTTCGTCGTTGCTGTGCAAACCCATGATCAAGTCGGAAACCGGGCCCGGGGGGAACGACTGGTCCACCTCATCGGACCCGCCCGGGCCCGGGGAGCGGCCGGACTCCTGCTTACCGCGCCGTACGTGCCGCTGCTTTTTATGGGCGAGGAATACGCCGAGACCAACCCCTTCCTTTTTTTTGTCGATTATGCCGATCCGGAGCTGCGCCGGGCTGTTGTGGAAGGACGGCGCCGGGAATTCGCCCGGTTCGGGTGGGAGGATATTCCCGACCCCGGAGCGGAAGAGACTTTCCGGCAATCAAGCCTGGCCCCGGAAGAACGGTGGACGAAGGAAAACCGGCAGATGTTCCAGTATTACCGCGACCTGATCCGGCTACGCCGGTCCCACCCGGTCCTCAAAATACCCGACCGGGATAAAACGGCGGTAAAGGTTGACCCGGCGTACAACCTGGTGGAGATAACCCGGTGGATTGATGGACAACATCTGGTTGCATATTGCAATATCGGGCCGGTTGAGGTCCCCCGGGAAGATGAAACCGGTCCGTTAATCCTAGATTCGGAATCGCTCTGTTATGGCGGCAATACACAACCGGGGGTACTACGCCCGGGCCAATTCTTGCTCTACGAACAACATTAGAGATCAGATTTAATAACCCCTGATGCTACCAAAATGTTGCAGTTACTCTCAACCGTTTCGGGTATATTTTTACCAACCGCAAGAACCGTCCCCTATACCTAGACCAAGGCGGGTTCATGTCGCCAGGCATCAAAATAGGCGGCGCAATCGGTTCCGTCCATGCTATCGATCCGTTCCAACATCTCCGGGAAAAGCGGCGGGTAAAGACGGTAAAGGTAGTCATACATGCGGTCGACCATCAAATCGGTGTCTTCGGCCAAGCCCCAAATCTTCTGCAGGTGTTCGGTAGCCATGAAGACCGCCTGACAATGCTCCCGGAAAAATGTGAGCAGGCGCTGCAAAGCAGGGATGGTTGTTACGGCAGGCGTGGAGGCAATGCGGTACATTTCAACCGCCGCCCGGACAGCTTTAACCTTCCACCGCAGGACCGTCTTAAATTCTTCGGCCAAAGGGTGGGACAGGCCATCCAGTTGTAAACCGGGTAAAAAAGCCCGCCCCGCCTCCGGGTAAACCGGGGTTGAAACGGCGGTATCGCTTTCAAGGCCGTAACGTAAGTACCCGAGACGCACATCGATATAAACACATAGGGTTTCCACCAGCCCTACCAGATCACGGGGATCCAGGCTTGGATCATGTACTAATAGGGGTGCAGTGGTCTGTTTCAGTTTTTCCAGCAGTGCCCCGCCCAGGAACCATCCGTCCAAATAGGGCCGCTTCTGGCGCCCTTCGGTCGGTCGCCAGCCCCAGTTACAGGCCCGTTTCATCAGGCGCCGGAAGAGCACAGCGCGGCTGTCCTTTTCCAGACTTTCCAACCGGTAGCCCGTATCGCTAAGCGTCTCTCCGTCCAACGGCAGCCGCCCTGCATCAATACCGCAAGCCTGCACCAGAGTATCCCATAGAGAACAAAAATATTTTCCGTGTTCCCAGAAGGCAAAGGGATGCCGGTAAAGGCCGGTGTTTTCCAGAGTGTACGGTCCGACCCCGTTTACCCCCAAGGGTGGGTAGTGCCCGTCCGCTCGCAGGACCGGCCGAATTTCCGGCGCCCAGCAGACCTGGTGGAAAGAAAGACGCGGCAGACGGGTCGCCCCGTCCCGGCGTACTACCGCCTCGATATACTGATCGGGGTTGACAAAATGGAGACACCGTGCATTGTTTTTCCCATCAAGTATTTCTCGCCAGGCAGTTTCGGCGATCCGCAAGGCCAGGTCACCGAAGTCCATCAGCTCCAGGTCCTGGATATAAAGCAACAGTCCCCGGTGCGGGCAGCGTTCAAGTTCCCTTTCCAGAATTGACCGGTAAAGGGAAACACCCTCGGTGTAAGAAATTGGAAAGCTTTCCCTCTCCCCGGCTACGTATTCATTCTTGAACACAGGGTAGTCGCCGAGACGGTAGCCCTGATTTTTCACTGCGTCCCGTTCCATCCGCGTAATCGGACGCCATATTTCCTGGGAAATAGGAAAATTACGAGGCAGGGCCAAAAGGGTCTTTCCCCCCGCTTCGAGCAAAAAAGGCCGGTAAGTATAATCGACCCCCGGGGTGATCCTGAATGGTGCTTTTTCTTCCGAAAGGTGGGGAAAAACCACATAATCAATGTTTGCTCGTGCCGCCCCCTCCAGCTTGACCATATCGTAGGAGGCTTCCGGAGAGAAAAGCCCTTTGTAGCGGGGATACGGGACTCGCATCGATGAATGCAAAAACTGCATATTCCACTCTATTTCCTGGGCAATTTCCTCAATCGTCAGCAGAGAAACATGGGTATGGTGCGCATGTCCGTAAAGCGGATAAAGACACCCGGAACGATATTTTTTTTTCAGAAAGGCAAACGTTTTGGGTAAAACATCCCGGATCTGATGCAGCAGTTCGTTGGTGTACTCCACGGTCACCGGTGTTCCGAGCGCCCCTCCAAACTGCACCCCCCGAGTATAAACATCCCGGCCCTGCTCCTTTCTTTTTTTGATGAAGTTTTCATCGAGCAGCGTTCCACGCATGGGGTTTTCCTCTTCCAGAGAGCCCATAAGGTTTGCGGGAAGATCCCAGAGCAGTTCGTGGGCATGAAAAGCCAAAATGATATAGATCTCTTTCATGAAACAGCGCCACCCCCTTCTGTAAATAAATTAAATCCGTAAAATCAGGACAAGGGTTTTTACCGGCAAACATCTTTAGTGTCCCGGTTTGGGACCACCTTTAAACATGCGGCCGGCGGAGAGCGTGAAGCCGGTTCAAGGTAAATTCCAGGGCTGTCCGGGGCTCAAGACGGCCTGTTTTGATCTGCAGATCTACCCGGTGGAGAACAAGGAGGGCGTTTTCAAGGGTTTCCCGGGTGTAACCGGAAATTTGCCGGCGTAGTTTAGCAGCCACAAAGGGTGGCACCCCCAAAGCCGCGGTCCACCCGGATTGGTTTGTTTCACTATCGGCAAGGAGACGAGCTTGCAAGAGCAGGCGGAAATGGCGGACAAGCATAAACAATATCAACAGCGGCGGTTCGCGTCGCTCGAAAAGCACTTGTAACTGCTCAAAGGCAATGGCCAGGTGGCCTTCGCTCAAGGCGTCCGCCAAATGGAAAACGGTGCCCCGGGGATCGCCGCTGGAAAGCAATTCTACCACCGCACCGGTGATGGTGTCCTCATCCTCTTTTAAATAGGCGGCAAATTTTTCGATTTCACCGTGCAGCCGCCACAGATCGTCCATGTAATCCAGAAGCAAAATTTCCAGGGCGTCCGGGTCAATTTTTTTACCCAAGGAGGCGGCCTGCCGGCGGATCCAGTCTTTACGGGCTTCTCCCCTTGGGGGGGAACAATCTACCACTACCCCTTTGGCGTCAAGTAATTTAAAAAGACGCCGGCGCCGGTCCGCTCTGCCGAGGGTAAAGACAACGATCTTTTCCGGTAGCGAACGCCCGCCCTCGCGATCAAGGAAGGCAGCCAGACGGACGGCGGGATCCACCGCGTTTTTCTTTGGCGATTTTTTCGCCCCGCTCTTCTCCTTTTGCCCCGCCCCTTCCTTTTTGCCGGAGGGTGCAAGGTAGGGCGGATCGGTTACGATCAGCAGTTGCCGCAGGGCGAAAATGTTACCCCCCCCGAGGCGATCCAGGCATTCCGCCAGGGAGCAAGCGTTACCGTCTATTCTTTCCCGGCCATAAGAGGCTTCGTTGCCCAGGAAAGTTTTTGTCAGGCGATGCAAGAAATCATCCCTTAAAAATGTTTCCTCACCGTGCAAGAGGTACATCGGAGCCAGGCGACCGTTTTCCAAATCACGCCGGGCAACCTGATAAGTTACCATGATGATCACTCCGTCGCGAGAACCGGGCATGGGAGTGAAGGTTTTTCCCCCGCCCCTGAGGTAGTGTTTCGCCCCCCCCCCGCCCCAACCCTCCCTGCAAGGGAAGATGGGGAAAAATAAACAAACTTTTCCGGTAGGATGACAGAAAAAAGCACCCCCCGTCAGCGAAGGAGGCGTGAAACTATCCCTGGAGCATCGAGACAGGCCCGGTTAAAGGGTCGTGCTTCCAGGCAGCTTCTCCAGGCTGAGGATTGATCAGGGGTGTGGCAAATCGGGGCGGCACGGACCATCCCAGAGAGCGATAAACATTGGTCAGGTGTTTGCGGAAAAGGCTTTCGAAAGGGGCGGCAAGATAGTAAGGCATGCTGTCCACCCACCAGGGATAATCACTGCCTTCGGCGATATAAAGATTATGCAGGGCTCGGGTCAATTTTACCGGATCGGGTGTCGAGCCAAGGCCGTAACGCTCAACCGCCTCCCGTGCCTCCAGGAGCAGGTTCCACAACGCATTTTTATTTTCGGTTCCGATCCAGCGGTTTAAACTATGATCAACCCATGACCCGGTAAAAAGATCTCTGATCCGCCTGCAGGGCGGATGTTCGGCCAGGTATTCGCTCACGGTAACGCAACGTAGCGTCTTTTCTTCGGAAAGACGTCGGTAAAGATCACGCAAAAACGGTCCCTTGTCACCGCTGTACCACTCCCAGGCATTTTCACCATCCAGCGAAATTGTGACCAGAGCGGCGGCGGAAGACCATTCCAGATTTTCACGGATCCGGTGCAACCGGTGCACCAGGTCGGCAGCGGCATCCCCGGGATAAAAATGCTGGTACTCGAAACCAATACGGTCGGAAAGATGGTGGTCCCGAAAAACCATGGCCATTTCCGCACCGCCTCCACCGACCAGGTACGGCCGGTAAAGAACATCCCCGTTCAATACGTGACCGTAGGCATCCCGGATGATCTCTACCCCCAGCGATCGGGCCAGAATTTGTTCATCGGAAATAGTCCAGGTAAACCCAAGATCGGCGCAAAGGGGGATCACTTCCGGGCTGACAGCCTGTTCCGGCGGCCATACCCCGCGGGGTTCCCGTCCAAAAAGACGCCGGTACTGTTCCCGGGAAAGTTTCATCTGCTCCAGGGCGTCCTCCGGGTAACGATAGCGCCGGGGCAGGGGCAAACCCGGGCTGGCCCGCAATGCACTGTAATTATCCATGATCAGCGGCAATAGCGGATGGTAAAAAGGTGTGGTCATGATTTCGATCTGTTTTTTTTCCTGGAGACGGCGGTGGATCGGCACGATCCTTCCCAACAGTGCAAGCTGACTTTCCATCAACCGGCGGCGTTCCGCCTCGGTAAAGTTTTCCCCCTTTTCCTCCAATGCGGCCAAAAAATCACCGTCTTGCCGCACTTCCGGATCGATCCAGGCCAGGTTAAACCAAACCTGCAGGTCGCGGTAATCCTGCTCATTAAACCTTTCCAGGGCGTGCGCTACTGCGGCCGGTTCCCGTGTATGGCCCTGCTTTTCCAGGAGCCGGGCATAGCGGGGGTGTTTTTTGATCACCCGATCCCACTGAATATCAAAATAATGCTGCAACAGAAAACGTTTTTCACCCGCACCCAGGCCTGCTGCCGGCCGGGCAACCTGCTGATAGTAATCTTCACTTCCTGAGAGATAATCCTCCAACTGCTTTAAAAGGGAAGGAGTAAGATTGAACGTTTGGTGAATCACGGGAAATTGCTCCAACAAGGCCGCCATGGCATAATAATCCTTGCTGCCGTGTAACCTTGCCCAAGGCATAATGTACTGGTTACGCAACGTATCGCGATAAAAGGGCTGGTGCTGGTTCCAGACAAAAGCGACATAAAGGACTTTCATCGCGCCGCCCCGGTAACACCGGCCGGCCGGCCCCCAACCGGAATTACCCGTTCTTGTTTCCTTTCCCTACCCTGTCCCCCCTCCCCGGAAAAGGCCAGGTCCATTTCCAGGCGGAACCGTCTTTTTTGACCGGGTTCGAGGTCCAGGTTCCAGCCGGCCAGGAGCAAGGACTGCTGGTAGCTGCGTTCCAGCCCGTTTTCGGAAAGCGAGACGGTTTCCACGGGCATACGCCAGAGCTGTGCCGGGGGGTCCCAGAACAGGGTCAGGTTGGTTCCCCGGGACCGATCAACCAGAGTAACCCGATCCACCTCCGCCTCACTGCCGGTTGAAGCCAGGTGAGCCTCTTCCAACCTGCGTCCGGGAATGACGTAAAAACAATCTGGGTCGTAACCGCTGCTGAAAGCAAAATTCCACTCCACGGCAAAGAAAAGAGCGGCCCGTTCCGGGCCCCCGTATTCCAGGTCATATTCTACCAGGAGACGATCTTCCCCGGCGTGAACCACAAGTGTTTTGATCAAAGTCATTTCACGCCCCCCTTCCAGTTTCCCGTCCCGGCGGAAAATTGCTTTCAACCCTTTCCCGGCTCTGTCCCGGCCCGATTCAAGATGCTCAAGACGGGTTTCCGCCGGCTGCATCAGAAAATCCGGCGCCTCCCCGTATTCACCCCGGCAAAACTGTTCCAGGGTAGTGTCCGGATCCAAAAAGTGTTCCACCAGCCCCCCCCGGGGGTAGAGATCGTAGATCAGGTAATCATGCAGGCCGTCTTCCTTCACTTTCTTAAGGTGATGAATCGAAACGGCTCCCTCTTCAGGCGGAGAAGGAGTGGCTCCCTCTTCAGGCGGAGGAGGAGTGGCTCCCTCTTCGAGCAGCTCCCGGTGGTAGGCCTCGGGACGACGGGTCAGGGTATCCAACAGATTGATCGCGGCCGGACGCCACGAAAGCTCCCACATGCTACCCCCGAGGTGGGGCGCGAGAAGCAACACCAGGCGATCCGTGCGCAGCTCAATCGTTTCCTGGCCCTGATAAAGGCGATCTTCCTTTATTACCTCGAGAAAGGATTCTTTGTGCCGGGCCTGATCGATGACATTTTCCGCCAGTAACAGATTTCCCCAGACGGCAGCCCGTAAAAAGTTAAGATAGAGCCCACCAAAAACACCATGCCAGTAGGCACAGTTACACTGGCCGGCCCATAACAGCCGTCGCGCCTCGGTATAACCGGCATCATCCCGGGGCAGTTCATCGAGCCGGCGGCGCACCGCCAGCATTTTTTTATGCATACGGTTGCTTTCCGGATAACGGGTAAAAAAGTTGCGCCAAAAACCTCCCGACCACTCTTTCATTTCGCGGTAGGCACCCGTGGGCAGGTAAACCGGTCCACAAGGGGGGTAAAGAGTACGGAACTCACTAAAAGTAATGGTCTGCAACCAGTCGCGTTGTTCCTCCAACCGTTCAAAAAAACTGTCCAGCCAGCCTTCTTCATAAACCAGAGTATGGGTATCCGGCCAAACCCCGAATTTTTCGCCGTCATCAGCAAGTACATAGAGGCGTTTCCCGTTCGGCGGCCGGCGCTTACGCAGGTAATCGATGCTCTCCTGGGCCGGTTTAAAGGGGATCAGGTAACGCAAGTCCTCATTGATCGGAAAAATATCCAGCGATCGCCCCTCTTCCTCGGTCCGATAGTAATGATCCAGATCATTCTGCCCGGCATCATCAAAATGATTATCATCTACCGTTGTATAATGCAAACCGGCATCGGCAACCGGGCGAACCAGGTGCGGTTCCCAAACCCGTTCGGCCAGCCACATCCCCTGCGGCCTGATCCCGAAAAGCTCCTCCAGCCGCTTTGAAAGGGATTCAATCTGGCCGGTTTGATCTTCCTCCGGAATGGAAGGAAGGATCGGTTCATAGTATGCTCCACCCATAATCTCTGCTTGTCCCCGGGAAACCAGTTCCCGCAGGCGCTCGATGAACCGGGGCCGGTGTTCACAAATCCAATCAAGCAAACTGCCCGTATAGTGAAGTACTACTTTCACTTCCGGAAAACGGGCCAGGGTTTCAATAAAGGGACCGTAAGCCTTCTCAAAACAATGCTCCAACACTTCAGGCAGGTTGCCGACGGGCTGGTGATTATGCAAAGCCAGGACGAAGTAGATCCGGCCGTTCAATGTTTTTTTCCCCCACTTCACAAAGGTATTGGGCCGCCTTCTCGGGCAGGGTAGTATTAATGAAGACCCCACTCCCCATTTCGAAACCGGCAACCGTGGTTAACTTTGGGATCAGTTCAAGATGCCAGTGGTAATGCGGCAATCCCACGGCACGCGGTGGCGCACCATGCAGGTAGTAATGGTAGGGCGGGTTGTCCAGAGCCCGGATAAACAAATTCAGCACACGGTTCAAAATTTCGGCCAGGCAATCCGTTTCCGGCGAAAGCATTTCGCCAAAAGACGATTGGTGACGTCGCGGCACAATCCAGGTTTCAAAGGGTAGCCGGGCAGCAAAAGGGATGTAGGCAACGAAAGCCTCATTCGTCGCGATTAAACGCCGGCCGGATCCAAGTTCCGTTTCCAGGATACGGCAATAGGGACAATTTCCATATTGCAAATAATAGCGATGTGCCCCCTCTATCTCCTGCTGAACCTTGATCGGAATAAATGGAAGGGCAATCAGCTGTGAATGGGGATGTTCGATCGATGCCCCCGCTTCACGGCCATGGTTGCGGAAAATTTGAATGAAATGCAGGCTTTCATCCCGTGTCAGATCGGAATACCGCCGGAGGTAGGCCTCGACAACAAGGCGCATCTGACTTTGCCCAAGTGCACCGGGATGGCAATGATGAGCCGGGGTTTCGATCAGAACTTCGTGCACCCCGTAACCGGGGCGAGCCTGGGCAATATTCGCATTCTGTGAGCGGCAGCTCCGGCGCGACTCCTGTTGCAGTTCCACTGCCGGAAATTTATTCGGCACTACGCGCACCGCCCAGCCTTTCATATTCGGGCCATGATTTTCCCGCCCCAAAGCCAGCACTTCCGGAGGAGTCATGGCCTCATTGCCGGGACAAAAAGGACAACGGCCAGCCCGGTTGGAATTCACAACCCGCCTTGCGTCGCCGATGGATGTAAACCCCTCGGGCCGGCCAGGCCGCCCGGCCCGCCCGGTAGCGATAATCACCCAGCGGCCTGAAATAGGATCCCGCCGGAATTCCGGCATGAGTCACACCTTCCCTAAACTTCTCCAGGTTGTAATGGGGAAAGAGACAGTTCCATCCCGGTTCAAGCTTGTCTCATGCCATAGCTTTTCCGCACCCTTCCGATTTATTCCGCCGCTTTGGACCGGCTCCGGCAACAATAATCTTCTTGCTAAAGGGCATACTATTTTTTGATCTTTGGCCGGTTGAGAGCGTTCCGCTTGATCCAAGCAAACAGTCCTTATCGTACACAAGACACCGGAGGTGCACGCATGGTTGAAGGAATCCGGGATCACCCCGGCAGTGAGACTGCCCTGCCGGAACGCTATGGAGATGACTACCTGGTGTTAATGACCCGTGATCCATACTGTCTATTTGCCTACTGGGAGATAAGCCTGTCCACCTTGAAACGATTGCCTCCGGATGGGGGGGAAATAACCGGTTTTCCGTTTGAAATGCGGGTTTTTAAACATTATCCCCGGCAAGAGGGAGAAATTGAGAGTTTTTTTGACCTTCAACTCACACCCGGTTCGGTCAGTTGGTACATTACCGTAACTGAACCCGGCTGCAGCTACCATGCGGAGCTGGGCCGGCTCCTGCCTGACGGCAGTTTCATGACCTTGCTTCATTCCAACATCGTTCAGACCCCCCGGGATAGCGTGAGCAACGTCATTGATGAAAATTGGCACCTGCCTGACTGGAAGGCACGCAAACTGTACCGTCGTATTGCGCTGAGCCATCTCAGTTCTCCGGAACTGTTTCGCTGGCGTTCTTTGCGGGTTCAGCGCTAAATCATCGCTCTTTGATCACAAGGAGGCAGTTTTATGGCCAGCGGTTTTTTATCCTTGATCCTGCATGCTCACCTGCCGTATGTACGGCATCCCGAGCACCGGTTTTCTTTGGAGGAAAAATGGCTTTTTGAAGGAATGACCGAATGTTATATCCCCCTGCTTCAGTCGATGGAACGGCTGGAGGAAGAAGGGATACCCTTCCGCTTGACCTTCTCTTTCTCGCCAACCCTTCTGGCCATGTTTGAAGATCCTTTTCTTCAGGATCGTTACAGCGAATACTTGCAACGCCTGCAAAATTTGGCCCGCCTGGAGGAGGAACGTACTGCCGGCAAGCCGGATTTTCACCCCCTGGCCCGAATGTACCGGGAATATTTTGATGCGGCGGCCGGTTACTACCACCGATGCGACCGCCGGCTGGTAAAAGCTTTCCGCCGTTTGGCGGAAGGTGGTTCCCTGGAGATTATTGTCACGGCTGCAACCCACGGCTACCTACCGTTACTGGCTCTGCACGAAGAAAGTGTTTACGCTCAACTGGCCTGGGCGGTCCAGTATTACAGTAGTCTTTTCGGCGAACCGCCGCGAGGTTTCTGGTTACCGGAATGTGCCTACAATTATGGCCTTGATCGCTACCTGAGCGAGCTGGGGGTGCAATATTTCATTACCGCCACCCACGGGGTTCTTTACGCCTCTCCTTGCCCCAAGTACGGAGTTTACAGTCCCGTTCTGACACCCGGGGGAGTCGCCGCTTTCGGTCGCGATCCGGAAACTTCAAAACAGGTTTGGAGCGCCCGGGAGGGCTATCCCGGTGATCATGAGTATCGCGAATTTTACCGGGATATTGCCTACGATCTACCGGAGGAATATATCAAACCCCACCTGCATCCCCCGGGAATACGGACCGACAGCGGGTTGAAGTACTACCGCATCAGTGGAACCGGGTTGGAACATAAGGCACCGTACCGGCCCGAGCAAGCGCGCAAAAAAGCCGACGAACACGCAGGTAATTTTATGTTTAACCGGGAACAGCAGGTGCAATATTTAAATCGCCTCATGGGACGTCCTCCCATCGTGGTCGCCCCCTACGATGCAGAGCTTTTCGGCCACTGGTGGTTTGAAGGTCCGCGCTGGCTGGAAACCCTGTGCCGGCGGATCGCTTTCGACCAGGACCATGTCAAAATGATCACCCCGGGAGAATACCTTGATCTGGGCTTTCCCCTGCAACTATGTACCCCCAACCCTTCGAGCTGGGGGGATAAAGGCTACCATGAGGTCTGGCTCAATGGAAACAACGACCGGTTTTACCGTCACCTGCACCATGCCGCCCGGGAAATGACCATCCTGGCGACCGAACGGGCGGAGGCAACGGGATTGGAACGAAGGGCTCTCACTCAAGCTGCCCGGGAACTGCTCCTGGCCCAGAGCAGCGATTGGCCGTTCATTTTGACCGCGGGCACCATGCACGAGTATGCCTTGAAACGAATAACCGATCACCTGCAGCGCTTTCGCACCCTGGCGCAGGAAATCCAGGATGGAACTATAGATGAAGATAAATTGAGCCGGATCGAGAAAAAGGACAATTTGTTTCCCAATTTCGATTACCGTCTTTACCGGGACCTGGAAACGACCTTGCCCATGCTTGAGGTGGGAAATTAGCCGTCTCAACCCGGATCTTGATGGCATCCTCAAAGCCTGGAAAAAAAACAGGCCCTTGCTTTGACAAAGGGCCTGGTGTATAATTTAGGCAACGTCAGTTAACCGTTTTTGTTGCGGTTATGATAAGTTTCTCCCTGATGAGGCAGCTTCGCGCTGTCTCCTTTTTTTATTTTCTTGTTGCTTCTCCCATGGCAAATCAAATATTTTTCTATTGAATACTACTTTTTACCCGAGCAGCTCATCGTAATGTGCAAATTATTTCCGGTGATGCAAATACTCCTCCAATAAATAACTCCAAGGATTGTCAATAAATTCTTCACCCAGTTCGGTTATGGTATAGGGTATTGCTTCGGGTATTCTTCCTATTGTCCTTGCCTTGAGCTGCATTTCAGCCGTTTTCTCCAAAATACACGAAAGGACACACGACTCTTTCAGACTTTTACCGACGACTACTGCCCCGTGTCCCCTGAGCAGCACTGCCCTGGCTTCTCCCAGAACTACAGCCAGTTCTTGACCCAATTCGGGATTGTTTATTTGACAGGTTCGTGAAAAGACAGGAACGGACGGTGCGAAAGCTACGGACCGGTGAGTAACAGGCAAAATGCGTTGATCGGTTATACTGAATGCCGTTGAGACGGGAGGGTGCGAATGCACTATTGACCGGACGTCCGGTCGGGCTTTATAGATTTCCGTATGAATATATTTTTCGCCGGGTAGCGACAGCTCACCTTCGACAACCCTTCCTTCCAGATCACACAGCACAATATCGTCAACCGTTAGCGACGATATTGTTCTTTTCAAGGGGTGAATGTGCCCCGGCATTAACAACAAATCATTTTCAAGTCTAACGCTAACATGGCCGGCAGTATATTCCATAAGCCCCTCTCCGGCAAGAATGTTCATGCACAATACTATCATTTCTTTGTGCTTCTGATATTTTGATGACATCCTTTCAACCTCCATCGTTTATATTAGCCCTTAAAATTGTTCTGCCTTGGTTCTGCTTTGCTTGATGGACTTGAGTGTAAAGATCATCACTACCAGGAGCAAAACAAAGATGCCCAAAGATATTGGGCGTTGGAAAAAAATCATAACGCTCCCATTGGACATCACTAGCGAACGGAGTAAACCTTTTTCGATAATAACACCCAATATCATCCCAAGAATCAAACAGATAAAGGGATAATCCTGTTTTTTAAGCAGGTAGCCCAATACCCCGAAGATTAACATGATCACAATATCAATAACATTGTTATGTAAACCATAGGAACCGATAAAACACAAGATAATGATCAGGGGAATCAAATACTTGGTTGATACCTTGGTAACCGTTGCAGCCCATTTGCAAAGAATCAAACCAAAAACCAGCATCACAAATTGGGCCGTTAATAGCCCATACAGAAACGTATAAGTTAGAGTTGAATATTCCCGGAAAAGCCCCGGTCCCGGTACCAGGCCGTGTAAAATTATTCCGCCCATTATTATGGCCGCCACACTGTTACCCGGTATGCCGAGAGTCAACGTGGGTATCATCGTGGCACCGACGGAAGCGTTGTTTGACGACTCGGGCGCAATAACCCCTTCTACTGTCCCGGTCCCAAACTTCTCGGGTGCCTTGGATGCACGCATGGCTTCGTTATAGGCAATGATATTCAGGGTCGCACCGCCGATACCGGGCATGATTCCCCCTACTATGCCAATCAAAGACGATCTGATCAATGTCAACGGATACAAAAAGGTTTTACGCACCCCTTCCCAAACACTGCCCAGCAATTTACCGGTACGTGAAATGCTGGTTTTTTCAGAGGAGAGGTTAAGCACCTCGCTCATCGCAAATAGACCGATCAAGACCACAACATAATTTATCCCGTCATTTAAGTATTGAACGCCAAAAGTATATCTTGGAAAACCACGTATAGAATCCAAACCGACGCAACCCAACATTAAACCAAACAGGGACATCATTAAACCTTTTGCTATATTCTTGCGAGAAAGAACGGGGATCACCGTCAATGAAAATACACCGAGCATAAAATACTCCGGGGGACCAAATGAAAGGGCAACTTTCGTCAGTAATGGGGAAACGGCAAACAAAGCAACTACCCCTATTACCCCCCCCAAAAAGGAAGCACATGTTGCCGCACCCAAAGCTTCGAATGCCTTCCCTTTTCTTGACATGGGGTAACCGTCAAGAACAGTGGCACTATTCGCAGCAGAACCGGGTATTCCCAACAGGATGGATGTGGAGGAACCTCCATAGACAGCTCCTGTGTACATACCTCCAAGGGCTACAAGCGCCGTATCCGCGGGCAGCCCAAAAGTAATACTTAAAAGCAAAGCACAGCCGAGATTCGGGCCTATACCCGGTAGCGCCCCAAAAATAATCCCCAGAAAGACACTAGCAATTAAAGCAATGAAATTTGTTGCCGTAAAAACATGACAGATGGGATGCATCCTCTTTCCTCCGCTCCCCAAAATACAGTCTAAGAACTTTTTAATGCTCAAAACCAAACAACCAAACGTGCAAATTTATTGTTTGAATCTAATTGATTGCTACCATAAAACACCGGAGGGCAGGGGCACACTTAACCATTGACGAAACAAAAAGTAGGTTAAAGCAACAGTAAAAATGGAAATCAAACCGCTTTTAATGTAATTTCGTTCGCCAAGAATGCGGATACTCAAAATTATAAATATAAGTGAAGAAACAATGTAACCAATCAACCACAGCGCCGCCAGGTAGCCGACTGTAAGGGCCATTAATACTGTCTCCATACGTAAAAATGCCCTGAGATTGAAAGCAACCTGAATCTGTTTGGCGCCTTCTGCGAACAATACCTTAATCTCCACCATAACCAGATACAACGAGATCGCAAATCCTGTAATACCGACTACCAATGGAAATATCCGTGACACACCCGGAAATTTGAAGGCTTCAACGATCGCAAATAGGAATACACCAAAAAACGCCAACCGGATTGCCAGATCATAAAAGTTGGTTTTTTGAACTGAACGAACTGCCTTCATTTTCCTTCCCTCATTTTAATGAGATCGTCTTTGTATTCCAAAACAATATCGTACATCTCCTTGGCATGTTGTTCATAATCGGAGGAACTTAACGGCAACAGGGTGGCCCCACTGCTCAATTGTTTGGCCGTATCCGGTGATTTGAACGCCTCAAGCAAAGATTCTTCAAGAATACTCAATATTTCCCCGGGAAGGCCCGGAGGCGCCAAAAATCCCCGGCTTAAGAAGAACGACTCGGGGTATCCCAAATCAGGCAATGTGGGTACATCAGGCAAGACATCAATTCTCTCCGGCGTAAATACAGCCAGCGCTCTTGCCTCTCCCGCGTCTATCGCCGCTGCCATCGATTCAACACCGGATATTGTAAAATCGGTTTGCCCTCCCAACACTGCCGCTATAGCTTCCGCTCCACTATCGAAGGGAACGCTCCTCATCTGTATTTCCGTATTATTTATCAGTACCAATTCCGCAATACTGGAAGCGGAGCCGACCCCTGTCGTGGAGCACAGCAATGTTTTGGTATTGGACATTTCTATCAAGTCTTCAAAAGTTTTGTATGGGCTGGACTGGGAAACCGCAACAACATGTCCACGCAATATCGCATTGGCCAGAAAGGACCAATCGGTGGTTTTATATTGCCCGTCATTGATCAATTCACCTATTTGCATGGAAGGCATATCAACACAAAGTATGGTATAACCATCGGCGTCCGCAGAAAAAGCTTTTGTGAACCCGATCAAACCCGACGATCCTGGCACATTCTCAATAATGACAGGTGTTCCCATGATTTTTTCCAGGGAACTGGCAACTGCACGCGAGGTAGCATCCGTGCTGCCCCCGGCGGCATTAGGTACGATGATAGTGATGGTTTTGTTGGGGTAGTTATCCGTTTCCGTGGAAGAGGCACCGTTTTTTTCTGAATTGCACCCGGTTATTACCAAAAGCCCTGCCAGTAGTAGCAACATAAATCCGCGGAGCAACATTTTCACTTGCATCTTCCCCTTTTTTAGGTGGTATGAAAAATTCACTCAATGCCCACAGCTCTACCCGTTACTGAACTGCTCGAACGGCAACGTTTGTTTTTTACCACCCCCATGCAATTTAATGGCCCTGATCGGCCAACTCTTGAGTCTATTATAAATTATATATTATATATCTTGTTCGTGGTTCGAGTCTAAACTCCTGCAATCGCTTAGTTATAATGAAATATTTCTCTCTAAAGATCATCTAAAATGGATTTATTTATTTGAATAGCGGAATTGAAGGGTTAATAAATTTTCGGTTATATCAAGAAGATTACCTGGGATTGTTTGCGGATGTAGCCAAGCATTTTTCTGTTATTCTACAATGCTCTTTTCCTTGATCCCATATGGTTTTCCTTGCTTTCAATGCTTCTGAAATACAAGCCGAAGAACCATCCCACCAAACATATGCCCGCGCAAAAAAGAAGGGCTGCCGAATATTCCGATGCTACCCCCAATCCGGCCTCACGAGCCGGTAAACGGGCCAGGGCATAAATTATTATTCCACTGATTGAGGTCCCGAATACCGTCCCTGCAAACCGGGACATGTTATGTATGCCGCCGGCAGTACCGTATCTTTCTTTATTAACTGTAGACATCACCGAATATAAAGCCGGTATATTGGTTAGTCCATGACCGAACCCACTTAGAAATAGAATGGCAATAATGAAGACCATGTTTCCGTTACCCACACCGGTGAGGTGAAATAGGAGTAAGAAGGAACACATACGGACAAACATGCCCAATTTGATCGGTTTTCCAAAACCCTTCCGGTCGGTGATTTTTCCTCCGAGAGGGGAGGCAATGGCAAAGGCAATGGCCGAGGGCATCAACAATAGGGCTGCTTTGGCAGCGTCTATTTTCATGACCATGATGAAATATAGGGGTAAAATAAACATGGGTCCAGCCGAAGCAGCCTGTTCGATCCAGCCTATGATCAAACCAAGATAAAAATGTGGCCGTCTGATCAAACCAAGGTCAATCATTGGTGTTGAAGTATTATTTTCTACCCGAACAAACAAAACGGCAAAAATAAAGGAAGCCAAAAACAAAAATTGAATCCAGTGATTGTTCCAACCGTAATCAGGCAGAAGCGTGATTGTCAAAATAATCGTAGTTAGAAATAAAAAAAGGAGCAGTGCTCCCAAATAGTCAAACTTATCGTTATTGTTTCCAGACACTTCAGTTTTTAACGCGCCCAATAAACGGGGGGAAAATAGCATAATTATCAAACAGAACGCAAAGAGAAAATAAAAGGAGCTACGCCATGACAAATATTCAACCAGGAAACCACTCAAGACCGGTCCGACGACACCTCCCAAACCACCAACAGTACCCCATAAACCAAGCGCTTTGGTCCGCTGTCCCGCGGAGACAATTCGTAATAAAAGAGTGAGCGAATTCGGGACCATCATCGCCGCCCCTATTGCCTGGATCACTCTGCCAACGATGAGCGCTAGAAATGTAGGCGCCATGGCACATAACACCGAACCGGCGCCCAAAATTGACAAGCCCCACATAAAAAACCGATAAGAGCCGTGACGATCCCCAACATAACCACAGACCGGCATCAATATGGCAAAGGGCAAAGTAAACGAGTTTGCCGCCCAGGTCAACCAATTTACCTGGACACCCAATTCCAACATGATATCGGGCAGCAATATTTTTATGGATGAGGTGTTAATTACTGACAAGGAATATGCAGCATAGATCAAAAAATACATACAGCATTAACCCCTCTAATACCAAAATAGACCTTGATATTGCTCCCCGGTAAATTCATGAAAAAACTCGTTTACCGCACCATGTTGTTTATTGGCTGATAGAAATAGACCTGTTCAATAATTTCTTTCTGTTGTTGCCGTCTTTCCGTTTTCAAAGAACTTGATTTCATTATGCTCTTCTGTTAAACCACGGTCCACCTTGGTTTCAGCGTATAAGGCAGCCTGCGGACAAGTTCTTCCGATCTTCT
>CAYQQK010000003.1:0-148563 GCA_964420065.1 uncultured Syntrophomonadaceae bacterium | reverse complement strand
GGTGGTGGGCCCACCAGGGCTCGAACCTGGGACCGACCGGTTATGAGCCGGCTGCTCTGCCAACTGAGCTATGGGCCCGAGTTTAATTACGCCAAAACCGCCCATAAATAAAAAAGCAGTAATGCCTTCCCAACCCTTTGTGCAGTTTAACATACCCCGCCGGAAGTTGTCAAGAAGTTACACACCCGGCTCAGGAAACCCGAAAACTTCATCGGAACTAGATAGACGATGACAGTAAAAGTTATTTTGAGATGCGCGGCCCAGATGATATTATTGATTATAGGAAAATCTCTGGCACCAATACAAAGATCACGGAGGAAGACGGAAAGTGAAACGAAACAGCCTGATCTGGGTCACACTGATCTGTATTATTTTAGGTTTTACCCTTACGGCACAGCTGCGGACGCAGGCCGAAATCATCGGCAACGTGCCCACAAAAAGGCTTGAAGAGATGGTTTCCCTCCTTAAACAGGCTGAATCGGAACGGGATACCCTGCGTGAACAGGTTTACACCCTTAGTGCCAAGTTGAATGATATGATCGATGATGAAAGTCGGATAGCCGATGTGCGCGAAGAGTTGCAACAGGCACGAATGGCTGCCGGCCTGACCGAGCTCAGCGGACCGGGAGTGGTAATTACCCTGAACGACAGCATCCAGGCGGCCCACCCGGGCCAGGAACCGAGCCTGTTTCTGATTCACGATGAGGATATTTTAAAACTGGTCAACGAGCTCAAGGCGGCCGAGGCAGAGGCTATTACGATCAACGGGCACCGAGTTGTGGCTTCAACCGAAATTCGTTGCGCCGGGCCTGCCATTTCGGTGAACAATACTCGTATCACCCCGCCGTACATTGTCATGGGCATCGGTGATCCGGACACCCTGGAAACAGCCCTTAAAATGCGCGGCGGTGTGATCGAAATTCTACAATACTGGAATATTCAAATACAGATTGAAAAAAAAGAAAGCCTTGCTTTACCGGCCTATATTGGTAGCAGGCCTTTCCGGTTTGCGCGCCAGGTTATAAAGGAGGAAAAGTAGTGCTACTGCCATTGTGCGGATTGCTGCTCGGTTTGCTTTTGGGAATCTTTTGCCCGTTTACCTTTCCGGTTGCCTATTCGCGTTATGTTGCCATCGGTATTCTCGCCGCCTTTGATTCCGTTTTCGGCGGCCTGCGAGCCGGCATGGAGGATCGTTTTGACCCGGTTACCTTTATCAGCGGTTTTTTTAGCAATACTTTACTCGCTGCCATGCTTACCTATCTGGGCGATCACCTTGGTGTGGATATTTACTACGCCGCCCTCCTTGCTTTTGGTGTGCGCATCTTCAAAAACCTGGGCTCAATGCGGCACAGCCTGATCCACTATTTTCGTTCCCGCTTGCTTCAGAAACAAACCGGTTCCGGGAATAGGGTATAAAAATTGGCTCCCCAGGCAGGACTCGAACCTGCAACCTACCGGTTAACAGCCGGTCGCTCTGCCATTGAGCTACTGAGGAACCTGATGTCATTATAGCGAATGCTTTCAGGTTCGTCAAGGTTTTGGTGCCGCTTGTTATCTATCCCTCTTATGCCGGATGTTGCCCCGCTGTTGTTTTTGTATTTTATTCAAGGTAATCCTTCAAGCGCTTGCTACGCATGGGGTGGCGCAGTTTTCGCAGTGCTTTTGCTTCGATCTGGCGGATGCGCTCGCGGGTGACGCCGAAGTATTGCCCGACTTCCTCCAGAGTCCGGGAACGTCCGTCATCCAATCCGAAACGCAGGCGCAGCACTTTTTCCTCCCGTGGGGTCAAGGTGTCCAGAACGCCCTCAAGCTGCTCCTTGAGCAGTTCAAAAGCGGCAGCGTCGGCCGGCGCCTGGGCTTCTTGATCTTCGATGAAATCGCCGAGATGACTGTCGTCCTCCTCGCCGATCGGCGTTTCCAGAGAAACCGGTTCCTGGGCGATCTTCAAAATTTCCCTCACCCGGTCCTCGCTGATACCCATTTCTTCCGCAATCTCTTCGGGCAGTGGTTCGCGCCCCAATTCCTGAACCAGCTGCCGTGAGATTCGAATCAACTTGTTGATCGTCTCAACCATGTGTACCGGAATACGAATGGTCCGGGCCTGGTCAGCTATGGCACGGGTAATCGCCTGACGGATCCACCAGGTTGCGTAGGTGCTAAATTTGTAACCTTTGTGGTGATCGAATTTTTCGACTGCCTTGATTAAACCGAGGTTTCCTTCCTGGATTAAATCCAAAAAGAGCATCCCCCGACCAACATATTTTTTGGCGATGCTGACCACCAAGCGCAGGTTGGCCTCAGCCAGACGCCGCCTGGCATCATCGCAGTTGTTCTCAATCGCAATGGCCAGTTCAACTTCTTCTTCCGAGGTTAAAAGCGGAATTTTGCCGATTTCCTTCAAGTACATCCGGACCGGATCATTGATGGCGATCCCTTCGGGCACATCCAGATCGGCATCATCCGTCACTGTTTGTTTCGTTTCACCCCCGGCCGTCTCCACCGTGCCGGCATCCGTGACCGAATCATCGACGATATCAATCCCATGCAAGGCCAGCCTATCGTAGAAATCATCCAGGCCATCCGCGGACAGTTCGTAGGTATGCATGGCATCCGTAATTTCTTTGTAGGTAAGCGTACCTTTTTTTTTGCCGCGTTCAACCAAGTCCTTCTGGACATCTTCGATCGAGGCTATTTTCTGTATCTCTTTGGCCATTAAAAATCGTCCCCTTCTACGGAACGGTACGACCGCTTGCGTGTTAAAATAGACTGGCATTCCCGGCGCAGTTTTCTGGCCTCTTCTTCCTGTCCCTGTTTCTCCAGAGACTGCAATTCCCGCGCCAGTGCTTCTCGTCTTCGGATCAAGCCGTATCGCTTGATCCGTTTGATACAATCCCGAGCCATACGCTTCATCGTTTCTCCAGGTAAACCGGAGAGACTTTTATCCATAACGGCTTCTGTAATCAATTTATGAATTTCCGGTTCAGAAAAGTAATCAATCATTCCTTCGGGTGTCGGGGGCGTGCCTGTTTCATGCATCCGCCGAACGGCCGCTAAAATACGGCGTGCCACCGGGCTGGCGAAATCCGTTTCATCCAAGCTTTCCCGCACCATCCCGGCAATGCTTCCATTCATAATCACCAGAGCTAAAAGCATCTTTTCGGCGGGGTTGACCGTAATTTGTTTAATACTAGTAGTTTGATCTTTTGAAGCCAGATTATGACCGGGAGACTGGGAAAGACGGACACCCCGGCCACGCCTTTGCAGTTCTTCCCGTAAAGCTCCTTCAGTGACGGCCAGCTCTTCAGCCGCTTTTTTTAGATAAACATCTCGCTCCACCGGACTGGAAATCGTCTGTAAAAGTTCAAGCGCTTCTTGCAAGAAGCGCTGTCGCCCTTCTTCAGCACGACAATCGCAGCGCTCCCGCAGCCGCCATAATTGATACTCCGTCACCGGGAGGGCCTGATCGAGTACCCCCCGGCAAGCCGCCGCCCCCTTTTCGCACATGTAACTGTCCGGGTCACTACCCGGAGGAAACAGGGCAACCCTGACCCGGCAACCGGCATCCTGCAGGGTTTTGAAACCTCGCCAGGCCGCCGCCTCACCGGCTGAATCAGCGTCAAATGCGATCGTGACCACCGGGGTTTGGGCACGAAGCAGGCGGGCCTGGATACAGGTAAGGGCGGTACCCAGAGAAGCAACCGTATTTTTAAGACCATGACGGTGTGCAGTGATCACATCGGTGTAACCTTCCATGACGATCGCTTCACCGCTACGGCGGATCTGTTCCCGGCTCAAATGCAACCCGTAAAGCACCGAACCTTTATCAAAGAGCACGGTTTCAGGCGAATTTAGGTATTTGGGGCCCGAACCTTTGGCGAGAGCACGGCCACCAAAACCGACAACCCGCCCCTTCAGGTCATAAATCGGGAAAATGAGACGGTTCCGGAAACGATCGTACGCACCCCCCCCTTTTTTTGGGGAAGCCAGACCGGCCTTGAGCAGCAATTCCGGAGACAAGCCCCTTTTTTGGGCAGTTTTCAGAAATTGATCCCATCCCGGTGGTGCATATCCTATGTTAAACAATTCGCTGGAAGTACGGTCAATTCCTCTTTCCTCTAAATAGGCTACAATTTTTTCCCCCTGCGCCGTGTGCAGCAAGCAATGCCGGAAATACTGCACCGCCAGCTCGTTCAGCTTTTGCACCTTTTCCCGCAGGGCCTGGGTCGCAGTATTCTGCCGTATCGTTTCGGGCAGTTTCACCCCGGCCCGCTGCGCCAAAAAGCGAACGGCATCCATGAAAGCAAGGTTTTCCATCTGCATAATGAAATTAAAAACATTGCCTCCGGCGCCGCAGCCAAAACAATAATAGAGCTGCTTTTCGGCAGATACCGAAAAAGAAGCGGTTTTTTCACCATGGAAAGGACAGAGCCCAACCCAGCTTTTACCCTTCTTTTCTAATTTAATGTAATCCTCTACCACCGTGACCAGGTCACTTTGCCGCCTGACCTCGTCAACGGCTTCTTCCGGAATAGGCGGTGACATAACTTCACCCGTCCCAAGTTGGTTTACTTGATAATAAAACCCCATCCCATAGCCCGGAGACGGGGCCCGTCCCACTCCTGATTCCTCCGCTTCTTGGTTACAACGATCGTGGTTCCCTTCCCACTACGCCGCCGTGCATTTGAGTTTAAACCCGGTTCCTGTTTTGTATTTTATTCGACACGACCCACGGTACTCCTGCCTTCGTCAATAAATTCACAAATACAGCAGTTCCTGCCTATTTTACACAGGTTTCGTCTTTTCCATGCGTTTTTCCAACTCATCCCGGGCTACGCCATGGCTTTGGAATAAAAATTTCCTGATAAAGCGAGATAATAAAACGATCGGTCATTCCGGCAATGTAGTCGGTCACCCGTTGTGCATGCGCTCCGCCGTGCAAAGGATCCGCGGGGGGCACAATCAATCCCGGGTTTTTTTCAAGATAATAAAAAACCTGTTCGATCATCCGTCCCGTCTTAAATTCTTCCTGTTTGGCCGGAGAACCGGTATAGACACGGGCAAACATGAAAGAACGGAGACTTTCAATCACCCGTTGCAGTTGCGTTGAAATGCTGATTTGCGGCCGGTCCAGGCTGTGAGCGATCATATCGACAACCATGGTGTTAAGGCGCGCCGACGAGGTGTGCCCGAGGTAGTCCATTTCGGGTCGGGGCAGATCCGCGGGGTTCAAGATCCCCGCCCGCAGGGCATCATC
This sequence comes from uncultured Syntrophomonadaceae bacterium, assembly GCA_964420065.1. Classification (GTDB taxonomy): domain Bacteria; phylum Bacillota; class Dethiobacteria; order DTU022; family DTU022; genus CAYQQK01. The sequence goes on along the minus strand of CAYQQK010000003.1, from coordinate 143,309 downwards.
AATATCGTGGTTGATGTAGGCAAACCGATCCGCCAGGCGCACAACCCCACCCTCCAAAGTTACCGGCTTTTGCGGGCCGGTATGATTGAGAATGCCGTCCCGCACTTCCAAAGTAAGATTTAAGCCGCACTCCTTTCCCCCGCCGCCTTCTTCCAGTTGATCGACGACCCGCAAGCTTTGTTCATTATGCCGGAAACCCCCGGGACAAAGCTTATTCAAGGCCATTTCGCCGGCATGGCCGAAGGGAGTATGCCCCAGATCATGCCCCAAAGCGATAGCCTCGGTCAAATCTTCGTTCAAGTTGAGTGCCCGGGCGATGGTTCGGGCGACCTGGGAGACCTCAAGGGTATGGGTGAGGCGAGTGCGATAATGATCTCCTTCGGGGGCGATAAAGACCTGTGTTTTGTGCTTAAGGCGGCGGAAAGCTTTGCTGTGCAGAATGCGATCCCGATCCCGTTGATAGGCGGTGCGCACCGGGCAGGGGGGTTCCTTCCGGATCCGGCCGCCGGTGCAAGCGCTCAGGGCGGCATAAGGAGAAAGGATCGCTTGTTCCCGTTCCTCCATGCAACGACGAATTTCGATCGGTGCCAGCTTCGTAACCTCCCCGGACGAGCAGAGCGATCCTTTTATACGGCGGGAACAGCATAATATAAGAAAACAAAAACCATACCCGGCGGAACATAACAGTGCCCGGGCAGGGAATGTAATGGGCATTATATCCGTACAATCGAACCCTTTTGTTTTAACATTATTATATCTCATCATCCCGGGGCAATGATACAATGAACGGGCAGCGATACATGTGAAAAAACGGGCGGGGATGATACCCCGCCCCGGTGCCAATCAGTCGCACCGTATCCAAAGGATCAATCATGATTTTCAGAAGGCGCAGATGGTGCCTCACCCCCCGATTAACCTAGAGGTGATGAGCCAAGTGCGGCCAGTTTACCGGCAGCATCCTCGAGAACCTTACCGAAATCGGATACTTCTTCTTGGGATAGCTCAACCAGCATCAGGCGTTCTTCTTCCAGACCAAGATCCCTCAGAACTTTGCGCGCCCGGTCGGCATGCCGGCCGGCCCAGAAGGCGCTGTCCTGGTACTGACATTGGAAACGGGTTTCATCCTTACAACCAACCATGACAACACCGTCCACCCCAAGTTCCATCGCTTTGAGCAAGTGCAGCGAATCGATCTTGGCGATACAGGGGAAGCGAACCACGGCAACATTGTCCGCTTTGAAATCTAAAAACTCGGGCAAGGCAAAAGCCCCGTAAGCGCAGGTAAGCGCAAGAATAAGCGGCTTGCCGTTGCGACGGGCCAGAAGATCTTTTACCGCCGGTTCGATCGCGGCAACGGCATCGTCGATGTAGGAAGAACGGAATTTGATCGCGTAAGCGGGACATATGCCGACGCAAAGCCCGCAAGCCTGACACATTTCATTACGCACGTTCACCTGGCCTTCTTCATCAATCACCGGTACATCGTAAGGACAGATGCGCAGGCAGGTGAGGCAGTTGGCACATAATTCTTCAACCCGCTCGGCCCCGGCGGCACAGGCCAGACAGCGACGAGCCTCGTAAACGGCACCGGGAACGTCGAAGCCCTGTTCGACCTGCCGGTAATGCTTGATCCGCTCGACCGGTTCGATCATCGGTAGGATTGAGCGGTCGATACGCTTCACTTTTTCGCAAATTCCACTTTCCAGCTTATCCAGGGCAGGTGCAACCTCCAGCGAGGCGGAATCGAAAGCACCGTTTTCGAGGTAGGCAAGTAAAGACAGGGCGGCCTTGCGACCGTCAGCCATGGCCTGCACCGCCGTGCCGGGGCCAAGAGCCATTTCGCCGCAAATAAATACGCCCCTGCGGTTGGTGGCCATCGTTTCGGCATTGAAAATGACACGCCCGCGTTCGTCGAGCTCAATCTCGCCGCGCAACGGTTCAGGATCACCCTTCTGGCCGATCGAAAAAACAATGATGTCACCCGAAACAAATTCAAGGCATTCACGATTATATTGTGGGGCAAAACGCTGTTCCGCATCAAAAACGCAGGTACATTGCACCATTTCCAACCCCGTGATGCGTCCTTCTTCCCGTTTGATCTTATCGGGACCCCAGGAACAGTAGAATTCCACCCCTTCTTCCTTGGCCTCTTCGATTTCCCAGGGGAAAGCCGGCATTTCTACCGCTGATTCCAGGCAGACCACCTTGACCTTGCCCGCACCGCAGCGCACCGCCGAACGGGCCACATCCATGGCCACGTTACCGCCCCCGATGACAACTACAGTGGGGCTGCCTTCAAATTTGAAATCTTCACGTTTGACCTGTTTCAGGAAGGATAAAGCATGAAGTACCCCGTCACCCTCGGCCCCGGGGATGTTCAAACTATGGCTGAGCGGCAGACCCAAGGCAACCAAGGTCGCCTCGTAGCCTTCCTGCTCCAGTTGATCCAGTGTCAAGTTTTTCCCCAACTCCATGCCGTAACGAAACTCAACTCCCTGGCCGGCAATATCCTCCAGATCTTGATCAATTGCTTCATCGGGAAGACGGTAGAGCGGGATGAACTGGCGGACCGCTCCACCGGCCATTTGATCCCGTTCAAAAACCGTTACCGCGCAGCCCTTGCGGGCCAGATCGTAGGCGGCCGTGAGGCCCCCCGGTCCGGCGCCGATTACGGCCACCTTCCCTTTATCCTTCGGAATAGATACGGGGGAAACCCTGGCCGAGCCTTTTTCCGCAGCGGCTCGCTTCAGTGCGCGAATGAATACGGCTTCGTCGACATCGGCACGGCGGCATTCATCTTCGCAATGGCGCGCGCAGATTGTACCGCAAATAAAAGGGAGGGGATTTGTTTCTTTGACTATTGCCAGAGCCCGGTCAAAATTACCCGTCGCTATGGCAAAAAGGTAGCCCCGTACATCCTGGTGTATGGGACAGGCCACCTGACAAGGGGGAAGATAGGGATCGGTCGTTTGTTGCTGAGACAATATAAATCACTCCTAACAAAAAAATGTTCCCAGGCATGTATTCGCCACCAAAGCCCTTTTTCCTGTTAATTAATAAACTTGAGTGAAAAAAGAGGCTTCCCGCAATCTTAAGAGCTGTGATTCGATCCACGACCCCGCCCATCGCCGCAATTGCAGAATATTTACCAGAAGGAGTTGACCGATCCCTGTCGAAATCAAAGCAGCGGTTTTCTTTTATCGTTCACCGTGGTAGGCAGCGCAAAGATGCAGTGGCACGGGCTATCTCCGCCACCCGCAGTCCAAGAATTCGCGCCCGTTCCCGGGCGTTGGCGTCACCGGTCGCCGGCTGCTGGGCACACACACCGTGGTGTCCCGCGTCAAAATCACGGTGTCCATCACCGACCAGGATCATCCCTTGCACAAGCATGAGGTCATGGAGAGCGCGAAGGGTGGTTTCTTGGCCCCCAAAACGGGTCCTGGCACAACTTAGCGCCGCGCCAACCGTGTTCAGGAGAGCCTTACCGGTCCGCAAAAGGCGGGACTTGTCCCAAAAACCTTTCAATGGTGCGGAGACGGTGCCAAAATAAACCGGGCTGCCCAGGATGATCCCCCCGGCCCGGCGCATCCGCTCGAAAACCGCCTCCACTTCGGTCCCCCGGTAGCAAGCACCGGTGCAGGGAGAAGAACAGACCCGGCAATATGGCGTTTTTTGAGTGGCCATGATCGCCTCGACGTGGACGATTTCCGTTTCAGCCCCCGCCTCTGCAGCGGCAGCCAGGGCTGTTTTTAAAAGAAAAGCCGTGTTACCCTCCTGGTGGGGACTACCGTTTAAAGCCAGGATATACATTTGGCATGCTCCTTTCCGGGGTTGTTCCCAAACCCCATCGTATTGTACCGAACTACAACATATTGCACAAGGAGGGAAATCCCAAGGTGGTGCACCGCCTACAAATGTATTTTTTAACTGTTATCCTGACCGCATTGCTGTTGTTGAATCCAATCCATGCTACCGGCTTTGCTTCCGCCCAATCCCCGGTCGAGTTTGAACTGAGTGCGCAGGCAGCCGTTCTGATCGAAGCCGGCACCGGTCAAGTGCTGTACGCCAAAAACGCCGAGGAGACCATGTACCCGGCCAGCCTGACCAAGATCATGACCCTGCTCCTGGCCATGGAGGAAAAGGAACGCGGGGGGATGGACTGGGATACAGTGATCACCGCTAGCGAAAGAGCCTGGAAAACCGGCGGCTCCACCATGTTTCTCGATGCCGGTCAGCAGACCACCTTCCGGGAGATGCTCCGGGGCATCGCTATCGTTTCGGCCAATGATGCCTGCGTGGCTGTGGCGGAATACCTGTATGGTTCCGAAACCGTTTTTGCCCAAAAAATGAATCAACGGGCAACGGAACTGGGGCTGACCAATACCCATTATATGAACAGCCACGGGCTGCATCACCCGGATCATGTCACTACCGCACTGGATATGGCAAAGCTGACCGCCTTTTTCATCCGCACCCAGCCGGAAGCGGCAGCGTTCCAGGCAGAGCGAGAGTTTACTTTTAACGGCATCAGGCAATTCAATCGCAATCCTCTGTTGGGCACTTTTCCCGGTGCCGACGGGACCAAAACCGGCAACACCCCCGAGGCAGGGTCCTGCCTTGTCGCTACCGCCGTCCAAAATGGAATGCGTCTGATCACGGTGGTTTTGAATTGCGCTTCCGACTCGATACGAGGCCAGGACTGTGAAATATTGTTAAACCATGGTTTCCGTAATTATGAGCTGGCCACCGCAGTGGAGGAGGGACAGCTTTTTGCTTCCGCCAATGTGACCCGAGGAACCGTTCGGGAAGTGAAACTGGTGGCGGCGGGACCGGTGAAAGCGATGCTGCCCCGGGGCGAGGCGGATAAACTACAGTTTACGGTGCAGTCACCGGAAACCCTGACGGCCCCGTTTGAGGAGGGAAAAACCATTGGGGCGGTAACCGTTACCCTTGCGGGGGAAACGGTGGGCGAAGTGGAGTTGGTGACCGCCGGCCCGGTGGAAAAATTGGGTTTTTTCCATTCGGTGTGGCGTAATTTCACCGATCTCCTGGCATCACTGTGGGGAAAAGTCAAGCCGGGGAAATAACCCCCGGCTACGGGACTATATTTTACCAGTGCCTCAAACCCGGCCTCTCTTACCCGCAGCAATTTTCCGGCATAATTTTTCTACCTTTGATCGGACCCCGCCCTGAGCGTTGCCTGTGCAGCGGCAAGCCGGGCAATGGGCAGACGGTAGGGAGAACAACTGACATAGTCCAACCCGGCGCCTTGAAAGAAGGCGATAGAAATAGGATCGCCGCCATGCTCACCGCACACACCCAACTTGATTTCCGGCCGGGCCCGACGGCCTCCGGCGCAGGCGACCCGGATCAACTCGCCGACACCTTCAACGTCTAGCTCGACAAATGGGTTCACCGCCAAAATTTTCTGTTGCAGATAAAAGGGTAAAAACTTCGCCTCAACATCATCACGGCTGTAACCGAGCGTGGTTTGGGTGAGATCGTTCGTCCCGAACGAAAAAAACTGGGCGGTTTTCGCCAGGCTTTCCGCGACCAGGCAGGCTCGTGGCAGCTCGATCATGGTCCCGATGCGATAGTTTGGCAGACAGTCAGCGCGGTTCGGAAATACCTCCCGGACCGCCTCATCGACCAACATCTTCATCCGCTCCAGCTCCGTCGGATGCCCGACAAGAGGGATCATGATCTCAAGTTTGATCCGGTCCGGGGCAAAACCCTCTTCAACCAGCGCCGTAGCGGCAAGAAAAATGGCCTTTACCTGCATCCGGTAGATGTCGGGATAAACCAGCCCGAGACGGCAACCGCGGTGGCCGAGCATCGGGTTGGCTTCACCCAAGGCACGGATCTTTTGCAATAACTCCCCTTTGCGGTGTAGTGTTTCGCGATCACCCTCCCTCGCCTCCCGACGTAACCGGTGCACCTCGAGCAGCAGCTCGTCCCGGTTCGGAAGAAATTCGTGCAAGGGCGGATCAAGCAGGCGGATAGTCACCGGCAACCCGACCATTTCCCGCAAGATACCCATGAAGTCGCTGATCTGCAGCGGTAACAATTCGTCCAGCGCCTGTTCCCGTTCGCCCGGTGTTACAGCAAGGATCATCCGTTGGACCACCGGAATTCGTTCCGGAAGCATAAACATGTGCTCGGTTCGGCAGAGACCAATCCCTTCAGCACCAAGTTGAACCGCTCGGCGAGCATCCGCGGGAGTATCGGCATTGGCGCGTATACCGAGGCTCCTGACCGAATCGGCCCAGGAAAGCAACTTTTTGAATTCAACCGTAAGTTCGGGCTCGATCAACGGCACTTCACCCATGATAACCTTCCCGGTCGTCCCATCAAGTGATATCATTTCACCCTCGTGGTAATGCTTTTCGCCGATGGTGAAATATTTTCCGGTTTGGTCCACTTTTATCACTTCACAACCGCAAACGCAGGGCTTACCCATACCCCGGGCTACAACCGCAGCATGGCTGGTCATCCCGCCCCGGCTGGTCAGCACCCCCTGCGCGGCGATAATACCATGTATATCATCGGGAGTAGTTTCGGGACGGACCAGGATCACCTTTTGACCATCCGAAGCGACAGCCACGGCCCGTTCAGCGTCAAAAACGATCCGGCCGAAGGCCGCCCCGGGAGAAGCCGGAAGACCCCGGGCAATAAGGGCCAACTTTGCTTCCGGATCAATGCAACGGTGCAAAAGCTGCTCCAGTTGGAGCGGATCCAGGCGCAGAAGGGCTTCTTCCCGGGTGATCAGCCCTTCACTTACAAGATCGACGGCAATCTTGATTGCGGCGGCGACAGTCCGTTTACCGGTACGGGTTTGGAGCAGGTAGAGCTTGCCCTGTTCAATGGTAAACTCAATATCCTGCATGTCCCGGTAATGCTGCTCCAGGATGCGGCAAGTTTTTTGGAATTGCACATAGACTTCGGGCATGTCATCGCTCAGCTCTGCCAATGGCTTCGGAGTGCTGGTTCCGGCGACCACGTCTTCCCCCTGGGCGTTTAATAGGTATTCCCCATAAAGCGAAGCTTCACCGGTTGAAGGGTTACGGGTAAAGGCCACCCCGGTCCCACTGTTCCGGCCAAGGTTGCCAAAAACCATCACCTGCACGTTGACCGCGGTGCCAAGGTTTTCCGGAATGCGGTGGACTTCACGGTAAACTTCCGCCCGGGGAGTATGCCATGAATCAAAAACTGCCTGGATGGAAAGGAGAAGCTGTGTCCAGGGATCGGCGGGGAAAGGATGACCTGTTTCCCGCTGTACCACTTCTTTGAACGCTTCCACGACAGCTTCAATGTCCGAAGCGGTCAGGGCGGTATCATCCCGGGCCCCGAAGGGGGCCTGCTTTTTGGCAAGGATATCGTCAAAATGAGATCGATCTATCTTGAGCACAACCCCGGCAAACATCTGGATAAACCGGCGATAACAGTCGAAGGCAAAGCGCCGGTCGGCAAGCTGCACGGCCAACCCTTCTACCGTTACATCATTCAGACCCAAGTTCAAAATGGTGTCCATCATCCCCGGCATCGAAATCGCCGCCCCGGAGCGCACCGAGAGCAGCAGCGGGGGCCGGCCGCCGAAGCGTCGTGCAGCCTGTTTTTCAAGCCGGGCCAAAGCTTCCCCGATTTCCGACTCCAGTGCCGGCCAGGTACGGCGGCCTTCCCGGTAAAAGCGGTTGCAGGCTGCCGTAGTAATGCAAAAGCCGGGCGGTACCGGCAAACCGAGGCGGGTCATCTCGGCCAGGTTTGCCCCCTTGCCGCCCAGAAGTTCTTTCATGGATGCATTACCCTCGCTGAATAGAAAGACCGCTTGCGCATTCTCGCCCATCAGTCTTCCTCCCTTACCATTTGCAAAATTTTGCTAGCCACTTCTTCGACCGCCTTGTTGGAAACATCAAAAACAACGCAACCGACCTTTTTCATTACACTGCGGGCATGTTCCAGCTCTTCGATGATCCTTTCAAGAGAAGCATAGCTGGCATGGGCGTCAAGGCCCAGTGCGTTGAGCCTTTCTCGACGAATTCGTTTTAATTGATGGGGGTCAATCACGAGCCCGACTACTTTTTTTGGGGGGACCCAAAACAATTCTTCGGGGGGCTCGACTTCCGGAACCAGCGGCAGATTGGCCACAAGAATGCGGCGGTGGGCCAGGTACATGCTCAGGGGGGTCTTGGAGGTGCGGGAAACGCCGATCAGGACGACCTGGGCACGGAGGATACCGCGCGGATCCTTGCCGTCATCGTACTTGACGGCAAATTCTACGGCCGCAACACGACGAAAATATTCTTCATCCAGGCTGCGCACCCGGCCCGGTTTGAGGCGGGGTTCGATAGCCACGATCCGGGAAAAGGCTTCCATCGTCGGCCCGAGGATGTCGGCGGTGGGTACACCCCGCTTTGCCGCCTCCTCTTCAAGCGCCCGCCGTAGCTCCGGCAATACCAGGGTGTATGCCACCGCAGCACCGGCCCGCTTTGCTTCGAGCACGATCTCTTGAATCCGCCCGGCGTCACTGACAAAGGAAGCGCGGCGAATTTCCACACTGCCGGAAGCGTACTGGCTGGCCACGGCCTTGACCACGAATTCCGCCGTTTCACCGATGGAATCGGAGATAATATAGACGGTCGGTTTTGGTAAAGGTTTCATTTGATCATCCCCCCCGGCGATAGTCTCCTATGACCGCTTAAAATATTACAAAAACTGCCGCAAACGGCCCTTCCTCTTCTTCAGCTCGGTAACGACAGCAGGGAAAAATCGGCGATTCGTTTGAAAAGAGCCTGCACCGCGCCCAGAAGGTTGAGGCGGTTTTGACGAACCTGTTTATCTTCCGCCATGACCAGGACCGCGTCGAAAAAGTGATCAACCGGTTCCTTGAGGGATTGCAGCAATACGAGGCAGTTTTCATAGCGTCCTTTTATCAGCTCAAGTTCAAGGCCGGCCCGGGTTCTTTGCAAGATATCGTGGAGATTGGTTTCGGCGGCATCGATGTAAAGCAACGGATCGGGTTCGACATCATGCTGGTTCCGGGCCAGGTTGGCAACCCGGTTATAGACGGCTATTACAGCAGCCAGGGTTGGGGTGCCCAGGTGTTTTTCCAGAGCACCGGCGCAACCGTAGGCCCCGGACACACTTGAAATGGGAACAGCCAGGGCAGCCTCGCAAACCGCCTGGGAAAGCCCTTTCTCCTGGAAAAGGAACCGCAGCCGCTGCAGGAAAAATTCGTTTAGCAAGCCGGGCAACGCCCCACACTGCGCCGTTTCCGGGGGCACCTGTTCCGGCAAGCCTTCCAGCGCCGCCGCAAAAAGTTCCTGCGGCGGTAGGGCAAGGTTGTGGGCCAGAAGAATCGCTGCGGCGCCCAGGGCCTGGCGCCGTAAGGCATAGGGATCCTGGGAACCGGTCGGCTGAATCCCTGCTGCAAAGCACCCGGCCAAAGTGTCCAGACGGTCAGCCAGGGAAACAAGGGCCCCCGCAAGGGTAGCGGGCAAGGAATCGCCGGCATGGCGTGGCAGGTAGTGTTCGCCAATGGCTTGCGCTACCTCCGTCGCTTCGCCGGAGGCCAGGGCATACTCCCGGCCCATGATCCCCTGCAGCTCCGGCAGTTCTTTCACCATCAGTGTCACCAGATCGGCCTTGCACAGGCGGGCGGCCCGTAATGCCGTCTGCAGAATGGGTGCGGCAAGGGTCAGCCGATTTCCGAGGATGCAAACCAGCCGTTCCAGTCGTCGCCGTTTGGCATCGAGACTGCCCAGGGATTCCTGATAGGTCACCCGGTCCAGTTGAGCAAGATTGCTCTCAAAGGGTTTTTGACAATCTTCCTCAAAAAAGAAACGAGCGTCGGCCAGCCGGGCTGCCAGGACCTTTTCGTATCCCCGGCGAACGATTTCATGCCGGCCGGAGTTGCTGATCCCGATAAAGTACGGTAAAAGTGCAGCCGTTTCCACCCCGGCGGCCGCAACCGGAAAATAACGCTGGTGGCGCTGCATGGTGGTGATCAGAACCTCCCGGGGCAGCTCCAGGTACCTCCGGTCGAACGAGCCGGTCACGGCGGTGGGGTTTTCAACCAGGTAGGTCACCTCTTCAAGCAGACTCACATCGATCAAGGCGCATGCGCCCAGAGCCGAGGCCGCCTCCTGCACCTGGCGCCGGATCAGATCCCGCCGGCGCGCCTGATTCAAAATAACCGCACTCGTTTCCAGGCGACGAAAATAATCGGCAGGGGAAGCGACGGGAAAAGAACCGGGCTTAAAGGAACGATGGCCACGCGTTTGGCGCTCGGCAGTGAGGCCGGCATAAGTAAAGGGTACGACCGCCCCACCATAAAGGGCCAGCAACCAACGTAGCGGACGGGCAAAACGCACCTCCCGGTTTTGCCAGTACATCGCCCGGGGGAATCTTAACCGTTGGATCAGGCGGGGTAGCAAGACGGGCAATACTTCCCGGGCCGGTTTTCCGGGCAGGGGGCGGCAATAGACCATGTAGTTGGCCCCCTTGTATTGCTCAACGATCAATGCCTCCGGGACCACCCCATGGCCACGAGCAAAGCCGAGCAAGGCCGGGGTGGGACGACCGTCGGAAGTGAAAGCACGATCGCGGGGTGGGCCCTTGATTTTGAGGCGACGGTCCGCCTGTCGTTCCGCAAGCCTGTCCACCAAAAGTACCAGGCGCCTCGGGGTGCCCCAGGTTTCCAGACCGGTATAAACAAAATATTCTTCATCCAACAAGGCGACGGTCTCTTTTCGGAACTGCTCCAGGATCGTCCCCATGTATGGCGAAGGAATCTCCTCACAACCGATTTCCAGCAGCAGTTCTTCAGCCATCGTTAGCACTTTCTCCTTTCAACAACGGGTAGCCTGCATCGGCCCGCTGTTCAAGGTATTTTCCGGCGCACCGGCGCGCCAGACGGCGCACCCGGGCAATAAAACCGGTGCGTTCGGTTACACTGATCGCACCCCGCGCCTCGAGCAGGTTAAAAGTATGTGAACACTTAAGAATGTAATCGTAGGCAGGCATTACCAGACCCAGGTCGAAAAGCCGTTCCGCCTCCTGTTCGTAACCTTCAAAAAGTTTGAAAAGCAGCTCCCGGTTGGAATGATCAAAACCATAGCTGGAATGTTCCCACTCGGCCCGTTTAAAAATTTCACCGTAACTGATATCCCCGGCCCAGGTAAGTTCAAACACGTTCGTCCGGTCCTGTAAAAACATGGCGATCCGTTCGAGGCCGTAGGTCAATTCCACCGGCACCTGCTCCACCTCGTAACCGCCAACCTGCTGGAAATAGGTAAACTGGGTAATTTCCATCCCGTTTAGCCAGACTTCCCAACCGAGGCCCCATGCCCCCAGGGTAGGCGCCTCCCAGTTGTCTTCAACAAAACGAATATCGTGTTCCCGCAAATTCAGCCCGAGAGAGGCAAGGCTGTCCAGATAAAGATCCTGGATCTCCGCCGGGGCGGGCTTTATCAGCACCTGGTACTGTAGGTGTTGATAGAGGCGGTTTGGGTTTTCACCGTAACGCCCATCGGCCGGCCGACGGGAAGGTTCCACGTAGGCCGCCGCCCACGGCTCCGGCCCGAGGGAACGTAAAAAGGTGGCCGGATTCATCGTGCCGGCCCCCTTTTCGATGTCGTAAGGCTGCCAGATCAGACATCCTTGAGAAACCCAATAATCCTGCAATTTTAAAATGACCTGTTGTAGTTCCACCACCATCTCTCCCTTGCGGGCAATGCCCCTTTGATCAATTAGATCGTGTCAAAGGCCAGGAAAAGAAAGACGTAAAACAAGAAACCTCCCGACCCCATGATCACTTCATAGGGACGGGAGGTTTTCCCGCGGTTCCACCCTACTTGGCCCGCCGGCGGCGGGCCCGCTTGAACCGACTCAGCGCTCCGAAACGCCATTCACCGGCACACCAGCCCGGCTTACACCCTCCCCGGTTCGCTTTTGATGATGTGATCCCCGGTTACTTCTTTCCTTCACCGCGCCCTATATGGCTTTTTATGATTCTGATTTTATCCAGGTTTGCCTGCCATGTCAAGCCAAAAACCCTTGAACAGATCCCGCCCGCCGGTTATTTGAACGTTCCGATCATAACCGGCGCCGGGCCGTTCGCCGTCCGCTAGCTTGCAGGCGTACTGTTTCCCTCTATTTTCTTGATTTCATCGCTTCCAGCGGCGGGAGGCGCATCCTTGAATTCAAGGGACCCACCGGAGAGCATTATTCCTACCAGACCCAGTGCGGCCACCCGGGGGAAAAGGAGGGATCCGGCTGCACCCACGGTCACCGGCAGTTCAAACAAAATTTTGTCTTTTACCCGGACCTTGACCCTGGTGCGATGCAGACGGCCAAAAACCTGGCGCGTCCGACCGGCCAGATCGCGCCTCCGCTCGGAAAGACAACCGAATGGGCCCTCCGGATTCTCCTCCAGGTAAATCAAGGCTTCAACCAGGTTCCCTCCGGCCTGTTCCAAAATTTCTTTTGCCCGGCGATAGCTCACCCCGGTCCGACGGCGGAGCCGGTCAATGTCATCAATGTTGATCTGCAATCGTGCGACCCCCTTTACTCCTTATTTTCTCTCAAATAGCCGGTTTTTTATCCCGGTCGAGGGACCACGTTTCCACAGACAACAGATTCAACCCATCCCGATCAAATCCGGGACAGGGGCAAGCAGGGCTCGAAACCGGTTTCCAGATGAAAACACCAGAAGGACTGCACTGCTGCAGTCAGCTCTTGTATTTGCCGGTCCCCGGCACGGACCTTCCCAGTCAGTGCAAGGGGGGCTTCCAACAACCGTTTCGCCAGAGCGGCGGTGCCCCGTTCCAACGGAATGCAGCCTGTGGCGGCGCCGGCACAGACAGAACAGAGCACCCCACCCCGCGCCGCCGCAAAAAAAGCCGTTTTCGGGGAACCACACTCAAGACAACCGTGCAGGTGCGGGGTGTATCCGGACAGGTGCAATAATTTCAGTTCAACCGCCCGGACGAGCAATTCGGTTGAGGGCGGCTCCCCTTCAAGCAGCCGCCAGGCAGTCAGAAGAAGACGGCAAATCGCAGGGCACGGCGTCTCCTCGGCCAGAAGGCGATCGGCAAGTCCGGACAGGCGCTGGCCATTCCAGTAGAGCAGGGGATGCAGGGCCAGGGAGTGAAAACGTCGGATCACATCAGCTCCGGTCACCGTAGCCAGACCGCGTCCCAGATAGAAACGGTAGATCCCGTAGGTAAATAGATCCACCGCGGGGGCAAGCTTGCTCTTGGTTTTACGGGCTCCCCGGGCCACAGCGGTCATTTTGCCTCGCTCCCAGGTTAAAAAAGTGATCAGGCGGTCGGCCTCACCGAGAACGCGGGAACGTAAAATGAGCCCGTTGGTTTTAAGATACCTGCGACCCGGCACCGTTTTTCTTCCCTCCGCCGTAACGAACTGACCGGAAAAAACTGAAGCGTGTTCATACCCTAGTCACGGCCGTTATGGTAGCCCAGTTCTCGCAAATTCCGGTCCCGGTTACGCCAGTCCTTTTTTACTTTAACCCACAGGTCAAGGTAGACCCGCCGTCCCAGAAGCCCTTCCAGCTCCCGCCGGGCTACGGAACCCGCCTCTTTCAGAAGCGCCCCGCCCCGGCCGATCACAATACCGGCCTGTGATTTACGCTCGACGTATATCTCGGCCCGTAGATCGACCAGGTCGGCCCCTTCCCGTTCGGCCATCTCGACAACGGTCACGGCAATGGCAAAAGGTATTTCCTCCCGGGTCAGGGTAATGATTTTTTCCCGGATAATCTCGGCAGCTATGATCCGTTCCGGCTGGTCGGTAACCATGTCAAGAGGGTAATAGCGCGGCCCTTCAGGAAGCCTTTCCAGGATCGTTTGCAGAAGTGCCGCCAGCCCCCGGCCGTGCAGGGCCGAAACAGAAACGGCCGTTGCCGGACGAAGCAGGGCCCGGTAGGCTGTTTCGCGTTCCTTCACCCGGTCCGGCACTATTAAATCCATCTTGTTTAAAACCAGGATCACCGGGATGGGAAACCCCTGCAGCATTGAAGCAACATAACGGTCACCGGGCCCCGGTTCCCGGTGACCTTCAACCAGGAAACAGATCAGGTCCGCCATACGGAAGGTAGCGGTAGCGGTCCGGGCCATGACGGCACCTAGCCTGTGCCGTGGTTTGTGCACACCCGGAGTATCGATCAGGATGACCTGGGCTTCCGGCAGGGTCAGGATGCCGCGAAGGCTATGCCTGGTCGTCTGAGGTTTCGTCGAAACAATGGCTACCTTTTCCCCGACCAGTGTGTTGATCAGGGTGGATTTACCGACGTTGGGCCGGCCCGCCAGGGCGACGAAACCGGAACGGTGCCGGTCAGGCAATGGATCGAACAACGGTGGGCTCCTTTCCGGCGGGTGGTTTTTTTGGGGGAGAACCCTTCACCGGCAATTCCAGTAGTGTTTACCGGAACGGGTTACGCCCCATCCCTAGTTTGCCCCGCAGTTGTAATGATCGTCTTGATGTCCAAAACGGGGGTGCCGTTGATCAAATCGAGACCGCGCACCACCAGCACATTTTTTTCCCGGGCGACCAGATCCACCGTTGATTGGGCGATCGAATTCGGGCGCCGGGGGCTGCGGCAAGCAAAGATCCCGTATATGCCACCGTCGCGTCCTCGGCGGGGACCCCTCAGGGTATAGCCGCGGACCCGGTGCAAAAAGGCGATGATCACGATTTGTTTTTCTTCCTCCAGCCGGTAGAGCCCCTCTTCCAATTCCGGGTCGACTACCACCCGGGAAAGACATTCCCGGTAACGCCCGCACACCTCTTCCGGCTCAACAAAATCACTTTTTACATAACCGATCGGGCGTATTGGCGGAGGCAAACGCCATAGTTCGCGATGAGCGGTTTCATCTGGCATCGGTTCCGGGCCGGCCGGCCCGGCGAAAACAAACGGTTCCGGGAAAAGTGCGGCCAGTGGCCGGCTCCTCCTCTCTCCCCGCAGGTTGCCCATGAGCACAACGATCCCCGGAGCCAGTTCGGCCAGAACCTGACGGCAGGCGCCGCATGGTAGTGGCGGAGGCGAGCAATCGGCCACCACCGCCAACCGGGTAAACCTGCAAGCGCCGGCATTAACGGCAGACCAGAGCGCAACTCGTTCGGCACACACTCCCAGGTTATAGGAGGCATTTTCCATATTTGCGCCGGTAAACACAGTCCCCCGTACAGTCAAAAGAGCCGCGCCCACAGGGAAAGAGGAATAAGGGGCGTGGGCGCGCGAACGGGCTGCACGGGCCAGGGCCAAAAGGCTGTCATCTTTCACCGGTGCACCTCCCTAAAGTGCCGTTAGGAAAACACCAGACGCCCGGAAATCCGTTCCTACTGGACACTGCGCGAGTACGCCGGTAGGGTCAGGGATTCTTCGGCGATGATTTCGAATTGCAAACCACGCTGCAATTCCATGGTCGTACGAATAATATCCAGACCACTCATGAGCAGATCCGGATCGCCGATCACCTTGATCTCAACAGGATTGACCGTAATTAATTTATCGTTAACCTTGACCAGGGAGCCGCTGCATCGGATGGAGGATGTGGCGGTAAGGCGTTGTCCGCCGACACTAACCCCCAGTGCTCCCGAACCGAAAAGTTCATTCACCACATCCCGGATATCGGCATCGTGGATAATGGAGGTGTAATTGACTCCTCCTTTTTCATCATACAGGTTGACGGTAATTCCGGGGCCGGACATTTCCGCCAGGCCCGCAGCGGAACGGATTTCACGCAGGCCGACCCGTAATTGATCCAACTCCTTGGTCAGGGTCTGGATATGCTCGATCGGATTGTAAGGCACCATCAGGCTGCCTTTACCCCCATCAACTTCAATATTGACAACCTGTTCCGAAACAAGCCGATCTTCAGGAAAGATTTCCTGGATGCGATAGACAGTAGAGGGATGCAGGTAACCATCCGGCAGGACAATAATGTTGTCCGGGGCAATACGGATGGAAAGGTGCAGTTTATCCCCGGTCCGGCGTACATTTTCGTCCTGGTTGACCACGGCCAGAACCCGATCCATATTGTAGGCGTCCGCTTCCCTGAGGATGGTTTCCCGAACACTTAGCCCCTGGTTCAAGATAACCTGAACCAACTGCTCGGAACTGGTGCACATCTCCACATCATAGTTGAAACCGGCCAGGGCTTCCCGTACTGCGGGATTATCCAGAACACCCAATTCCGAGGCGAGGTGACGGTGGTATTCGGCAATATCTACGGCCGTTTCCTGCTTGTAATTCAGACGGGTAGCCCCGCTGGGGAAATAGCCCTTGATACTGGTGTACGACCAGATCGTAAACGCGGTGTTGGCCGCAACCAGGACAATCATCAAAAATATAAGCCTGGTGCCCAACTGAATTCGGCTCTCCGGTTTATACATTCTTTTACCCCTCTTTAATTTTTCTATCTCCGTCTCGATACAATTATAATTCTAGAAGCACCGGCTGGCAATGCACTGCCACAGACGCGGAAGAAAGACAATCGCCCCTACCGCCAACGCAAAAACAGAGGCCAGGAGGACCGCCCCCGCCGCAGCATCCTTGGCAATATGAGCCAGCCGGTCTCGTTCCCGGGTGGCCAGATCCACCGTTTTCTCCAGGGCGGTGTTGAAGACTTCCGCGACCAGAACAGCAAAGATGGCGCTGAGCAATAGTAACCATTCCACGGTGGAGATCCGGAATAAACCACCCAGGGCCAGAGCTGCGCCGCCCAGGAAAACATGGATAGCCATATTCGGCTGGGTACGAAAACAGTAAACCAACCCCGTTGCGGCATCGCGAAAACTGCGGACGATCCTATGCATGTCTATGATCCCCGACCGCCCGGAAATGCTTCAGCAGTGTTTTTTCTTTCCGGCGCATGGCCCTCTCCGCCCCGGGGGTACGGTGGTCCCAACCCGCCAGGTGAAGCAGGCCGTGGAAAGCCAGCAACAGAACTTCCTGCTGCAAGAGGTGACCTGCTTCACGGGCCTGTTCCCGGGCCCGATCCAGGGAAATAAAAACATCACCCAGGGCCGGGGGCTCTTTTCCCGAAGAAAAGTTTTGTGTTTTTCCCGGCCAATCCTCTGTATAGGAAAAGGCAAGGACATCGGTTGGACGGTCCATCCGGCGATAGTCCCGGTTTAACCGATGCAACAGTGCGTCACCGGCCAGGATCAGGCTCACCTGACCTCGACGCAGCCCGGTTTCGCCCAGAACCTTCCGCATTCCGCCCCATAAAGCGATGGCGAGGGAACATGACAGCGGCCGCCCGGTGTAGTTGGCCAGGTACAGCTTCAGCGAGCAGCACTCCTTTCAATTTCGGCCCGCAAATCTTTTTCCGGATATTCTACCCGACTATGGTAAATGCCGGATAAAATGTAAACAAACGAATCACCGATCTTGTCCAACTCTTTCAAGGTTAGATCGCATTCATCCATTTGCCCGTCATTTAACTTTTCCTTGATAATACGCCGGATCAGGCCCTCGACCCGGCTGCCGACCGGCTTGGAAAGGGAACGCACCCCCGCCTCGACAGCGTCGGCCAGGGCAATAATCGCCGCTTCCTTGGTCTGGGGCAAAGGCCCTTCATAGCGAAATTTTTCAACCGGCACTTCCTCCGGCCGCCCACTTTCGAGGGCCTGCTGGTAAAAGAAGGAGATCAACCCGGTTCCATGATGCTGCGCGATAATATCCAAAATCAGTGCCGGCAGGCGGTGGCGCCGCCCCAGTTCAAGACCGTCCTTGACATGAGAGGCAATGATCAAGGCACTCAGGTTGGGCGAGATCTTTTCGTGGGGATTGTCCCCCGCAAGCTGGTTCTCGGTAAAAAAATAAGGTCGCTTGAGCTTGCCGATATCGTGATAGTAAGCTCCGACCCGGGCCAGCAGGGGATCCGCCCCCACCACTTCTGCCGCCGCCTCGGCCAGGTTTCCCACCATGATGCTGTGGTAGTAGGTGCCCGGAGCTTTCATCTGGAGCTGGCGTAAAAGTGGTTTGTTCGGATTCGATAGCTCGAGCAAGGTAATTGCCGTCGTCAGACCGAACCCGCTCTCCAGGTAAGGAAGGAGCCCGATCGCAATTACAGCGGAAAAAATACCGTTACCAATACCGGCCAGTAAACCATAACCAAACTCTTTGATGAACGAATATTCCAGGTGCAGGTTGCCCAAAAGGAGAAAAGAGGCAACAATAACGGCCACATTGGCCGCAGAGACGTAAATCCCGGCCTTGGCCAGGTCACTGCGCTGGCTGATCCGTGAAACACCGAAAATTGCTACCATGCCGCCGACCAGCGCGACCACGACAAAAACAAAATCGCCGCCGGTAATTAACCCGACCAGAACGGAAAGAACAACATTCATCATTACTGCCGGCTTGTAACCGAACATGACCGTGATCAGGATCGCGCCCATGGCTACCGGAATCAGATAACCGGAAAAATAGGTTGCCGCTATGGCAAAAATCAATGTAACGATCAGCACCAGTCCCAGAAGCAACTGGGCCGAAAGACTGTCAAAAATGTTTTTGACAAATACAGCCAGGTATATCCCTATTACCGTAAACAAAATCAGCAACAGGATCAGCAACCCGAAAAAAGCGGGGTAATCGGTCTGGCCGCCCCGGACCAACCCCAGGCCTGACAGCTGGGCGAGGTGCTTCGCGGTTACTGTTTCCCCCTCGCTGATGAGCAGGGTTCCCCGTAGGATCAATACCGGCTCCACCTGTTGCCGGGCCAATTCGCGGTTCAATGCCGTTGCCGCGGGGTTGGGCAACATGTTCGGGGTGATCAGCGGATCAAGCATTTTTTCGGAGACCCGCTTCACCTCCGCACTGAACGGGAACAGGGCAATCTCCTGGTAAGCGTAACGGCGCGCCGTCTCAACGCCTCCTTCCTTGATTCCCTGTTCCATTATTTCTTCGACCAACCCGGCCAGACGCAGTTGCAGATCCCGCAAGGTTTCCCGTTCAACGGCCAGAAAAACTTTTAGATCGGGTGAAGCCGGGATCGCCCCGCTGAACAGTTGCTGCAAGCGCGTTAATCGATCTTCCGGCTCAAGGGAGGCGTCGGCTTGCAGGGAAAGCGTCTTTTGAAAGAAAAACTCCAGATCCGCCACCGCTCCGTCCCGGACGGCCTCATCGTAATCGTAAACATCGGGCACCGCCTCTTCGGCGGCCTGGCGCAACTGTTCGGTCACGTATTCGTCGATAAAATCACGAGGCGCATAAATTGTCCGGGAACTTGGGCGGCCTACTTCCAACCTTACCCGGGCCGGCATGGTCACCACCGCCAGGATCAAATAGGTGATCACAAAAATAATGGCCACGGTAATGGCAGACTGGAGACGCCGGTTGGTGCGAAGCGGGAGCGATTGCAGCCACCGCCCCGGCTGAATTATTAATTTCATGAATCCTTTTCTCCCCTGCTTTCCCGGCCAGCCTCGTAAGTTTCATACGCTTTAATTATTTCCTGGACCAGGGGGTGCCTGACCACGTCCTTATCCGTCAGGTAGACCAGAGCGATGCCTTCGATCGCCCCCAGAATACGCGGAGTTTCTTCCAGGCCGGAAAAACGACCGCGGGGCAGATCGATCTGGGTCACATCACCGGTAATGACCGCCTTGGAACCGAAACCAAGTCGGGTCAGAAACATTTTCATCTGTTCGGATGTAGAATTCTGCGCTTCGTCCAGAATAACAAAGGAGTCGTCCAGGGTACGACCGCGCATGTAGGCCAGGGGGGCAACCTCAATAATCCCTTTGTCGCGATATTTTTGAAACATGTCCACTCCGAGCAGATCGTAAAGCCCATCATAGATCGGGCGCAGGTATGGATCAACCTTTTCCTGAAAATCTCCCGGCAAGAAGCCCAGGTGCTCACCTGCCTCAACCGCGGGGCGGGTCAAGATCAAACGCTGGACCTGCTTATTTTTCAAGGCATCAATAGCCATGGCCAGGGCCAGATAGGTTTTTCCGGTACCGGCGGGCCCGATTCCGATCACGATATCATTATGCCGGATCGCTTCGAGGTAGCGTTTCTGCCCCACGGTCTTGGGGCGGATCTGTTTGCCACGAGGCGTTACCAGGACCAGATCCTGCAAAATATCCCGAACCTGCGCCACTCCCCCCTCCCGGGTCAAACGCAGAACGTATTCAAATTCGCCGCCGGCAAGATGATACCCCCGGCGCAAAAAAGAGAGCAGTTGCCGGAACAGCTCCGTGATCAGCTCGACTTCGTTCCGGGTCCCTTCAACTACCAGCTCATGCCCCCGGGGAAGAAGGCGCACCTGAAAGTGTTCCTCCACCAGGCCGATATGCTGATCGTATTTACCGAGAAGTTGAATCGACTCGGCGGCGTTTTCGAGCAGAACAGATTCACTGATATGCTCTTTCTCCAAAAATGGACCGGCCCCCTTGCCTGCTCAATCCGGTTGCTGTGGCCTGAAAACGGCAATATTTTCCTTCGTCTCCAGCACCACCAGGATCCACTGTTTCCCCATATGCGTGTATTCTTCAAAAAAGGGCTGCCCGGCCGAGATCCCTTCGGGAAGCTGCGCTTTGACCCTGTGTAAAGCTTCCCGGCGGGCCAGCCGGAGTGCTTCGCCGGGGTCAAGTTCAATCTCCTGGTGTAGCAGCTCGTAACAGATTTCATATATAAGTTCGACGGGGATGGTTAGATTCCTCCACCGGAACAGGCGATGCACCACTTCTCGGCGTGAAAGGGCAAACGGATCCCGGCGTGATCCCCACAACAAAAGGTTGCCCGAAGACCAGGTTAAATACCACCTTTCCCTGGTATGGCCCGTTTCAACCGTGACGGTGATATTGTTTTTGATCGGAGCCCTGGCCTCGTACCAGACCCTTGCTTCAACGGTTCCCCGGGCGGATACCGGTTCCAGAATCTCTTCAACCTTGCCGCCGTCACCGGGAACCCGGGTGACCCGCATCCCCCGGATCAGAAGATCACCTTGAAGGACCGTTGCCCCCGGCTCCACAGCCGGATCACCTTCCACTGTTAAAACCCGCACTACCAGGCCGTCCTTGCCCGCAACCAGGTCGCCGGGACGGTTATCGTAAGGAGGTTCCATCAGGTGTTCGACAATCTCGATCTCCAAAAGCGTACCGCGCAAGAGAAAACCGGCCCAGGAAATACCGGGATGCAGGCGGGCCAGTTCTTCCTCCAGGTCATACAGATCGAGTGAACCCTTCCAGATTCCCGGCCTTACACCCATCTGTTCCAACAGGATCTTCACCTCTCCAACGGGAATACTCCCGCACCCGGTAATACGGATCGACCAGATAAATGAACTGAACAGGTAGAGGGCGATACAGAAAAATATGGCGCCGGCCGCCAATCCCCGATGGCGGTGGAGACGTTTCATCCAAAAGGGCAGTCCGGCCCGGCCGGCAATATGGATCCGGCAATGGCTTTTGCGAACCAGGGAGCGCAACTGCCGGAATGTGGAGAGAGAAGCCTTCAACTGGGCCCCGTTTTCGAAGCGACGCAGGTCCCAGAACCGGATTCCCCGCACCATGGCCAGATTTAGCAGCCGTTCCACACCCCGCCCCCGCAAGTTGAGCACCAGATAACCCTTCAGGAAACGCCACCACCGGACAACGAACATTGAGGATCCGTTTCCTCCTTCCTCGGCCCTACAGTGCCCGCGATCTGCTTTGCCGAGCAGGCACCCATTCTTTTCTTCCTGCCCGCCGGCCTAGGTATTGTATTCGAGGTGTTCGATCGTTCCCTTGATCAGGAGCTCCGCGGCGTAAAGGTTCCCGATCTGCAGGTTTTCGCCGCGTACAATCAGTGCGCCGCCGGAAATACCGATCCGGATCTCGGCCGAACCGTAAAAAATAACCCCCCGGTGGTTTTCAACCAGTAACTGGCAGTTGCCAGCCATGGTCAGACGCGGCAGGTCCAGCACCACTTCGGGCGGCAATTCAAAAAGTTCGGAGAAGATCGCTTTAAAGCGCCCCCCCTTTTTTTTTAAAGACACGATCTCAACCGGCCTCCCCGGGGCAAGTACTCCTTAAAATTTATGCGACGGCCCGGTAAATTACCACAGACCGTCGAATCAAAATATCAGGGAGGAGGGGCAAACACAAAAGAAGCCGGCATACAATTGGGGGACAGACCCGTAATCATGAATCCGTCCCCATCCGAGCAAGGTTGTCCCCGTCGCTAGCAAGAAAGAAGGAAGTACGGTTTCTAGCGGGCGCGGCGACCGAGCGGAAGTTGCAATAGCTCATGAAAAACGAGTGCCGCCAGGAGACCGTCACGGGAACGATATAAGCGCTGCAGTTTCCCGGCCTGGAAGTGAGCCGGCGCCCCGTCCCCGGAGGCGGGCAGAACGGAGGCATCATTTCGATCACGCGACTCAGCGAGGGCAGTATTTCCCCCTTCCCGGATAACGGGGAAGGGCGCCGGGAACTGTTCCGGTCCCACCGAGGGCACCTCTCTTGCCGGTAAAGCCCGGTAAGGCCCTACTTCCCGGAGCGGGGTAGGCCGGCCGGGTTTGTACGGAAAAGGCCCGGGCTCTTCCCCCCGGGCGGGCGTTCGAGCACCTTGCTTAGCCCGGTTAAGGACGTTTACCACGATAATCACCAAGACCAAAAGGATAATCCTTTCCATGGCAACCCCTTCCTTTTTCCCGGTCCGACTCCGGGCGACAGTGCTTTATTTATCGATCGGCTCTTCGGGCTCGATGCGTCCGAGACGGCCAAAAGCATCGCGCATGGAAGTATCGGCCATCACGTTTTTCAGATTGTAGTAATCCATCACCCCGAGTTTGCCTTCGCGCAAGGCCTGGGCCATTGCCCGAGGCACTTCCGCTTCAGCCTCGACCACCTTGGCCCGCATCTCCTGCACGGCGGCCTTCATTTCCTGCTCCTGGGCCACGGCCATGGCCCGCCTTTCCTCGGCCTTGGCCTGGGCAATACGTTTGTCGGCTTCGGCCTGATCGGTCTGGAGCTGGGCCCCGATATTCTTGCCCACGTCCACGTCGGCAATGTCAATCGAAAGGATCTCGTAAGCGGTTCCCGAATCAAGACCTTTATTGAGCACGGTGTGTGAAATTTTATCCGGATTTTCAAGAACTTCCTTATGCGTTTCGGAAGAACCGATGGTGGTAACGATCCCTTCGCCGACCCGGGCGATGATTGTTTCCTCCCCGGCACCACCCACGAGACGATCGATATTGGCCCGCACGGTCACCTTGGCTTTCGCTTCCAGCTCAATGCCGTCCTTGGCCACCGCCGCCACAACCGGCGTTTCGATCACCTTGGGATTAACGCTCATTTGAACCGCCTGCAAAACATCCCGCCCGGCCAGATCGATCGCTGCCGCCCGCTCAAAAGTAAGCGGAATCTCGGCCCGCTGGGCGGCGATCAACGCATTCACAACCCGGTCGACGTTGCCCCCGGCCAGATAATGGCCTTCCAGTTTATTCACGCTTGCATCCAGACCGGCTTTGGTCGCTTTAATCAAAGGCATCACGATCCTTGCCGGCACGACCCGACGCAGGCGCATACCCACCAGGGCGAAGATCCCCACCGAGACCCGGGCTGCCATGGCGGAGATCCACAACCCGACCGGAATAAAACTAAACAAAATGGTGAGGAAAATAATAATCAGAACAACGAAAATGAACAAAATGATTAGTTCTGGCATCTGGATCCAACCTCCTTTTCCTTTCATTGCTCCACGCAGGTTGTTTTTAAAACCGGCCCATCCGGTGCGGTTGCAAAACCCGGACCGGTAACGGTTGATCATTTAAGCCCGGCCGGCGTTTTCACGACCGCTTCGCCGGGAATCAGGGTGAAGGATTGAGCGAACGATCACCCGCACACCCTCGATTGCGATCACCTCAACCGGCGTCCCGGCGGGGATAAAAAGGCCCTCGCTGATCACATCCGCCCGTTCGCCGTTAAACTCCGCTGCTCCGGCGGGCCGCAAGGGAGTAAGAGCGGTGCCCCGGGCGCCCTGGAGATGCCGGTAGTCTGCCGGAGCCACATAGCCCAGTTCAGACCGTGCTTCATCGGCAAGGATAATATGACGCAGAGCTCCACGCCGGGATAAAAACCGGAACAGAAGGTAACTCATTACCGCACTCAAAACCAGGGAAATCGAAAGCATAATCAGACCCTGGTGTAGCGTGGCCGCCGCCAGGACAATCGAGGCCAGGGTGGCGGCAATTCCGGTGATCCCAAAAATTCCAAACCCCGGAATAAAAGCCTCCACCAGAAGCATGATCAGGCCGAAACCAAAGAGGATCACCACCCAATATTCGGCCGAGCCCGCCGCGACGTGGCCTCCAAAATAGAGGGCAAAGGCGGCCAGGCTGATCACTCCGGCCGCACCCAACCCGGGGGTTAACACCTCTACAACCAGGGCCCCGATTGCCACAATCAAAAACAGGGTGGCAAAAACAGGATGGGTGGTCCAGGCTACAAGGCGATCCCAAAAGGAAGGGGCCGGCTCTACCAGCGGATGGCCGTCAAGCCCGACCGCCTGCATAAGTTCATTCCGGCTGTTGACGATCCCTTCACAATAACCAATTTCCTCCGCCTCGATCGCAGTGAGGGTTAAAAGCTCCCCTTTTTTCGCCAGGCCTTCCACTCCAAGATCGCGCCGGACCATTGCCGCCGCAATTTCAGGATCGCGCCCGCGTCGCCCGGCTACCGCCCGCATCTCCCCTTCCCAGTGAGACAGTTCCTTTTCGTCCACCGGCTCTCCCCAAAGCAAACGCAATTCCGCCGCACCCATGGTCGCCCCCGGAACCATATAGATCCCGTCCGCAACCAGGGCCAGGTAAGCTCCCGCCGAAACGGCTCGGGGTCGAACAAATACATAAACCGGAGATACAAAGTCATCGATGAGCCAGCGGATCTCTTCTGCCGTAGCAACATAACCGCCGGGGGTGTCCAGTTCGAGGATTACCGCAGCGGCTCCCTCCGCCGCCGCTTCTCGAAAAGATCGTTTCAGGAAACTTGCGGTGCCTCCGTCGATAACACCGCGGACCGGAATCACAAAAACCGGCTGATCGTCCGCTGCAGCTCCCCCCACCGAAACGGCCAAAAGAGATAAAATCAGCACGGGGAGGATCATCCGGAACAAGCACCGCACCCAGCCTAACCTGCTCATGCGTTCAATCTCCTCCGGGGTAAAAGATTTTTGTTCCAAACCGGTACGGACGGCACCGGCCGGGATTTTTCCCCGCATGAAAAAACCGGCCCGAAGGCCGGGCCAATGACTTACTTGAAAAAACGCCGTTTTCTGGCGGCCTCCGCTTTTTTCTTACGGCGGACACTGGGTTTCTCATAACGTTGTCTCCGCCGTGCTTCCGAAAGAACACCGGTACGGGCGCACTGCCGTTTAAAACGTTTCAGTGCCTTATCCAGAGTCTCGTTCTTACCGACTTTGATGACAGCCACAATCGATCCTACCCCCCTCTCTCGCTACTCCCCGGGGGTATGCCGGGCACCGTTTCACTCAAACACCCCGCCCCTCGACGAAGCTTTGCGACAACGGCTTGCCCCCCAGGAGGTGGAGGTGGAGGTGAAAAACGGCCTGTCCCGCATCCGGCCCACAGTTGACTACAGTGCGGTAGCCTCCCCTTTCGAGCTTGAAGGCACGCGCCAGATCGTTTGCAACAAGATGCAACCGCCCGATCAGAAGAGCATCCGCTTCCTTTAGGTCCAGTAGGGAAGGAATATGCTTTCGCGGAATCACCAGCAAATGGATCGGGGCAGCCGGGTTGACGTCTTTAAACGCAATTATTTCCTGATCCTCGTAGACGATATCCGCCTTTAGCTCCTTGTTGATGATCCTGCAAAAGATACAGTCCGCAGCCATTATTTCCCCTCCTGCCGCGATAATGACAGGAAACTAACCTTGATTATAACACAGGGGGATCCTGTTGAGAAGAAGAAGGCACGATTGCTCGAGCAATATTCAGAGCAACATGTTGGAAAATATCTAGACCTCCCCCATGAAACAACAGGAGCCGCCTTGCATCGAGCGATACGTATCGGCTATAATCTGTTCAAGGAGGGACACCGGCAATCATGTTGTCAACCCCGGGGATTACCATCGAAGAAGCGCTTGCGCGAAACGACCTTGTTTATATTGATGTGCGTTCCCCGGCGGAATTTGCCCGGGCCTCCATCCCCGGAGCGATAAATATCCCCCTTCTCAACGATGCCGAACGTAAAGAACTCGGTTCGATCTACCACTCCCGCGGTGATGCCGAAGCACGCCGGGCGGGCTTGCAACTGGTTTCGAGCAGGCTGCCACGAATGGTCATGGAGATAGATGCGGCCGCAGAAAACCGGACACCGCTTTTTTACTGCTGGCGGGGCGGGTTGCGCAGTGCGAGTTTGTGCCAGATCCTGGCCCTGTTACAAGGGCCGGCTTTGCGCCTGAAAGGCGGCTATCGGGCCTTTCGCCGTTATGTCCACCGGTCCCTGCAACAATACCGCCTGGAACAGGAAACAGTAATTTTGCGCGGCCTGACCGGGGTCGGTAAAACAGCCCTGATCCGTCGTTTAAGAGAGCGAGGTTACGCCGCCCTCGATCTGGAGGAACTGGCACAACATCACGGTTCGGTTTTCGGTGCGATCAACTTTCCCCTTCGCCGTTCCCAAAAAGATTTTGAGGCACTGCTGCTGCAAGAACTACAGCACTTCCATCATTTTCCTTACATTGTCATGGAAGGAGAAGGAAAACGGATTGGAGATATACACCTTCCCCCTTTTTTAACCGGGGCCATGGAACGCGGAGTGCACTTGCGCATTACCGCCCCCCTGCCTGAACGGGTGAAACGGATCGTAGAAGAATACCTGCCCCGATCCCCGAGCGCAGTGGAAAAAAAGCAGCTTCAGGAAGCGGTCCAAGCCCTGAAACAGCGCCTGGGCCGGGAAGGCACCGATCGGTTGCTCGCCCTACTTGAAACAGATGACTACCACACGGCTGCTGAAATGCTTTGCACCGGCTATTACGACTACCTATACTTGGACTCGCGACCGGGGCGTTATCTTTACCTGGCCGAAATAAACACGGGTGACCTGACACGGGCTGCCGGCGAACTGACCGGATGGCTTGACCGGCGTTACGGCCGGCCCGAAAAACCCGCCCCCGGGGTTGTCACATCGCCGGCGCCGGCTGATCAATACAGAACGGAAACAGGAAGGAGCGGTTCGTTTCAATGAACCCGTACGATGCGGCCCGTTACCTGGCTCGGGCAGTCCGCGAATCGGAAGAGTGTTCCAGCCTTAAAACTGCACAGGAGGAATTAAAAAACGATCCTCCGGCCAGAGAAATGCTTCTCGATTTCCGTCGCCAACAGCTGCAACTGCAGCGGCAAGTCATGGCCGGCCTTGATGTAGCCGAAGAACAAATGGAGAAGCAGGAACGGCTTTACCAAATTATCAGCATGAACAACCTGATCCGGAACTATCTCGAGGCGGAGTACCGGATGTCGGTGTTAATGCAGGATGTGCAGAAAACAATTGCGGAAGCATTTGAACTTTTATTCGATCCGGATCTGCTTGTCTCCCCGGAGGAAATGTTGGGCGAAAACGGGGAAAGGATCGAGGATGAGGACGAACAATAATGAGAACAGTGTCATACGAGATCGGTACAAAGCCGTTTTGTTGGACCTGGATGGAACCCTTCTTGACATCGAAATGCAACGTTTCATTCCGCTTTACCTGCAGGCCCTGGCCCCGTTCTTTACCGTTTACGCCGGGAGCAAAGCCGTAATTCGTTATGTTTTGGAAGCAACAACGACCATGATCGAGGATACCGACCCGAAGCGGACCAATGAGACGGTATTTTATGCCGAATTTTGCCGGCGCTTGAAACAACCCCGGATCAAGGTTGCCCCGGTTATCGAACGCTTTTACCGGGAAAAATACCCGGAGCTGCACCGATGGAGCCGCCCCCGCCCGGAGTCCCGTCAGGTTCTGGAAACGGCCCGGCAGGCTGGGCTGGTGATTGTTTTGGCGACCAACCCTGTTTTCCCTTTTACCGCAATCGAACAACGCATGGCCTGGGGCGAGTTAAAACCATCTGACTTTAACTACATCACAACCATTGAAAACATGCATTTTTGCAAGCCTAACCCAGCCTACTACCTGGAAATCGCGGCCCGGATTGGCTTTTCCCCGGCGGAGTGCCTTATGGCCGGCAACGATATGCGTGAAGATATGATCGCTGCCGCCGAAGCCGGAATGGAAACCTTCCTGGTTGATAATCAACCGATCCATCAGGCTGGCCTGCCCGACAACAGCCTCTACCGGGGTTCCCTTGCGGATCTGGCGGCGTTCCTGTACCGGGGGGCGGCAGCCATGCGCCGGTCGCACGGATCATTATAGTTCGCTGCCGGTTTCCGAAGGTTCTTCCGTTTCCGGGGCGGGAAGAAGGATTACTTCATCCAAAACGCGATCTTCGGAATCGAGAAAAAGCCAGCGGGACCCTTCACCCAGGCGCTCTCGCTCCACCGTAACGATATGGTATGAACGCGGCCGGTGTTCGACACGCACCTGGACCTGCACCATCCCATCCGTTTGGGGAAAGATGCTGATGTTCTTTATTTCGCTGTTCACGGCACTTACGGCCATTTCATAGGCCTCGTTGAAAGTATAATGAGGCAGGTAGGAACAGCCCTCCATCAATTCCACCCACTGCGCTCCGGTCTGAATCACCTCGAAAAACGCTTCTGCAGCCAGTTCGCCCCGCCCGGCGGTAATGAAGGTAAGAACGTTGGCTGTTTCCTCGTCCCCGGGCTGCAACACCGGCTGTCCAATGCGGAAAAAATTATCGTAAATGGAAAGGCTTACAAGAAGAACCAGCAGGAACATTAACGGTAACAAACGCCGCGCCTCGATGACCAAAAAACGACGCATGCACCCCTCCCCCTTCCGGAGAAGTCTTTATACCTCATTACTATGCACCGCCGGTCCATTTATGTCCGGCAACCGCAAGGCCACCCCAAACAAGTGGCGGTTACCGGCTCACCAGACAGCCGCCTGGACGAAGAGATATTTTCACAACCGGCAGGAATATGACCCGGTTGTCTATATATTGTATTCAATCGATACCGGTCTTGCCGGCAGTCAATCCGGCGGGGGGTAAAAGATGGGGCTTTACCGGGATGTTGATCTGGCTATCGCCGGGAAACTAAAACAGATTGTCATTGCCGGAAACGTTCTTTACAACAATGGACGAATCCGTGGCTCTGGCCGACTGGGGCTGGAAAACCGGCTATGATCTGGAGGCGATCGTCCCGGATTTCATCCGGGAATTGCGCTGGCAATCATGGGCCGGCAATGTTTTACAAAATCTCTTTTTGGTTAGCCCTGGCAACCAAACCCGTCCACCCGGCCGAACAGGATTTCTTCGTTTTCACTTTCGATCAAAACCGGCACGAGAGCACCTCGCCGCGGGTTTGCTTTGCCGTTCAAAGGGATTTTGACACGGAGATAATGCGGTGTAAATCCTGCCGCAAGGGAAGAAGAGAGGACCTGTTCGACCAACACTTCCTGTACCGTTCCGATGAAGCGGTGGCGGAAAATATGGGCGGCCTGCCGCCCCAGGGCGATCATTTCGCGGCTGCGCTTCTCTTTTTCGGCTGCGCTTGTCGAATCGGGAAGCAAGGCGGCGGGGGTGCCGGGGCGGGCGGAATAAATAAACACATGCAAGCAGCTGAATCCCATCCGCCCTACAAATTCGAGGCTGCGACGGTGGTGTTGGGGACTCTCCCCGGGGAAGCCCACCATGACGTCGGCGCTGATGGCCAGATCGGGTTTATTTTGCCGCAGCCAGCGCACCAGGTAAGCATATTCCCTGGCCGTATAGTTACGACCCATCCATTCCAGAATTTCTTCATCACCGCTCTGCAGGGGCAGGTGCAGGTGAGGGCAGATCAGGGGTGATCGAACGATCCGCTCCACCAGTTCGCCGGTGACATCGGCCGGTTCGAGGGAACTGAGCCGCAGGCGGGACAGGCCGGTAACGGTTTCCAACTCTCCGAGCAGCCCGGCCAAACTAACCCCGGAGATCCCCGCGCCGTAGAGACCGAGATGAGTCCCGGTGAGAACAATTTCCCGGTAACCGCCCCGCACCATGCAGCGGGCTCGCTCCATGACCTCGTCGGGGGAAAGTGATCGCAACGGACCGCGCACAAACGGGACGATGCAATAACTGCATCCGGCATGACACCCTTCCTGAATTTTTAAAAACCCACGAGTCCGTCCGTAACGCGCCGTCGGGGGCATCCTTTCAAAAAGGGTTTTTGCGGGAAAAGGTTGGACCAGGTTATGCATCTGTCCCCGGGGCAAGGTTTCAAGCAATGCGGGCAGTTTCTCCCGTCCGTGGGTTCCGATGACCAGATCGATCCCCTCAAGGCGGCATATTTCTTCCGGAAAACCCTGGGCATAGCACCCGGTCACTACAATCCGGCTGTCGGGAAAGCGGCGGCAAGCCCGGCGGATCATTTTCCGTGATTTATGATCACTGATCCGGGTTACGGTACAGGTGTTGATCACGTAAACGTCGGCTTTTTGTTTAAAATCGGTGATCCGGTAACCGGCTTTTTCAAACAATGCCTGCAACGATTCAGTTTCGGCGTAGTTCACCTTGCACCCCAGTGTGTAAAAGGCCACCGTTTTCATTGTATTTCCCCGTTTTCAAGATCGCCCCGCACTGCCTGGATCAGTGTACATGCGACCGCAGCCGCCGTTTCGGAGCGTAAAATTCGCGGTCCCAGGTGGACCGGTATTGCCCCCGCCGCAACAAGTGCCGCAGCCTCGGACAGAGTAAAGCCTCCTTCGGGACCGGTAAAGACAGAAACAGGACCGTGAAAGACGGTCTCCCGCAGCAAGTCCCCCAGAGATACTTTATGTTCATCTTCCCACGGAAACAATAGGGCCCCGGTGGAAGCGATCGCGATCGCCCGGACAAGTGAGCATACCGGTTCAACCGCCGGGATCACAGCACGACGACATTGGGCCGCCGCCCCCCTGGAAATCGCTCGCAGCCGTGCCAGGCGGCGCAACTCCTTCCGTTCATCCCACCGGGGGACGCTGCGCGCGGTATACACCGGGACGATCCGTTTTACTCCCAATTCCGTCGCCTGACGGACGATCAGATCCAGTTTTTCCCCCTTGACCAACGCCTGGAACAGGGTTAGTTGAAAAGCAGGTTCGGCTGCAAAAAGCGGTTCGCCGAGGCTAATCCGAACTGCGGAAGGGGTGGCGGAAATGACGGTCCCCTTGAAAACCGCGCCGCACCCGTCGCCGACACGGATTGTTTGCCCCGTTTTCAGGCGCAGGACCGCCGCGGCATGGCGCGAGTCTTCCGGGGAGAGGACCGCCTCGCCTCCCGGTTTCAAAAACTGACCTTCAAGAAAGAATTGGTGCAGTTATAAAAGCCCCCTATCGCTGCCGCTCCGGTCTTCTCCCCCCGTTGGTAAATTCGTCAGGAGGTCCCCCCGAGAGCGTCTTTCATGCGATCGATAAAACCCTTCTCCCCGCCCCCGCTCCTCTCCCCCCTCAAGGAAGCGAGCTCTTGCAGTAATTCTTTTTCACGGGTATTGAGCCGTTTCGGAATCGCCACCTGAACCAGTATACGCTGGTCACCCCGGCCCCCACCGCGCAGACGGGGCATACCTTTACCCCGCAAGCGAAACACGGTCCCCGGTTGTGTCCCCGCCGGTATACGCAAGATCTCGGGGCCATCGAGGGTGGGCGTTTTCAGCTCGGTTCCCAGGGCAGCCTGAGTCATGGAAACGGGAAGTTCAAGAACAATATCATCTCCTTCGCGAAGGAAGCGTTTGTGCGGCCTGACAGTAATAAAAACATAAAGATCACCGGGCGGGCCGCCACGGAACCCCGCTTCACCGCCCCCGCTCACCCGCAGGCGTGAACCGCTGTCCACACCGGGCGGGATTTTCAAAACAATGCGTCGTTCCACCACCACCCGCCCCTGGGCCCGGCACCGTGGGCAAGGATCGATCACTATTGTCCCTTCGCCGTGGCACTGCCCGCAGGGCTGCACGCTCATAAACCGGCCAAATACGGTACTGCGAGTAAACTGTTGCTGCCCGCTGCCCTTGCAGGAGGGACAGGTTTCGGGCCTGGCCCCGCCCCGGCAACGGGATCCTTTGCATTCGGGGCAGACCTCGGTTCGCGGTACCGAAATTTCCCTTTCTCCACCACGATAAGCTTCCTCCAGGGTTATTTCCAGGTCATGGCGCAAGTCGGTTCCCCGCTCCGGCCCCGGGCGACGCCGCTCAACTCCCCCGCCAAAACTGCCAAAGAAACTTTCAAAAATATCTTCAAAGCCAAAATCCGCTCCAAAACCTCCCGCCTGTCGTCCGAAACCGCCAAAAACTTCAGCCCGGTGGCCAAACTGATCGTAACCGGTTCGTTTTTGGGGATCACTTAAAATATCATAGGCTTCTTTAACTTCTTTGAAATTCTCTTCTGCTCCCGGGTTGCCGGGATTAAAATCGGGATGGTACTTGCGGGCCAGTTTCCGGTAAGCCCTTTTGATCTCTTCCGGCGGGGCGTCACGGCCAACCCCAAGCACTTCGTAGTAATCCCGTTTAGACATGTTTCCCGTCATCCTTTACCCGCATTGGCCCGACCGGCCCGGTTCTACTCTTTCTTTTCATCTTTGATATCAAAGTCGGCATCAACCACATTTTCGGCCCCGGTCCCGTCCCCTTCTTCCGCAGACCCGGCAGAACCCTCGGGAGCCGCACCGCCGCCTGCAGCTTGTTGTTGCTGCTGTCGCGCCTGTTCGTAAAGTTTGGTTGAGAGCTCATGCATGTGACCATTGAGCTTTTCGGTAGTCTTTTTGATCCGTTCCAGGTCATCGCCGGCCGTTGCTTCCCTGGCTTCGCTGATGGCACGGCGCACCTCTTCGACTTTGGCCGGATCTACCTTTTCACCGAGATCCTTCAGGGATTTTTCCGCGCTGTAGGCCGCAGCATCGGCCTGGTTCCGGGCATCTACCAGTTCGCGGCGCTTACGATCTTCCTCCGCAAATTTCTGGGAATCCCGCACCATGCGTTCAATTTTGTCCTTGTCCAGGCCACCTGAACCGGTTATGGTAATCTTTTGCTCTTTCCCCGTCCCCAGATCCTTTGCCGATACGTTAACAATACCGTTGGCATCAATATCAAAACTGACTTCGATCTGGGGAACGCCCCGGGGAGCAGGCGGAATGCCGTCGAGCATGAAGCGTCCCAGGGTGATATTGTCCGCGGCCATGGACCGCTCACCCTGCAAGACATGGATTTCGACGCTGGGCTGGCCGTCGGCCGCAGTGGAAAAGACCTGTTTTTTCGTTGTCGGAATTGTGGTATTGCGTTCGATGATGCGGGTACTCACCCCGCCCAGGGTTTCAATGCCCAAGGAAAGAGGGGTAACATCAAGGAGCAGCACATCCTTTGCTTCACCCGAAAGAACCCCCGCCTGATAGGCCGCCCCGAGAGACACAACTTCATCGGGGTTGACCCCCTTGTGCGGTTCCTTGCCCAAAAGTTTGTGGATTGCCTCCTGCACCGCGGGAATACGTGTGGACCCCCCCACCAGTAGAATCCGGTCAATCTGTTCGACCTTCAAGCCGGCATCGGCAAGAGCCTGCCGGGTCGGGCCCATGGTTTTTTCAACCAGATCGGTGGTAAGCTCATCAAATTTGGCCCGGGACAGGGTCAGATCGAGGTGTTTCGGGCCATCCTGGGTCGCAGTGATAAAAGGCAGGTTCAGTGTAGTTGTGGTCACCGTGGAAAGTTCGATCTTGGCCTTTTCGGCCGCCTCTTTGAGCCGTTGCAGTGCCATACGGTCCTGACGAAGATCAATCCCGTGATCTTTTTTGAATTCCGTGGCGATGTAATCGATGACCCGCTCATCAAAGTCATCCCCGCCGAGACGGTTGTTGCCGCTGGTCGCCCGTACTTCCAGGACCCCATCACCCATCTCCAAAATAGAAACGTCAAACGTGCCTCCGCCCAGGTCAAACACGAGCACCTTCTGGTCCCCCGTTTTGTCGAGACCGTAAGCAAGAGCGGCCGCAGTCGGCTCGTTGATGATCCGTAACACTTCCAGACCGGCAATCTTCCCCGCATCCTTTGTCGCCTGGCGCTGCGCATCGGTGAAATAGGCGGGGACAGTAATCACCGCCTGAGTAATTTTTTCACCGAGGAAACTTTCGGCATCGGTTTTTAATTTTTGCAGAACCATGGCCGACAGTTCCTGGGGTGTATATTCCTTACCATCGACGTTGACCCGAAAAGAGGTGCCCATTTCGCGTTTGATCGACTGGATGGTGCGTTCCGGGTTCGTGATCGCCTGGCGTCGGGCCACCTGCCCTACCAAACGCTGGCCATCCTTGGTGAAAGCTACGGCCGAAGGCGTGAGACGGCTCCCCTCGGCATTGGCAATAATTTCAGGGTCGCTGCCCATCATTACGGCCACCACCGAATTGGTGGTGCCCAGGTCTATTCCGATTACTTTACCCATTTCCATACCTCCCGAATACCGTTAATGATCGAAGCCTATTTTAAAATACCTTGACCATGGCCGGGCGCAAGACATGCTCCCGGTACAGATAACCCCGGCACAACTCTTCGGCCACGATTCCAGGCTCGCCTTCCCCTTCCCCGGCACGGACAACCGCATGGTGAAAAAGGGGATCGAAGGGTTTTCCTTCCGCAACGATCGCGGTAACCCCTTCCTGTTCCAACAGTTTTAGAAGCTGCCCGTAAATCAGATCAAGCCCTTCGGTGTACGCCGGCGGCAACCCTTTTTCTTGCCGGGCCGCATCAAGAGCCCGCTCCAGATTATCAAGAACCGGTAGAAGCCCCTTGATAAAATCGGAAACGGCGTCATCCCGGGAGCGTTCGAGTTCCTGGCGGTGGATACGTTTATAATTTTCATAGTCCGCCCTCTGGCGCAGCAACCGGTCAGTCAGCTCATCCTTTTCGCGTTCCCATTCCCGGCGAGTTTCTTCCAGGGGATCGCACCCCTGCTCCGCCGGTTTTTCCGTCGTTACCGCCGCGCCGGATTCCTGCACCCGTCCCGTACCGACATCAACACATTTCTCGTTCGGTTCGTGCCCGGAGGAGCAACAGTCCGGAGGAGTTTGCCCGGCAGCGCCGTTCACCCCTTCTTTTTCCCTGTCCACTTCGTTCAAAATCACACCGCCTTCCCCAACTGGATGGTAGAAACCATGTTTTAGCGCTGGGTGCTAAGGATATTGTTCAAATTTTCCACCAGGCAGCACAGCGCTCCGATCACGCGCCGGTAGGCCATCCTGGTCGGTCCCAAAACGCCGACGATGCCCAGGGTCTTTTCATTTACTTTGTAAGCAGCGGTGATCAAGGTACACTCCTGGATATCGGCCATGACATTCTCCCGGCCGATAAAAACGGCCGGTCCTTCACCGCCCGCACCGCTTTCGAGAATCCGGCAAAGCAGTTGTTCCTGTTCAAACAGGGATAGTAACTGCCTGATTTTATCGACATTCTTGAATTCCGGCTGGTTCAAAATGTTGGTCGTTCCCCCAAGATAGACCCGGACCTGTTCTTCTTCTTCCAGGCTTTCCTCCAGGAGCATGAAAGCCTGTTCCAGGATCTCGAGACGCCGGAAAAGATCGCGTTTGAGCTCATTAATCAAAGAAAAGGTGACCTGATCGATGGTCAACCCGTACAGCTTCTGGTTAAGATAACCCACCACCTGATGCAGTTCGGTCTGGCTCAGGGTATGGGGCAGGTCGATCACCTTATTCTTGATGAAACCGGTATCGGTAATCAGCACCACCAACCCGCGCCTGTCGTCCAGGGGCAAAATACGCATCTGCCGGAAAGCACTTTTACGGAACTGGGGCCCCATGATCAGGGTGGTGTGGTTGGTAATGGACGATAAAACGCGGCAAGCGTTCAAAATGATCTTTTCAATCTCCAGAATTTTTTCTCCGCTCATGAGCTTAACCACGGCCCTGGCTTCCGCAGGATCAAGGGCGGGCTCATCCATCAGGTTATCGACATAGTAACGGTAGCCCCGATCGGAAGGGATCCGTCCGGCCGAGGTATGGGGTTGTTCCAGATATCCCATCTCTTCCAGGTCGGCCATTTCATTGCGAATGGTGGCCGAACTGATTCCGATACGGTACGTCCGGGCGATAGTGCGCGAACCAACCGGTTCTGCCGTAGCGGTATAACTATGCACCACGGCCCGAAGAATACGCCGTTTGCGTTCGTTCAGTAGTTGCACCCCGCCCTCCTCCCCCCTGTTTTGAATTCCGCCTTAGCACTCGATAAATGAGAGTGCTAATCCCCTGTTAAAAAATATCATCATCTTTCCGCTTTGTCAAGATTCCTGTCGCCGAAAAAATGCCGGAATTCTACCCGCCATTTTCCCGCCTGTGTAACCCACCCGGTTGGGTTGAGCGGTACGGGCCGGCCGCCGAACACCAGCAACGGTTCTCCGACCGGCCCAAGGCTAATACGGAAAGCAGCGGGTTGCCGCTGCAGGCCCAGCAATTCATGAACCCCTTTTTCGGTTACGGCAAGCCCACTGTATAGCAAAAGCAACGCCAGCAAGACGCAACAAAAACCGATTCCGGCAGAGCGCAAAAGCCGTTCTCCTTTCCAGGGCCATTATTAATAAGGATAAACGACTGCCGCGCCTCCTATTCAGCCGGCTTGAAAGAAAGCGTAGTAAGTCCGGGCCAGTGCTTCGGCCAGGAAGGGCAGGGCTGCGGAGACTTCGGCCAGGCTGTTTTCATGACCGCCCACCTCGACCAGAATCGAACAGGGGCACAGGTCCTGATTGTAAATAAAAGGTTGTTGGCGTACCCCCCGACTCAAACCGGGCAACAGGCTTTCCAATTCACGGTGCAAGTGCAAGGAAACATTGAGGTTGTACTGGTAATCCGGGAAACCGGTTCCCACAACCAGCAAGATCTTGCCGTAGGTCACCCCACCCAGGGTAACCGTGGTTACTTCTCGTGCCACCCCATCCCGGTGCAGGTCCACCACCAGGCGCAGGTCACTGTTTTCAAGCAACAATTGTTTCAGAGCCGGCCGGGCCTTTTCATAACTTAAATGACGCGGCAGATCGTAAACCCCGGTATGGTGAAGCAACGGCAGGCCGTACTGCTCTTCCAGTAACAAGGCCAGTTCCGCACCGAGCCGGGCCACGGTCAGTTCCAGGTTTTCGGTATAAATCATCTGTGCATCTGGGACAAAAGTTTCGGTAATATGGGTATGGTAAATCAGGATCTCGGGTCGGCTGCCGGGAACAAAAGGATAATCAGGGCGAACGGGGCCCGGCTCCCCGTTCCCGGGGTTTTCCGGGTCGGTCGAAGGGGATGGATGGGCGGCGCTTTCAGGGAGGGAATGATCCGGAAAGTCCAGAAACACCGGCAGGTGGATCCCGGATCCTGCACCCAGCTCACGATCAAGAAAAGAACAGGGAACCCGTGGATCCGCCCCGGTCATGCCTTTAAAAAGAGAAAAGGCCGCCCCCCGAAGCACGGTTTCAAACGACCATGGCGGAGGGGTCAAACCGGGCAGCGTGTCCCCGAGTACCTTTTGCAAAAAAAGGATGATGCCTTCACCTTCGGTAGCGGGGTTATCCTCCTGGAACTCGCGTAAACCGCCGCTTTGGGAAAGTACTTCTTCGGAAGCGAAATCCGGCAGGGCAAACCGGCCGGAAAGAGGGCCCTGCCAAAAAAATAGAATTAAAAAAAAGAGTGTGACAACGGCCGGCAGGCAATAGTCCTTTTTGTTTTGATAGGAGCGGCGCCGGCCGTTCCGTTTACGGCTCGTCCAGTTCACAACGGGGGTGCTCAGCTAAGTTTCCTCCCGGGCGATGCAATACTAATGTATATGCCCGGAGGGATCGTTTATGAAGCTGAAGCTATTTGCTAGACCCGGGTGCGCCGGCGGTAATCGACGATAGCATTGTGCAGAGCGTCCGCAGCCAAGTTCGAACAATGCATTTTGGGCGCGGGCAGCCCACCCAATTCCTGTGCAACAGCGGCATTGCTGACCTGCAAGGCTTCATCCAAAGTCATGCCCTTGACCATCTCGGTCAGCATACTGCTGCAAGCGATGGCGGCGGCGCAGCCGAAGGTGCGGAAACGGACATCGGCTATGATTTCCCTTGTTTTGCCGGTTTTACCGGACTGGTCAATCTGCCCGGGATTATCCGTTGCGAAAACCTTGTCCACCTTGATTTGCAGGATCATCGTATCGCCGCACTTGAAGCTGCCCGCCTCCCCCGTGCCGTCGGCACCGGGGAGCTCCCCGACATTGCGGGGGTTGTTGAAATGATCCATCACTTTTTCCGTATACATAGCTTTCACCTTCCCCAGTTGCACTTTCATTGATCGGATTGCATGGCGTCCCCCGGGAACGATGCCCCCCGCACTGCAGTTACGATGTCTTCCAACCGGTAAGTCGATCCTGGTTCCGGGAGTAGGCTGAAAGGCGGCGCAGCCGGGTCACGATCGGCGGCAGTATTTGTAAAACATAGTCAACATCATCGACGGTATTACCGCGCCCAAGCGAAAAACGCACCGAGCCGTGAGTATTTTCCGGTTCCAGCTTCATGGCGGTGAGAACATGGGAAGCCTCGGTGGACCCCGAGGTGCAGGCCGACCCGCTCGATGCGGCCACCCCCTGCAGATCAAGGCTTAAAAGAATTGATTCTCCTTCAATATAGCGAAAACTGACGTTTGCATTGCCCGGCAAACGCCGCTTGGGATGACCGTTCAAGTAAACGTCCTCGATCGCGAGCAGGCCGTGGATGAGGCGATCGCGCAAGGCGGCCAGGTGATGGCTTTTTTGCGGTATCTCCGGCCCGGCCAATTCGAGGGCACGGCCCAGCCCGATAATACCGGGTACATTCTCGGTCCCCGGACGTAGCCGGTGTTCTTGACCGCCGCCATGGTGCAAGGAAGCAACCTTGACGCCGCGGCGGATGAAGAGTGCCCCCGTACCCTTGGGACCGTTAATCTTGTGGGCGGACATGGACAAGAAATCGATCGGCAACTCGCGCAGGTTGATCGGAACCTGTCCTACCGCCTGCACGGCATCGGTGTGGAAAAGAACTCCTTTTTCTCGGGCCAGAGC
The DNA here is from genome assembly GCA_964420065.1 of uncultured Syntrophomonadaceae bacterium. Taxonomy (GTDB): domain Bacteria; phylum Bacillota; class Dethiobacteria; order DTU022; family DTU022; genus CAYQQK01. The sequence continues at coordinate 104,148 of CAYQQK010000003.1, read as the reverse complement.
GCCGATTTCGGCTACGGGCTGCAATGTACCAACCTCGTTGTTGGCCGTCATGATTGAAATAAGAAAGGTATCGGGTACCAAAGCAGCCCGGAGATCCTCCATCGAAACCTCGCCGAAGCGGTCGACCGGGAGGAAGGTGACCCGGTAACCGGATTGGGCCAATTCGCGACAAACATCGAAAACGGCGTGGTGTTCAACAGCGGAGGTGATAATATGACCGCCCCGGCGCTGCAACTTGGCGGCCCCGAAAATGGCGATATTATTCGATTCGGTGCCCCCGGAGGTAAAACAAATTTCATCAGGTTCAGCCCCCAGGGTAGCGGCAATCTTTTCCCGTGCCGTTTCCACTGCCCGGCGGGTTTCTCGCCCCCAGGTGTGAATGCTGGAGGGGTTGCCAAAGTTATCTTTAAGGAAAGGCAACATCGCCTCCAGCACCTCCTCCCGCAGTGGCGTGGTGGCCCCGTGATCCATGTAGACACGTCGTTTGGACATGCGGTTATCCCCCCAAGGATGATTAATTCATTAGATCAACCAGGGTTACTCCATCCAGGACTTCGTTGATGCAGTCGCGTAGTTTTTCCCAGACATGCCGGGTCAAACAAACCTCGTTGCCGCTACGGAAACAGGCTTTTTTTTGCTGGTGTTCAAGGCAGTTGATCGGTGTAATCGGCCCCTCCACCGCCCGCACGATATCGCCAATTCTGATTGATGCCGGATCAAGGGCCAAGCGGTAACCGCCCCGCGCCCCACGGACGCTGGAAACGAGGCCGCAACGCCGCAGGGAAATAAAGATCTGTTCCAAAAAGGAAAAGGAGAGCGTTTCCCGCCGGGCAATTTCCCGCAACGGCAAGGCCTCCTCGGAATGATGAAAGGCCAGAACGACCATGGCCCGGACCGCATATTCCACCTTTGCTGAAAGACGCATCACTATCCTCCCGTTAATCCTGATTGGTTTACTCGGGATTAAAACAGTAACCGTCACCGTTAACGAGTGTTAATATTATATGCCATAATCAGAACCCGAGCAATATCAAAAAAAGCAAAACTGTTTATCTTTTTCGGGTGAGCCGTAGTCGGGATCAGCTCGGTAGGAACCTTGCATTTTTCGTTATTTTCCGGTAATAACGGCCATGGCCGCGGCAAAGGGAGGATCATGGGTCATTGAAACAGCAACGGCGGCAACCCCTTTTGCGGCAGCGATTCGGGCGGCATGCCCGTGCAGAAACACCTCCGGAGGGCGGCCGCGGTCCGCCAGCACCTCTATTTCGGCCAGCCCGGCCGGTCCGATACCGCAGCCCAGGGCCTTTAAAACCGCTTCCTTGGCGGCAAAGCGAGCCGCCAGGGCCGGGACCGGTCGTGGGCGTTTTTGTAAAAGCGCCCGTTCGCGGCCGGTAAACAACCGCTGCAGAAAGCGCTGCGGGCGTCGCCGGTAAACCCGTTCGATCCGCCGCATGGAAACCAGGTCTACCCCCACCCCAAGAACCATTTTCCCTTACACCTCCCATCCGGGTCCGGCTGGCGTAAAGCCGCGCGAACTTGCAGCCAGCTCCCGCCGGCACCTCCCATATTATTTTTCGCCCCTGCAGGAAGCATTTCCTTTCCCCAATACAGTTTTATCCCCAAACACTTGCTTCCATACCGCACCGTACCGATGACTGAGCCTTTCGAAAACATTTTCAGCAGATCTTGCATTTATATTTTAAATATGCTAAAGTTCTACGTAATAACTCCGTTCAAGGAGATTTAGGAGGTAGTACGTCTTAATGCAAGGCCGAGTTAAATGGTTTAACCCTGAAAAAGGGTACGGGTTCATTGAAGTCGATAATGGCAGGGATGTATTTGTGCACTATTCGGAAATCAAAGAGGAAGGTTTTAAAACCCTGGAAGAAGGCCAGGTTGTAGAGTTCGACGTGGTCGAAGGAAACCGCGGGCCCCAGGCCGCCAACGTGGTGAAGGTATAGATTCGGGCCAACCTCGAATCAGGCTTTCAACGTTTAGGCAAATAAAGCCGGTTTGATCAAACCGGCTTTTATTGTGTACAAGGGGATGAAACGAAACCCCGCACAAAGGACCGTTCAACGCAGTTTACGGTAACCCCATAACTGTACCCCATGCGGCAAAAAACGAAATAACAGGGCAGCGATCTTTAAACAGTTGAGCGGCGGCGACCAGGTGTTGAAACGGTAACGGGCCCGGACCAACCGTAGTACTGCGCCCAGATCCGCCCGTTTACGAACCATTCCCACCGTACGGAAATAAAGCAACGGTTCCGGGAGGTTGGCTACCCCCACCCCACACTTCAGGGCCCTCGCCCACAGCTCGGTATCCTGGTTGGTACGGAAACGGGGATCGTAAAGGCCGGTGCGGGCAAAAACCGAGCGCCGGAACATGACCGAAGGATGAACAAAGGGATCCCGGTAATGGAACATTTTCCTGATGCCGGCTTGATCAGAAGGCATTTGCTTGAGTATGCCCTTTTCCCGGTGGGGATCCTCCATAAACTCAATCGCCCCGGTGCCGACAATATCCACCCGGGGGTTTTGGTCCAGGAAGGCGGTTTGCCGGGCCAACCGTTCCGGGTGGGCGATGTCGTCTGAATCCATGCGCGCATAATAGCGGGTGTGACCGGCAAGGATAGAAAGATTCAGAGCCAGAGGCAGACCCGAATTGATCGGAAGCACCAGTAACCGGATCTTCCGATCGGCAGCGGCATATTCCCGGGCTGCCGCGGCCAACGCCGTAGCAACCGGGCCGTCCTGGACCAGGTGTATCGTCGTCGGGCGGCAGGTCTGGCTCAGGATCGAATCAACGGCCAGACGAAAATGGGCCGGATCTGTTTTGGCGTGGAAGGGGATGCCTACGGTGACTCCCGGTGTATCAAAAGAGTCAAAACTATCCCTATCCACCCTGCAAACCCTCCCCCTTCGGAATTTTGTTTGAACAAGATAGACTTCTTGTTTTGGTGGAACAAACCCTTCAGGTGGTAAAACCATCCATAATGGCATTCAGATCAAGGATATAGGTCCCGCGGCGGCCGCTATGGGTGGAATCGAATGAGACCAGGCCGGCACCGTTTTGACTGTGATTCCAGCGAGGGTGCAGGTCACAACGGCCCGGTCCGTTGAACTTCCAAGGCTCCAGAAACCGACCCGCCTCGATCAGGGTGCCCGTTTGTGGACGGTAGAGCAGCAGGCGGCGCTGACGCCGCCGGTCGGGGTAACTGTCGGTAAGAATCCATTGATCGTTCGGAGAAAAATTGGGGTGGCCGTCACCGTAGCGGTCAAGCAGACCCGATCCAACTATTTCGCGCTCCCCCGTGGCCATGTTTACGCAGTAATAATGGTCCCCCGCTTCCGGAGCGCGTCCCCAGACCAGAAGGCGCTCTTCATCGAACCAGCAATAGTGGGAAACCATACGCTGATCGAGGTGCAGGCGCAACCCGGATCCATCCGAAACGGCGGTATAGAGGCGAGAAGACTTTCCTCGTGGCCCAAACCAGCGGTGCACAAAAGCAAACCGGCTGCCCCCGGGTGAATAAAGAAGGTGGTTGACCTTGTGCCGCGCATTCTCCATTTCCGGACGGGGCCGGTAAGCAGCCAGGAAATCCAGACTCAGAACCAGCTTCCCCCGGCCCGTATTCAGATCGATGCGCCAAATTCCGTCTTCCGCCGAAGGCTGGTCCGGAGCAAAGTTTTCGGCCGCAACGGCGTAGCCATATTCGGGACGCAACGCCGCCAAACGGCGGTAGTTAAGGGTTAGCGCTTCCCGACCGGCCGGATGGACCGCCTGGACCGGCCAGGGAATCGAACTTTCAATGCTGCCGTTGCAGTTTTGGCCGGAATTCGGTACCCGTTTTTCGGCGGATAAGGGAAAACCGGAAGCCGGGGGCAGGGTCAGAATACGGACAGCAAGTTTTCCCTCCACCCGGTCATTAAAAAGGATCTTGCGACCCGCGCTTCCAGGCAACCATTGCAACATCGCCCCCTGTTGTAGGTTCCAGGCTACGGTGCGGCCCAGGACCCGGGTGCAGCGGGCCGCACGATCGTAGAGCATGATTTCAACTGCAGGCCCGGCAGCACCGGAATCCGGTGGGACCAGGCGGTGGCAAAGAAAACGGGTGCCGTCCGGGGACCAAGGCGATTTGTCATAGTATCCGAAAAAAAGCTCTTCCCTGGACTCAGCTCCGGCTTCGATTCCGGCCCATTCGGTCGGGGTCATGAGGCGCACCCCGGGGTGGAGCGCAAAACGAAACCCCCGTTCCCGGAAGAAAAGATAGTTCAAGCGTTGGTAGGCCTGTTTGAGGACCGGTTTTACCCCCGGCAGGACCTCGAGGAGACCGGCCGCGGCGCGTTCGAATTTGCTGTAAGAACTCAAAACAAGTCTCCTTGGTGGTATTGAGTCCCCTGAAAGGGAAAGACAAATCTTTACCGGAGGCGGACAGGGATAGAACCGGTTTTCCCCCCGGCTAACCCGGTTCCTGCTGCTACTTCAAGTTCGCCGTTGTTCAAGGAGGCGGCGCAGCTTGAGCCAGAGTGGATACGGCAGCAGGCGGGAAAGGGCAGCCGGTGAAGGGTGAATGGCCAGGGCTCTCAAGGCCGTTGCCGCCTGGGCCGGGAAACGCCCGGCCTGTCCATATTTCTCGGCCAAAACCACGTACTGGGAGGCAAAAGCACGGCGGCGCTCGACCGGTTCAAGGGTGGCAAACGCTTGGCGGTACTTTCCAAAGATGATCTCAATCGCCCGGCGGTAGTTGTCCGGACGGCTGGAAACCTGCCTCCCGGGTTTACTGTGTACCATCCAATTCACGGTAGCCGCGCCATCGAAAGCAACCGGAGCCAGCCCGGCGGCGCGAATCCACAAATCGTAGTCCTGGCGGGCCGGCAATTCCGGGTCAAACCCACCGGCGTCGTGGAAGACTTTACGGCGCAAGGCTACCGCCGAGGTAACACCGATTACATTGCGCTGCAGCAAAAGACGGTGCACCGCTCCCGCTGCTTCGGGATAAACGGTAAAAATGAGTCGGCCCTGCTCATCCACTACCCGACGGCCGGAATAGACCAGACCCACGTCGGAGTTATCCCTGAAAACAGCCAACTGCCGGGCCGTTTTCTCCGGCAGCCAGGTGTCATCATCATCAAGAAACATCAGGATATCCCCCCGGGCAAGCGCCGCCCCGGTATTTCGGGCTGCACCGCCACCCAGGGGGCGGGCCAGTCTGTGCCAGAGCAGCCGGGGAACGGGTAAGGAAACACCGCGGGATGCCAACCGGTAGTAAAACGAGCCCCGCCTTGCCCCGGGTTTTTCCTCCCTGGAGGGTGAAAAAGCACTGAACACGTTATGAAGCGGCATGGTCGAGGCGTCGTCCACGATAATAATTTCGTCCGGCGGTCGAGTTTGGGCAAAAACGCTTTTTAGTGTACGCGCTAGCAGATCCGGACGATCGCGGGTCGGGATGATCACCGAAACGGTAAATCCATCCCGTGTTGCAAAACGGCCCGCCGGCGTCATGAGCCGTCCTCCCCCAAAATATTCGGATGGGTTGCCAGGGCAAGCAAGTAGATCCAGTAAACTGTGTGAAAACCGTAGCGAGGAATGAGGTTTTCAAAGAATTGGTGCAACAAAAGAACTGTGAGCAAAGCAAAGGAAGCGGCAAAAGCCGCACCGGCGGTATCATGCCCTGAAAAACGCCGGGCTCGCAAAAACCCCTGCCCCACCCCCAGCAACCATACGCCCATGAACAGCATATAGCCGCCTAAACCGGTTTCGCTTAAAACCCCGAGATGGGCGTTATGCGTACGGCGCACAATACCGGCCGGTTCCAGAATCCGTTCGAACGAAACCCCGTAACCCACCCCGGTAAACGGTCGTTCCAGAAAGGCCCTCCAGACCAGACTCCAGGAATATTCCCGCAACGAAAGCGCTGTGGTGCGCTGCAGGAACGCCCCTTCCAATTCCTGTGATAAAAACCCGAACAGGAAAAATAGCAAGACCAGCACAATCAGCGCCGTGAGCGTGATCCGAATTATTTTCGCGTGCCCTCCCCGAGCCGTAAAAAGGAAATAAATGGCCGCCGCGATCACCGTGCACCCAACACCGGCCCGGGAAAAGGTTAGTAACAGAGCCAGCCCCTGTACACCGCTCAAAAACAGGAATCCGGCCATAGAGATATGCCTGGCAGCGAAAAGAGCCAGTGTAAGCACCAGGGAAACCATGAGGTAAGCGGCCAGGGTGTTGGGATTGCCGGTTAGCGAAGAGATGCGGATAAAAGAAGAAAGGGTGTGAAAAACCTGTACCAGTTTGAGCGGCCCCAACTGAAACATCTGGATTCCTTCCCACTGGTTGAGATAGATAGTCTTGCCACAGCAGTAAAGGAAAAGACCGCTCAGAGAAAGGAGCAAGCCCGCCGCGGCCATACCCCGGGCAAAAACCCAGAAGGTGCGCAGGGGGGCTTGATCACAATAAACCAGCAAAAGCAGCAGCAGTACCGGAACGAAAACAAGCAGGGCCCGGCGCAAAGACAGATCTGCCAGCTCACTCCAGAAAGAAGTAAACACCGCCCAGAAGAAGAATGCAAGCATTGAAAAGAGGGTCAGAGAGGTGATCCCGCCCAGGCGGAGACGTATGGTCGGCAACACAGCGGCCAGAAAGACAAATGGGAGCAACTGGAAGGCAAGCATGACAACGGTCACTCCGGGCACCAGCGGTTTCCCGGGGGAGAGCTCCAGGCTGAAAAGGAACGTGCCGCCAAGAGAAAGAAGCACCCCTAGACGGGGTGTAAGCCGCAGGGTTTCTCCAGGGATGGTACGATCATACCGGGCCATGGTGTTACTCCTGTTCCGTCAAATGATTTACCCCGCCGTATCGTTACCGGAAACGCAGGCCGGTCCGTGCCGCGGGACAAAGTCATTACTTCGACCAGTGTTCGCTCCAGTCCTGCCCCGGACAATCGGGGGAAAAAGAGCAAAAAACACAAGTCCGTATTCTCTCAACCTAGACGCGGATGAGAGGCAAACCCGGCCAGGTAAAGCCAGAGCAGGGTATGGAAATTGGTCCGTAGAAGCATGGTTTCAAATACCTGGTGCAAGATCAGTGGCAACAATAATACCATCACCCCAAAAAGGGCAATCGTGCTGTCGGACAAAGCGGCGCCCGGAGGAAAAGCAGTGCTGAGACGGCAACATTTCCAGACAGCCAAAGCCATGGCCCCCAGCCAGAATATCAAAAACAACACCAGCCCGAGCAGCCCGCTTTCGAGAAGAATGCTGAAATAGACATTATGCAGGTGGAATAGATTTAAACCTGCTTTTTGCAAAAAATCCGCAGCCGTACCAAAACCGTTCCCGGTGAAAGGGTTCTGAAAAAACGCCCCCCGGGCCAGTCGCCAGGCATCTTCCCGCAATCCAAGCGAATTATTGAACAAAACAGAAGTTCCGCCGCCATCGGGAGGAAACAATAGGTATTCATTGGCGAACAGTAGTGCCGCCACCAAAACCATGATCAGGGCCAGCGCCCGCATATACTTACCTCCGGCATCCCGCCCTAAAAAGAGGTAGGCCAGGGCAAGGCCGAGCAGGGCCATCCCGGTTCCGGCCCGGGAAAGGGTAAAAGCTAAAGCAATTTTTTGCACCATCGCCAGGCAAATAAAACCGGCCGGGCGGAGCCGTTTCGAGACGTAAAGCAACCCGGTGCACGGCAGTGAAAAGGCCAGCCAGAGGGCAAGCGTGTTCGGATCGCCGGTCAGAGAGGAAATGCGCGACCATCCGGCCAGGTAATGAACCGCCTGGGCCAGCCGCACCGGCCCCATCTGCACGGCCTGCAGTCCTTCCCACTGGCTGAGGACAATTGGGTCACCGACCAGAAAAAGGAGCAGCCCTACCGTTGCCAGAAAGGTCCCAAACCAGGTCATCCCCCGCGCAAAACACCAGAAAGTGGCTGCAGGGTCACGGTCGCAATAGACCAATAACAAAGTTAAACCCGGTGTCGGAAAAACCGTCAGTGCATGCTGCAATGTAGTCCCGGGGGCGGTGCTCCAGAAAACCGAAATAACGGCCCATAGGAAAAGGGCACCCCATAGCGCGGGGAAAAAAAGAGGCAGGCGTCCTGTAGGGAAGCGGATAAACGGCAAAGCAAAAAGGAAAATCGTAACCTGTAAAACGATCATCCCGGCGGTATGCCAGGGGAAAAAATAGACAGCCGGCTCAAGTTGGAGCGTGAGCAGCAGAGTGCCGAAAAGAGAAGCCAGGATTGCTCCGCGTATGAACCGGTTTGTTTGCAAGGGTGAAGGTCCAGGTATACAAGATCGGCCGGGAAGAAACCGGGGTGCGCAGGAGGGACGGCCCGATAAAGCAGGACGGGGCAAACCGGCGAAACCGGCCGGGGAACTAATGGTAAAGGACCTCCCGGTAAAGGGGCAAAATCCGTTCCAGGGTAAAATCGCCGGAACGCCGCTGCAACAGAGCCGGCGACGGCGGTGCATCGAGGGTATCGGCCAGAGCCGCGGCCAGCGCCGCCGCATCCCCCACCGGGGTGAGACGACCGTAGCGACCGCCGTCCAAGATCTCCGCCGGTCCACTCGGACAATCGGTCGAAACGACCGGCGTTCCCGCTGCAAGCGCTTCGACCAGGACATTACCAAATCCTTCCCAACGGGACGATAGGGCAAAAACCGCCGCCCGGGCCATGTACGGATAGGGGTTGGCTACAAACCCGGGCAAGGCAATCTCTTCCGACAGACCGGACCGGGCAACCAGTGTCTCCAGTTTCGCCCTTTCCATCCCCTCACCGATAATCACCAGCCGTATTCGCCGCCCGCCCCGGCGGAGAAAGCTGAATGCCTCCAGCAGGAGGGGAAAATTTTTTTCCGCCGTTAGACGCCCGACAGAAAGCACCACCGGTGGTTCACCCGGGGCAAACCAGGGATGCTCAAGCGGTTCGCGCATTTGTGCAAGCAGCTCCGTAGTGACTACCGGATTATGAATCACCCGGATCCGTTTGCGCGACAAACCGGTAGCCCGAACCAGATCGGCGGCCACCCCGGAGGAAACTGCTACAATCGCACCGGCCCCGGGATAAAAACGCCGCACCAGGAAAGGCACCAGGAAGCGATTGTGGTGATGCCGAAAATGACGTGTTTCATGGGAATAAACGGTATGGACACTCACCACTACCCGAACCGAAATACCGGAAAGACGGCGGGCAAGGAGGGCAATCAAACCGACATGCTCCATCGCCGTTAGAAGGGCGGCGGGCCGTTCGCGGTGCAGATAACGGACCAAATCGGGGAGAGCACGGGCAACCCGGCGTGCACGGAGATCGACTACCCGCACCGCGGCAGGAAGCTGAGCCAGGTAAGAACCCTCGGCTCGGGCCAGAACCATGTCCACCGGAGTGTTTTCTGCGCTGAAACCACGGGCCAGGTTGACCATAACCCGGCGCACCCCGCCCCCTTCAAGGGATGGTAAAAAAATAGCCAGCCTTGTATTTGACTGAAGCGGAACCCTTCCCGCCACCGGTAACTGCCTCCCTTACCTTCCCTTTCCCCGATCTGTTTCGGGCAAGGTAACTCCAAAACGATTCTCCAACTCCACAAAAAAAGGAAATAGCCCCCGTTACGCCGCCTTGCGGAAAAACTTGCCGGCCAGTCCGGCCACGATACTGCGACTGCCTCGGACATCAAGGAGTAAAAACAAAATTCCGTAAACCGCCGCCCCCCAGACAATCTGTCCGGCCAGGACCAGGGTTCCGGCAGCGTGGGATCGGACCGGCCACAAGGCCAGGGCCATCCCTGCCGTGGCAGCGGCAATTTTGATCAGGTCGATCCCCGGCAAAGGCAACCGGTAGATCTTCCGCCCCAGTATAACGCTGAACACGGCGCCCGCAATATAGGCGGTAACCGTGGCATAGGCCGCCCCCATGTAACCCCAAACCGGAATCCACCATAGATTCAAAGCGACGTTGATCAGCGCCGCCGCCAGCAGCACCCAGACCTGGCCAAGTGTGTTCCGCCCCAACTGGAAGGCCAGATCGCAGTAATACGCTTTCATCCCAGCAAAAAACATCCCCAGGGCGACCCAAGGGAACAGGTGCACCGCCGCCGTGCGGTACTCCGGCCCCAGGGCCACTCCGGCAATATTTGTGGCCAACATGGCCAGGCCGACCGCCGCCGGCAAGGCGATCGCCACAAGGGCGACGGCATTCTGGACCAGGTAAGGCCGGGCTTCTTCCGGACCTCCGCGCTCAAAAGCCCGCACGACCAGGGGATAGGCAGCCAAATTGACTATTGCCATCAGGACCCAAAGACATTGTTTGGACAGATCGTAACCAACCGCGTAAAGCCCGGTTTCTTGCGCCCCCACCATCAGTCCGAGCATGAACCGGTCCGAACTGCTGACGACAAAATCCAGGGCGAAAGCCGCCGTCAGGGGCAAGCCGTAGATGAGAAGTTTCCGCATCACGGCCCGGTCGGCCCGGGCGGGGTTCGCGCCCCGCCATTCACGGGCGGTAACGGCAAGGGATGGAAGCAGGAACCCGAGGAACATCCCCGTCAGCAGCCCGGCCGCGCCCCAGCCAAGATAGGCCAGCAGACCGCCAGCGAAGAGCAGCAACAAGGAACGGGAGATCATGATCAAGCCGTAACGTGCCGGCGCAAGCTGTGACCGGGCCAGTTCCAGGTTCAGTTCGTACCAAGGCTGGGCCCACAGGATCAGCAGGCCGAAAACGAGCAGGCCGCGCAGGGCCGGTTCCGGCCAGAGAAATATCAGGAACACCCCGGGGAGGGTAACCGCCGCGGCAAGAAACAGGTAGCCCGCGGCGACGGTGGCAAGAAACTGTTCCCGCCGATCCAGGTAGGCCGGCAAAAAGCGGAGCAAGCCCAGGCGCAGCCATTGAAAAATCACGGCCCCGGCCAAACTTGCCCCGGCGGCAACCACCGTATAGTAACCATACTGCTCGGGCGAAATCAGCCGGGTAAAAAGAGCGATAGCCAGTAAACTCACCATTCCGGGCAGTCCCCGGGCGAGAAGGTAAAAAAAGCTATGCTGCACCAGCATCAAACATTTCCTTTCCGCCACCATCCCCCTCAAAGGCAGTCTAGCCGGCCTCCTCTTCCCCCCGTCCGGCTACGATCCAGAAATGCTTAAAAAATACCAGAAAGCTGGAAAACATCAGACCGAGGATCAGGGCCGCCACGATATAGACAAGACGGTTCATCATCACTCGCGGTAGGGAAGGTTTACCGCTAAAGAGCCAGGGCACGGCATCAATGTATTCGCTGTTACGAATCAGTTCGAGTTGGCCGGCAACCTCGCTTAATTCAAAAAGGAGGTCGCCCCGCGCTTCCAGTAACCGCAGATACGGTTCCTCCACCGTTCCGGCGTCCCGGCCGGGGTTGGCTTCGCGGTAAGCCGTTATTTCAGCATCAGCGTGGCTCAGCGCCCCCCGGGCGGCGATCAGGGCCCGCTCAAGCTCCTCCTCCCGTTGTCGGTGCACCAGCCGCAGCAACTCTTCCCCGGCGAGGTTGGCCGCCCGTGAAACCGTTTCCAGATCAGTATAAGTAGCATGGATCTCGACCAGGGTCGAGTTGCGAATTTCTTGTACGTGCAGGTAATCAAAAGCCTGCTCGGGCAGTCCTTCCTCCTTGCCTCGACGGACACAGCTTTGCAGGAAGGTTTGGGTGTCGCCCTTTCCGGCAAAATTCGCAGTTTCGAAGGTGTAAGGTGAAACCCGGTATGGCAAAACATCCACCACGCATGTAGCCTGGTAGGTGGGGGTATAGATCATGAATGCATATGCCGCACCGAGAAACGCCGTGCCCAGAGTAAGTGCGGCGATGAACCGCCATCCTTTAACAAATAGATTGACCAGTTCTCGCAAGCTGATCTCGTTTTCCACCATCATGGACACCTCCTGGAATGACACTGCTGTATCGTTTTGGGAAAAATGAAAGGAAACAGGACGCGCTTTTGTGTTCTGGTGGGGATTAAATCCCGCCTCTTGTGGGCGGAAGAGGGGATCAAGCCCACACCTAACGCCGGTATAGGCGAACAATATCAAGAACCGTTTCAATGACGTCGGCGACATCCCGATCTTCCAGCCCGGGATAAAGAGGAAGGCTGATCACGCGGCGGTAGTTGTCATAGGCCACCGGAAAATCTTCGGGATGAAAACCATACTTTTTCCGGTAATACGGGTGCAGGTGAACCGGAATGAAATGGACCGAGGTGGCGATATTACGGGCAGCCAACGCCTCAACAAAACGATTCCGGTCGATCGTTAGTTTTTCTTCCCGCAGCCGAAGCACATAAAGATGCCAGGCATGTTCAACATGCGGGCGCTCAACCGGTGTTTCCAGGACCGGGCAATCGGAAAAAGCTTCGTTATACGCCCGAACGATAGCGCGGCGCCGTTCCTGGAACGCGTCGATCCGGGAAAGCTGTACCAACCCGAGAGCGGCCGCAATATCGGGCATATTGTATTTGAAACCGGGTAACAACACTTCGTAATACCAGCTGCCCCCCTTTTCATAACGCCGCCAGGCGTCGCGACTGAGGCCGTGTAGGCTGACCGTCCGGGCCCGTTCCAGCAAACCGGTATCACCGGTGAGCATGCCCCCTTCACCGGTGGTAAGGTTCTTGGTCGGGTAAAAGCTAAAGGCGGCCGGGTTTTTCCGGGAGCCAACCATGACCCCCCGGTAGGAAGCCGGAAAAGCATGGGCGGCATCCTCGACTATTTCCAAACGATAGCGTTCGGCCAGTTCAAGCAGCGGATCCATTTCAACGGGATGGCCGGCATAATGGACCGGCATGATCGCCCGGGTACGGGGCGTGAGCGCCCGTTCAACCAGCCCGGGATCGATGTTGAGGGTGTCGGGTTCAATGTCTACCAATACCGGGCGGGCCCCGGTATGTTCGATCACATTTGCCGATGCAGCGAAGGTGAAGGGAGTGGTGATAACTTCATCCCCGGGACCGGTACCGAGAGCCAGCAGCGCGGTATGGAGCGCAGCGGTGCATGAGTTCAAAGCCAGTGCTCCGGGAGCTCCCGCCCGGGCGGCAAAACGCTTCTCGAACTTCAGAGTGCAAGCCCCGGTGGTGAGCCAGCCCGAACGAAGTGTTTGCACGATCGCCTCTATTTCTTCTTCGCCGATCAGGGGCCGGTTGAATGGGAGATGGTTTTGACGCACTGCTGTTCCTCCTGCCCAAGCTATTGTTAAGAGTCCACTTCTCGCACTGTCTTGTTCAATTCCGGGGGGCAATTCAAATATTGTAACTCGATCCGGAAGGGTTACCCCCGGCCTGGATATTGATTAAATTTCTACGCAGCCCCGCCGGTTCCTGCCGTTAAAAACTATTTGCTCCTCCAACAAGACGGCTTAAGCTTAAACTTGACCGGTACGACCGGATACAAATATTCAACCTTCCAACTACCGGTTGATTGAGAAAGAATAACCGGTCCTCAGGGTGCAATGCCGGTCTTTTCAAGGGCATGAAGCAGGGCGGTGCAAGCCCGGCGCAGGTGTTGTCCAATCAGTTCACGGGCTTTTTGTACATTCTTGGCCTCAACGGCGCCAAGCAGACCCTGGTGTTCGGCCATGGAATCGTTGGCCCGCTGCAACATGAAGAGAGCATAAAACCCGGTCCGTACCGGCTGGTCGAGCAACGAAGCGATCGTTTTATAAAGACGGCTGTTACCTGAAGCGCGGGCGATTGAAAGGTGAAACTCACGGTTGACCTGGACATAATCAACCGGTTCACCTAAACGAAATTGCCGCCGGTAATGTAGAAAGGGGTGCTGCAGCTCAAGTAATTTCTCACCACTGATCCGTTCAATGGCCAGGGTAAAGGCTTTTGCCTCCAGAGCTTCCCGTATTTCAAAAATTTCTTGCATCTCCCGGCATGATACCGGGACGACCTCGGTCCCCCGGCCGCGATGAATGGCGACCAGCCCTTCACCCTGGAGCTCCAGGAGGGCCTCACGGATGGGCGTACGGCTAATCCCGAGCCAGCGGCTCAATTGTTCGTGGGAGAATATTTCGCCGGCAGGAAACTCGCCACTGCATATCGCTTCCTTGATCAACTGTACAGCCTGGTCCTTGAAAGAACCCGCCAGGCGGGGCCGGGCCGGGAATGACGGTTGGCCGGTCCGGTTCATGGCAACGTCTCCTTTCCAAGATCTGCCTTAGGCGTTGGCTGGGACGTGATTCATAAAACATGTAACATGTTGCGTCTACTTTAACACTTTCCCGGCTCAAGATCAATATGACCCTTATTCCCCATGATCAACCGGCGTTTGTAACTTTTCCGGCAGAACATCCATGATCTTGTTAGAAATGATGACTCACCGGCCTACCGTTTCGCTGTAGCCCATACGCCGCGAGATCCGGGCGGCACAATCGCGGATCCGGGTACCAACCTCGTGCACCATTTTTTCATGCAGGCGTAAAGATGGCCCGGCAACACTGATCGCTGCCGGAGGTTTACCTGTCGCGTCAAGAATGGGAGCGGCAATGCAAACGATTCCTGGAATGGATTCTTCGTAATCGATCGCATAACCGTTGTGGCGAATGTGCCCCAGGTCCTCCAATAAACGGGAATAAGACGGTAGCGCGGGTGCTGCCGCTGCTTCACCGGCAAGGAAGTGGCAGACGCTCGCAAGACGGTCCGGCGGGTACCAGGCCAGCATGGCCCTGCCCGGAGCACAGCAGTAGGCGGGCATCGCCGAGCCGACCCGCAGATCGGTGCGCAGAAAGTGCGGGCTCTCTATTTTATGAATATAAACAACTTCGCAATCGCGCATAACCGCCAGGTTGACGGTTTCTTTCAGTTCGACAGACAACCTTTCCAGGTGCTGGAGGGCCGCCTCAAGCAGCCCGATCTTCCCGGAAACCCGGGCACTTAACTCCAGCAATTTCAGACCGAGACTGTAGCAACCCGCCTTCTCTTCCTGTTGCAGGTAGCCCCGACTGGTAAGTACCCTGAGCATGCGAAAAATTGAGGTTTTATTCAGGCCGAAAGTTGTGCTCAGTTCCTTGACCGTAAAAGCTCTGCCGTCACTGTTACAAATATACTCAAGCAGTTCCAGGGTGCGATGGGCCACTTTTAACATCGCTTTTTTACCGAGTACTCCTTTATTGATGCCGGAAAGGGGCGATCCTTCTTTTAGGAAAAACTAAAACCTTTTTTCAGGTCATAGTACCAAACTTTGATTACACAAGCAGGACGCGATCTCCTGCCCACGTCGTGGACCGGAAAGGACTGTCGGCCAGATCGATACCCCGTCAAAAACCGGGAACTCATCGGGGAAAGCACGATGGTGCCGGCGGCAACTCGTAGTTTTCCGGCAAAGGCAGTGTCCCCGGACCGCTCCGTTTTCACAGGGCAGGATGAATAACACAACCTTAACACTCCTCTTTTCCGTCTAGATACCCCAAAACTTCTTGATGATACGGAAAGGCGGCCGGGGTGTCAGAACGGTAAAAACCAGGAAGGCCGCCAGAGCAATAAACAGTGGAGCCACAATAGCATGCATCCCCAAAGGGCGCCCGGCCTGAAGGTTAAGGAAAAAGCCCGACTCGAGCAGGTACGGCGAAGAGCCGGTCAGTCCGACCAGATATTTATTGAACACCTTGCTGGTAAAGAGCAAGTACGACCCGGCGCCGGCAACAATTGAGGCAAAAGCACCGGCAGTATTGGCCCGTTTCCAGTAAAGACCA
The DNA here is from genome assembly GCA_964420065.1 of uncultured Syntrophomonadaceae bacterium. Taxonomy (GTDB): domain Bacteria; phylum Bacillota; class Dethiobacteria; order DTU022; family DTU022; genus CAYQQK01. Next base: position 88,439 of record CAYQQK010000003.1, on the reverse strand, counting down.
AGGAGGACCGGCCACAGGAAAGTAGCGATCAGTCCGGCAATAGCATGCAGGTTTAGCCAGACGATCAGCTCCGGCGGGTTGAAGGCAGAAACGAAAACGATCGCCCCCATGGCAATCGAACAGATAAAGGTAAGTGCGGCAGCCCGTTTGAGGCGGGGGTTAAACAGGTTCACGTAAATATCGTTGATAATGGCTCCCACCGCCATAAGAAGCTGGGAGTCCACCGTGGACATGACCGCCGCCAGGGGGGCGGCAAGGATAATCCCGGCGATCCAGTTGGGGAAAAGTTGGGTAATCAAGGCCGGTACCACCAGATCGCCCGAAACAATATTATCCGTGACCAGGACCCGTCCGAAAGCGCCCACCAGGTGCATACCGAAAAGCAGGACCATAGAAACAATTGTCCCGTATATGATCGCCTTTTTCAAGCTGGCGCTATCCCGGTAGCACATGCCCCGGGTGGCCACCTGGGGCAGCCCAATGACGCCAAAACCAACCAGGATCCAGAAGGAGGTGACCCAAGCGATGGAGGTGTGAGCAGGATTGACGCCAAGGGGACTGATCAAGCCGGGATCGATGGCATAGAGCCCCTGGATCAAGCGGCCGACCCCACCGCCGGCGGTGACGGCGGCCGTAATCAACAAGATCACGCCCACGGTCATGATCACCCCCTGGAGAGTATCGGTCAGGGCGACGGCGCGGAAACCCCCGACAATGGTATAGACCAGCACGGTCACCGCAAAAAAGACCAAAGCCGCCCGGTAAGAGATGCCGACCGAGCCCTCGAGCAGGCGGGCCGCCCCCACAAACTGAGCGGTCATGGCCGCAATAACGAAGAAAACCAGTGAAACAGAGATCACTACGAGCAACAACCGGTTCTCGTAACGCGCCTTCAGAAAGTCGGTCACCGTAACCGCATTGATCTTGCGGGCGACAATGGCAAACTTTTTACCCAGTACAGCCAGGGTAAAATAACCGGTGGGCATCTGGCTCATGGCCAAAAATACCCAAGCCAGGCCAATCGTGTAAGCAGTACCGGGACCGCCGATAAAACTTGAAGCACTGAGATAGGTCGCCACGAGGGTCATGGCCAGGACAAACCCGCCCAGGTCACGATCCCCGATGAGATATTCGGAAAGAAAGCCTTTGCCCTCCCTCCGGGCGGCTCTGGAGACGCGGCGCAAGCTCAAAAACCCAAGAACAAAGAGCCCGACGCAATAAACGATCAAAGCTATTAAAACCTCTATATTGGCACCGTCCATTTCAATGCGCCCCTCCCATCTTCCGGACTTCTTCTCCGGTCAGTTTTCCCAAGGGCATCTCTTTGTAAAACTTTAAAACCATGACCACGGCAAGAACACTGAAAAGGACCGCACCGGCAACACAGCTCATAAAGAACCACGCCGGAAAACCAAGGATATAGGTATACTCCTTGGGCGGACGGGCACCGAGGCCGTAGCCCCAGGCGAACCACCAGATCAGGTTCAGCAGCCCCAGACCCAGACCGAGCAGGGCCTCCCGATTACACTGCCGATAACGCGGGTCCTCCACAAAGTCCTGAGAATCGGATCCTTCTGTGCGCATTCCATCCCATCCTTTCCTGAATTCAGGATCTTCCTCGCCGCGGGCCGGCCTCAACCCCGGCCCGATGAACAGCGTTTCTATATTAGAAACGCTGTTTTAAATTATACCCCCTTTGAGTTCGCCACGGTTGGAGCCGATCCCTTTATCTGAATTATAAAGATATAGTAACTGTTGGTGACTATGGGGCAGGCGCGATAGATAGAACCCGGTATTTCAAGCTTCGTGGCACACCGCACCGCCGGCCTCCATATATTAGACCAAGAAAACTTTCCCGCGTCTAACTTTTACCAACAAATAACAGACAATTCCGGGAGGCTGCACCATGCACAAATACGATCATGGAAACAGAGGCAGGAAAATAATCCCTTTGAATAGGCTTGCTATTGGCGAAAACGGTCGGGTAACCGCTCTAACCGCCGCCGGGACGGTACGGCGGCGCATGCTTGACCTGGGATTGATCACCGGAACAGCAGTCGAGGCACTGCGCAAAAGTCCGTCGGGGGATCCCACCGCCTTCCATATTCGCGGTACAGTGATCGCTTTGCGTGCGGAAGAAGCGTCGCAAGTTCTGGTCGAGGTATTGCCATGATAAGCGGCCCAGCCGGGGTGACTGACAAAAGCATTTGTACCTTATCCGCCGGAACAGCCCGCGTAACGGTTGTAGCCCTGGCCGGGAACCCGAATACCGGCAAAAGTACTGTTTTCAACAGTCTCACCGGTTTAAGACAACATACAGGCAACTGGCCCGGTAAAACCGTGGCGGTAGCCCGGGGACACTTCCGCCACCACAACCGTTCTTTCAAACTTGTGGACCTACCCGGAACGTATTCGCTTTTGGCAAAATCGGCTGAAGAAGAAGTAACCCGTGATTTTATCCTTTACGAAAAACCTGACGCAATTGTGATTATAACCGATGCCACCTGTCTTGAACGCAACCTCAATTTAACGCTGCAAATCCTGGAGATAACGAAACAGGTAGTGCTCTGCGTCAACCTGATCGACGAGGCGGTACGGAAACGTATCTCCGTCGACTTGACGAAGCTGTCCGCCCTACTGGGAGTGCCCGTCATTGGTACCAGCGCCCGGGAAGGGGCCGGCCTGGATGAGTTACGCGATGCAATTTGGGCAGTCAGCGACAACCTTGAGAAAAATAGGTCGCGGCAGGTATGTTACCCGATTGCGGTAGAGCAGGCAGTGGCACGACTGGAAAGGGCGCTGCAGGGAACGGGAGCGCAGCCTGCCTCCCGCTGGTTTGCTCTGCGCCTTCTGGAAAGGGAGCAGGACTTCTTGCAAAAAGCCATCGAACATTCGGGCCTGGGATCGAAACAGGCCGAAAAGCTGGCCCGGGCAGCGGTGATTGAACGAGCAGCCCTGGAAAAGCAGAAACCGGTAACCGATCTGATCGTTTCATGCCTGGTACGGGAGGCGGAAGCGATTAGCCGGCAGGTGGTACGCCTCGGAGAAGCCCGTTTCCGGCATTTTGACCGGCGGGTTGATGATGTGGTTACCTCCCGGACCTGGGGTATTCCGATCATGATTTTATTGCTTGGGGTAATATTCTGGATCACCATTACCGGGGCCAACTATCCCTCGGCAGCTCTGGCAGCCGCTTTCAACCGGAGTGAAGTATGGCTGTCCGCCCTGTTTGCCATCACCGGGTGGCCGGAGTGGCTGCATGGGATGCTCGTTTCCGGCGTATTCCGTACCCTGGGTTGGGTGATCTCGGTCATGCTTCCGCCGATGGCGATATTTTTCCCCCTGTTTACCCTGTTGGAAGATCTAGGTTACCTGCCCCGGGTCGCGTTTAATCTGGATCACTTTTTCAAGATAGCGCGAGCCCACGGCAAGCAAGCTCTGACCATGTGCATGGGCTTCGGCTGTAACGCCGTCGGGGTGATCGCCTGCCGGATTATCGATTCGCCCCGGGAGCGACTGATCGCGGTCCTTACGAATAACTTCGTCCCCTGTAATGGACGCTTTCCCACTTTGGTCGCGCTGGCTTCCATTTTTATCGCCGCCGGTCTCGGTGTTGCCCGGCCGGCGGCCGCAGCGGCAACGGTACTGGGAGCAGTGCTCTTCGGTGGGGCCATTACCCTGGCCGTATCAAAAATATTGTCCCATACTTTTTTAAAAGGGCTTCCTTCTTCCTTTACGCTGGAGCTACCACCCTACCGAAAACCACAGGTGGGGCGGATCCTGATCCGTTCCCTGCTCGACCGGACCCTGTTCGTGCTCGGTCGGGCGGTAGTGGTAGCAGCGCCGGCAGGGGTGTTGATCTGGTTTGCGGCCAACTTTGAGGCGGGTGGAGTCAGCTTGCTCAATCACGGGGCCCAGTTTTTGGAGCCGTTTGCCCGGTTACTGGGACTGGACGGCTTCATTTTGATCGCTTTCATCCTCGGCCTGCCGGCCAACGAAATTGTCATCCCGATCATGATCATGAGTTATCTGGCTACAGGATCGATGCTCGAACTGGAAACACTGGATGACCTGCAACAGCTTCTGATGGCCCAGGGCTGGACCGGGATGACTGCGCTGTGCACGATGCTCTTTTCTTTAAATCATTTCCCCTGCGGCACGACCCTGCTTACGATCTACCGGGAAACCGGGAGCTGGAAATGGACGGCGGCGGCGTTTGCGATCCCCACCGTAACCGGAATCGTAGTTTGCCTGGCGGTAGCCCAGGGAGCACGGTTGGTGGGATTGGGATGAGGCGGGGGAGGGACGGGGTGGAGGCTCTCCTCCCCCTCCCCCCTGGCGGGGGAGGGGTGGGGTGGGGGGGAACGCTCTCTCCCCCCCTCTCCCCCCCCATGACGGGGGGAGAGGGGACAAGTTCACCTTGGCGGGGGCAGGGGGGAACAAAACACACCGGGGACAACCGGTTGTTCCTTTTGTTGGCCAGCCGAATTCTCTTTTTCCTCCATCGCTATAAAAATGGAATTGAGCCGCTGTTTCAACTTCGGACTGGCCCTGAATGTGGGCACTTTCCGGGAACGGATAAACAAAATTTCTCCCGTTGCGGGGTTTCTTCCCTCCCGACTTTTTCTTTTCCGAACTGTAAATGTACCAAACCCAAACAGTTTGACCGTGTCACCCTCCACCAGTTTTTCTGCAATGGATTCGATAAAAGCATTTACCATCTCGAGCGCGAGCTTGTGGGTGGATCCCGTTTTTTCGGCCATACTTGCAGCGATTCCCGGCTTGCCGGTAGACATGTCATCCTCCTTGGCAACATCGATGTTTTTCGTCTCGTATTTTACAATCGGTATTCAGAAGCAAAAATTAAGGGGTAACGGGTACAGACGGCGGCGGAAGTGGTTTACCCGGCATGCATGTCCAACTGGTAAAGAAGAGCATAGACGACTCGACGATGGTGTTCAATTCGATCCTCCAGCGGGAATCCCTGATAACTTTCGATCAAAAGGGCCTCACAACCAAGGAACACTGCGGTTTCAACCAAACTGCCGTGCACCGCCCCGCGACGTAAAATAAATTTTTCGAGGGGAGAACTGCAAGAACAATTGACCGTTTCCAAAACCTGCCCGGCAAGGTCCAGCGAAGCCCCCTGGCGGGGATAGATGATCGTTTGCCCAAGAGCACCGGGCTGCTGTCTTTCCAACCCTACGGCCTCGTGCAGGTCAAGCACCCATGCCGGCTGGAATTCATCCATGATCATTTTGATCTCGGCAGCCAGTCTTCGGGTCCCGCTGTTTTTTGGACTGCCGGGAAAAACGCGATTCAGGTCGGCGTCACCGGGGGCACTCCGCATTTTGGCAGCAATGGCTGGAACATTGGCTCGTGGTAGAACCAGCAACGTGCCCCGATCTACCAACCAGCCGGAAATGTTATCCGCAGCCAAGAATCCGGCCGGCTCATTCCCGTGCACTCCACCGATCACCATTACTATCGGTCCTTCCCGGGACGATTGGTTGATGTAGAGGGTCGTTTCCTGAGGGGTCCCGGCCAGTATGCGCCGCTCGGTACGTTTCGCTCCAGATTCCATTTCTACAATAAAGCCGCCTGCAGGGATATTAGCGGCCGGTGAAGGAGAAAGTTGCTTTGCAATCCCGAAAAAACCATTATAAAGGAAGAGTAGAACCGGACACAACATCAAAAGGTAAAGTGTTTTTCTGAACATGGATGTCCGCTCCTTCGAGGGTGCCTTCCTAAGGTTTCCCGGTCAGAGTTTCGTTTTTGCTTTCAGCCAGCTCAGGCTGGAGACTGGTGATCCGGACGGCCAGCTCTTCATTGACCGCCACGACTTCTCCCCAGGCTACCAGCTTATTATTGATCAAAATTTTGACCGGTTCGCCGTCCATACAATTCAAATCGATGACACCGCCTCGGCCAAGTGTAAACAGTTTGCCAAGCGGAACCTTGGTATTGCCAAGGATTACCGTTACTTTGACTGGAATGTCTTTTAAAAGCGACAGTTTCTCCAAATCCGGTTCGGGTCCGGTCGGACCGAAACCCATAATGATGTCATGCTGCGGTGCAGCAGGATCAAGCCCACTTCCAGGGATGTTGCCTCCCTTGAAACTGATGCTTGTTTCCGCTTCCATTTCTTTCGCGATTTCCTCAACCGAAGGATCCGGTTTGCCCCGCCTTAACCGGGCCATGGTGCAAAGAAGGGACGGTGGAACAATCTGGAGCAAGGTACTATCCGGCATCGTTTCCGCCCGCAGGGTAAAGGAAACCCGGACAACCGCATCCTTCTCGTCCAGAGGGAAAAGGGAGATTTCTCCGGCAGTCAGATCTTGCAGGTTTAATTCCGGAGGAGAAATTTCGATTGCACCCCCAAATAAATCCGACATGGCCGTGGCCATACAACCCGCGATCTGATTAAAAGTTTCCTGGAGAGCACTCCATGCCAGATCCTCCGGGCTTTCGATCAGCCTTTCAACCGGAACACCGGTGAGCATGACGGCAATGGCGCGGGCAGCTTCCTCGCTCAATAAAAAGAAACTTTGCCCCTGCAATCGGGCGCGGTAATGCAACGGAACAACCAGGCAGGACTGCGGGCAGGCCGCACGGATCCGGCTGACCGGAAGTACTTCGATCCGGGGTGAAGAAAGGTGGACCTTCCGGTCAAGAAAGGTAGAAAGCATCGTCACCGTAGCCTCGCGGAACGCATTGCCGACCACGGTCATGGTTTCCTGCTCCTCCGGTGTAAGAAGATCCAATTTTACCCTCCTCAACGGCCGCTCACCGCCCCGGAGCGCCCAGATTTTCTATTCTTTCCTCGGGCTTGATGATGGAGACAATACGCACGGCAAAGTATTCCCCGACGGTAATAACCTCACCCCGAGCAATAGTCCGGCCGTTAACCACCAGGTCAACCGGCTCTGTTATTTCCCGATCCAGTTCGATGACCGTGCCCGACGCAAGCTGCAGCAATTCACCGATATTTTTTTTCGCTTCGCCAAGCCGGATCGAGACTTCAAGCGGGAAATCCAGGGCCAGCCTGAGTTTGAGATCCTGCATCGATTCCGCCCCGGGTTCGGGGTATTCTTGCAACAGTGCATTCAATTCTTCCGGAGTCAATTTACAATCATCGTTCAATGCTTTGTTCTCCTTCCAGCCAGCCGTCGATCCATATCCCCAGGCGCCCGCCATTCAGCCCCGGATGAACGGTCAAAACCGGGTACCCTTCCACGGTCGCTTCCAACGGTTCCCCGAGGCGGCGGTGCAGGGTTATAACATCCCCTTCCCGGATCTGCAGGAAATCCTCCAAAGTAATCTGGGCTGTCCCTAGAACGACCTGTATCTCAACTTCTGTATTACCGATCGCCCGGCTGATCGCAGCGGTATGATCCCGACCCTGAAGCCGGGGATACTGGTTGAACCACTGCTGGGCGGTGAGGCTGGGCAAAACTTGATCCAGGGCGGCATACGGAAAGCAGAGATTGACAAAACCCTGAATACTGTTAATCTGCGCTGTTACGGTGATCAGAACTACCGTTTCGCCCGAAGCGACAACCTGACTGAATTGGGGGTTGGTTTCCATACTCTCAATTTGAGGTGAAAGCTGGGCGATACCCTTCCAGGCGTAGCTTAAATTGTCCAGGAACCGTTCGATGATCTGTCGCAGCACGGTAATTTCGATTTCGGTCAGCTCCCTGAACCGTGACGGCACCTTCCCTTCGCCTCCAAAAAGAAGATCGACCAGGGTAAAGGTGAGGGATGGACTGATTTCAAGAATTCCTACCCCCAGTTCGGCTGAAAGGTTAAAAACGGTCATCAGCGTCGGTACCGGCAGGGAGCAGATGAATTCCTCAAAAGTGACCTGGCCGACGGAAACAACTTCGCATTTGACCGGTGTGCGAAGGAATGCAGCCAAAAAATTGCCCATGGTTCGAGCATAGTAGTCGTGAATGACCTGCAACGTTTTGAGCTGTTCCTTGGAAAACTTGGTCGGACGCCGGAAATCATAAGCCGCCCCTTCAATCGCGGCCACTTCCGTTTTTTCTTTCAGGGTTCCGGAGCTAATGGCCGAGATGAGGGAATCGATTTCCGACTGGCTCAGGATATCCCGTGCCATCGTTACAGCACCCCCTTCCGGTTGACATCTTGATTATGGGTTTATCTGTAATGTCAGGCGTTGCATTTCGGAGGCCGTAACCAGGCTGCGTGCCGACGCCTGGATCGAACGGTGCTGGATCAACATAAGCGTCATTTCCCGAGCCAGGGAGACGGTTGATTGCTCGAGGCAGAACTGCCGGATCCGGCCCAGGCCATTTTCGCCGGGAGCACCTTCCACGGGCGGCCCCGAAGCTTCAGTTTCCAGGAACAGCCGGCCCTGGGTTTGAAACAGACCTTCCGGGTTTATAAAATGGTACAGCCTCAGTGCGCCCAGTTCCACACGGGCCCCGTCTTCGTCCAGGGCCGATACCAGCCCCTCGGGTGTGACGGTCATGGTCTCGGGGCGAACCCCTTCCAGGGTAAAAGGAACATCAAGATAGCCCCCCGCCGCGGTTACAAGGCGACCGCCGGCGTCCAGGCAGAAACTGCCGGCCCGGGTATACGCCGTTTCACCTTCCGCCAATTCGATCTGGAAAAAGCCTTTCCCGTCAATGGCCAGGTCAAATGGACGTTCCGTTTGCGCCAGTGGTCCCTGTTCCCACCAGGCCGGGGTTACCGCGATTACCCGGGCACCCTGGCCGGTCCTGGCTTCCGGGAAGCCTTCCGGCCGGGCCTCGGCCGTCCTTTTATCCTGCAATCGCTGGTAAAGGAGATCGCCGAAAATAGTTTCGGATTGCTTGTATGCGGTAGTGTTCACGTTGGCCAGATTATGAGCAACCTGGTCCAGCGCTCGCTGGTAAGCGATCAGGCCCGAAACGCTGTTGTTGATGGAGCTGATCATTTTGACACCCCATTTCTTGATTCATTCGGCTCTATGGCCATATTTTAAAGGCTGCCGAGATCATTGGCCGCTTTTTTCAAGATGGCATCACAGGTAGCATAAGATCGTTGCACCGCTTCATAGGAGCGCTGGATTTCGATCAGAGCAACCATTTCCCGGCCCAGATCCACGTTCGAACCTTCAAGATAACCGGACCAGATCTCTCCTCCGCCCTCATCATCGCCTTCGACCAGGGGGGGTACCGTGGCCTCAAACAGGCTGTGCCCGGCCTTGATGAGTAAACTGTCCGCCGGGAAAACCGCAATAAGGATCTGTCCGGCCTGGGTCCCGCCAACGGTAATCAACCCTTGTGATGAAATGGTAATTTCCCCCTCACCACCGTCAATGCTGATCGGACCGTCCAGGCCCCACACCCGCAGCCCGGCAGCGGTCACCAGAAGGCCTTCCGCATCAACCATGAAGTGTCCGTTCCGTGTGTAGCGAAATCCATCCGGTGTTTCTACCTGAAAATAACCATCTCCGATCAGGGCCAGATCAAGGGGTCTTCCCGTCGCATCCAGGTGCCCGCTTGAAAAATCAGTGTGCACTTCCGATACGGCCGCACCGTGCGGTATTCTCCCGGTTGGCGACCCGGTTACTACCGGTGAAGCGGTCTGATCATGGCTTTCCCGGCGGGAAATGAGCCATTCGGCAAAACTGGTTGCCACGGCCCGGTCCTTTTTGAAACCGCTGCTACGCAGATTGGCCAGATTGTTGCTCGTTGCCTCCAACCGGGCTTCCTGTACCAGCAAGGCTGTTTCGGCGATATAAAGCCCGCGCAATCGATCTCACCTCCGTTTGTACTGCCGATGCCGCCTGCATCCTTCCGACCGCCAGACCGGCACCGTCGGTTAGAACATCCCTTTTTTTTGCATGGTCAGGATCAGATCCACCGCTCCCTTGCCCAAGCATGTTTCGCGCAGAATTTGTTCTTCAGGGTATCCTTGCTCGTGCAGCTCCAGGACCTGTTCCTTCTTCACGGATGGCGCCTGTCGGTATCCGGACGTTAACCCGTGATTCCGCATCCGACCGCCCCCGTCGTTTTCTGAAAAAAAACGGCGGCGGGCCGGCGGAGAAACAACCACATTTTCCCCGCCCAACAACACATGTTTACTTTCCGGAAGCCGCCCCGACTGTACCGGAACAGCCAGCTCCCGGTGCAGAAAATGATCGAAGGTCTCGCTCTTCTTTTTGAGATGTCCCCAGGCCAGAACGGCCAGGCTACCTCCAAAAAAGCCAAGAACAAACAATCCCATTGCATGCTCGCCTCCTGTCCATCAAAACGCCCCCGTTTCACCCTCAGCCCCGGGCACCAGGATTTCGCGCAGACGCCGGAGTGCCCGGGCATGCAGCTGCGAAACCCGAACCGTGGATATGTTCATCATGGTGGCAATCTCTTTTTGCGTCAGGTCTTCATAGTAGTAAAGTGATAGAAGCAGTTTCTCCCGGGGCGGTAGCCGGTCCAGGGCCGCGGAAAGGATGGACATTTTTTCATCCCCCAGCATGGCTTCTTCCGGATCACCCCAATCCGCGGAAAGTGTTTCCTCCAATTTCAAGGCATCTCCCCGGATCGATTCAAAAAGTAATTTCTCAAGGGAAAGCACCGCCAGCAGGTTGAAGCCGGCCCAAACCTGATTCAGGGCAGATTCGGTCCAGCCCAAAAAACGGGCCGTCTCGGCCGAAGAAGGTTCCCGTTGCAGCTTCTGACGAAGCCGGGCTTCAGCTTCCTGGACCAGGCGCAGGCGAGGAAAAAAGGAACGCGGTGCCAGGCTAACCTTGCGCAGTTCATCGATCATTGCTCCCCGGATCCGGCTCATGGCAAAAGCACTGAATTTGACCTTGCGCGTGGGATCATAGCGTCCCAAAGCTTCCAACAAGCCGATGATGCCACTGTTGATCAAGTCTCCCTCATCCAAAGAAGGGGGCAGGGCCAGGCTCAGTTTACCGGAGAGCTTTTTGATCAGGGGCAGAAAGGATAGAACAATGGCCTCCTTTTGGGCGGACTCCTGTTCCTCCAAACTCGTGCTGATCGCATGTTCCATTACCGGCAACCTCCTTCCACAGATCATGATTCCGCTTCCGACCGGGATTTTACCGAAAACGGCAGCGCAGACGGCGGAAAATGTAGCGAATGATCCGTTCACGCGCACCCCGGTGAATGGCACTGAAAGAAACCCCGATTTGAAACCGGTTCCGGTATTTTGGATCTACCGGCTGCACCCGCTCGATAATACCCTCCGCCACAAGCATCCTGGCCTCCGGGGCATCAAGTTGTAATTGCAACAGTAGCCGCGTCCCCAGAGGCAGGTGCTCCGGGGCAAGCAGTTTCAGGCCGCCCCCGGAAATGTTCAAAACCCGCGCCTCGGTGCCCGGCTGTTGTTCCACCATGGATGAAAGCAGACCTGCGGCGCACCTTTTCCCCGTCGGGTGAGGAAACTTCCGTTCCAACCTCCAATAGAGCGCACTAAGGTTGCAAGAAAGGCGGACAAACCGCCGCCGCTGTTGCCGCTGCATCAGGGAGGGCCGGGCAACGCGGTAGACCGGAAGCGCCCCGGGCCTGGTGATACATTCCATCACCGGAGCGCTGAAACGATAAAGACCTTCTTCCCGGAGCAGGCAAAACATCCATGTGCTGCCCGGCGGCATTTCCGGTTTTCTTCTCCCCGCCGGGGAGAAAGTGATCGTAAAAAAATCCTTTCCGGTTTCACCGATCAGTGCGGTACAGGAAAGCCACTCCGTTTTATGGAATACCTGGATCCTGGTTCCGCTTTGGAATGGATCACGGCCTGCCATGCCCGACCCGCTCCTCGTTTTGCGCTCCAAAACATGTCCCGCCTTTTGTTGTCGTTTATTTGCACCCGGCCTCTACCGGGCCGGTGCACTGCCGGCCGGCCCCGATTCGGGCCGGATCCGGCCCGAATCGAAATTTTTGAGCCGGTTCAAAAAAGAGATCAGCCCCGCCGGACGGTTCTCGGATCTATTGGCACTAAGATAATGCCGCCGGGCGATCCGATTCACGGCATCTGCCGCAACAGATCCGGGGTGACTGAGTATAAAAGGGGTGAAGTTCCGAACAGCTTCAGCTACGGCCGGGTCGTAGCTGATCCCGCCCAGGTACTGAATATCCATTCCGGGCAGGTAGCGTTGAACAACCTGCCGTAATTTTTCAAAAACCTCTTCCCCCTGCCTGGTACAACGAACAAAATTGATGACAATGTAACCTTTTCCGGCATCGCCGCGCTGGAAGATGGCTTTCAGGATGCCGTAAGCATCGGTCAGGGCGGTCGGGTCGGGTGTGGTGACGACAATAAACTCATCGGCCGCCCGGACAAAATCAAGGATGGGACGGGAAAGCCCGGCTCCGGTATCTAAAAAGAGGAGATCACATTCTTGTTCCAGCAACCGCAATTTTTCGATGAGACGGCCCGTTCGAACCGGGTCGAGGTTGGCCATATCAAAAGTACCCGTGCAACCCGGCACCAGTCGCAACCCATAGGGCCCGGTCAGCACCACCTCCGCCAAACCTTTTGTCCCGTCAAGCAGGTCGTTCATGGTATAACGCGGCAGCATATTCAGTAAAACATCGAGATTGGCCAGGCCGAGATCCAGATCGGCAACGGCTACCCGGCTTCCCGCACGGGCCAGAGCCAGGGACATATTCAGCGCCAGGCTGCTCTTGCCGACACCCCCTTTACCGCTGGTGACAGTTACAACCCGGCATGTCCCTGCTCTTCCGGTCGTGGCCTCGTGTCCTGTTACGACAGCATACTCCCGCAACTTTTCTGCCTGATCGGCCAACCGGTTTCACCTCCCCCGGGAAAGAGTAGGGTCTCCAGGTTCACTTCCCGGGCCAGTTGCAAATCTTCAGGTACGCTTTGCCCATCGGTCAGGTAGGCCAGTGAACAGCCCGTATAATGCGGTGCGTTGAGCAGGGCGCCGAAGGAAGCGGTCTCATCCATTTTGGTGATGATGAGCCGGTTATAGTGCAGCGCGGCAAAACTGTCGGCAATGAGCTGCAGGTCCTGCCGGCGGGTTGTGGCGCTGACAACCAAAAACACCTCGGCCGGCAACAGCTGTTTGATATAGGCGGACAGATCTTCAATTTCATCCGGGTTCCCCGTCGGTTTTCCCGCAGTATCTACCAGGATATGCCGACAGCCCTCGAGACAGGCCAGGGCTGCCGGTAGTTCGTCGGGGGCCAGTACCGTTTCCATCGGCAACCCGATAATATCGGCGTAGGTGCCAAGCTGTTCCACCGCCCCGATCCGATAATGATCGACCGTGATCAGGCCCACCTTCTCCCGGTGAAAAAGGGAATACCGCGCCGCCAGTTTGGCCAGGGTAGTGGTTTTCCCCACCCCGGTCGGACCGACCAGTATTTTGACCCGGTTTGTTTTTTCATGACACCGGGGAATACGACGGATCGTCTCTTTTACCAGCGCCAAGGCCGTTGTTTCCGGAACCGGAACGGTTGAACCTGTTATACTGTGTTCCAGTTCGCCCAAAATAGCCTCGCGCAAGGCCGGATCAAGATCATGGCGTTCGAGCAACGCCTGCCAGAGGTGAAACCGGTTACGGGAAACAGGGGGGAGAGCGACTTTCCCCTCCGGTTTGGCCTCCCGGATCAAACTTCTTAACTCTCGTTGCCCCGCGTGCACCGTTTCGGGCCGGACCCATTCCCGGCCTGTTTTTGTTTCCCGCACCCTGTCTTCAAAAACTGCCGGTCCGGGGGAACAGTCCAGCACTGCAATTATCTCCACCCCCGGAGGGGCAAACAACCCGGCGAATCCCCGGCGTCGGGCTTTGCGACACTGCAAAATCATCGCATCGGGTCCGAGTTCCCGCTTAACCCTTTGCAACCCTTCGTGGACGCCATTGCAGAAGAATTTTCTAATTTTCATCTTCCCGGATCACCCCCACTGCTTCCACTGCTGTTTCGGGTAAAATTTCATGCACGGATAAAACCGCCACCTGTGGAAAAGAGCGTTCAATCATGCGCCGGAAGGGCAGGCGAATACCGGGTGCGGTCATCACGATGGGCGTGATCCCCTTTCCGGTCACCTTTTCAACCATCCTCCCCAGACCGGTGAGCAGGTTCCGTGCCGCTTGCGGTTCCAAAATGGGAAACAGGCCTTGCCGGGTGGTTTGCAGCGATTCGGCCAGCTTTTGTTCCAGTGCGGGATCAAGGGTGATTACCTTGAGGCGACCGCCGGAGTCAGCATAAAGGCCGGTGATGGTGCGACAGAGAGTCTGACGGACCGATTCTGTCAGAAAATCGATCTCCTTTATCGTTCGCGCCTGGTCGGTCAGTTCTTCCAAAATCGTAACCAGATCGTGCAGGGGCACCCTCTCGCGCAACAGGTTTTGCAAAACTTTCTGGATTGCACCCAGGGTCATGATCTCGGGCAGCAGCTCTTCGACCACCGCCGGTTGGTTCTCTTTCACGATTTGCAACATTTCCTGGACTGTTTGCCGGCCCAGAAGCTCGTGCGCGTTGTTCCGGATCGTTTCCAGGAGGTGGGTCACCAGAACCGTGGCCGCGTCAACCACGGTCAGCCCCAGCATCTCGGCATGGTTTTTTTGATCCGCACCGATCCACTGGGCCGGTAAGTCGAAAGTAGGCTCACGGGTAGGCAGGCCCTCGAGCGTATCCGGCAGCTCACCCTCCGGGTTCAAAGCCAGGAACATTCCGGGACGGACCTCGTTGCGAACGATTTCGTTACCCTTTAACCTGAACAGGTACTCGTTCGGCGCCAGGTGCAAATTGTCGCGAACCCGGATCGGCTGGATGATCATGCCCAGCTCCTTGATCGCCCGGTGTCGGGCCGCGGTGATACGTTCAAGAAGGTTTCCTCCTGCAGTTTCATCAGTCAACGGAACCAGATTATAGCCAATTTCTATTTCCAGCAATTCAACTTTCAGGATCTGCCGAAAGTCCTCCGGCTCTTTCGCCGCCGGTCTTTTATCTTCTTCCGGTTCCGCTGCCGCCCGTTTCTGTTCGCGCGTCAGGGTAAAAGCAACCATCCCGAATGCACCGGCCAGCATGAAAAAAGGTATTTCGGGCAACCCCGGAACAAGGCCAAGAAAAAAGAGAAGCACCGCGGCGAGCATGATCACCTTGGGATAACTGAAAAACTGCCCGGTGATCTCTTCGCCAAAGGAAGCTTCCGCGGTTGAGCGGGTCACCAGCATGCCGGCGGCAGTGGATATGAGCAAAGCCGGCACCTGGGCCACCAATCCGTCCCCCACCGTCAGTACGGTATAGACCCGGGCTGCTTCGGCCACCTCCATTCCCCGTTGCAGCACCCCGATCGACAGCCCCCCGATAATATTGATCAACACGATCACGATCCCGGCAATGGCATCACCCCGCACAAATTTGCTGGCGCCGTCCATCGCCCCGTAAAAGTCGGCTTCCTGTTGCAGCTCCTTTCTCCGGTAACGGGCCTCCTTCTCATCGATCAAACCGGCATTGAAATCGGCATCGATACTCATTTGCTTGCCGGGCAGAGCATCAAGAGTGAACCGGGCCGCCACCTCGGCAATCCTCCCCGCCCCGTTGGTTATAACCACGAACTGGACAACGGTGATGATCAAAAAGATGACCATTCCGACGACCATGTTGCCCCCGACCACAAATTGGCCGAAGGCCTGAATTACTCTTCCGGCATCGGCCTGGGACAAAATAAGGCGGGTCGATGAGATGTTCAGCGCCAGGCGGAAGAGGGTCGTGGCCAGCAATGCGGAAGGGAAGATGTGTAGTTGCCGGGTTTCCCTGGTGAAAAGAATGTTCAGTAAAATGACCAGGCCGATAGTGATATTGAAGGTCAGGAGCAGATCCAGCAAACCAGTCGGGATTGGGATGATAATAATAGCGACCACAAAGACAAAGGCGATCATTCCTACAATATCCAGGTTGCCCCGGATATAGGCTATCCATGGTATTTTACGGCCCGCTCCCGATCTAGAGGTCATGTTGTTCTACCTCCCGTACAAACTGCTTCTTCCCCGGCTTCTTTTCTCCTCACCCTGGGGGAAACAGGGGGTGAGAGAGAAGAAGATTATTGAACAATAGAGACGTCGTTAGTTCAATCTTTGCCCCTCCTTCTCCCCCCGCAAAGGGGAAAAGGGAAGTCCTTTATACCGACTCGGGAACCTGTTTTCCCTTAAGCCGGTAGACCAGGGCCAGGATCTCGGCCACCGCCTGGTAAAGATCAACCGGTATTTCCTCACCCGGTTCAGCCTGTTTCCAGAGCAAGCGCGCTACGCCGGGATTTTCCACCACCGGCACCTCGTTTTCCCGGGCGATTTTTTTGATCTGTGCAGCAATGCGAGCCATTCCCTTGGCCACAACGCGCGGCGCGCTGTCCCGGTCAGCGCGATAGCGCAAGGCTACTGCTATTTCCGTCGGGTTGGTGACCACAACGTCCGCTTCGGGCACGTCATGCAGCATACGCTGGCGGGCCAGATGCCGTTGTTTTTCCCGGATCCGGGAACGGATCAGTGGATCCCCTTCCAGGTGTTTCAACTCGTCTTTAACCTCCATCCGGCTCATGCGCATGCTTTTCATGTATTCCCAGCGCTGAAAAAGGTAGTCCAGCACCGCCAGTGCCGCGTAAACAAACCCGACCCGCAATCCCAGCTCGACCATGGTCTGCCAAAAAAATTCCATGCACACAACCGGGCTGCGATCGAGCAGCATCAGGGTCCGGTCAAGCCGGCCGCGAACATACGTGTACGCAACTAGACCCACGATTACAATTTTGAGGAGCGATTTCAACAGTTCAAACAGGGCCCGGCCTGAAACGATTCTTTTCAACCCCTCCATGGGATTGAGCCGGCCGGGTTGCGGTGTCAATTGTGAGGGCGTAATCAGGAAGCCGACCTGGGCCAGGTTGGATGCTACCCCGAGAAGCAAGGCGGTTAAAAAGATCGGGGCAACCAGATTAAAATAAAAATACCCTGCTTCTGCACCGACAGCTTTGATGTTGCCCATGTCAACGGCACGTTCCCCGATCTGATCGAAATAATGCCTGAACATCCCCAGGAAAGCAACGCCGGCCATTCGCCCCAGAAGGAGCAGTACCAGCATCACCCCAAGAATGTTGATCGCCGCATTCAGTTCTGTGCTTTTGAAAACCTGCCCCTTGCGCCGCGCTTCCCGAAGGCGGTGCGGGGTTGGTTGTTCAGTTTTGTCTCCTCCCTCTGCGGCGAGAAATAACACGGTTTCACCACCCCTGCATGAATTGAAGATACTGCCGTAAAAACCGGTTAAGGAAATTTTCCATAGCTATTCCCGTCAAAGGCAGCAATACTGCAACCAGTAAAAGGGAAAGGGCGATCTTCAAGGGTAGTCCTTCGATGAAAACATGGATCTGGGGCACCGTCCGGGCAACAAGACCCAGGGCCAGGTCAACTAGAAGCAGGGTAACAATGATCGGCGCAGCCAGTTGAAAAGCAAGGCGAATCGAATCGGCCAGGATCCGGGCCAGCCCGCCTGCGATTGACCGACCGAAAAGTCCGGCCCCCAAAGGAATCAAAGCAAAACTTTCTGCCAACGCCTGCAAAAAATAATGATGCGCGTTGATGGCCAGGTAAAAAGCCATCGCCGTCAGATAATAGAGCTGCCCTACAAAAGTAACCTGGTTGCCGAATTGCGGTTCGAACACTCCGGAAAGCATCAAACCGGCTTTGATGTCGATGAACTGGCCGGTGTTGAGGAACACCGTTAAAAATAACAGGTTCAGGTAACCGAGTGCCAACCCTGTCAGAACTTCCTTGGCCATGAACAACACCGTTTCCACCCCGCCCCGGGAAACAGGAAATATTTCTCCCCGCAAGGAGAAGAAAATGGCCAGCCCGATGAACATGGACAGCCAGAGCCTGATCGCCGCCGGGGCACCGCGCCAACCGAAAAAGGGGAACAGAAAAATCACCCCGGTCACCCGCGCGGTAATGAGCAGATAGGGAAACCACCAATCCTGGTTAAAAATTTCTTCGATCACCTTATCACTCCCCCCTGACCCATCCCCTCCGGCCACACCTTTTCCCCCTCAAGAGGGATGAGAAATTGCCTGCTTGCCGCCGCCAATATCAACGGTTACCGTAACCCCTGCTCCGTTCCACCTTTACAAGGAGGGAAGGGGAGGAAAAACCAACTATTTACATCAAGGTGAATCCTGCTTCCCACAACTGCAGGGTGAATTGAACGATCAGGCGCAAAATGCAGCCGCCAAATAAAAAAAGCGCCCCCAGAACGGCAACGATTTTGGGGACAAAGGCCAGCGTCGGTTCCTGGATCTGGGTGGTAGCCTGGAAAACACTCACCGTCAGGCCAACCAATAACCCCGTACCCAGTAACGGAGCCACCATTAACAAGATAAGCACAATCGCCTCCCGCACTACTCCCAGAACCTGATCTGCCGTCATCCTTCGCACTCCTCAAAATAAACTTTCCATTAAAGATTTGATCACCAGATACCACCCGTCGACGAGAACAAACAGCATCAACTTGAACGGCAAGGACACGATCACGGGGGGAAGCATGAACATACCCATGGACATAAGCGTGCTGGCCACAACCATGTCGATAATCAGGAAAGGGATAAAAACCACGAAACCCATTTGAAAAGCGGTTTTGAGCTCACTGATGACAAAAGAAGGGATCAACGCATACAAGGGAATTCCCTCCGCCGGTGGTGATACCTCCAACCCGGCCAAGCCCATGAACAATTGCAAGTCCTTCTCCCGGGTATGGGGCAACATGAACTCGCGTATGGTCCCGGAACCCGCCGCAATCGCTTCCTCCTGTTCGATCTCACCGGCCAGATAGGGCTGCAAAGCCTCTTCATTAATTCTGTTCAGGGTGGGGCTCATCACAAAAAAAGTAAGGAAAATGGCCAGGCCGATCAGAACCTGGTTCGGCGGGATCTGCGGCGTGGCCAGCGCATTGCGAACAAAAGCCAGGACCACGACAATCCTGGTAAAGGAAGTCATGAGCATGATCATGGCCGGCGCCAGGCTAAGCAAGGCCAGCACCAGTAGAAGCTGCAAGGTGCCAACCAGGGCCGCCGGTTCTTCACCGCCTCCGCCCAGATGCAGTTCCAAAGAAGGTGTTTGTGCTCCCGCCCGCCCGGTCCCATACCACAGCACCAGGGCCAGAACGAGCAGAATGCTCAGAACAGTTTTGAGCCGGTTTGTCTTCATCGTGCCCGCCGCCATTCCTGCTGCAGCGGTTTGAGCAGGCTCCGACCGGCCTGTTTCAGAAAACCGGCGAAGCCGTCCGGAACGGCCGGAGTATCGCCTGCCGGCTGGCCTTCCTTGTCCGTCAGCAACTCCGGTTCCAGTTCCTTGATCAGTGAAACACCGCCCCGGGCCAGCCCCAAAAGGAGCAGTTCGTCACCGGCCTGCACCAGCAGCAGTGCACTGCCCGATTTTGCATCGAGAGGTATCTTTTCCAGTACCCGCAGGCGGCTCCGTCCCAGACCGGGGTAAATGGCTTTCAAGCCATAACGCAGGGCCAGATAGGCCAGGACCGGCACCAGCAGCAAGGTCGGGATAACTCTGGCCAGAAAAGCATATTCTTCCATGTTTATTCCTTCTTTTAACGTTTTAACCCGATCAAGCTTCTCCGTCGAAAGCGGTGATCCGAACAGCAAAACGGTCGTTGATCACAACCACTTCGCCCTGTGCGAACGGAACCTCGTTAACCAGAACAGCGATACTCTCATCGGCAAGCCGGTCCAGCTTGAGAAGCGAGCCCTGTTCAAGATTGATCAAATCCCGGACCTTGAGCATGGTTTTGCCAAGCTCTGCTTGCAGGGCCAGCGCCACAGCATGAAATACGGCAGGTATCCCATGCTGTGACGGGCCGGCAGGTGCGTCCGGCAAGGAAGGAAAAGTAACCCTGTTCACCACCGGAACACCGTTTTCTTTCACGGAAGGGGTAGCCCTGGAATCGAATGCATTGAAGCCGTGTTCAGCCATGCCGGTCACTCCCTACTGGATAATCAATTCATCGAAGTAAATCGCCTCGATTTCACCGGTTGCTAAAAACCGGTTCACTTCCGCCATTAAATCGGCCTGTAGTTTTACTGCACCTCCGGGCTCGTCCAGATCGGCTACGGTCTTGCCACGGAGGAGGGTGATGATGGCGGAGCGCATTTCGTTTTCCCGCCGCTCGATCTCTTTCTGAAGCGACCTGGCGTCATACCCGAGCACAAGCTTTACTCGCAGGTAGCGCCTGGCGCCGTTATCGGCCAGGTTGACCTGAAATTCTTTCAGACCGGTCTGGTATTGCGGTCCGGCCTCCACTGTTTTATCTCCGGCCGCGAAAGTGGGAAGCCGGGCGATCAAGTCCTTTCCAAACAGTAAAAAAGCGGTGGTAATAAAGAACAATACCAGCACGGTGATTAATAAAAGGAACAATGTTTTTTCCTTACCACCCTGCGGTGCGGCACTTTTTGGCGCTTCCCGGGCCGGGAATTCCTCCAGGCTTCTCCGTTTCACCCCTGCCTGCAAGATGCCACCCCCTTGAACCGGTCCAGTGCCGGTGTTTTATTCGATTTCGATCACAAATGTAACCCGGCGGTTCGCCGCGCGTCCTTCGGCTGTCTCGTTTGATTGCAGCGGCTGGTACTCGCCGTAACCGGTAGCGATAAGCCGGTTTGGTTCCAGTTTCTGTTTTTCGACCAGGTAGCGTGTCACCCGCACCGAACGGATCACCGACAGTTCCCAGTTGCTGGGGAACAGAGGCAGGTTGATCGGCAGATTGCAGGTATGTCCTTCAACGATGATCCGGTGTTGTACTTGCCGGAAAATCTTGGCTAATTTGTCCAGAATCACGCATGCCTCCGGGCGCAAATCAGCGCTGGATCGCTCGAAAAAGATATAATCGGGCAGATTCATGACCACGCCGCGATGTTCCACCCTTACCTCCACCACACCCGTTAAACCCATGCTTTCCAGAAACTCCTCGACCTGTTGCTTCACTTTTTCTATTTCTTGCATCCGTTCCAGTAAAGCCACTTCATCCTGTTCGAACAGGCCGCCGCCAACGGGGATCTCCTCGAAGATCGGCCGGTCGATTTCCGGGGGGCTGTCCAGAATACCGGTATGCCCCAGGAAGGAAAGCTGGATCGAAGCCAAAATACGTTCAAAGCGCTCCACATCAATGATCGAAAACGAGAAGATCAGAATGAAGAAGGCCAGGAGCAGGGTGGTCATATCGGTATAGGTAACCATCCAGGAAGAAGTATCGACCTCGTTTTTTTTAGAAGGCCGCTGAGAACGCCGGCTAGGCATTGCTGATCGCCTTCCCCTCTTCTTCCCGTTCCGGTGTTTCAAGAAGCCTTTTTTCCTGGGGTGTGTAGTAGGCTTTTAATTGTTCCTGGAGCAGGCGCGGGTTGATCCCGCTTTGCAAGGCCAGCAGGGCCTCGATCATGATCTCTTTCCGGCGAACCTCGTTTTCGCTGTAAATAGCCAGCTTGCCGGCCAGCGGAATAAAGACCAGGTTGGCCAAGATGGCGCCATAAAAGGTGGTCAAAAGCGCCACCGCCATGCCGGGCCCGATCGCATTGGGATCATCGAGCCGGGTCAACATCATCACCAGGCCGATCAGGGTCCCAATCATGCCGAAAGCAGGGGCAAGCGCACCCCAGGTCCGGAAAAGATTCTGACCCAGTTCATGCCGTCCCTCCAGGGCGTCTATTTCGGCATTCAAAATATGGCGGATCGTATCCGGTTCAAAACCGTCGATCACCATTTGCAGCCCATTGTGCAAAAAAGAGTCGGTGATTTCCTCCAGTTCGTCCTCCAAACCCAGCAGCCCCTCGCGGCGGGCTTTGGTTGCCATGTCGGTGAAATGACGGCTTAGTTCAACAATACTTTCATCCCTCCTGATGAAGGCCTGCTTGGTCACCTGTAAAACAGCCTTGATCTCATCCGCCCTGTAATTAACCATCAGCGCGCCAAAAGAACCGCCGACGGTAATCAGAATACCGGAAAAGTTCCAGAACCCCCCCAGGTCTCCTCCTTCGTTACTGATCCCGAAGAGGACCAAGCTGAGGCCGGTGATCATGCCCAACAACGTCATGGCGTCAAAGCGTTTCATCTCTAGCTCTCTCCGTTATTGTAATTGGGAGAGGTGATCCCGTTGGTGCCGCAATTCCTTCCGGCTGCCCGCTTTTTTTCCTCATCCCCCGCAGGCAGGGAGAGAAAAAGACCCCACTTCTCCCTCCCCCCCGCAAGGAGGGAGAAGTGGGAGAGCGTTACCGCTTCATATTGATCACTTCCTGCAATACTTCGTCGGAAGTAGTGATGACCCGGGTGTTGGCCTGGAAAGCCCGGCTGGTCGTGATCAACTCGGTAAATTCGAAAGAGAGGTCGGCGTTCGACATCTCCAGGGAGTAGGACTGGACCATGCCCCGGCCGTCAACCCCCGCCGCGCCGATCCGGGCCTCGCCGGAGTTGGCCGTGATCTGGTACAGGTTTCCGCCCTCTTTCAACAAACCTTCCGGGTTGGCAAAGTAAGCCAACGCCAGCTGCCCCAACTGTTCTACCATCCCGTTGCTGTAAGTGCCGGTAATGACCCCGGTCCGACCGATCGAAAACGCGACCAGCTCACCGGCGGTAAACCCGTCCTGCTCCCGCACGAGGAGGTTGCTCGATCCGGCCAGCTGGGTTGCTTTCGAGAAATCAAGCATCACATTGAGTGTATCGGCGCCGGGCGGGGTGTAGCTCAGGGGGCCGATGTTGGAGGCGCTCTGGTCGATATAACCCTTTGTGTCAAAAGCCAGTATCCCGCCACCGATAGAGATCGCCCCCCCCTCCAGGGTGGCCTCGTAGGCCCACGTATTACCCCCCGCCGGGGTAAAGACAAACTCGACCAGGTAGCGCCGCCCAAGGGAATCGAAGACGTCGTACTCGTAATGGCGGCAGTCCGCCACCTTGAACGACTGCTTTTCATCCAGACCCGGTTCTTCGGTCGCATCATCCAAATCGCTACCGTCAAATATAAGCCCCGACTTGCCAACGACCGGATCGAAAGCGATCTCGAAACCGCCCGCGCCGTCGTCCGTTACAGTAACCATCCCACTTCCGTAAAAGTCTTCCAGGGCGTCGGTGATCGCGTCAATATCAGCATCAAAGTTCAATGTCTCGTTGAACGTTCCGTTGCTCAAAGTAAAGCTGCCGCCGGTAGCATTGCCCAGATATAGTACCTGAATCTCGGGCATCATTTCACGGGCGCCTGCGTCCAGGTTTCCTGAAAAGTAAAGGTTTTCCGAGGCACGGGCCACCATCTGCTCGCCCAGGGGGATGTGCAGCGAACTCAGTTCACCGGTCGCATCGGTATCGCGGCCGATATAACCCATCAACTTGAGGCCATTGACGTTGACCAGCTCTCCGTTGGCGTCACGCCCAAAAGAACCATCCCGGGTAAAGTAGAGCTGCTGCCCGTCAAAGACAACAAAAAAGCCGGCCCCCTCGATCGCCAGGTCGGTGTCCCGGTCGGTCGTCTGCATGGCCCCCTGGTCGTGATGATCCATGATCGAGGAGACCTGGATCCCGGTCCCCACCTGTGACGGGTTGATCCCGCCTCGAACCAGGGGTGCGGTCGCGCTCTGGATGGTCTCGCTGAGCAGGTCCTCGAAACGGGCCTGGGACTTTTTGAAAGCAACCGTATTCACATTGGCAATATTGTTGCCGATCACATCAAGTTTGATCTGGTAGCCCCGTAAACCGGAAACGGCGGTACTCAATGAACGAATCATGAAACTACCTCCTTCTGGCATATTAAAACCGGTGCGGCCGTCCCGCTTCGCTCTTTCCACGGGACAAGGCTCCCCCGCCGGAGGTCCGGCCTTATTCAACGATGACCGCACTGTCGATATTGGTAAAAACCTGTGCGCCCGCCCCGGCCGTATCCACGGCGGTAATGATGGTGCGATTGGGCACGCTGGTGATCATGGCCAGAGTGCCGTAAAGCAACAACGCCGAGCGGGCTCCTTTTTGCCCGGCTTTCTCCATCGCCCGGGACAGTTTATCCAGATCGCCTTCCTGCAGTCGGATGCGACGGCTTTCAAGGCGTTCGCGGGCATGGGCGGAAAAAACCAGGCCTTCTTCCCGGACTTGTGTTTTTTCCAGAAGGTCCTGAAAGGAAAAACCCCGGTGCTCCGGCGCCGGCCTTCGTTCAGGGCGTCGGACCGGAACAGGGCTCCGCCCGGGTGCGGCCGGATTCAGGGGCCCGGTTCTAGAGATCATGGACAGCCCCTCCCACGACCCGGATCACGGCGCTGTCAGGATACTCGATCCCGCCAACGGCAACCAGGGTCCGTTCCGCTTCGAAGATGACCGCGGTCACCTCGCCCTGCCGCACGTTTCCACCGGAATCCCTCACCTCAACGGTCCGGTTAAGCAAGTCAAGCGTACGGCTTTGATCCTGGGCGATAGCCTGCCGGTTTACCGCCTGCTGAAGCTGAACCACTTGCTCGAGCATCGTAAAAAGGGTAAGCTGGGTCATCAGTTCACCCGTATCCTGCGATCCCGAAAGGGGGTCCTGGTAACGCATCTGGGTCACCAGAAGCTGTAAAAACAGATCCACCCCCATCTCTTGCTTGCCCACGTTCCCGCTGGAAGCTGAAGCCGTCGTCGTAGCTGCGGCTGCGGTCGTTGCATTGATCATCTTTGTTGACCTCCCTTCGCTCAAGCCCAGTAGTTGATCCCCTGGTGAAAAGAACCGGCCTGCAGATCGGGGAAAGAAGCCGTATCCGGAGCAACCGCGGGCCGCTCCACCTCGGCTCCCCCGCCGGACTGGTCCGGAATAAAGCGATTTTGACCCCGATCCCCGTCTCCCGTCCAGGAGGAAAAAGAGGCACCCGGACCGGCAGCACCGAGATCGGAGCGTGTCAGAGAGAAATCCGCCTGCGGCAACCGCTGTTGCAACTCACCGAGACAGGCCCGGAGCAGTTCCTGTGCCGAAACTTCCGCCGCAAACCGGACGGACAGGCGGCCGTCCTGGCGAGAGACCCGGATCGCAATCTCCCCCAGATCCGGCGGCTTTAGCTGCAACCTCATTTCCGCCGGCAGATTGCCGCGTTCCCGCAGGTAAGTAATACGCGCCCCCAACTGCGCCAATAGATCCTCGCGGGCTGACCCGGCCGTTCTTCCCGCTTGACCGGAACGGGTCAAAGAAAAGGGTTCTACCGGCCCGCTTCCGGCCGCCGAAACGCCCCGGTGCGGCTCCGCCGCAACGGGGCCGGATTCGTTTTTGAAAAGCGGCGTTTCCAAAAAGGGTTCCTTGGCGCCACGGGGCCTTGCTCCCGGGTTCCCCGTCCGGTTTTCTCGGAAAAATACTGCAGATTCCCCGGGCGTTGCCGCTCTTTCAGGCCGCACCGGCTCCGGTTTCGGGCATTCCGGAGCCGTGCTTCCTGCCGCAAGGGGAAACACTTTTTCTTGCAGCCCGTTTGAACGAACCCCGGTTTGGGAAAGGAACCGATCCGCCGGATCCTGCCGCTCCGGGACGGCCAAGTATCCACCGTCCTCCGGTTCCACGATTTGCGGCGGAAGATCAAAACAGGCATCCAACCGCAGCGGCGCCTTGGAAATGACGTCCGTTACGGCCCTAACCGGGTCATTGCGGGCCATTTCCAGCAGCAAGGGCAGTGCTCCAGATCCCGTTTTTGCCGCAAAGCCCGTTTCCAGAGCAGCCGGAGTAGTGCCGGAATAAACCGGCAAGGAGAACAGCCCTGCCGCAGGAGTGCAACCGGCGCGGCCGGCGGCGGTTGCGACCTGATCCCTTTCCCGCTCTTCGGATCCGTTCCCGGGTACGGCATTTCCGGGAAAAGTGATGCTTTTTCCCCGCTCTCCACATTCTTTCTCCCCCGGAGCCGAGACGGCCGTTTCCGAAGGCAACGTCATTTTCATGGAGCCGGAAACGGCCCGGTCTGGAAAGAGGACCTGCTCCAGCAAGCCGGCAAAAAGCGTGTCGCCAGCACCGTTTCCCCTGACGTGGATATTGGATGTTGTCTCTTCAACCCCGCCGTGTGGCAATACAACCACTATTTGAGACATGGATTCACCTCCTTTCATCTTCATTCCGACCGGTTTGATCCGGCACAGCCGGATTGATCGGTCAAATTTTGGGCTTGTACGCGTACAGGGCCAGCTCGTCACAGGTTTTTTGTTCCTGCCGCGTCTCTTCCCGCCGGTAGGAGGCGCAGGCATGATCCTGCAGGATTTCCAGGATCCGCCTCTGTTGCCAGCGCTGTTGCAACTCTTTTTGCTGCTTTTGCACGGTCTGAAGTGCCCGGAAGCGCAATTTTTCCTGCTTTTTCAACTGCTGATCCGTCAGATGCAGATGCCGGTAGGCGCTCTGCACCAGGAGGAAATCCGTTTCAGTCACATATTGCTGTCTCAAGATCTCTGCGGTACCATCCCGGGTATGATGCAACACCTGCAAACCCTGCTCCGTTTCTTCAAGGGATCGCCGGCAGAAGTCCAGTTGCTGCTTGCTTTGATTTTCCCGGGAGAGCCGGTAGTGTAAAACCCGTTGTAGTGGAAAACGAAAAGTCACGACAGCTCCTCCTTCACACGTTTTCCGGGCTGCGCCCCCGTTCAGGCCGGCGCACCGGTTGTCACCCCGGCGGTCTCTTTCAAACGGGCCAGGGTGTCGTCCCAATCAAAACATTCGTCCGGGTTCTGGCGCAGAAAACTTAAAATGTCCTTACGCCTGGCGATGGCCCGGTCCACCGTTTCCTGGGAACCCCGCTGATAGGCCCCGATACTGATCAGATCTTCCGCTTCACTATAGACCGCCAGCAGCTTGCGTATTTCCGCCGCCGCCCCGGCATGTTCCGGATCGATCAGATAAGGCATCAGGCGGCTGTTGCTGTGCAAAATATCAAGGGCCGGGAAGTGGTTTTGAGCAGCCAGTTTTCGGGTTAAAATGACATGCCCGTCCAGAATACTGCGCACCGCATCGGTGATCGGCTCGGTGAAATCATCCCCGTCCACCAGGACGGTGTAAAAGCCGGTGATACTGCCATCGCTGGAACAACCGGAACGTTCCAGGAATCGCGCCAGCAAGGCGAAAACGGAAGGGGTGTAGCCCCTGGTGGAAGGAGGCTCACCCACGGCCAGGCCGACTTCCCGTTGGGCCATGCAAAAACGGGTCACCGAGTCCATCATAAAGATCACATTCTGGCCCCGATCGCGAAAGTATTCGGCGATGGTGATCGCCACCTTGGCTCCCGTGACCCGTTCCAGGGCGGGCCGGTCTGAAGTCGAAACGACAATGACTGAACGATGCAGCCCGGCGGGGCCAACACCGCGGGTAATAAAATCACCAACCTCGCGACCCCGCTCCCCGATCAGGGCAATCACGTTGACGTCGGCGGTACTGTGGCGAGCGATCATGCCAAGTAAAGTGCTCTTTCCGACCCCGCTCCCGGAAAATATACCGATGCGCTGGCCCTGGCCGCAGGTCAGCAGGCCGTCCAGCGCCTTGATCCCGGTCGGCAGGACCGCTGTGATCGGGCGGCGCTGCATCGGGTTGGGCGGGCTGTTATCCACGGGGCGCTCTTTGGCTTCAGCGGAAGAAGACAGTTCCTTTCCGTCGAGAGGCCGGCCGAGACCGTCCAAAACGCGACCGAGAAGTTTTTCGCTGACGGGAACGGTAAAACCGGCCCCGGTCGGCTGGATCGGACAACCGGGGGCAATGCCCCGCAACTCGCCCAAAGGCATCAACAGGGCAGTTTTTTCCCGAAAACCGACCACTTCGGCCTCGACTATCAAGCCGGCCGCGGTTTTGACCCGGCACAGCTCTCCGATGAAAGGCTGGATTCCGCTCGCTTCCAGAGCCAGCCCGATCACCTGGCGCACGCGGCCCGAAAGGCGCACTCCGCCTGGAGGTTCGAGTGTGGAAATGTACCTGGCGCTGCTGACGAGTCCCTCAGTGCCGTCCATATTCACCGTCTTCCTCCTCAAGTAACTGTTGTTCCTTCGCCCGGGCGACCGCCATCAATTTCTCCTCAATCTGCGCCTGTTCTTCTTCACGGGAATACTCGGCAATAGCGCTATCCGTTTCGCCACGACAACTGCCCCGGGGAAGAGTCTCATCGGGCAGCAGCTCCGGTAAGGGCAAACCGGATCGTTCCCGGCGCAAGTTTTCTACAGCCTGCCGGCAGGACTGAAGATCGGCCGGGTTGATATAAAGGGTAACCGCTTCACCTTCCGGCAATTCTTGCATCGTTTTGCGCACTACGTGCATGATCTTTTCAGGAGACAGGTCCAGCTGGCAATGCAACAGGTTTTCAGCGGCGGCCACGGCCATGCGTACAATTGTTTTTTCCGAAGCGGCTACAATCTCGCGGGAACGACGGCGGGCCTCTTCCAGGTTCTGCCCCGCTTCCTGCATGATTTGGGAGGCCTCCTCCCGAAGAAGCCTGCATTCCGCCTCCGCTTTGGCCTTTCCCCGGGCATACCCGGCGGCGGCCCATTTTTCTTCGATCTCTTTCCGGTCCGGCCGGGTTTCCGGCGGCGGTACAGCGCCCTTTTCGAGCACGGCAACCTTTGCGAGCCCGCCAGCATCTTCCGTGACAGCCGCACTCGGCTCCCTGTCCACAGCCGGCATCCCCGTGGATCCGTTCCCGGCGGCCGGTCCCGCTTCCGCTTCTTCAATCCGGCGGTAGAGCGAAAATCCCGCCACGATCACGTTTTTAAAAATTTTAGATGATGATGGCATCTTCCCCACCCCGTGCTAGAATGATTTCGCCGCCTTCATCAAGACGCCGAATCACTTCGACGATCTTTTGTTGCGCTTCCTCGACATCCCGAAGCCGGACCGGACCCAGATATTCGATATTTTCAACCAGGATTTCCGCAGCCCGCCGGGAAATATTCTTGACAATTCTGTTTTTAACATCATCACTGGCTCCTTTCAGAGCCAGGGCAACATCGTTGCTGTCAAGCTCGCGCATGATCCGCTGGATAGAAATATCGTCCAGGGTAACGATATCTTCGAAAATGAACATACGCTGCCTGATCTTTTCGGCCAGCTCCTCGTCTTCCTTATCCAGTCTTTCCAGAATTAGCTTTTCCGTGCCCCGGTCGACATTGTTCAAAATATCAACGATCGACTGGAGCCCCCCGACTGCGGTGAAGTCCTGCTGGAACATAGCCGACAGCCGTTCTCGCATTACGCTTTCCACCCCTTGCAATACCTGGGGCGAGGTGCGTTCCATGGTCGCAATCCGGCGGGCAATATCGCTCTGGATCTCCTGGGGCAGTTCCGCCACGATCAGTGCGGCTTGATCTGCATCGAGATAGGACAGGATAAAGGCAATTGTCTGGGGGTGCTCCTGGCTGATCAGGCTCACCAGCTGTCTGATGTCTGCATTGCGAACAAAAGTAAACGGCTTGACCTGGCTCGTTTCCTTCAAGCGCCGCATAATTTCCGTTGCCTTTTGCGTACCGACAGTCCGTTCCAGAAGCTGGCGCGCGTAATCCATGCCCCCGTTGAGGATATATTGCCGCGCTTCGTGCAGGAGAATAAACTCGTCCAGCACCTTTTCCATGATTTCCCGCCGCACCCGGGTGGTATTGGCAATTTCGGCGGTGATGCGCTCGATCTCGGCCTCGTTAAAATATTTGAGGATCTTCGCAGCAAGGGCGGGACCGATGGCCATGCAGAGAATGGCAATTTTTTTTTCACCGGTCAGCGGTTTTCCCTTCTGCAATCTTGCTCCCCCTTACTCTTGAGCCAACCAGGTTCGTAACACCTGGGCCATGTCTTCCGGTTCATCTTCAGCCATCTGCCGGACCTGTTCATGCTTTTTCTGTTCGGGAGGCGCCGGCTTTTCTTCCGCCGCCGCTTCTTCAATCATGCCTTCCCGGAAAAGCTCCATATCCTGCAGGTGGGCGGCCCGGCTGCGCCGAACCAGAACCACTCCCAGGAACAGTAACAATCCCAGGGCAACGGCGGCGGCAACAAGATGCAGGGGGCGCAAGGTGAAACGTCCCGCCGGAGCAGGTACGGCCGGTTCTTCTTCCCACCCCTCCTGCCACGAGGTATCAAACGGCAGGCACTGGACCGAAACGATATCACCTCGAATATCATCCAGGCCAATGGCCGAGGCAACCAGGGCGGCGATTCGTTCGGCCGTTTCTTCTGAAGCGGGCCGGTCAAGAATGACTGCCGCCGAAAGGCGTTTTACTTGCCCGGGAGCCGAGGCGATATATTCCCGGGTTTCCCCAACTTCGTAGTTGATAATGTCTTCAATCCGTTCGTACTCGTAATCGCCGGCGCCGGTTTCGGCGGCATAGCCTGGAATGTTCGGTTCGCCCACCTCCAGCGGCAGCCCGGCCGTCCCTTCGTACCATTCTTCAAGGTGCTGTTCGGAACGATTAACCGGATCGCTGTAAGTAACGGTAGTCCGTTCACGGGTTTCAAAATCGAGTTCGGCGCTGACCATGGCCACGGCTTTACCTGGACCGTAGATCCGCTCGAGCAGGGTTCGCAAACGATATTCCAGTTCCCGTTCAAAACCGCGCTGCAGCTCGATCTGGCTGGAAGCATGCTGGGGCGAATTTTTTTCCCCTAGCTGGAAGGCATCAAAAAGGACGTTGCCCCGGGCATCGATGATCGTCACGTTTTCCGGCAACAGCCCCTCCACGCTCCCGGCAACCATGGTCAGGATGCCGCGCACTTGCTGGTCGGTCAATGAAGCCAACGGTTCCAATCGCACGAAAATGGCGGCGGTCGGCACCCCCCTGTCGCGCATAAACACCCCGTCCTCGGGAATGACCAGGTGCACCCGGGCCTGCTTGATCGAATCGAGACTGGTAATGGTCCGACGCAGTTCCTCCTCCAGGGCGATCTGCCACTGTACCCGCCGTTCAAAGTCGCTTGCGATCAGACCGCCGGCTTCAAAAAGAGCAAACCCCTTGCCCTGGGCATAAAGGTCGGGGGAAAGTTTGATCCGCAACCGGTCCCGCTGTTCCCGTGGGACCAGGATCGTGGCACCTTCGTCGGCGGTATCAAAAGGGATCCGCTGTTCTTCCAGGACCGCCAGCACCTCCTCCGCCTGGCCCGGTTCCAACCCGCTGAACAGCACCTCCAGCGGGGTTTTCTTCTGACCAAAGATAAAAAAGAACAAAGCACAAACAATCACGAACGCCGCCGCACCCATGATCAGACGGGTAGGCCGGCTCAAGCCACTCCAGAATTGTCCGGCAGGACTTTGTTTTTTTTCCGTTACCGGGGTTGCATTGCTGCCTTCCGACATGCTTTCACCCGTTCCCCTGGTTATTTGATGCGCTTAAACCTGCATCCGTGAAATTTCCTGGTATGCCTGGAGCACTTTATTCACGACCTGAACCGTGAGCTGCAAAGACAACTGCGCCCTGGTGGTGGCAATCATGAGGTGATGCAGGTCTTCAAGCCCGTCACCAGTTGCCAGGCCAAGAGATGCCCTGTCCGCCTCGACCTGCAACCGGTTTACCTCCTGCAACGCCTCTTGCAAACGGGCCGCAAAGGTCGGGTTTGCAGCCGTTTTGGATTTTTCACCCGCAACCGCGCTTCCCGGTTGTACAGCAGGGAGACAATTCGTAACAGTCCCGAGCATAACCGTTCCCTCCTTCGTCCCTAGCGACCGATTTCAAGTGTTTTAAGATAGATGGTTTTGGCGGCTTCGATAGCGGTAGAGCTGACTTCGTAGGACCGCAAAGCGGTCATCATATCGGTAATTTCTTTGGCCAGGTCTATGTTCGGATAGGGCACGTAACCGTCCTCCCCGGCATCAGGATGGTCCGGATCGTAGACCAGCCGGGGAGAGCGGTGATCCGCCAGGATAGCCTGGACCCGAACCCCCCGGCCGGCCAAGGGACCGGCTGTCGTCCCGCTTACCGGCGCGGAGACGGCGGGACCGTTTCTTGAGGTGGCCAGGTTTTCGGCAAAAACGACTGTACGCCGCCGGTAGGGACCGCCTGCGGCGGTACGGGTCGTGGTCATATTGGCCAGGTTGCCGGAAACAACCTCCAGACGCAGCTTTTCAGCCGTGAGTGCGGAACCGGAGATATGAAACAGTTCAAACAAGGCCATTTTAGCGCCTCCCCTCGGCAATGACGTAGCGCCAGTCATCACAACGGCCGTTGATCTGCCGGACCAGGGCCTGATAACGCAACTGGTTCATCACCAGATCCAGCATTTCCCGTTCCAGATCAACATTGTTCCCATCGACCCGTACTGCCGTCTGTTGTTCCACTTGCACCCGGGGTTCAGGGAGAGCATTCCCGGCGGGCCGGTGCAGCGGATGGGTCGTCACCGGCCCGGTTTTTGTTTGCGCAAGAGCCTGCCGCAGGGATTTTTCAAAAATAACGGTGGAACGTTTGAAACGCGGCGTATTCAAGTTGGCCAGGTTATGAGCGGTGACCTGCTGGCGCAACACCGCCGCATCGAGACTCCGGTTCAAGCACTCCATGACCCTGTTATTCCGGGAAAGCATCACTTTTTTCCCCCCTTTCTTCGTCATTCCTGGAGACAAAAAAAAGGCAGCTTGCGCTGCCTTTCGAAAGTCTTAAGAGCCCTTGATCCGGGGCCCCTCTCTCCGACCGGCAGCCTGGCAATCCGAAACGGATCCGTGGCTTTGCGTCCCCGCCTTGCGACGGGTTTGCCCTCTTTTCGGTCTTTAAACCAATTTTCAACATATAATAACATAGAAATCCAAACAATGCAAGGGGAAAATTGAAATTTCTTCGGTAAAGTAAGAAAATTTAAACCTGTTGCTCAACGGGTGAATGTTTCGACATTGTTCGTCTTTTTCGGGAATACCTAGCATTTCTTGTAGAGGCGGGTCGCGCTGTCATCTTTTTCCGGCCGGTAGACTTGCAGAAACAGTTTTTCCCGTTCCAGGAGACGCCGTTTTCCGGCTTCCTCGGCGTGAAGCAAACGGAGTAAATGCAAGTTTTTTGAACGCAGGCGGGTTGTTTCTTGCAAAAAGACGGCCAGGGCGACGGCTTCTGCCGGCTCCGGGCGGGCCTGCTGGAGCTGAATAAAAAGCCGCTGCAGATCGGCACCGATCCGGGCGAGGCGGTTCAGGTCCCGGGCCCGGATCGCCGTCTCCTCCGCCAGGAGCGCTTCGTGCAGTGCCTTCAGGGTCCGCCCGGCCGAAAGGGTTTCTTCCGGCCGCGGCCCGGAACGCTTAACGATGCCCATTTCCGGCCAACGGTGCGGCCAGGGCATCCTGCCAGGCTTCCTGCAGCACCCCCAGCAGTTTTTCGGCCTCATCCAACGGACCAGCTTCCTTGGATAGATTGGCCTGCACGAGAAGATAATGGATGTACTCGTAGAGGCGGAACAGGTTCCCGGAAAGTTCCGGCAGATCCGGGTTCAGGGAACCGAGCAGTTCGCACAGTATATCCTGGGCCCGGCCGAGAAAGCGGTTCGTTTCCTGCAGGTTCCCTGCGGCCAGCGCCTCCCGGGCACGGTGGATAAAGGAGAACGCGCCACGGTAGAGCATCAACAGCAGCTCTTCCGGGGCGGCCGTTTCAACCTGGTTCCGGCGATAGTTCAAGTACGGGTTGTTCGAGAGGCCCATCTTCAAAACCACCTTTTTGAAGACAAAAAAGAGCTTACTGATCTTTTTGCCATTGCATTTCAAATGTGGCCAGCAGTCCGGTCTGTTCCTGAACCCGGGAGATGTACTGTTCCATGAAGGTGAAACGACGCACCAGGTTCGCTTCTCGTCGGACCAGCCGTTCCTCCCAGGCTTCAATCTGCTTGCGCATACGATCAATTTGACGGTCCAGATAAGCCCTCCGCCCGGGGATGACCCCGTCCCGCCCGGTAACCAGGGTGGTGAACAGATCCAGTTGCCGCGCCAGACCGCCGGTTCCGGCCGGAGAAGCAAAAAAGCTGAACACCGCCTCCGGACTTTCCTCCAGGGCCCGCTCCAGCCGGGCCGCATCAAGATAAAGATACCCTTCGGTATTCTCCTTTTCGGAGGTGATCCCCAGTGCAGCCAGGCTGCGGAAAAGCATGTCGCCGCCGGTGGTCACCGGCCCGTGGACCAATGAGCGCAGGCGTCTTTCCAAACGAAGCAGGGTCGGATCCCCCTGCAACGGCCCGGTTTTCTCCTCGAGCATGGCCCGCACCAGAGAATTGGCTTCGTTGTAGGTATTGACAAAGCGTTCGATCGCTTCCCGCGGAACGGCCCGGTCAGGCTGCACCTCCAGTCGCACCTCCCCGGTGCCGCACAGGGTCAGAGTCAGGCCCGCGATCAGGTCGGCCACACTGTTGGAAGCGCGTTCCAGCGGAAGCCCGTTCAAGGTGAAACAGGCATCGGCGGCTTCCCGGAAAGTCTGGACAAATGTGCCCACCGCCCCCGGCACGGTCAGGCCGAGGCATTCAAGGATAGCATCCGCACCATACGTTTCCATCCCCGTCCCCGCGGGAAGAAGATGTTGCCCCTGGATCTGCCCCGCCGCGCCCTCGATCCGGCTTTCCAGCACCAAGCGCCAGTCCCCTTCAACCCGCTTGATCACGCCGGCGGTAACCCCGGTCAGGTCGGCGACGGCGTTGATGCGACCGGCGATCTGGTGCAGGCTATCCTCGGCCTTGACCGTGATCCATCCGGCCGCGGTAAAGGATTGGGCAATTTTGAAAGAAAAATGATGGCTGGCAAGAATGTTGCCACCTTCACCGACAACCTCGGCCCGCAAGGCCAGGTTTCCCCGGGGATGATCGCCCGTTATGGAAAAAGGGGCACCCTCCCGGTCCAGGAGCTGCCAGGTAGCCGTTGTCTCATCCCAACCAATAACCGCATGGGGATTGCCCGGATCCGGAAGTCCTGCCGTCCCGTAAAAATCGGCCAGTTCTTGCCAGGCCTCTTTACCGTCGCTTCCGGTAAACCCCTCCAGGTAGAGCCGGATCTCCCGGCCGGCCTCAAATCCCTCGGCGAATTGCAGCGACGCGATCGCCGGGGCATACACGCTGGCGGCGTTACCATCCAGCACCGCGGTGTACCCGGTCGCAAGGCTGCCCTGCAGCCACCCGCCCGCTACAAACAGTTCCCCGACCGCTTCGGGCGGACGGCTCAGGGCCAGAGTGAAGGTGCCGTGCAGGCCCAGGGCTGCAGCGGGATCGTCGATCAACCCCACCCCCCCTTCCGCCGGGCCCGAAACGACGCCGTGGCGTGTCGCAAGCCGCTCTATCTCCAAACGGTAGCTGCCGGTAGCGGCCGGTCCGGTCACGGCCACCCGCACCCGTTCCGGGTCCGAACTGGAAGCAACCGCAGTGGTAAAGGTAGCCTGATTCAACAGAGGCTGAAGGCTGCGCTGCAGGGCGTCGAAGCGCACGGTCAGATCGCGCCACAATCCGGCGATGGTCTCGGCCCGGGAGATCTGGGCTTCATTGCGGGCGATCGGCCTTCGTTCAATCGCCATCAGCTCGTCAAGAATCTTGTTGATATCCACACCCGAAGCCAGCCCTCTGACACTGGGGCTCATCCCTCAATTCCTCCTTCCACCCCCGCTACTTGCGGGGAAGCGTTTCAGCACTTTTCATCCAGGAGAATCCCGATCAGGTCCTGAATCTGGGCGACAATGTTCAGGACTTGCTCCGGGGGGATCTCGCGCAGAACCCGATCGCTGAGCGGGTCGACCACCCGCACCATCCAACGATTCGAAGCCTGGTGTTTCTGAAATTGCAGGCGCAGTTGAAAGGCCCGGGCGGTATCGTTCAGCTTCTGCAGGGCCCGGTCCAGGCTTTCGGCCTTTTTACTACCGTCGGCAGGAGGCACTTTTGCTGCAGATTGTTCCTTCTCCTTTACCTTTTGATCAAACTGAGCCCCCTCGGCCGGTTTGACCGCGCGGCGCGAAGTTTTTTCCCGGAGCTGATCCGCCGCCAGCAGGTCGATCTCGTTGATCTTCACACCCTCCACCTTCCTCCGGTCCAAAATAGAGCTTTACCGGGATGTTTTCCTAGACCGGAAACGGGGCCGGTCCCGGCCGGCCCCGTTTCACCTGGCCCGTTTACCCGAGCAGCATCAATACGGCCTGCGGCTTGAGGTTGGCCTGGGCCAGCATGGCGGTCCCGGCCTGCATCAAGATCTGGTTCCGGGTAAACTCGACCATCTCCAAAGCAAAGTCGAGATCGCGCACGCGGGATTCGGCAGCGGTCAGGTTCTCCGCGGCCACGCCCAGGTTGGCGATGGTATGCTCGAGTCGGTTCTGCAGCGCCCCCAGCTTGGCCCGCTCCGAGGAAACCCGGCCGATGGCGCCGTCCACCTGGGTGATGGCCCGGTTGGCCAGCCCCCGATTGGTAACGAGGATGTTATCCACCCCGAGGGCCTCGGCGCGCATGTCGCCGATGGAGGCGCCCACATCCTGCAACGGGTTGGCCCCGATCTGGAAGACCATCGTATTGTCGGATAGGTGGATGTATACATTTTCCACCAACGGAAGCGTCTCTCCGTTTTCAACCGTTGTTTGCTGGGCCCAAGCAAAGGCGCCCGCATTATCGCTTCCTTCCTCAACCAAACTGACTTTCACACCGGTCATCGGGTCAAATTTCACGTCCACATTGGGATGGACCACGCCGACAAGGAAGCTGCCGGTGATGTTTACATTTTCAGCCACAACCTCTTCGATGTTGTGAGCGTTGCTTACCTTAACAGTAAAGTTGTTATCCTTCGCATATTGGATGGTGGTCAGGCTGAGCGCGTTGATCACCCCTTCATCGCCGATAAAGGCGATCTCTCCGTCCTTGCCGGTTACGGCCGATTGGATCACCATGGTGCCCGCCACGGAGAAAAACCCTTTGGTGGTTTCACTTTCGGCGGGGACATAGTTGACATACGCGCCGGCATTGTCGTTGATCGCGTTCTGTCCGAGCCCGTGATGGATGGCATCATTGAGCTTATTCACCACATCACCGATGGTGTCGGAACCAAAGATAGTAAAGGAGGTCTTACTACCGTCGCCTTGCACCAGGGTAATCGTCTGCGGATCTTCAACCAGGAAATTGCCGTTGGCATCCCAGAAACGATCGATATCGTTGAGCTTGGTTTCGAGGTGGGCCACATCGCCGATGCCGACATGCCGGTAACCGCCCTCCAGGGTGACATCATCGGGTGCTGCGGTTAAAACCTCGGTACTTTGTGCTTCGTTTACTTCTAGCCCAAGGATGTCATTGATACCAAAATCGGCATCATCAATAGCTGTAACGCCAGTGATCGCCTCATAAACCTCTGCAACTGTAGCGGAGGTTGCCTCATCACCGTCCGTCCCCAAGGTAACTGTGATCGTGACCGTTTTACTTTCATCATCGTACGCGGCTGCTGCTGCTGTCTCTTGGTTTTCACCAGACGCGGCTTCGAATTCGATCGCGATATTTTCGATCCCGTACTCGTTCTCCAAAAGAATCCCCTGCAGGAAAGATTCTTCTTCTCCGGTGATGACACCGGTCCACTCCGAGGTCCAGACATCATGGGCGTGCTTGACCTTCATGATATCGGTCTTCTGGACCTGGCCTATTCCCGGGTCGGCCAGGATCTCCAGCTTGTAGTTGCCCCCGCCGACCGCTTTTTGGCCGAACTGGTCGATGACACGCAGGCCGTCGCGCATGTAGACCTTGGTCTTGAGGTCACTGGTGCTGGTCAGGGCCGCAGTAGTGCCGTCGAGCAGTTTCTTCGTATTGAATTCGGTGGTGGTGCCGATGCGGTTTATTTCGCCGGTGAGCTGGTCGATCTCTTTCTGGATCTCGAGCCGATCCGAGGCGGTGAGGGTGTCGTTGGCCGCCTGCACGGCCAGTTCCCGCATGCGCTGCAGGATCGAGTGGGTCTCGTTCAAGGCCCCTTCCGCGGTCTGGATCAGCGAAATGCCGTCCTGGGCGTTGCGCGTGGCCTGGTTCAGGCCCCGAATCTGGCCACGCATCTTCTCGCTGATGGCCAGGCCGGCGGCATCGTCCGCAGCGCGGTTGATACGCAGACCCGAAGAGAGACGTTCAAGGGACTTGTTCAAACGGTTGTCGGTGTTGACCAAGTTGCGGTAGGCGTTTAACGCCGCCAGGTTGGTATTGATTCTCATGGTTCAATCCTCCGTGATTGATTATTCCGGCTTCCGTGCCGTTTTTTGAACCCCGTCTCTTGCCGCACCGTCCGGTCATCCCGGCCTCCTTTCCACGGCCGTTTCGGTAGGAAACGGATGCTCTAACTTTTTTATCGTCAACCCGCCCAAAATGTTAACCCTCTTTCGAGCCGGTTTCTAGTTTCCACTTTTCCCATCCCTTTACATCCCCGGCCCGGTTAACCCGATCTGACTATCCGAGCAGCATCAGTACGGACTGCGGCTTCAGGTTGGCCTGAGCCAGCATGGCGGTCCCGGCCTGCATCAAGATCTGGTTCCGGGTAAACTCGACCATCTCCAAAGCAAAGTCAAGGTCCCGCACGCGGGATTCGGCGGCGGTCAGGTTCTCCGCGGCCACGCCCAGGTTGGCGATGGTATGTTCAAGGCGGTTCTGCAACGCCCCCAGCTTGGCCCGCTCCGAGGAAACCCGGCCGATGGCCCCGTCCACCTGGGTGATGGCCCGGTTGGCCACCCCCCGGTTCGTGACAAGAATATTATCCACTCCCAGGGCCTCGGCGCGCATGTCGCCGATGGAGGCAGCCACGTCTTGAAGCGGGTTGGCCCCGATCTGGAAGACCATCGTATTGTCGGATAGGTGGATGTATACATTTTCCACCAACGGAAACATCTCTCCGTTTTCAACCGTTGTTTGCTGGGCCCAAGCAAAGGCGCCCGCGTTATCGCTTCCTTCCTCAACCAAACTGACTTTCACACCGGTCATCGGGTCGAATTTCACGTCCACGTTGGGATGGACCACGCCGACAAGGAAGCTGCCGGTAATGTTTACATCTTTGGCCACAACCTCAGCGGTGTTATGAGCATTAAGGACATTTGCGGTAAAATTATTATTTTTTGCATTCTGGATGGTGGTCAGGCTGAGCGCATTGATCACACCCTCATCACCGATAAAGGCGATCTCGCCGTCCTTGCCGGTTATGGCCGACTGGATCACCATGGTGCCCGCCACGGAGAAAAACCCTTTGGCGGCTTCACCTTCGGCGGGGACATAGTTGACATACGCGCCGGCATTGTCGTTGATCGCGTTCTGTCCGAGCCCGTGATGGATCGCATCATTGAGCTTATTCACCACATCACCGATGGTGTCGGAACCGAAGATAGTGAAAGAGGTCTTGTTGCCGTCCCCCTGGACCAGGGTAACCGTCTGCGGATCTTCAACCAGGAAATTGCCGTTGGCATCCCAGAAACGATCGATGTCGTAAAGCTGGGTTTGCAGATCGGCGACATCGCCAATGTTGGCGGTGGCGGCTGTATCGGTGAAAGGCTCGTCCAGGACGGCAGCAATGACTTCATTTCCGAACTTGATATGGGCCGGTTTGATTTTCCCACCGAGCCCGATCTCTCGCACGTCGAGAATATCGCTAATCGTAAAGCTGGTTCCTTCAGGCATCTCTTTAATCTCGATTGCATCATCAAAAATCTGCTCTATTATCTCTGCGATATTCGCTTCGGTACTTTCGTCCTCATCCAAAATAATAATGACCGACAGCGTTCTACCAGGGCTGCCATCGATAGGTGAGTATTCACTGTATTCAGCCCTTACCTCGAAGGCACCTTCTTCTTGGAAGTTATCAGGATCTAAACAGTTGAATCCGATTATCGCTCGCTCAACGTACTCGTTCTCAAAAAAAAGTCCTTGCAGTCCTTTAAATTCTTCTCCTTCTTCTCCCACGTGCACGACGTTGACCCAATTCGGTCCCTTGATCGTATGCTCGTGCTTGATCTTCATGATATCGGTCTTCTGAACCTGGCCGATTCCGGGGTCGGCTTCGATCTCCAGCTTGTAGTTGCCCCCGCCGACCGCTTTCTGGCCGAACTGGTCGATGACGCGCAGGCCGTCGCGCATGTAGACCTTGGTCTTGAGGTCACTGGTGCTGGTCAGCGCCGCCGTGGTGCCGTCGAGCAGTTTCTTCGTATTGAATTCGGTGGTGGTGCCGATGCGGTTTATTTCGCCGGTGAGCTGGTCGATCTCTTTCTGGATCTCGAGCCGATCCGAGGCGGTGAGGGTGTCGTTGGCCGCCTGCACGGCCAGTTCCCGCATGCGCTGCAGGATCGAGTGGGTCTCGTTCAAGGCCCCTTCCGCGGTCTGGATCAGCGAAATGCCGTCCTGGGCGTTGCGCGTGGCCTGGTTCAGACCCCGGATCTGGCCGCGCATTTTTTCACTGATGGCCAGGCCGGCTGAAATAATAATCCATGTTTCGGACCGGTGGTTTTAAAGTTCCGGTTTTTCCACCCCCTCGCTTCCCCGTCCCAGTTTCGCTTGCAGGCACGCCGCAGACTTGAGCGCACGCAGGTTTTCAAGGCGGATCTCTTCGAAGACCTCACTGCGGAAGACCGGCACATCCCGAGGAGCATTAACCCCCAAGCGTACCGCCTCCCCGTCAACTGCGACCACCGTGATCTCGATTTCTTCACCGATCATGATCTTTTCACCGCTCTTGCGGGTCAGCACCAGCATTCGCAGCTCACCCCTTTCCGGGAAAGGCAATACCTCACCCCCGGAACAAATTTCGCTATTCCCCCGCATTAAACCTCCCCGAAATCTGTTTTCCCTCTCCCGATGCCCCAAGCTTTTCGAAACGGCAACTGCCTCTTTCGGAGGAGAAAGTTCGCAGAAACAAAAAAACGGGCCATCCCTTGAGGTCCGTTCCCTTGTCCTCCACCGATGGGTTGCTCCCATTATTCATGCGGCAAGCGTTGATCTTCCCCCCCAATAAAGCCGGCGGCGAATCCTCTTCAAGAGACGGCGCAATGTTCGGGCCCGGGGTCGAGCGGGACGCGCAACTGGTTCGTCCGATCGGGAAGGATGATCTGCTTGCCGCGCTTGCTGATCACGTTGATCAGAATCGGGGCGCCGAGGTTGGTATATAGTTCCTGATCGTCCACGGCTACGGTGGTAAATATAACCAGGTCCCGCTCCTCCTTCAGCAGCAGGTCCCGCCGGTCGACCGGGAAAAGATCGACCCGGTAGCCCGGAAAGAAGGGCAGGGGATCGACCAGGATCAGCCCCACCGCCGGATCGCCGGCGGCAACGAGCATGGCGAAAAGACGGTTGCCGGGAACCGGATTCACCAGGAACCGGTGAAACCCGTCCAGACCGGGCAAACCACGGGGAAAGTGAAATTGTGGCGGTGTTTGCGGGCCGACCGGCCCATTGTCTGACTGGGCAGACATAACCTTATTCCTCCTTTTGTGCAGGTTCGGAATCAGCGCAAATAGTCCACCAAACTCAGAGGCATGATCCGCGCCGCGGTGGCAAGGGCGGCCTGGTAGGCGTTTTCCTGCATCGTAAACTCGGCAATGGTCAGGGCAAGATCGATATCCTCGACCTGGGAACGCATTTCGCGCAGATGCATGCTTTCGCAAAACAAGGTTTCCTGCATCGTCTCGACCCTTTTCTGGCGCGCCCCTACCTCGGATAAACGCTGTAAAATCAGATCGACGGCGTGATCCAGATCGTCCAGGATCGCCCCGCCGAGACGAGTTCGATCGTTTTCGATCAAAGCGTGGTAAACGGCGCGGGCCGCCTGGAAAATCTCCTGTTCCTTCCCGAAAGCCTGTTGCCCGGTCAGGTTGAGCGCCAGGACCTGGTGGGGACTGATATCCAGTTCCCGCCGCCCGTCATCACCCCGGTACACCGGGAAACCTTCGCGGTCGTAATGAAAAACAGCGGCCGCGTCGCTTGCAACGAAGGAACCGCCGAAGCCCAGGGAAACCGAACCATGGTGGGCCTCCCCGAGGAAAGGAGAACGGGGGAAGGTATTCATGGTAAAGTAATGCAGGGCCAGGTTGCTTCCTTCCTGCAGCGTCCCCGCATCGAAGACGAGCCGGAATGAGGCCTCACCCCCACAGTGCTCACCGGATAGCCGCACCTCCTGGTATTCCTGAGCGGCCAGGCGCTCCGGAAGCAGGTTCAAAACAGCCCGGTCGCAGGCACCAAGCAGGCCGGCCTGCGCCGGGCTGGCCGTCTCCAACCCGCCGACCGCGATCACGATCCCCCCCCCCAGGTCAAGGGACTGCTCCGCTGGCCCGCCGAAAACGAGGGAAGCTTCCCCCCGATCGCAGTGATAGGCACCGTCCCGGTCATAGCGGTGCACGGTAAAGCGGTAGCGCACCTCCCCGGTGTCGCCGTCGGCGGAAAGCACCTCGAGCAGAATGGAAGCGTTTTGATCGATCTCCGGATCGATCGCTGTCGAAACGGCCGCACCAAAGATCGAACCGGCGGCAGCGTCGCCCAGACAAGCCTGCACCGTTTCCAGCTCCGCCGGATGAGCTTCACCGGCAATCGTCCGCAAAGCGAGACGGTAGGTACCGTTCTGAAGACCTTCGGCCTGCAACGATGCCGGATCAAGGCCGCTATCCTCATCCGCCTCGATCCGGTAGAGGTTGCGTTCCACGAAGGGGGTCTCCAGGGTATTGTGACCGGCGAAAAGGTAAAGGCCATTGTATTCTTTATTGGCCAGGTCGAACAAAAAACGGCTCAGTTCGAGGGTTTCCGGGGCCAGGGCATGGCGATCGGCAGCGGTGAGAACTTCGTTGGCGCCGTAGATACACAGTTCACGCAGCCGCTCGATTGAATCGAGCGCGTCCCGAAGACTGTCTTCCGTACTTTCCAGCCACCGTGCAGCCTCATTCATGTTCAGGCGGTACCGCTCATTGCGCTCGATCAAGGTGCTGTAACGCAACACTTTGACCAGGCCGACCGGATTCTGGGAAGGGCGCTGAAAAACTTTTCCTGTGGCCAGTTGTTGGGAATAGCGCTCGAGCCGGTTCAGACTTTGCCCGAGCCGGTGCTGGATCCCGCCGGCGATCATGCGGTGGGTGATACGCATTGCGGTCACTCCTTCTGCGCGGGTGTTTTACGGCCGCTACCGGCCCAGTTCATACAGTAAAATGGACAGCATTTCGTCCACGCTCTTGATAAAAAGCGAAGCGGCATGCCAGGCATGCTGGAACTGGATCATGTTCAACATTTCTTCGTCAAGGTCAACCCCGGCGATGGCCTGGTTGCGCTCAAAAAGCTGCGCCTCCGCCGCGGTGTAAGCCCCCACCATGCGCTCGCATTCCTGGCCTTCCACCCCCAGAGAAGCAACAATGCTGCGGTAGTATTCGATGATCGAGGCGGTGCCGTCCTCCATGATCAGCGCTTCACGCAACCGGGCCACT
The DNA here is from genome assembly GCA_964420065.1 of uncultured Syntrophomonadaceae bacterium. GTDB lineage: Bacteria > Bacillota > Dethiobacteria > DTU022 > DTU022 > CAYQQK01. Next base: position 45,151 of record CAYQQK010000003.1, on the reverse strand, counting down.
TCAAGGGCGTTCGCGCCGTTGCCGGGTTCCCCGGGTTCGAAAGCAGCGGCAACCCGGGCCGGCTCGCAACCCGCTACCCCAAACAGATCGGCGGAGAGTTTAAACTGCAGAGAAGGGGGGATGAGACTGTCCGCAACGATCGGTTCAAAAAAGTTGCGCTCCCCGGTTCCGTCCAGACCGTAACCATCGCGATGCAGCGCGTTTACTTCTTCCACCAGGCGGCAGACCATTTGATCGAACTTGCCCTGCAGATCGGGGATGATGGCGTTGACCGATTGCTGCAGTGCGGCCAGGCGCCCGGAATGCAGGGTCAGAGGCTGACCGCGATCACTGTGGATGTCGATCGCGCCCGCGTCGCTGCGGGCGATCGACAGGGAGTAGCTATGGTTGTCCTGCACCAGCATCCGTCCGCCAGTAAAAACCTGGACGACACCGTTGGACCGGTAGAGAGTCTGCACATCAATCAGTGCGGAAAGTTGTTCCACAGCCCGGTCAAGCTGGTCCAGCAGTTCATTCGAGGTGTCCCCAAGGTTGTACATCAGGGTCACCTTTTCATTTATGGCCGCAATTTCTTTGGTTAAAAAATTGATTTCCTCGACTCGCTGAGTCATCTCTTCCTGCAGGCTCAAGCTCAGATCATTGCTGCGCAGATAAACTTCCTGAACCGTTCGGGTGAAAGTAACCGCCTGTGCTTGCAGGCTGGTACGCACGTCCATGCTTTCGGGGGAGGCGCTTAACTCGTGCCAGAGGTCAAAAAAATCACCCAGCAACCGATTTAAACCGTGTTCCTCCGGCTCCATCAAAATCACTTCAACCCCCTGGAAGGTTTCTTGGCAGGTTTCCCAGTAACCGAGATGACCATGGTTCTGGTTCAGTTGTGAACGGTAAAACTGGCTCTGGATGCGCTGCACAGCCGCTACTTTGACGCCGCGGCCCGGAGAAAGCGGTATTCCCGGCACCAGGGGGATTGCAATGGCCTGCAGGTCGACCCGCTGCCGGCTGTAACCTGGAGTGTTGGCATTAGCCACGTTTTGACCGCTAACTTCCATCCCCTTCAGCTGGGCGCGAAGAGACCGCCGTCCAATCTCCATACTTCCAAATATAGTCATACCGTTCTTTCCTCCTCAACAGTTGCGATCGAGCCGGGCCACATCCTCCTGCACGGCGGATGCCGGTTCACCCCGGTCGTTGTAGGCTTTGTCGCCTGAAAGCAAGGCCTGCATCTCCCGGGTAAAACGTAACCTTTCCCGAAGCAGTTCCCGGTTTATTCCTTGCAGCGCGTAAACTTGCAGCAACGCCTCGCGAAATTGCCCCAACAGCGCCTGCAGCCGTTCCCGACCGCCCGTCCCTCCCGGGGCCAGTACAGTGTCCGTCTGGACCAGGCCGTCCCCGATTTTTGTCCCCCGTGGAAAAAACTTCTCTCTTCTTGTTTCGAAAGCCGCCAGGCGGCGTTGCAGCTCGTCCCGTTCCCCGGCGGTCGCGGAAATGGCGCGGTAGTCGCCTTGAATCAACTGTTTTTGTAGCGTCTCCTCGGAACAAAGCAACCCGGCCAGAAGGGCAACCCCTTCCTGCAAGATCTCCTCGAGCTCGGCTGAAACCGAAGCAGAACGGGTCATCGGATCGTGCACCATCCAACTCTCCTTTCCCGGCGTTTGGATCGTTGAGCCCCCGCCCTTCCCACTGTGCTCTTGCTGTCACGAGCGCAGCGGCCGGAGGATCCCGTCCCGGGCGTACGTAAAAAACGAAAACCTTGATTCGGGGCCCAGCGCTGCCCTTAAGCTGATCTCCCGCAGGGTGGGCGGGGAGGCCCGCTAGCGTTTGAACAGAGTCAGCATGGCCCGGGCCAGCTGCGCCGGATCGGTCCGGTAGACGCCGCGTTCAATAGCGTCTTGCAAATTTCGGAGCTGGGCAGCCCGGGACGGGTCGGTTTCATGCTCTGCCTTTTCCAGTTCAGCCTTTAAAAAGGCGGCCATGCCGGATATCTGTTTCTGTTCTATTCCCGCCCCCGGGGGGGTGCCGCCGCAAGGCCGGCCGGCGCGCGTGTTTTCACGAGCCGGGAGTCGACCGATCGGCAGGGCATGGTCCGGTTTTATTTTCACCAGGAATCCCTCCTCACCACATCTATCGGCAAGAAAAAGAATAAAGTTAAGAGCGGGGTTGGATCCGGATCTGCAGACTATCGGGATCGAGGGCAAGGCAGATCCCGGTCAGGGTCTGTTTCAGGGTATAAAAAGAGGGTCCGATCTGCACTTTCATGTTTTCATAGGCCAGGCCGAGATGGATTTTGTTCCCGGGGGGGACCTGGATCAGCCCTTGTTGGACGGAAAGGCGGGCCGTGCCTGCCTTACCGATCCAGACGTCGCCGCCGGCGCCGATTTTACCACCGCGAAAAATGCGTTCCACCCGGACGGCACCGTTGCATTTTAAAGTAGAATTGTAGACTCCCGGGCCGGAAATGGTAATATCCCCGGTGCAGAGCAGGGTGCTGTTTTGAACGTAATGGGCCACGATGCCCATCCCTTCCATTTCGCCTTCATCGAGGTAGGCGACGGCCCGGGCCAGCCCGATCCGTATCTCCTTCAACATTGTAAAATCGACCGGACGGCCCCCATTCTGTAATGCCCCAAAAAAACCGGCGCAATAATGCAGGGAATCAAGAACCTTTTCCGGCAAAAACTGTTTCAGTCGCTCCGCTTTGTCTATATTATCCATTACCTGTTGCGGCGCGGCTGGGAATTTGCTCTGCACGACCATGCGCATGATCAAGGGCAGGCGGTCTCCGGCCTTTTGACCGCGTTTTTCCAGGGTACTGATAATCTTCCGGCAGGCGGCGCCAACATTGTCGATCACCTCAATCGTTTCCTTCAGGTAAGCTCCAAATTCATTCCGGACAATCTGTTTTCGACCGGCTTCAATATGGCAGTTGATGCAATTATTTTTGATGATGACCTGCCCCTCAGCCGAAATATTGGCCCCGGTCGCATGGCCCGCAATCTCGATTTCGCCCTCGGCCGAAACAGACATGCCTTCCATGATATCACCCTGAATCTTGAGATGTCCCTGAAAAGCAGTGTTGCCGCTGCGAATATCGATGTTGCCCTGGTGAACATAAAGATTGTCCACCCGGAAGAGATGGATCTTGCCTTTCCGATAAACCGGAGCTCCAACCCGGTTGGCGAACACTTGGCTCCCATCAGGACTTAGTGTCGCCCCTTTTCCACATTGGACCTCCGCCGGGAAGACCGGTGGGGCTGCTACTTCGCGACCGGTGACCTGCTTCCCGACCGTCCCGGGAACCGGGGGACAAATGCGGGCCAGCAGGTCGCCTGTTTGCACATGTAAAATTTTAAAACGTTCCCGGTAATCAACCCGGTTTTCATTTTCACCGTACACAACTTTTTTTAACAATTCTTGATGCTGCGGTTCGACCCAACCGTCGCGGCCGGGCACCACCGGGCGACCCCGGGCGACCTCGCCCCAGTCACCGGGTTTGTTTAGCAGCTCTGTAATCGCCTTTTCGTCCAGCCCAAAGGTAACCCCCTGTTCTCTCAGCAAGCCGAGAGCCTCCTCCAGTGACAGGGCGCCGTATTCTTCCCGGGCAACAACATCGATTTCGAGATCGGGCGAAGGCGGATAGTCGGGCAGTGTATGGGTAACCGTTAACGGAGGGAACAACACCGCCTCCGCTGACATCCCGTCGGGGGCAATTCGGACGGAAACCTTGGCCGGTTCCACGCTGCCCGCAGTCTCAATTTGAATCCGATCGGTGGAGTAAACGGGTGTACGCCGGAAGATTTTGACCCCGTTAATGAGCACGGACACCCCTTTACCGGGGCAAATGCAGGCCGTGCTGCCTGCCCCGCAAGGATCAATTACTTTAGCCTCGCCCTTGATCACCGTAACCTGACCCGGTTGATCCAGACCATTGTTCCCTGACCGGTTCACGATGCTACCCCCTAGGCCGTTGGTTTTTCCCTACGGTTTGCCTTGCTGATTCCACCGTGCAGCGCCGGAATGTTTGCACTTCCCTTGTGTTTGGCTGCATGACAGGATTCGTGGATCGGCAACGGATCAGGCAGTTCCCGGTCATCGAGGACTTTGATTACAACCACCGAAAGGGAGTCGGCTAAATTTATTTCAAAAGGAACTACCGGTTCAAAAGTTTCAAGCCGGCAAAAGATTCGCACCCGGGGACTGGTTGGAAAACCAACCGTGTTTTGAACGACCACACCGATAAAACCGTCACTTAATGCCACGATCGTCCCCACGGGGAAAGCCGGAACATGATAGCGAAACCTATCAACAATACCCCGATCAAAACTGCCGTTACCGGCCTGGATAATCTCCATCGCCTGGTGTGGCGGAAAAGCCGGGCGATACGGGCGATCGGAAACCAGGGCGTCATAAACATCGACTACAGCGACGATCTTGGAGAAAAGTTCGATCTCTGTTCCGGTGATACCGTCGGGGTAACCGCTGCCATCAATGCGTTCATGGTGCTGATAAACCACCAAAGCGGCGGCGGAACCAAAGTTTTGTGTTTGCAACATCCGGTAACCATCGGCCGGGTGTTGTTTAATCCGTTCCATCTCTTCACTCCGGAGCGGGGTCCGTTTGTTCAGAATGGCAGGCGGAATTTTTGTTTTCCCGAGATCGTGCAGCAACGCACCCAGCCCGATCCGGTGCAGCTCGGAAAGGGACAACCCCATGGCGGCTGCAGTCACTATTGCCAGGACGGCTACGTTCACCGAGTGGGAAAAAGTATAGCTATCCGCACTGCGAATATCCGTCATATTGATCGCCAGGTGACGGTTGTGGAGCAGTTGGGAAATAATTTCCTCCAGAACGGTTTCCAATTCTCTCCGGGGAAGAAATACCTGTTCCTTTTTGTTTTTTTGTGGCGATTGTTGTGCTTGACAAATAATTTTGCGGACCAGGCTGGTGGCCCGCCGTCGAGTTTTATCAAGGATCACGTCTACAATTTGGACGTCTGGAATAAGATCATCAACAATATAGATTGCGGGAATACAGTGAGCCTTCAGCCCCTCGATATAGGCCCGTCTTAGTTTAACCCCGGTGTTCAAAAGCAAAAAACCGTTGCCGTCGTAGACCCGCCGGGCTACTTCCATGCCGGGTCGCAAGGCCCATAAAGGTAGTTTTCGCATTCAGGTCACCTCGTATTGCCACGGTTACAGGCGCCATCCCTTCCTCTACGGTTTCTTTCGTCAAAATTCAAGCATTATTAAGTACCGTTTCATTATTGAGGTTCCCTGCCGGCTATGCCGGGCATGGTCATCTTCACGGGATCTAAAATTTGGTCCAATTTTTTGGGGTGAAATAGATTGTCAGCCATGGCTATCTCCCGCACCGTCCGGCCCGTTTCCATCGCTTCACGGGCAACCCGGCAGGCTTTTTCATACCCGATATAGGGGTTCAGTGCCGTCGCCACTCCGGCGTTTTTTTCGGCATAATCCCGGCAACGCTCCCGGTTGGGCTTAATCCCGTTCAGACAGTGATCGATGAAAGGACGAAGAACGTTGGTCATAATTTCGTATGACTGAAACAGGTTGAAATAGATCACCGGAACCATGACGTTGAGTTCGAATTGTCCCGCTTCAGCGGCCATGCAGATCGTAGCATCGTTGCCGATAACCTGGAAGGCAACCTGGTTCACGGTTTCCGGCAAAACCGGGTTGACTTTGCCCGGCATGATCGATGAACCGGGCTGGACCTCGGGCAGATAAATTTCATGCAAACCACAGCGTGGCCCTGAAGCCATGAGCCGGAGATCGTTGGCCATCTTGCTCAAGACCACGGCCAGTTGCTTTAACGAGGCCGACACAACAACATAAGTGTCCTCGTTCTGGGTCGCATCAACCAGGTTTCCGGCCAGCCTCAAGTTTAAACCGGACAATTCGCGCAATATTCTCACCGTGGTCCGGACATAGCCCGGATCGGCGTTCAACCCGGTTCCCACAGCCGTCGCACCGATGTTGATCTCTTCGAGACCGCTACAAGCCGTAACAATATTTTCCCGCGCTCTCGTAACAGCCGCGGCATAGGCACCGAACTCCTGCCCGAGCCGGATCGGGACCGCGTCCTGGAGGTGGGTTCGCCCAATTTTGACACAATCATCAAATTCCCTTTCTTTTTGTTGCAGCACGGCGATGGTATGATCAACTGTCTCCAGAAGCATCCCCGTTTTTTTCAATGCGGCAATGCGGGCAGCGGTGGGGATGACGTCATTGGTTGATTGCGACATATTGACATGGCTGTTTGGAGATACAAGGTGATAATAACCCCGTTTCCCGCCTAGAATTTCGATGGCCCGGTTGGCAATGACTTCGTTGATATTCATATTCATCGATGTCCCCGCTCCGCCCTGGATCGGGTCTACCGGAAAATGTTCCAGCAGCTTCCCGCCCGCTATTTCCGCCGCAGCCTCAATTACCGCCTCGGCGATTTTTGGGTCGAGGCTACCCTGTATTAAGTTGGCCTGTGCCGCTGCCCCTTTGACAATTCCCAGAGCCATGATCAGATCCCGGTCCAGTTTCAGACCGGTAACAGGAAAGTTTTGTACCGCCCGGAAGGTCTGAATCCCGTAAAGTGACTTATCGGGAATACTCAGTTCACCCAAATAATCTCTTTCGACTCGTAGCCTCATTCATTCTCGCCTCCAGTCATATTTTGTCGAAAGTCATAGACAATGATAATTGCCGGGTATTATCGATTCAATGGGTAAATTCCATAGGTACTGCTTTAATCCCTCCTTTTGCCCCAGATTGAGGCAAAAAGACCACTTGACAAGCAAGGGGACAGGCCCGCAAGCACGGGTCTGCCCCCGTAGATGGGAAAAAGGGACCGAATCTGACAGCCCCCCAACCGGCCGGCTCCATCCGTTCAAACCTTTCCACATGAAAACTGCCGGGACGCGATCATGATACCGGGATTGCGGTCAACGCAAAAATCGTTCGTAATAAGAACCGGATGTATAGATCAAGGCCAGGGGATTGTGCCCCAGGACCCGGTCCTTGACCGCAAAAACCGTAGTTGGAGCATGAGCGTACTTAAAGAACAGGGAATCATGCCCCACGCATAAGCCCAGCAAAATGTTGAAATCTGTCCTGGATGCATTCAATATTTCAGCCTGGGCAATGGGATTGCACATGGATTCAAAACGGCCAATCCGTACTTTTTCCGAATCGGTAATGCCGAGCATTTCTTTCGGCGTGCAACCGGCCTTGCAAACAACCGAAACGATTTCAAATCCGTTTTTTTCAAGAATGGTATCCAACAGGAACGCCTCTTTTTTCAGGCCGCCGCAAAACGCCAAGCCTAACCGATGATAGTGCATGCGGTGGGCAAATTCGCATATTTCCTGCAGACGAGGCTTGATCGGGTGGCGGACCGGCGGATCCGCGTCCCGATTGATGTAACATTCCGCTTCCTGCAACGAAGCCTGCCGTGCAAATTCAAGCACAGCCGGTTCAAGATATTTATTCCTGGCTTCTTCAACAACTGTTTCCATCTGCTTCGTTGGACAAAATAACGGACCCCTGCCGCCTTGCAAGCGGCACGCTCTATCTTCATTTGGGATCGCACATTTGGCGCAAGAGGGAATAGCAGTAGACTCCATGATCTGCCTCCTATCCTTTCGTTTGTGTTTACACCCTTCAGCAGTCTAGTGGAGAAAGTTTGTTATGAAGTGTGTATTGCCAACAATCATGTTCCTTCATGTTCTTTCATGTTCTTTCAATCGATACAGGATTCCTTCACCGGCAACACACCCCCGTTTTGATTATTGATTTTTTAGCCTTTTTAGGTTACAATAACTGAAGTTGCCGGAATTGGAGTTATAAAGGATTTTTCTTCAGACAACAGGTGCAACCGGTGGCAACACCATGGTGCATTACTTATGGTGCGCTATTTTCGTAAAGTTCTACATACGCAGGAACAAAGAGCCCATAATTTTACTTGATTGCCCCCGGGGCACGATGCCGCTATGGCGGGAAAGCCCCCGGGACGAATTTCTGATGCCACATTTTCAAGTTCTGCACCTTGAAACTGAATCACAGTGAACAGATCGGTAAATACTGTTTTCGGCGATGGAGACAGCCGGATAAATAGGTGACACTATTTTACCGGCCCCAGTCGGGTGACCTGTTTTTCGGACAAAACCTGTCAGTCATGTCTTGAGACAAAGCATTTTAGATTTTAACAGCGATAAAGACCCTGTTTTGGTTGCATTTGGGGACAAGCATCGATATGTATTTGATTATTTTCAAGGGAGGGTTTTTCTTGTTCGGAATTTCCAGCAACAAGCATGACCAAAAAAGGCTGCGCGTTGCTTTCGTCGGCAGCTGTCTTCCACGCCGGTGTGGTATAGCTACTTTTACAGCAAGTTTAAGCACGGCTCTTGAAGCGTGCCTCGGAGATGATACCTGTACTTTTATCGCCATGAATAATGCTACAGACAATCACGCCTACCCGCCGCAGGTTGTTTTCCAAATCGCGCAAGCCAATCCGGAGGATTACCGGCGGGCTGCCGCTTATGTCAACGCCGCCGATATCGATCTGGTTTCCCTGCAACATGAATTCGGGCTGTTCGGGGGAACCGACGGCAGCTATATTACAGAATTTTTGGGGCACTTGCAAAAGCCGGCGGTGGTTACCTTGCATACCGTCCTGGCTGAACCGACCGCCACTCAATACAAAGCGGTCATTGAAGCCGCCGCTTTCTCCCAGTCCATGATCGTCATGAACGAGTTGGCTCTGGACATGTTAAAGGACACCTACAATATCGCCGCCAATAAAATCAAACTTATTTATCATGGGGTCCCCGATGCCTTCTATGTGGATCCCCTGTATTACAAAAACCGGCTCGGCCTGGCTAACCGGGAAATCCTTTTAACTTTTGGTTTTCTCAGTCCGAACAAGGGCATTGAAAACACGATCGAGGCTCTGCCCTCGATCGTCAAAAACCATCCGCGCACGCTTTATATCATCCTTGGGATCACCCACCCGGAGGTCAAAAAGCAGTACGGGGAAGATTACCGTAACATGCTCAAGGGCCTGGTCCGGAAACTGGAGTTGCAAGAGCATGTCCTTTTCTGTGATGAATTTGTGGACGATAAAACGCTGGGGGAATATGTTGGGGCATCCGATATCGTTGTCTGTCCATATCTTTCGAAAGAACAGATCACCAGCGGGGTGCTCAGCATTGCTTTGGGTAGGGGAAAACCAGTCATCTCCACTCCCTATTATCATGCTCAAAAAGTCCTTGACGGGGGGCGGGGAAAACTTGTGAATTTTAACGATCCCGAGGGCATTGCCACAGCGGCGTTGGAACTGCTGGGGAGTCAGGAAAAGAGACTGTCCATGGCCGCGGAAGCCTTCACCCTGGGGCAAGACATGTTCTGGAGTAAAGTGGCCCGCGAATATGCCGGCCTGTTCGAAACTGTTGTTAATGAAACCCGGGCCTCCCTTTCACCCGCACTGTCGTTTACCCCCTTCCTGCCCCCGATTAACCTGGAGTTTTTGCAGTCGCTTTCCGACGATACGGGAATTATCTGCAGCACCGATCACGGCATCGCCGAACGCGCCGGCGGTTACATGGTCGACGATGTAGCCCGCGCCCTGGTCGTTTACACGGAATACCACAACCTTTACCATACGGATACAGCCCTACCTTTGATTGATCGGTATCTTTCCTTTATCAAACATGCACGTCAGGAAAGCGGCTGGTTTGCCCGGAACATGAATTACCGGCGCCAGTTTGATCAACCGGAAAAAAAGAAAAATACCTTTGGCCGTTGCTTGTGGGGTCTGGGTGCGGTATGCCGGCTCTGCCGGGACAACGGCCAGATTGAAACCGCCAAAACACTTTTTGAACTAAGCCTGCCCCTGCTGGAACAGCTGACTGAACCCGGGGCCATGGCCTACAGTATCTGTGGCCTGGAGTCCTACTTGCAAAAATACCCACAGGTGGAAAAGGTAAGCGCATGTTTGGACACTCTTACCACCCGTTTGTTGCAACTGGGCCGGCAGTGTTTCGAGCCCGGGCCGTACCCCGCCTATCAGTACGCCCGATTATCACAAGCACTGTTGCTGGCCTACCGCCATTTCCAGAAGAAGCCATACCTGAAGACGGCCCTTTCCGCCCTGGATTTTTTGACGGCCACTTTTTACCGTGAAGGGTTTTTTGATTTTACCGCCGGTGAAAGCTGGTCTCATCAACCGGATAATGAATTGGTTGTTTTAGAGCGGCAGCCACTGATTGCCGGCGCGCTGGTGGAAACTTATGTGCTGGCCTATACCCTTTACGGCAAAGAAGAACACCTTGAGTTGGGATATGCCGCTTTTCAATGGTTCCTGGGACGGAATCGCCTCGGGAAGCCGGTTTATTCCGCGGATACGGGCGCCTGTGCCGACGGCCTGAACCAAAGCGATATCAGTAAAAACAGGGGGACCGGATCAACCATTACCTTTCTTATCGCCTTGCTAACCCTGTACCGGTTTGAACTACGGGTCCGCCCTTATCTCCACAACTCCAACCTGGATGGGAAGGCTGTTGCAAAAATGCAAGTACAAACAAACAAAAGAAACAAACGGCCGGTTGGTCCGCCGCTTCCGGGAACCCACAAAAGAAAAGGAGCCTTTATTCCACCATATTCCGACCGGTCCATTTACCGTTAGGCGTCCCCCCTTCCGAACCTTGTTAAGATTTATTTCATGCGCCCGCATCACCGGGGGACCAATACGGGGCCGCGCTATTTCTGAGACGCTCCCAGCTCCCAGTTCGCCACGATCCCGCAAACCCGGTCCTGACACAGCAGGAGGCCTCTCATTTTGATCGGATTGAATATTTTCGCCCCCGCTTTTGACCGTTTTTGCAGCGATGGGCGTCACGGCTCCGGCTGAACCGGCCGAATAAAAATGCCACTTAACCGGGTGCGGACTTCCCTTCCTTCCGGGAGACGATCCAGAGCACATCATCCCGCCACCCCGCATCCCCCCGCCGGCACTGGGACGCCGTTCAAAAATGGCCGTTTTAAATCCCGTCCTCCCGGGTGACAGGCGTTGCTTCCGTTGATTTTTACCGGTTGCCGGGGTAGAATACATACAAGCGCGCCTGTAGCTCAGGGGATAGAGCAGCGGACTTCTAATCCGTTGGTCGGGGGTTCAAATCCTCCCAGGCGCGCCAAGTCTTTGGAGGCTTGCAATAACCGGTAGCCCCTGTCGTTCATCATTCGATACGAAAAACGTCCAAAGATGTGTTAGGGTAGGAACTTTTCCGCCTTACATGATGCCAATATTTTTCCCCCTGGTGCTTTCGTCAGGCGGTTCACCGACGAGTAATCACCGCCAAAATAGTTGCGTTCCGAATGATAATTTGCAGCAAATTTCGTATAAGAAATGGTCAAGGGAGACGGATATGGACCAGGTGAAATTGAAGTACAAACTAAATGAAATGCCCCCTTTTGCTGAACTGATGTTTGTCGGATTGACATGGTTTGTGGTCGCCGTTCCCCTTGTGCTTATTACTGGAAATATAGCGGCAGCCATCCATTATGCTTGCCCACTAGATCAGGTCAACTACCTGCAAAAGATTTTTTTCATTTCTGGAGTGTCCTTTTTGGTCCAATTGTTTTGGGGACACCGGCTCCCGCTTATTATCGGGCCTTCCTCCATTTTGCTGGTCGGAGTCATAGCCAGCCGCTCCAGTAGCCCTGCCGCCGTGTACACGGCGGCTGCCGTGGGTGGATTTTTTCTTTTCCTTTCGGGTGTGACCGGTTTATTCAGCTATATCCAGAGGCTTTTTACTGACACGGTGGTTGCGACTGTTCTCATCCTGGTTGCGTTTTCATTGATTCCGATGATCGGCGACCTGATTATAGCCCCCGCCAAGCCGGAACTGGCTTTGCCAAACCTTTGTTTCGCCCTAGCCTTTGTGTTCTGTATCTTCGTGGCAAACAAACATGCCACTGGCTTCTGGAAATCATCCTTGATTATGTGGTCCTTGGTAGCAGGCATGATTGCCCATAAGTTACTTTTTCCGCAAAGGTTGCAACCAATGGAGGAAACCGGCGGCGTCATTTTCGCCGCTTTTTTCCAAAATACAATTTTCTCGCTTGATTTCGATCCGGGGGTAATTCTTTCTTTCTTGGTCTGTTTTCTCGCCTTGTCCATCAACGATTTGGGTGCATTCTATTCCGTTGGCAGCCTGGTAAAACCGGATCATTTGCCAAAAAGGGTTTCCCGTGGGCTGTCGATCACCGGTTTGCTTAACCTTTTCTCCGGGCTCTTCGGTGTGATTGGCCCTGTCAATTACTCCTTGAGCCCCGGAGTAATTGTTTCTACCGGTTGCAGTTACAGCAATGCTCTCATTCCGGCAGGGATAGTTTTGATCATCATTTCCTTTCTGCCCCCGGTAATAGCCGCTATGGGTACGATCCCCACCGTGGTCATCGGGTCCATTTTTTTGTTTATCATCTGTTCGCAACTGGCAGTCGGATTGACCATGGCTTTCAATTCTAAAAATGGTTTTAATTTTGAAACCGGTCTGGTGATGGGGTTCCCATTGATGTTGGGCATTGTTATCTCTTTTCTTCCTTCAAATATCATCAGTACCTTCCCCGTCGTTTTGAGACCAATCCTTGGTAACGGGCTTGTGATCGGCGTTATAACAGTATTGATTATGGAACATCTTTTGGGGACCGGCCGTCCGGATCAATTACCCGGCGGCAATGATCGAGAGACACCGTCCCCCTGACCCGCCCGCATCACGCAGGCCCGGGATAGCAACCGTCCGCAGCAGCCCTGCCAGTTTCAAATGATCCGGTTCACAATAACCGGCTGTTATATAAAACAAACATTTGCTGCGGAACCAACTCCTTGCAATTTTCACTACAGCGGGTCACAACAAGCTTCAACGGAATCCTTTAAATCCTCCAACTGACAGGCGATCCGCAAGGTTCAGGCCGTATGATATAATAATGAGAAGAAAAATCCGGGATGGCACAAAGGAGAGTAAAGGGACATGATCGAACAAGTGTTCAAGCTATCCTCAAGCAACCGGAAAAAGGTTGAAAAGATCGTGTTTGACGAAAATATTCATTATCTTCATATGCTGTTTAATAAAAATGAAGGGCTCCCGGAACATCTTTCCAACTCCAACGTTTACATGACCGTAATCCATGGAAAGCTTTCCATCAGCCGGAATGAACAGGAAACTCACGAGTACGGGGCGGGAACTCTTCTCACAATACCTTTTCAAACCAAAATGAACGTAAAGAACCTACACAGTGGAATGCTGGAGCTAATTGTCATCAAGGCGCCGGCCCCGGGTAGTTGAAAATAACATCGGGACAACATGGGGGAGCCCTCCCCTACGTCTTGTAAAAATACGGGAGGCGGAAAATGAAAATGTTTTGTTATCAATGTCAGGAGACAGCCAAAGGCAAGGGTTGCACGGTTCGCGGTGTTTGTGGAAAAAACGAAACACTGGCTCAACTGCAAGATTTACTCATATACACAGTAAAAGGTGTTGCGGAAATCGTAGTCAAAGGCAAACTCGATCTAAACAAACTTGGCCCGGCGAACTGTGCCGTATTGGACAGTCTTTTCATGACCATTACCAACGCAAACTGGGATGAGCCTTCGTTTGAAAAACAGATCTTGAAGATGATCGCCACCCGGGATGAACTCGGGGATTCCTTACCCCTGAAAAGCTTGCACGACGCGGCTACCTTCAAGGTCAGTACGCGGGAAGAGATGCTGGAAAAAGCCGCCGCAGTGGGCGTCCTTGCAACCGTGGATCAAGACGTGCGCTCCTTGCGCGAGTTGATCACTTACGGGTTAAAGGGTATGGCGGCTTATGCCGAGCATGCAAAAAATATCGGCACAGAAGATCTTGACCTCAATTCCTTTATCTATGAAACGCTGGCCGCCACTTTGGACGATTCGCTCACGGTGAACGATCTGGTCGCACTGACGCTAAAAACCGGGGAGTACTGCGTCAAGGTGATGGCCCTTCTGGACAGGGCCCACACCTCACGTTTCGGCAATCCCGCAATAACCTCGGTCAATATTGGTGTCCGAAAAAACCCGGCCATTCTCATTTCCGGCCATGACCTCACCGATCTCGACCAACTGTTGAAGCAAACCTGGGGCAGCGGCATCGATGTTTACACCCACGGTGAGATGCTACCGGCTCATTCTTACCCGGCATTCAAACGATTCGAGCACCTTGCCGGCAATTACGGTAACGCCTGGTGGAAACAGTCCGATGAGTTTGCCTCCTTTCACGGTCCAATCTTGTTTACAACGAACTGTATTGTCCCCCCCCGAAGCGAAGAGATTAGAAACAGGATTTTTACGACCGGGTCAAGCGGTTGCCCCGGCTGCCGACATATTGAAGAAGATGAAAACGGTAAAAAGGATTTTTCCGAAATCATCGCGCTTGCGGGGACTCTCCCACCACCCGCTGAGATCGAAACTGGGAGCATTACCGGCGGCTTTGCCCATCATCAGGTTATGGCTCTGGCCGATCAGATCATTGAAGCGGTTAAATCCGGAGCGATTAAAAAATTCTTTGTCATGGCCGGTTGCGACGGACGGATGAAATCAAGACGGTATTACACGGAATTCGCCCAAAAGCTACCGCAGAATACCGTCATTCTAACAGCCGGCTGTGCCAAGTACCGCTACAACAAGCTGAAATTGGGCGATATAAACGGCATTCCCCGGGTACTGGACGCCGGTCAATGCAACGATTCTTACTCACTGGCCCTGATAGCCCTCAAGCTCAAGGAGGCTTTTGGGCTTGACGATATCAATCAGTTGCCGCTTGCTTTCAATATCGCCTGGTATGAACAGAAAGCGGTTACCGTGCTCCTGGCACTGCTCTATCTGGGCATTAAAAATATTCACCTTGGCCCAACCCTGCCGGCATTCTTCTCCCCCAATGTCACCAGGGTCCTGGCCGAAAAGTTTGGCCTGACCGGGATTGGCACTCTTGAAGCGGATTTGAAGCATTTTATGGCCGGTTAAGCGTTTAAACCACGATCGAAATGAGGCGGTTATTTGTTTAGCCCTTACTTATGGATTTTGAGCATCGGTCACCTGATTGTTGACTTGAGCCAGGGTGCTTTGCCCATTTTAACCCCATTAATGGCCGAAAGTTTGAACCTGAGCTATTTCCAGGTCGGTGTAATTGTGCTAGCCTTCACTTTTAGTTCGGCCATTATTCAACCGTTTTTTGGCGTTTTCAGCGATCGTTACCGGATGCCCTGGTTAATGCCGCTCGGGCTTTTTCTTTCCGGGTTAGGTTTATCCCTGACCGGGAAAATTAATTCCTATGGCCTACTGTTATTTGTCGTGCTTTTAAGCGGGATCGGGATTGCCGGGTACCACCCGGAGGGGTCCAAACTGGCTCATTACGTGAGTAAAGAGGAACGAGCCGGAGCATCGATGGCGATTTTTTCAGTAGGCGGAAATCTTGGCTATGGTTTGGGTCCGATCTTGGCTGTCTTTGTCCTAAGTTTTGCCGGGTTAGATACGGTTCATTGGATAGCTGTCCCGGGAATCCTTTCCGCCCTGCTTTTCATGTTTTTTTTGCCTAAATTTAAAGCAATCCTGGCCGATAAAATGCCGGTACAGAAAAAAGAGGCGGTGAAAAAACCCGTTCAAACCTACCCGAGCAGGGTGGCGGAGCTGGTGCGTCTGATCATCTACGTGACGATTAGATCCTGGATCCAATCCGGGTTGGTTTACTTTATCCCCTTTTACTTCCATGGTTTTGAAGGTGTTGCCAAGCCGGAATACCTGGTCAGCATATTTTTGATTGCCGGAGCGGTCGGTACCGTCCTGGGCGGCCCTTTCGCCGATCGTTTCGGTGGACGCAACGGTTTGCTGTTCTCCATGGCTATTTGTTTGATCACGATTTACCCGTTTTTGCATTTAAGCGGTACCTTTATCCCCGTTTTTGCCTTTATTGCCGGGGCTGCACTGATCTCAACCTTTTCGACCACGGTTGTTTTCGGACAGAGACTCTTGCCGCAAAACATTGGCCTTGCCTCGGGGCTATTGCTTGGTTTCGGGGTAGGCATGGGTTCCGTCGGGGTAACCTTGCTCGGTGCGATTGCCGACCATGCCGGCCTGCCTTTTGCGATGAAGGTGATCAGCATTCTTCCGATCCTGGGGCTGATCTTTGCCTTTACCTTGCCGGATATCAGAGCCGGGCAAACTACGATTATAAGCGAAAAGGCCGTGCACAGACAGGCTTGAAAATAACTTTTGTTGAAAGCGGTTGACACCAACCATTTTTGCAACATAAAACAGGAGGCAATACGATGTACTGGGATAAAAAAGGAAAAATAAATACCGATGCCACCCTCGCGGCGGCGCTAAAAAGAGGGCGTGAATTAAACCTGAAGCACCTGGTTATAGCTTCCTCTACCGGTACTACCACAGAAAAAGTACTGGATGCGGGATTACAAATTGTTTGTGTAACCAGTCATGCCGGTTTTACCGGCCCCGGTGAGATCAGGATGGATCCGGCAATGCGACAAAATTTGCAGGAAAAAGGAGCCGTCATCCTTACAACCACCCACCTGCTGGCCGGAGTTGATCGGGCTTTACGTTTTAAATTCCAAGGAATTTACCCGGCTGAAATCATCGCCCATAGTTTACGCTTGTTTGGCGAAGGGTTGAAGGTATGTGTCGAAATCAGCGTGATGGCCCTGGATGCAGGGTTGATCCCGTACGGGGAAGAAATAGTCGCGGTAGCCGGAACCGGGCGGGGCGCAGATACGGCCTGTATCATTCTTCCTGCATCCAGCAACAACTTTTTCGATACCGTGGTCAAAGAAATTATCTGCAAACCCAGAGGTTAGTGCGGATTCCGTAAAGTATTATTCCCTTTGCTTTTCCTACGGCACCTCATTCCTTTCCGTCTCCACCGGTAAACCCAGCGTTTTGGCCCTTTCCGTAAGTAACTCAACCAGCTCTTCAACCGGATCCATCTGTTCAAGCAAATTTTGCGTTTCAGTATCAAACCGGTCGATCATCTGTTGCTGAATCCGGTTTGATTCCCGTAAGCGGCGCGCCTCCCCGGCCTGGTCCATGATATCATGGTAGCGGTTGATCAGCACCAGAAAACTGACAATGCCCAGTATGGAAAGAGCCGCCAAGGCTTGCAGCACAAATAGGGGTAGTTTAAAACTAAACCCTTGTTCCCCGTTATGGGGGATAACGAAAATTGTAAAACAGCGCTTCTTGAAACTCACTGGCATGAGTCCCTCGCCGGTTTGATTATGAACAGTACATTTTTCGACAGAAAGAGGCCTTTCCCCTTTTTATTCCGAAAACCGATCCGCCAAAGGCTGTTGGCCGGCTTATTCATACAAAAAGTACGCAGCGCGTTAAAAGGTAAAACAAGCAGGGCCCGCCGGAACCGGGTCGCCCCGGCTCCGGCGGGCTACATTGGGGATGCCGGCAGCAAAGTTAATCTTGTTTTATTACTGAAATAACAGCTCGTCCCAGGTCACTGCCAACTGGCCGCCCGTAAATTTGACCCGCATGGGCTGATCCTGGTAATTTTGAGCGATGTGGCCGGCCCCCGGTAAAGAGCCAAAATATGACACCGAGGGAGAACCGATGCCCATGGCCGGATCCGCCGGCAGCCAACCCATACCCTCAAGGTAAAATTCCGCCCAGCTATGCCGGTAACCGTGCAGGGAGAGGGAAGTGTTAAATATTTCACCTATTCCTCGGGGATCGGTATAACCGTTGACCTGGCGGGCCGGTATACCGGATGCCCGGCAGAGCGCGGCAAAGAGAGCGGCATAATCTTCACAAACCCCGGTGGCATTTTCGAGGGCAGACAGCGCCCCCTGATTGCGGTGCGGCGAATTCAAATCATACCGCAGATACTGCTGTACAAACCCGTAGATCGCCCGGGCTTTTTCCAAATCGTTAATTTTACCGGAAGTAATATCCGCCGCCCGGGCTATAATCCTGGGGTTATCGCTTTCGATTCGAGACGAAGGAAGAAGAAAACCGGGTGACATGGAAAGCGGCCCTCCGGTGTAAGCATCAAAATGGGCGATCAAGGGGTGGACCCGCACGGAGTAGTCAATAACAAGGGTTATGGATGAGCCGGGTGCCAGGGCATCAATATAAAAATGGCCGACCCGGCTACCCTGGGCCAGGGTGTCGACAGCGGTAGGAGTATGACTGAACGTTTCCTGCAACACAACCTGATAAGGTGAACTTAGTGTTCCCAAAAGGGGTATTTCAACCCTGATTTCACGGGATTCGTCACCACCGGAATTTGTCACCTTGATGCGCATACGCAAATTGCGGTTACATCCGGGCCCAAGGGTAATAGGGGAAATTGCAGTACCGGGCTCGTGAACAACTTTATCCGCCGCCGGGCCGGTGGTGGCGTCAACCGGTTTTTCGACCGGTAACGGAACAACCGGGGCGGCACCTGATCGGGTGGCCGACTGCGATGCCGTCGGTGTTACGGGTTCCTCCGGGGAAGACGTTGGAGCCGGCTCGGATGAAGGCGGGGGGATCGGTTCGGACATTGAAGGTGATAGATTCGAGGAAACACCATGATTGGAATCAGGATTTAAACCACAATCGGAAACAGGCTTGGGCTCCGGGAGTGCGGAATCTAAAAGCTTGTCTTCCGGTAACGGCGATGCCGGGACGTCTGCAAGACTAACCGGATCGTGAGCTGGTGAACTTTCCAGCGGCTGCCCGCCATCGCCCGGAAAGCTGCCTTGCACTGCATGACCGTCAAAGCCCTCGCTTTCGGCGGCATAGTTTGCCCCTGCCGCCGCAATCAAAAAGAAGATGATAATGATGGTCAGGAGACGAATGATTCTTGCCGTGGATTTGCCTCTGTAAATCGGCATGACGTGAGCCCTCCAGTAAGCTAGAGGGACCGACGCCCAAACACAAAAGCCCTGTTTCGGCAGCTTGGCAATCATGGCCCGCCTGCGCGGGCTGTAGACCCATGGCTTTGCGTCCCTGTCTTTCGACAGGTTTGCCTTTGTCGGTCAGGGTTTAACCCTTACCTCAATATTTTAGTACTGTTTAATTATTCGACATGTAAGCCCTAATTCCTGCCGTTGCCAAAAATAAAATACGTGCCTGCATTATCTAGCGGTGTTTTTCGCGGATACAAAAACCGGCGACCAGGGAGAGCAACACCCCCGCAAGACATAATCCAAAAGCGGCGCGATAGCCGGAAAGAGGGTAACAACGCACTCCCTCGATCAGCGCTCCCTGCCAGGAACGATCAAGTATCCACCCGAACAGGGGCTGCATCGATGCCATGCTCATAAAAATACCGCAATTACCAACGTAAATTCAAACCAATAAATTTCATTACCTTTCTTTCAGCCCCCTATTGATCGGGGTAGTTGGTGAAACGCTATTCGATAGGGTTTACCTCCCGAAAGTAGCTTTCGGGAATGCATTTTTCTAGGGCGAGTTCGACAACGGCGCTTCGGCTAGTGCGTTGCTTAAACGCAAAAAGGCGAAGGGCTTCTGCAACCTCGTGCCGGATGTAGAAGGTTATTTTTTTCTTTTTCACGACGATCACTCCTTGCTGTAAGTATACTTTCAGTCCCCTATTGATCGGGGTAGTTGGTGAAACAAAGACTATCCCACCAGTGCGGCAGCCCTGTATGACGCTTTCAGTCCCCTATTGATCGGGGTAGTTGGTGAAACGCAGCAGGTCCGTGGCAAAGGTATGCCGCAACATGTGTCTTTCAGTCCCCTATTGATCGGGGTAGTTGGTGAAACAATGCATGTTAAAAAAGTGGGAGAGTTATTTATCCCGCTTTCAGTCCCCTATTGATCGGGGTAGTTGGTGAAACATGTAAAAACCAAAAGAGAATATAGGTATCCTTATCCTTTCAGTCCCCTATTGATCGGGGTAGTTGGTGAAACACCTTTTATCGGGCCTGATATTCTGTGGAAAATGCAGCGCTTTCAGTCCCCTATTGATCGGGGTAGTTGGTGAAACCGGGTAGGCTGGTGGTTTTTTCTTCGCCTCGCCAAACTTTCAGTCCCCTATTGATCGGGGTAGTTGGTGAAACGTTACCACACAAACTGCCAAAGCTGTGTGGTAGGTTTTGCTTTCAGTCCCCTATTGATCGGGGTAGTTGGTGAAACTGTCTGTGTCCAGAACGTGCCGGCTATCGGAAAGTTCCCTTTCAGTCCCCTATTGATCGGGGTAGTTGGTGAAACGCGGCACCTCGCGGCCGTGGTGCTTTTCCCAAACACTTTCAGTCCCCTATTGATCGGGGTAGTTGGTGAAACTATTTCTTTCCCATTATCCCAAGGTAAATTGTCCCAGCTTTCAGTCCCCTATTGATCGGGGTAGTTGGTGAAACACAAAGAGTAAATGCAAGTGGTGGATCATTGTCTGGCTTTCAGTCCCCTATTGATCGGGGTAGTTGGTGAAACGGTTACAGGAACGGTTAGGCCAACCAGGATCAGGAACCTTTCAGTCCCCTATTGATCGGGGTAGTTGGTGAAACAAGTGAAAAAATGTATGTTCCAGGAGTAACTCTTTGGCTTTCAGTCCCCTATTGATCGGGGTAGTTGGTGAAACGGACCGGATCAATTGGTGGCTGGTGGCGCTGTTGGGCTTTCAGTCCCCTATTGATCGGGGTAGTTGGTGAAACCGATGCCTTTCGCTGCCACACCGATCTTGCCGATGATTCTTTCAGTCCCCTATTGATCGGGGTAGTTGGTGAAACGCCGGGTAGCTCAAAGGCCAGGCCCCCGCCGGAAGCTTTCAGTCCCCTATTGATCGGGGTAGTTGGTGAAACGCCGCATCCAGTTCCAACACCAACGTGACGATGCTCTTTCAGTCCCCTATTGATCGGGGTAGTTGGTGAAACAGCTTGAGCACTCCGTAGATCCCGCCTACCGCAAGCCTTTCAGTCCCCTATTGATCGGGGTAGTTGGTGAAACAAAGAAGGTTACCTGCTCCCCACTCCCGGGGTTATCTTTCAGTCCCCTATTGATCGGGGTAGTTGGTGAAACACCGAGCACGAGGAGTCCATCAGGTAGAGCTGATCTTTCAGTCCCCTATTGATCGGGGTAGTTGGTGAAACTCTAGTCTTACGGCCTGCCCCGGAGCCGTCAATCCCTTTCAGTCCCCTATTGATCGGGGTAGTTGGTGAAACGTTGATGAAAGCGTTAAAGGTCTTGCCCTTCTTTCCCCTTTCAGTCCCCTATTGATCGGGGTAGTTGGTGAAACAGGCATCGACGCTGGGAACGCCCGGGTGAAACTTTGCTTTCAGTCCCCTATTGATCGGGGTAGTTGGTGAAACCCCTGATGGCCGGTCCAGCAGCAGCAAAGCAGCCCCTCTTTCAGTCCCCTATTGATCGGGGTAGTTGGTGAAACAGCCGGAGACGCAGCCACCCCCTGCTCCCCCTCCACGCTTTCAGTCCCCTATTGATCGGGGTAGTTGGTGAAACGCCGTTCCTCAATTCCTATTTCCGGCTCCTCCAGTTCCTTTCAGTCCCCTATTGATCGGGGTAGTTGGTGAAACGAGTGCGTGCGGTTCTCCCGGCGCATGGCCAAAGAGTCTTTCAGTCCCCTATTGATCGGGGTAGTTGGTGAAACAACGTCACGATGTTGCAAGGGGAGGAGCTTTCTGGGGTACTTTCAGTCCCCTATTGATCGGGGTAGTTGGTGAAACAAAGATATATTGACATTGCTCCGCTTTACTGGGCATACTTTCAGTCCCCTATTGATCGGGGTAGTTGGTGAAACAAGTTTATATGTTCATGGTTATTTTGATCCTGTTACACTTTCAGTCCCCTATTGATCGGGGTAGTTGGTGAAACGCAGGGTCGATTAGATCCTGCCTCTTTTTTTATTCATTCTTTCAGTCCCCTATTGATCGGGGTAGTTGGTGAAACGATATGTTAAAAACCTGGGCAATTACCAGTCCTTCACTTTCAGTCCCCTATTGATCGGGGTAGTTGGTGAAACCTTGTTCAGCCACTGCCGGATGTTCGAAAGCGCGTAACTTTCAGTCCCCTATTGATCGGGGTAGTTGGTGAAACTTTCTTTGCCGATGTGGCGCTGAAGGTAGGTGTATACTTTCAGTCCCCTATTGATCGGGGTAGTTGGTGAAACTCATCGGGGGCCGCATCAGACAGACCGCCGGAGAAGTCTTTCAGTCCCCTATTGATCGGGGTAGTTGGTGAAACAGATGAAGATGAAAATGACCCACAGTGAATACCAGGCTTTCAGTCCCCTATTGATCGGGGTAGTTGGTGAAACGTCAATGTAACCTTTGTTATTTGGCCATCTTTTTGCCCTTTCAGTCCCCTATTGATCGGGGTAGTTGGTGAAACTCGTCTCGTGCCTTGTCCGCCTGTTTATCCGAAGGTCTTTCAGTCCCCTATTGATCGGGGTAGTTGGTGAAACATAACCATTGACGTTGACACTGAATTAAAAACCACAAGCTTTCAGTCCCCTATTGATCGGGGTAGTTGGTGAAACTATTTCGAAGCTACCTATCCGGATCCGATGACCGGCTTTCAGTCCCCTATTGATCGGGGTAGTTGGTGAAACACATATCGACTACCTGCGAAAGATCACGCCGGGCCGTCTTTCAGTCCCCTATTGATCGGGGTAGTTGGTGAAACCGGCTAGAAAGCGCTGCAAGGATGTCCGGTAGACATTACAACTATTGGCCATACTGCGGCAATAAAAAGTCTAAAATAACCGAAGATCGATTTTCTGCAAAATAAACGGGGGTATTTGCGAAAATCAGACACAGTAAGCATAGTATGGACAGGTTTCACTACAGTGGTCCGCTTTACCGGGGTCAAGCTCATCATACACCATCCTCATTTTTTCGTCCCGTTCTTCAATGAACCATTGGCGCAACTCGTCATTGATTAGATGGAAATCCTTTTCAAGATAGAGCCGGCTATTTTTAAATTCTCCGTAAACAATACAGCCCACATTGATAGGATACTCAAAAATTGCCTCCATGACAAGAGCATACCCGGTCGTGGTAAGTCGATGGAAGGGTTCCCGGGGACCGAATTTAACATCCATAATCATCGGCTCGGAGAAGACAAAGGCATCGCTACTCAAATGGGGACTAAGGCCAAGAAAGGTCCCGTCCATTTTTTGTTCCAGAACAAAGGGGACTACCTGTGAAGCCAAGGAATCTTCACCGATATAAGGTTGCCTGGATAGGATATCCCGTAGCCGATAGGTTATGATGCTGTAGATATAACTATAAATTTGCGCCGTCTTGTTTTCTATTTCCGGTATTTTGGTGGCCAACTCCTTGGCGCGTGCAGTAAAGTCAACTATAAACGGATCCAAGCCTGACAAGATCTGTTCCACATTCACCCCGTGTTGATAAATTAGTTTTTTCGTCTGCACCAACATGGTCACAATCAGTTCATGGAAAAATAATCCCCCCTTCATAGCACTGTTGGGTTCGCCCTTTTTGTGTTCAACCCGGTTTAAATAGACATCACGTCCGCTGGCACAGTATTTACCGGCTACCTGGTACAAGGGCAGACGAAGGTCGTAGATCGGTTCCAAAGGCGGTTGATGCCAGTTCCAGCCACGCAACTCGTCGGCAACTCCTTGCTCCCTTGATTTGGGGATAAAACCCTTTAAAAGTTTTTTCCGTTCATCATCGGTTAGAAAATACATCTTATTTCACCCCAGGTCGGCACAGTAATTTTTAAATTCACAGTCGGTACAGCGGCCCCTAGAACGTACATAGGCAGGCATCCTCTCTTTATCAATGATGTTGCGCACAGCGGATAATATCTTTTTAACATGCTCCCGCATACTTACCGTGATTTCGACCGGAATTACTTTTTTCAGTGGAACGGGGTAGAGAAAACCGTAGCGCACCGGCTTGCGATAGACTTCTTCCAGCAACATAGCATAGGCGGCCAACTGATACTTTTGATGCAACCCGTACTTACTGACACTATGTTTAAATTCAACCGGGTAGATTTCACCCTTGGCGGTCAAGATCATCATATCCAGCAAACCATGCAGATTGAACCGGTCTGATTTTAAAAAAACCTGAAAATTACGGTTTCCTTCAAGCAACCCGTAGGTCTTAAGCTTGCGTCTCTTCTCAAGCTGTGAAATTTCTAGATGTTCCAAGTGACCGTATTCCATCTTTCTGGTCACCCGCCGCGGTATAGGCAAGACGTAGTAATAGTAAATAATACGCGGGCAATAAACGTACTGTTTGACGTCGGAAACACGCAACGGCATCATTCTTGCCCACCTCCGCCCGCATTAATGATCGCGCGTTTAAGTTTGATATCCTTATCGCACAATGGATACACCTGGATATTCCCCACTTCGCGACCGAGTGTGCGGCGCAAGCGCTGGAAAAGTTCGTCCCGGCGGTTATGGTTGATCTCCCCAAGGAAGGCGCTGTACTGGATGCGTTCCAGACCGTAGTCCTTACAGGCGTTGCCGATTTTGTTTCTGGTTTTATCGTCCGGGATATCGTAAATAACCAGGGTTTTCACTACCATCCCCCTATGAAAGGCCTGTACTGCCCTTCGCCGCGCACAAAGGTGGCGACACTTCTAGCCTGGCGCTGGATAATTGTAGAAAGTCTGTGCTTTTTCCCGTTGTAATTCGCTGCCGTTTCAAGCCGGGCTAGGATTTTTTCAACTAGGTTTTTCCTGGTCGAAGATGCGAGCTTGCCCTCGGAAAGTTCAACCTTGTGTCCCTTGCTAAACATGGCAATCACCGTTTTGTCCACCACGGGCTGGCGAAATTCTTCAACCAGGTCCAGCACCAGTGAAGGCTTGCCAGGCCTGTCCACATGCATGAATCCGGCAAAAGGCTCCAGACCGGCCAGCAGTACGGCGCTCCACACCTGGGAGTAGAGAATGCCGTAGCCGTAGTTAAGCATCGAGTTAAACGGGTCTTCGGCCCCGCGGTGCTCACGGCCGGGAAATTCTACTTTTCCCTCCAAGATCGTTCCCACCTGCTGCCAGTAGACGGCGGAGGCCCTTCCCTCCACGGAGAGAAACTGGCCGCGCAACGGATCGATCTGCTCGCCCTGATAGCCGTCCAGCTCCCGCAGGATTTCAATCATTTTACCGGCGGCGGCCATCACCTGCGTATAGGTTTCAATTCGCGCTTCTTTGCGGTACTTGGCAAAATATTTTAGTGTATTGGCCTGATTCTTGATCTTTCCCGTAATAAAGGCTTTAGCCAGGGTGACACCGCGCTGATCGAGGTAGGCCATCAGCTGTTCCCGCCGTGTCTGCACTGTGGCCGACAGCTGGGGAGAGCTGATCTTGGCATAGGGCTGCCCGGTGCCGGAAAGGAAATTAATCTGTATCCCATGTTCCATGCACATGCGGATGGCATCGCTGGAAAGTGAAGCACCGCTGGTGGCGATGGTTACCTGCCGCAGATCGAAAAAAGGCACCTCGCGGACCACCTTTCCTTTTTCCTTGACCACCAGGCGTTCGCTGGTTTTGCCGATAAAACTGCCAAAGTTGTTGACGATCAGATTCATGGCATCCACCCCGGAATTTACCGCGACTGCTATACAGCAACGGCCTATTTATTTAACCCTTCCAGACAGGACAAAATTTCTTGCGCAAATATAGGAAAAATATCCAGACCTTTTTTAAGATTTGCAAACACCTCGCGGGGATCAATAGATAAATATCTGTGGATTAAAATATTACGAAACCCGCCCAAACCCTTAATCTGCCTGTATAATTCTGCAGAAAGCACACCTTTGCTGCGCAAGGCTTCCAGGCTTTGCTCATATGTTTCAGCATAATGGCCAAAATGCCCCGACAGAATATGATCAACAACATCGAAAATCACTGAAGCCGCTGCAATCAAACCGCGCTCAATAATCCATCGTTTGCCGAGATCACCAGTTATCGTTTCCCAAGTAATATCCCGGTATTTGTTTAATTCACACAGTATTTCATCCAGTTCTTTTAATCTGGCCGTGACGATTTCCTCTTTCAGGACCATTGGGCCATCCTCTCCTTAAGGTATTCGCTTTGCCGGCGACGGAGCGGTGCGGTATCGCGATATTGATGCAGCGCATCCAATTCAAATTCTTCATGCAACAGTTCGTCGGCGACATACAAAGTGCGGCCTGTACTGACGATCTCAAAGCGCAGTAGCGGTGAAGCGCTTTCCAAATCGATCAGGTCGATCCTTTCCGTGCCAAGCTTTTCGGCAAGCTCTTCTCTGAGCTGATATACAGGTTTGTTGCCGCCAAGGATAGCCAAATCAACATCATTACCGGGCAATCCCTTCCCCAAAGAACCAAAAAGGTATACCAACAACACCCCTTCCTCGCTAAAGAAAGGGATCAGTTTTTTTAGCTTTTGCTTAATGTCATCCGGCAAAGGCTGTAGTCCTTGCCAACGTTCCTGGTTAGCCATAAGATGCACCTCTTTTGCAGCGCAACGGCAACATGCGCGATAGATAATCACTTCTAAAACATTTAGATATTATGCGCCCCCAAGCCGGTAAGCCATGCCTGTATTTGACAAGTTGTTTGAATCTGGTATGTCCCAATGTTGTTTGTTGAAATAAGTTAACCTCTATTCTCCCTGGAGCGCTATACTGTTGGTTCATTTTAACCCCCTTGATAATTGGGCTATTCTCAACTTTATTCAAATTAATAGCCCAAGCTCCGAATATTCAGCATCAACCACAGTAGTAGTATCCTCTGTCACCCAAGTCGATAAATATTTTAAATGGCCTGGCCTGATAGGCACCAACAGTTCACTGGCTCTTATGGGCTCTGTTCCCAATAACTTTATATACTCTTTTTCTAGAGAAGCGGGCAGTACTTCAACACTGTCAAATACCCTGTAGAATTCCTTTTCCATTCCGGTGTTTGTGTTAAAACCGTAAAGTAAAGGTAAATTCCCGTGTATAAAATTTTCGTAGGTAAGGTCGAATTCCGCTTCCCATTCTTGCTGGATCGCGCTCGAGTAGATATCGCTCAGCCACTCCGACACCATTTCTTCATGTATAGGGGTTTGGTTGTGACGCTCCAACAATTTTAAAGAACTTGCGACTAGCTGCTCCTTATAAATTTTTTGACCGTCCGCCGGTTGCCTGAATATAAATACTTCAGCAATATGTTGTTTCATCCGCCTCCTGTTAACACGACCAAAGCGTTGTATAAGCGCTTCTAGGGGTGCAGGTTCAGTAAAAATCACATCTAAATCTATATCAAGGCTTACTTCGACAACCTGGGTTGCCACAAGTATCACGGGACATCTGCAGTCAGAAGAATTACCGATCAGATCATTTATTTCCCTCTCTATTCGTAATCGGTCCCTTGTATTGAAGCGTCCATGTAAAAGTAGAATATTTGTACCGATATTCAGATTTTCAAATTTACTTTTGATCAACTGGTACACCGATTGTGCCTTTTTGACAAGATTCACACAAACCAAGACATTTTTACCCGTTTTTGCAGCATCTACAATTCTCCTGATGGAGTTTTCGCTGTCAATCTCCCCATCAATCAAACAGATTCGATGACGCTGAAATTTCTCGAATAAAGTAGATGCCGCCTGAACTTTATTGACCATACCGATACAATCCCTAATTTTACGTTCAACTAAAGAAGGTAACGTTGCCGTAGTAATAAAAAAATTGGTGTTAAAATATTTTTGCAAAAAATGTATCAAGCCAAAAATAAGAGCCAACCTTGATGGTTCATAGGCATGTATTTCATCAAGAATAACAGATGCGTTAAAATAATCGTATAAAATCAATTCGTAGGTTTTTAATCTAAACAATGCCTTTAACAATTGGTACGGGCTGAGAATTTTTACTGAATAGTGATTAAGTCTTGCCAGTTGTTTTGACAACCTGGCAGATCTAGCCGCCAAAGTGGTGTTCTCCCGCTCATCAATCAATCTTTTGTAAAGCGCAAGAATGCTTCTCCCATGCTCAAGCCCAACCTTTTCCTTAAAACCGTACTGCTGAAAACGGTCGAACATAGCGTTCATACTAGCCTGGTACGGAAGCATGTAAAACAGCTTTGGAGGACGACCAAAATTATTGTTCTGAGAGAGAGCCCACAAAATAGCAGACTCTGTTTTACCACTACCGGTAGGGGCAACGAGCAGGGTAAAGCCTTCCGAGGACAAACATTTTTTCTGGTGACTGTACAGCTCATCTATCTTAAGCCCTCGCGCATGCAAAAACTCAGTTGGCGACTTCAGTTCATCAAAAGGCATCCCGCTAATTCCAGCCGAAGCTGAATAGTCTGTAAGGTTCATTAAACCACGCACTGCCAGGGACAGTATCTTTTTTTCGGTTTTTCCCTTTGTAAGAGACCTGGTTAGATTGCAGTAATTTTCAAGATAATTGTAAACTGATTCGGCTCCATGGGAGTAAAGATCATCTATTGCTTTATCTCGTTCCGGCCAAAGGGGAATTCTTATACTTTTTTTGCTAAATCCTAATTCTTCAATCCATTTGCCACTAAAATAGTATAACCAATCCCACAGCAGCCCTACATTTTTTCGATCGATGTCCTGGACAACCCCATTGAGAACTTCAATGGTGAAGTTACTGTCTGCAATATCATACAGCCCAAATAAATAATCTGGTTCCCGGTGATGTGAAAGAATTGCTGCTGAAATCCAGAGGGTTTCATCTAATCTCCAGTCCTTTTTGCACCAATCTATAAACAAAAGGGAGAAAACTTCGTGGCGGTATGGCCATCGAGGACCGCCACGAAGACTCTGCTGAAATCCGCTACATGTTTTTCCAAAGTCGTGTAAAAAACACGACCAGAACATGCAAAACCAAAATGATTTAAACCCAAGAATATCAGGCAAATATGGCCGCTGCCGCATATGTTCTGCCAGGCAGGATAAAAGCAACCAGGTGTGATGGACAAGTGATTCACCCGAATTATGGCCAGGCAACGGCTTCTTGGCCCAGATACCTTCAAGGTATTTAGGAAAAAGTGATTGATTCATTATCCTCACCTACAAAAGTATGGAAAAACAAACCAAGGTGCGTTTTATCCTTTTCTTCCGATTCAGGGTCAATTAAAAAGCTTGTCTTAGAATTACCGAATCGAAGCATGTCTTCTGTCTTGACTGTTTTGTTAAGCACAACATAGCGCGCAAATGTTGGAGCCCTTCTATTCTTGTAGTCCAGATATCTAGGCATTAATTCAATGACCCCTTTACCGATCTGTGGAAATAAATAATATGGTGCTATGGTCTGCCCGAAATATGCTTTTTCTGAAAAGGTTAGTTCAATTGTTTGGATATCGGTATAGGTGAACAAATCTTGCGAACGCCCGAGCACGACAGGATAAGCCGGGGCCATAAATGCTTCGCGCCACTCTGGGCGATTGATATAAAGGGTTAAGCGGGGTTCAAATAGTAGCGCGCGATAAAACGGATTTACATTTCCCTCTTGCACCTTTACAAAGATTGAGCCCTTTAACTTCCCCGAGGACGGTACGGTAATGTGGACATGTTCCATATCCGTAACTTTTGCATGGTACGAAAATCGATACGCAAACAGCAAGCCCTTTGGGTCCACCCATTCTCCTAATGCACTGCAAATGTGTCCATAGATTGTTGCAGGAGGGGGCATTTCATATGTAGGATGTATGGTTTGCATAAAATGTGGATATCGAAAAGAGGTGATCGCCCCTTCTGCTTCCACTCTCAATACACGCAATACGCCCCCCCCTAACCAAGCAAATCCGGATTTTCTTCTAATTGGTGGGCAAGCCCCAAAAAAGCCTCACGGGGATGACCAAATATAAAGCTGACTCTATCATGTTCCGCTGCACCAAAAGATTCGATTTTCCTAAACTCTTCTTCACGGTAACCCTTTACCCATCCAACAAATACAGGTGATAAAATTTGTTTTCCGAATACTTTTAAGATCTGTTCCATACTCTCAGGGTTAAAAACTGGCAAATCAATGCTGTCTGCCTGGATCACATGATTAAAGATGTGGTTACCGCCTTTAGTGACTGCCAAAAGCACAACCACCGGGGAGACATCGGTATAATGCAACGTTTGCTTGGCCCCCCCCTCAAGTTGGGCCAGCCCTTCGAATAAGGATACAATCCTTTTTATTCGCTCCGGTAAAGATAGCCTGTACGCTTTCTCTTCTTCCAGGTGCACTAGACCGCTTTCCTTCGCCTCCTCCATCCTGACAGCATCCAGGTTTCTAAACCCGGTCTTATTGCGATACCAAAAGGTCCCACATGTTTTCAGATTTAGCGAAAAAAGACCCTTCAGGGTTGCCCGGTAAAATTGATGTTCAAATGGAACCGGATCTCCATCCTGGCGTGCCATCACGCCAAAATCCTCTACCAGGCGAACCGGGGCAAGGGAAACCAGTGTCCCAACCCGGAAAGGAGAGATGCGCGTGATGGTTCCCTCGAGGGTGGTCGCCCCCTTGTGTACCACTTTTTCCTTAACTTTTTTTGAAGGAGCCCGCATATACCCCAACAAATCATCGTCCCAGTAGCGAATCGGGTTAGCGTCTGTATAGGCGACTTTCTCTTCCCTGTATACAGGAGAAGCAATCCAACTGCTCACCCTTTCTTCGAGTGTGCTGCGCAGCCAATAACGAAAAGCCTGTGCGGAAACATAGGGATATGCCCCTTCCCGTGTCCTGATATGTTTTACACCGCTGGTGTTGTCCGTTCTTGAACCAGGTATACTCCCTAAATTATTTAGTGCCGAAGCAGGAGCATCGACAATCATCAATCCCGTCACAAACGCCAATTTAATCTCCTCCTTCACTTTCATTTTCGATCTCAACTAAAACATCTTCATTGTTGCCCAGCCATCCCTTTTCATATAACTGTTCGATCATGCGAATCAACAAAAGGTCGCGGGACAAACGCCAATTATAGTAAGGAAGATTTTTGCCCTCTTCAAAGACCTCTATATAGGGGTCAAATATTAAAAGCGGTGCATTCCCCTGTTTTACCCAGTTAAGATTAGCCTTTTGGAGCAACGTGCTGAAGTAACCGTAACGCTGTTCCGTAAAGAAACCGCGAAAAAATTTTTTGTCATTTGTACCGTGAATGTAGTTAGCCAACCTGTCGCCAAGATCCCTAATTGCCCCAATTCTTTCTTTGTCCATGTCGATCACCTCCTGTAAAAATAGGGCAGTAATATCCCAGGATACCAGTTCCGCCTCCCTTAAAGGAGAATAGCCCTTCCGCGGGTCTCCCTTTTTTGCACTGCGGACAGCAGTTCGTAAAAAATAGGTTGATAAAAACTGCGGTGCGTTATCAGGCAGCATAAAAATATCTTCATAAAGGTAGTTTAAAGTAGTTGCGTTACCCTTTTTATCATCCGGCCGCCATGATTTTGATACTATCTTTTGCCAACTACCTTTATAGATCGGCGATTGAACACGTTTTAGAAAAAGGGTTATTTCCAAAGGCAAAAAATAAATATCCATTGCCGGGCCCTGTCCACTATTTGATAGGTAGTATGCAGTAACTGAAAATGGTTTTTTTTCTTTATGGTTATGAAACGCACTCTCCAGCTCGTTTAGAAGCAGTGTTTTGTGTCTCATCTTATATTCCGGCATTTTTGAACTGCCTGATGCCTGGGCATATGAAAGATTTGCCCTGTTATTTCGTAAAAATATCTCTGCATAGTAAAGCAAAATCTCCGGATCATCGGAATGGACAGCAAGAAGCTTGCCTGCACACTTCGCACATCCTAGTGGAAATGCATGGATACAAAGCAGTGCTTTCCCCGATACAGGTAATCCTGCCACACCGTCAGCATGAAAGTTAATAACTTTCTCGCCGGTAGTCAGCGGTATATGTTGTCTAAAAACCCTCCCGGCCGGAGCATCATCGGAAAAAGCAACTGCAACCGCCGGTTCACCAGTAAAAACACATTTTTCACCCTCAACACTTGGTTTGTCCTTTTCGTAAGCTCGCAACACTCTGCGGGCATACGCGATTCTTTTTTCCGGTTGGCCGATATAAGCCGGTTGCGTAAAACCCGAATTCGGAAATGCGATAGTTAGAAAGGAGTTTAGGGGTGGGACAACAAACTGCTTTTCCATAAAAGAAGCCACACGCTCCAAATCGTTTTTTGTAACTAAAGATGGATCACTTTTTTCTGAAAAAGCTGTTATTGTGGCAACCCCTACATCGTAAAACGGGTGGCCTGAGTACTGTAACACATAGTCACCCCCTTCCCAGGGTTATTTTGTAGTAGCCATAAATCATCATTGCATATTTGTCAACCATAACCTAACCTGGTTTAGACAAAATAAAGCCATCTCTTGAGGGCAAATAAGGCACAACTAAAAAATCACCTTATTTCAGTCCCTTATTAACGAAATGGCTTTTCTAATTTTTTCGTTCAGCAAAGACAATGTCAATTTTTAATAAGGGACTATTTATGTTTACTTTACTATCTAAGCTACCCCATCTTTTTTTGTAACACTATTTTGTACTTCCCCAGGCCGAATACCGTATTTTTCCCCACGTGGAGGTGTTCGCCGAGGGCCAGCCAGGGAAGGAATTCCTCCAGGTTGCCCTCGTAAACGGCTGAGCCGATCAGCCCGCCCATGCTGATGCGCTGGTTCTGCCTGCGGGAAAAACGCTCAAAGCTGCGCCAACGGGTTTTGTTTTCGACCACGGAAATCCGGCGGGATCTTTCGGTCAGTCCGGCATAATCAGCCTCCAGGGAATGGCCGTGGTGAAAATAGGCCAGGGCGGAGATACGCCGCATGGCCTGGCGAAAAAGGATATGAAACTCGGGCACTTCTGCCTGTTTGCCGCCGTCCACCAGCCTCATGGGTGTTTCAAATTCCACTTCAAGGCGATTACACTGCTGCGGTGCGTTTACGATCAAATCGGCGCCCAAATAGGACAGATCTATGGAGCGCACTGTATTGGTCGCACGGGTATACAGCAGCTCCTCTTCTTCCAGTCCAGCGGCTGTCACCTCCTCAAGGAGGAAGGGGCGGCGGCCGCGGCCCAACCCTGCCTGGCCCATCTCCCTGAAAACAACAACAAAATAAGGCAAATAATATATGGCGCGGCCGATAAGCACCAGGTTAAAATCAAGCCTTTCGCCAGGTGAGTAGGCTGTTTTTGTCTCAGCGGGCGGTTCCAGGGCAAAAGGACGAGGAATGCTTTCGTAATTGCTGAGCGCCTGCGCATCGGGCGGCGGTGAAGTTTCAAAGATATACGCGTAGGGGCATTTCTCCTTGAGCA
Source organism: uncultured Syntrophomonadaceae bacterium (assembly GCA_964420065.1). Classification (GTDB taxonomy): domain Bacteria; phylum Bacillota; class Dethiobacteria; order DTU022; family DTU022; genus CAYQQK01. The sequence continues at coordinate 11,855 of CAYQQK010000003.1, read as the reverse complement.
GGCAATGCAAGCATTCACGCTCACGCAAGGCGCAGACTACGCGGCGAAAGACCAAGCCGAAGCCGCCCCGGAAAACAGCACCTTTGTAAGGCGGCAGCAAAAGACCTTGCGGTCCGGCGGAAATAGTAATACGATAGCGAGCCAGCCTGAAAAATTCGAACATGGGCTCTCCTTTATAAGGGTAATTTTGATTATATCAAAGCCAGTGTGACATCTATGGTCACACATGAGCAGCAGGGTTACTTTTCTTTTGTGATAGCGCTAAAAGACAACCCTTTAGGGTCGTTACCCCCCTTCCTCTCCTTCCCAAGGGGCAAGCACAATTATTCCCCCAGGATTGCTTACTGAGCCCACCAACCTTCCTCATTGATCAAAAAGGTACCTCCCCTTTCCAAAAAAGAGCCGGGGGCCCAGCAGATCCGCCCCTTCGTCAGGTTTCTTCCAAAGCGGCCGCTGGTGACGGTTTCACGTCCGATCAGGGGCTCGAGAGCGCCACGCGCTCCGATCTCCGGCGCTGCATGGGCCAGCAAAGCCGTTCCCGCCTCGATCGTGAACCCGGGCCGGCGGCCTTCAAGCTGAAGGGCATAGCCTTTGGGCCAGCCGGCCAGTTGCTCGATTTTACCAAGATCGGTTAGCCGTAACTGTCCAAAACCATACCGGCGCTCCCCGCCAACCCCGAGATCGTTCAACCATTGCTTCCATGTATCCATATTTAAGATTGACCGGGCGGACTCGCTCAGGAATGCCAGACCCCGCACCAGCGTGCGCCGTCCCAGGCCGTCTTGATCAAAGCGGTATGGCGCAATGTATTCTACCTCATGCAGGCTGCCTGTCTCCGCCGTGGTTGACCCCGGCTCCAACGCAGTTGTAACATGAGCGTCAAGATAGGCCCGCTCAAATTCAGCCGGGGTCATACTGCCATAGCGCAAGTCGCTTTCTTTATAGTGGGGGTAAAACAAGTTGTCCTTTTCATAAACATAGAAGTAGCTGAAAGCGGCGGATTGCTTCAGCCAATCGCCGATCTTATGGTAGTCTTCTTTTTGTGCATCCGAAACGCTGAACCCCTTTCTTGTTAGCCGCTCGGTCACGGCACCCCACAGGTTGCGCGCCGGGATGTAGCAACGGCTACGCTGCACGTTGCCCACCTTGTGAAAGCCGATATGCAGCGGGCTGCACAGTTCGTAGGTCAGCTGCAAACAGGACCAGTTCATGGGTTTCCCCCCAGTGCCTTGGCGTGATAGCGCGCATAAATGAGAGCTTGCTCCAGGAGACGTTTGACCAGCAGCAGGTTATCCAAATCATCGGCCAGGCCGTCTACTTTCTGCTCCTTACTGCCGCGCACAGCTAGAAGCGGATCGGCGGTATACAACTGAAAGTTTGGTATTTGCACTTCTTCAAGCAATTCAGCAGCTATTCCTTTGATTGCTTCGGCCCCTTCCTTTTCTTTTTTGCTCCGTGAAGCCAGGTAGAGGAAGAAGGCGTATACGCCATTCTCCTGCAACACGCCCAGTGATTTGGTAATAAGGATTTCGGCGTTGCGACCTTTGGTGTCTGAATCCAGTTTTTCTTTAGCTTGCTCTGCCATCTGCCAGCCGTATTGGGCGCAACAGCGATCAAGATTTTGCATGTTCATGCTGCACCCCCTCACAATTAAGAGGTTCACTGCCGATGATGCGCAGCCGCCCCATCCCGCGCGTGTTCATGCCGCCGACACCTAATGTTTCGAATAGGGCCAATCCCTTTCGGACAATTGCCTCTATATTTTTCCTTTCTATGCTTAGCGGTTCCCGGCCACCGATCTGGAAGTATGCCGGATTGCTGATCACCACATCAAAGGCATGCACAGTGCCCCGCGGCAGCGCTTCATAAGTAAAGAGCGCGCCCTCCGCTGCCGCGCCGGTAGCCGGATCAATACTCACCGAAGTGCGGACCTCAAGATTGTCATTGACGATCTGGCCGAACAGTTTATTCGACACCAGGACCGCCCGTTCCGATAGATAACCGATCTCTTCGGGCAGACCTACCAGTCCCTTAAGGTTAAAACCCCGTTGCACGGACAGCAGAAGCCAGCCCAGGTTCAGCTTCTCTTTAGTGTCTATTTCATCAGCAATATGGACCGTACCGTCTTTAGGAGTAATAACATTCTTTACCCCCAAATCGCGTAAAACATCCGGACAGGTCACCCAGACCGGTCCAGCTAAAGAGTGGACCGGAAAAAACACCAACCGGGCATCAGAAAATTGCGCCAGTCCCTGAAAGCTGCTGTTGCCCTTGATAAAACCAAAGGCTACGCAGATCGGGCAATCATTTTTGCCGCAGTGACCTTTAGCCCCTGTTTGTTCATCCGGCTGCCCTTTGCCGGCACAATACGGCCATTTTTCGAAGTGCTGCATCGCAGCGTATGTCCGGCAGGCCCCTGAAATGCTGGTGCCGGGTATTTTGGGCAGGTTTGTGCCCGGTTCGCGGACAATGCTCATGTCCACCCGCCCGAGGTGGTAACCCCCGGTGCCGACATGAATCGGATCCAGGGCCAGGGCATAATATCTTTTTGAGCGATACAAATCAGTCACCTCGCGCCTCCTTTTTGATCCGTTTTTTGAGGATATGGAGATTAATTTCCAGGCAGCGTTGGAAGCTGCCATCGAGCACCTCTTCGATTTTTATATCAGTGATCCGCTCTCGCTGGAATGTGGTTTTAACCAGCTGCTGAAAAGGCTCCCGGCTTTCATTATGCCCCGCAGCCTGTTCATTGTCCGGGCCCCACAAGCGCAGTTTAGCCTCAAAAAGCGCCTGGATACCCCTCAGTTTGGTGTCGGTCATCTCCGGCATTTCTTTCGGTTTAGCCCACATCTCCATTAATCGCGGCAGCTCATCCATGAGCAACAGCTCGTGGCGCGGATCAAAGCGAAACCTCTGCGAGGTCTGTTCGAGGAAAGTATAGGCAAAGCGGGAAGGCCGCAGGAATACCCTGTCGCTGCAGCGCAGATCTGCAGCATGAACCCACAGTTCTTCATCATCGCTTTCCTCCACCCCGCTACCTCCATCCCCGTTCCTAACTTCTACTTCCCTTACCTTTTTAAAACTGAATTTGCGGCTGTTTGCTGCGCTGTGAACCAGTCTAAAGTAGGGGTACCAGATATCTTCAGTGGCACCATCGCCCATCTTAATCGGGAAGTCATAAGCTATGGTCTGTCCGTTTCGGGTAAGCTGCAGCGTAAGGGTTTGTCCATCCTCAGTAACTTTTTTAGATTGTACATCCCATGCTTCATCTTCGGAATTCCACCCGTCCAACATCCGCCGGCCCGTATCGAGCACCGCCAGCAACGGCAATTTGCGTTGAAAGAAGACACCGCCCAGGAAGAGGGGCAGGCGGTTTTGGACTTTGCCAAATTGAAGCGTGTAGGCCTTCCGAATCTTTCTGGCGATCTCCAGCGCATCGGTAGCAGGAACGAGCGCCATAAATTGATCGGGAGAGGCTAGGAGAGGCAAGAAGGGCTTATATGTGGTCATTCCCCCATCCAGCTGATGAACTTTTTGTGTTGTAAATGTAAATATTTTGCGGGGGTGATCCGGATCAACCACACTGATCTCCTGCCCCTCCCGCAGTTCACCGGCAAACTGCAGATTGCTGATGGTGACAAAGTATTTAAAGGCGGATAACCAGAATAAGCTGATCGATTTTCCCTTTACAGTACCATCATAGGCCACATTTTTTTCCCAGCCGTTTTTTGTATCAGGAACGATTAGCCGGCGGTGGCAGCGTAAATGCGCCTGCTCTGCATCCTTGCCGTAATCATGCTCATCCAAAATCTTCTTTTCAACCGTATCCGTCCAAAAACGCAGGCAAGTCTCCCAGACACGGCGCAGGCGGGCGGGGGAAGGGTTTTTGGGCCTACAATCTGCAGGGCTGTTCGGCACGGCCTTGACCAGCATGGTCTGCACCATTTCACCCGAAAGCCAATCATCCAGCCCGAATTTGCCCGCGAGCAGCGCTACCCGTCCATTGTGGTCGGCGATCTCGTCCATCCAGATGGTATCTCCGGAATCTTCCATCCAACTCTTGATGCGAGATCCGCGGCGTTCAAGGCAAATAACGCAGCCCTCACCCCCTTCATCCATTGGCCGCATGCGGCAAATCGGACAAACCTCCCACTTTTCCCCTTCCCGCTGTTTAGCCCATAGTTCCTGCCAATACGGGCTATGGTTTTGCATGTCAAAGGGCTGCGACAGAGCCTGCCGGGCTTCACCGCGCGCTTTGGCCAGGATGCCCTTGAGCTGATCTACAGCAGTTACACCATCGCCTTCGGTTATTGCAATGCGTGGAGCTAGTTCTTGATCCACTCCTATCGCATGATCTCTTATTACCCTTTCAAGCTCCGATGGAAGCGAAATATCTGGGAAGGTGAAATAGATCCCGGTCGTATCTCGATAGACCTCGTTGCCCAGCGGGTACTCCACTTCCAGTAACTGCTTGACCCGCTCACAGGCCTCATCTACAATCCTTTGGTAGCCCAGCAAGTCGGCAATCTTGATCGCTTTGGTGTAAAGACCGAGCACGTCAAAATTGATACGCAGGATGCACCAGCGAAGATGATCAGGTTCGGGCTTAACCCCTAATAGTCCCCCCGCCAGGGCAGATTTATAGAGTGCCGCCACAGCGTCTGACCAGTCAGCTAGCGTAACCTCGTTCACGGAACGCCGCGTGTCGCCCAGTGCTTGACTGAATGCCTGCCTAACCTTGGGGAAAAATAAATTCCGATTATTCAGTTCGCCAAATGGAAGAGCTTCGAGAAGTCTCGTCAGCCCGCATACTGCTTCCCCCTCAAAACCATAGGAGCTGCTTAATCGCGTGTTATCTTTCGACTGTTTGGTAGCGGCATCTTTGTTATCTAATTCTTTTTCAACATGGGCAACAGAATGGCACCGCCCTAGAACTCGCATAATCCACGGATTGATAGTTTCCTTAATTGCCTTGGGCATACCTTTTTCTATTAATTTATTGACCGAAATAGTCTCCCCGAACAGTTTAATCATCGGCAAAGAGGAAGGTAGAAGGTAGGATTTATCGGTCTTATATTTATAAGTAAACCCCTCCGGTTTTACCGAGGCCTGATTAATAATATGCTCGTCTGCGCACTTGCCCATGTCATGCAGCAACGCTGCTGATTCCGCCAGGAGTAGAGCCTGTTGGTGTTCAGGTTCTTTTAGTATTTTCAGATCTAGGGTATCGATTTTCCCTCACCTCCTGACTGCCGCAAGGCTTTTGCCGCTTCTTCAGCTTTCTTGCAAAGTTCGGTAAAGGAGCTGAAACCGCACTCAAACCGTTGGGTTCCCCCTAGATGAACTTTCAACCTTCCTTCCCTAACCCTTTCCTCCGCCAGTCCGTACCCGCTGCTACGCTTGGCGGAAAAGCCATAAATAAGCATCATGTCAGCGATGGCCCGAGTAACAAGGCGCAAACCTTTCGCAGCCTGGCAAAAGGTTGCCGGCCCATCCTGCATACTAGAATCAAAAGGTACATAGAGCAGGCTAAACACACCTTGAGCGCCGGCGGGGACACATTCCAGGTAGATCGGAAACGTGCCGGCTTTGGTTTTCCGCGAATGTGGGTTGATCACTTCCAGGTCGATTAGGTTAAATAAAGTCGGATAAAAAGTCAACCTACCTCTATGGTGAAGGATCGGGGCAGTCTCACACAATTGATAATACTGACGTTGTAAACATTCGTACAGGCTTCGCGCCCCCGGCAGAAGCTCGTCAAGGTATCCCGCAAAACCGCTGTTCCTGTTAGGATCTTCGCCTTTTTCATCACCGAAAAGAAGCGTATGGTAAAGACGCTTCCCGGCAAATTGACAGGGGTCCTGCTCCTCCATTAGCTCCAGGCGCATCGCCGTCCAGCGCAGCAGCCCCTTCCAGGCAGCGGCGGACATCATGGGTACCTTGAACACTTTATCCTTGCGCACCGGGTTAACGCTCTCGGCAACATAAAATAGATCGTCGTCCCTGCTCATCCAGGGTTTGGCAAGGGTAAAGCTGAACTGGAGGAACCAGGCGCCGGGAAGAAGATGCATCATATTGGGCATCGCCGGTTTTTGCAGGCCAAGCCTGTCCATCCGTTTAGGGTATAGTTTAATTACATTTTTTTGATATTCGTTTATTTGAGCTCCGCGGGAATGAACCAGGCTTTTATAACCCTTGCCTTTTCCTCGTTCACCTGCCACGACGTAAGTTTTCAATTTTTCTTCGCAAGCTGCGGCGATACCCGTTAGCAAACGAATACGCGTATAGACATCCGGAATATCAATGCCGTAGTAATGCTCTAATACCAATTTGTCAACAGTGCTTTTTCCAATGCTGCCGTGGGCTGCATACAGATCAAAACTCATAGTACACCTCCCAGCAACTCCTTAAGGTACGCACGGCCGTCGGTTTGACTGCAATCCAACGCGTGCCATTCGACCATTTCGGGGGCAGGATTAGCCGAACCGAACACATCCGTCCAGATCTCGCTGTTCTGTAATTCGGTTTTCAGGGATTCGAGAAACTTATCCCGTTCGGCAAGTTTGCCTGTGCAGGGCAGCCAGCCCCAAATGCGAAATTCCCATTGATGGGGTTCAAGTCTGTAAGCGTAAGACACCATTATTTTGGAAGCGGTTGTTGGTATTTCATCACCTTTAGCAAAGTTACTCTTACATTTTGGACAATAATTGCTTTCAGGTTTCTTTCTACCTATTCTAAAGCCAGGCTGGTAACAATTCGGACATACTGCCCGCGCTTCGCCAAATATAAAGTGCGTCTCTTTCTCTTTAAGGTAGGGCCTGTAATCCCATTTGTACCGCAGCCAGTTCCTTATAGCAGGGGCCAGGGGAATCATGCCATATGCCGCAATTATCCTTAGTTCCTTCTCGTAAGACTCAAGCGGCTTGGGTCTTGAATGATCATCAAGTTCTCCCGCAAATGCTTGTCTAATTCCATCAATCGGTTCCCACCAGGGGGTATTCCCGGTGTCCTCCGGTTCCTCAAATCTAAACCGGGCAAAGAAAAAGTCGCGAAAATCCGGCAAACTGTTACCGCGTCCGGGCATCCGGTTAGGGAGATCGTCCAACCAACAGAGATCCGGTCTGAAGTCCATTGTTTTCACAACACCGTAGCCATTGGAAGCTTTTGCACCGAGACTTGCATGTTGGCCAATCAGCGCCATGATGGTTTGAATGGGTTTTAAATCACCCTTCCCCATCAAAACAGGCCTGATGTTTATTTCGCCGACGCGGCTATCGCCAAATACAAACCATCCGCCGGCACATTGGTTTCCTTGCAATCCATGTTTTCTATCGCTAGGTATTAAAACTTTCCTGCCGTTAAACAGTTTTTGCCCATCCGTCACATTTAGTCGGAACCTACGCGCCCAACCGGTACAGCCGAACAATTGGCAGGCATCGCAAACGCCTGCCTCCAGAAGCCGCCGGCGTTCTTCTGCCCTAGAATTACGGTATTTCCCATCATCCAATGAACAACCATGCTCTGTTGGATCGCAGGCTTCGCCACCCAAACCACGGAGCAAGGCCTCGTACCACCAACGCAGTGAACCGATCAGGCCCGTTTCGTGCAGACGATCGCAGGTTTGATCTACCCCCCCGGTCCACAGGGGCGTCAGTGTTTTTAGACCAAAGTTAACTCCTTTCATTTTTTACCTCCAGATATGTACTTAACACCCCACTATTACCCTTTGTCTAAGTTAAACTTTGAATCCCCAGAATAATGCCCCCCTTCAATGAGCAGGTAATTTTAGTCTATCAAACCCGGTGCGACATCTATGGTCATATAGAGGTGGATATTGAAATATTTTTGAATTCTTACCGGTAATTATTCCTGGCCCTTTTCAATTCAACTTCAATTTCCTTTACCAAAGCCGGTGGGGCCAGAGCCCTGGCCCCACTTCCGAAGCTGAGGATCCATTTTTGCACCTGGTTCAGGCCGCTGGTACGCATAGCTAGGGTTAAAGAGCCGTCAGGATTTTCGATTACCTCTTGGGTGGGGTGCCACTGTTTCTCCTTAATCCAGCGGGCCTCACGGGGGTTGAACCAGATCTCGACCCGATGGATCTGTGAGCCCCGGTAGAACTGGAAGGCATCGCGGAAATAGTCGTCGGCATTGAAACCCGGCGGCAGGGCAAAGGTAGCGCCGGTAGGCTGCAGGCTGCGGATACGGTCCAAGGCGAAGATACGCACGGCCCGGCGGAGATGGCAGTAGCCGACCAGGTACCAAGCACCCTGGTGGTAACGAAGGTGATAAGGGTCGACCCGGCGTCCCCGGACCGTATCGCGTGCAATGGCGTAATGCAGCAGCCTGACCGAGTGCCGCTGCTCAATGGCCTGCCCCAAGACGGTGAAAAATGCGGCCACCTGCTGCGCCTCGCCGCGTAGCGGTTCTAGATCGAAGGTGATGCTGTCGGCCAGCCGGCCGAAGTCGATGCTGACGGTATTGGGAAGACACAGGCAGAGTTTGCGAAAAGCGCTGATCACCGGCTGCTCGTAGGGTGTGCCCTGACAGCGGGTCAGCAAGCTGTGGCCGAGGTAGAGCGCGAGAAGTTCGCCTTCGGTCAGTTTGAGGAGACCAAGCGAATAGCCTGCTTCGGTATAGTAATATCCCTTTTTCGTGCTGTTGAAGGCCAGCGGGGCGCCAAAACGATCGCGCATGAATTCAATATCGCGCAGAATGGTGCGCCGGCTGACTTCCAGTTCATCGGACAGGGTTTTACTGTTCGGGTATTGCCGGGCCTGGATTTGGTGATCGATGTAGTGGATCCGGTACAAGGGCGGGCGTTGACGGTAGCGGCGGTCAAGTATTTGCTCCACTCCCTTTCGGGTACGCAATCGGCGGTAGCGGTGGCATAAATAAGATCCGGCCGCGCGTTAGGCGAACAAAAAGAACATTTTGGCATTATCCGATCCCATATTACTGCAACCAGCACTTATTGTCAAAGTATTCCGTCTTCCCTGGTTTTGCAGCAGTCAAGGCGTCCTGGCATCCCCGTCCTTAGACTTTAACACCATAATTCTTTAGGAGTACCCACCAGGTGGAACATGAAAAAACGGCGCAGTTAGCGCTTTTTTTATCAGCAAACTGCAAAAATCAGGATTCCTGCCGCTGCCAAAAATAAAATACGTGCCTGCATTATCTAGCGGTGTTTTTCGCGGATACAAAAACCGGCGACCAGGGAGAGCAACACCCCCGCAAGACATAATCCAAAAGCGGCGCGATAGCCGGAAAGAGGGTAACAACGCACTCCCTCGATCAGCGCTCCCCGCCAGGAACGATCAAGTATCCACCCGAACAGGGGCTGCATCGCTGCCATGCTCATAAAAATACCGCAATTGATGGTGGCGGTAGCGGTAGCGGTAATCACAGCAGGGCTGACCCTGCGAGCGTGAGCAAAATTCACGGTTATACCGGCCGCCCCAAACCCCAGTGCAAAGGAGATCAGGTAGAGGGCCGCCGGAGAAGGCTTGCCATCGGGCCAAAAAACAAGACCCGCCATGGAAAGAGCGTAGAAACCCGTAAAAATACTTACCGGAAGGCGAAAACTGGCCAGCCAGTCCGCAAAAAGTCCCGATACCGGGGCGCCAAGCATGAATCCCAGGTGCGACAATACAACAAAAGCGGAAGCTTGTTCCACCGTTAAATTATGCACCTGTACCAGATAGGGCACACCGAAGGTGCCCGCATAGGCCATGAAGCCGCCATAGACACCCAGGTTAACCAGGAAGGGTGCTCGCAGAAGACGATTTTTCAGGGTTAACATGATTGCCTCCCCGAATGCCGGTGCATCGGGGACCGATGCCGCCACAGTTTGCGGATCGCGGTACCGGCTTTCCTCCCGTGCGGTAAAGCCTGCCTCGGCGGGCCGGTCTCTTACCAGCAGGGGATAGAGTAACGAAAGCAGCAAAGTGACCACACCAACCCCAAAAAAGGCGATGCGCCACCCAACCCGGCCCATGAGGTAAGCCAGGGGAGTAGTGGCACATATGGTCCCGAACCCCCCCAAAAAAATTGCCATTCCGCTCATGGTGCCAAACTGACTTGTTCTGAACCAAAGCGACGTAAACTTCAAAATAATGATCAGGGAAGTCGCACCCCCGAGACCAATCAGCAGCCTACCGGTAAATACCCAGAACGGTGAGGGGGCGGCAGCGAAAAGAATTGTGCCCAGACCCATGCCGACTGCTGTAACAAAACCCATTCGGCGCGTTCCCCAGCGATCGATCAGGACCCCTCCGGGAATCTGCATCAACATATAAGTATACGAATAGGCGGCAGATAAATGCCCCAAGGCAGCTGCGGTCAAACCGAATTCAAGGGCAAGACTCGCCCCGGCCACGTTAAGGGAAACACGATGGAAAAGGGTGGTAAACTGTAACAGTACCAATGAAAACCACATCAAAAGACGAAGACGAATGAAAAGAGCGTGACGGCACGGTGCGGAGTCGGAAACATACGGTTCCGCACCGGGGGAGCCCTTACGGTTGCGGGCCTCACACGGGTTATCCATTATAACGAGCGGCAAAAGGCTAATATGGCCCTGTTGACCGTCTCCGGTTTTTCAACCATAACCATGTGCCCTGCCCCCCCGGCCACGTGCAGAGATGAACGCGGCAAGTGCTTTTCCATGTAACGGGCATACTTGAGCGGGGTGAGCCTGTCTTCCGAACCGGTGATGATCAGGACCGGCATTTCCAGATGGGGCAGACTCGCAAGACGATCAAAGCGATCACAGGCGGTAAGATCGGCGAGGTAAAGAGCAGGATCGGTGCTCAGTTCCTCTTTTTCGCCCTCCGCAACAAGGGCCGGGTCGGCTGTTTTACTGTAGGCATACCCGGTCAGGAAAGCATGTCCTCCCCGGCGCAGCGTTTCAAGGATGGAAGGGAGAACCCGCAAGCGACCCCCGGTGCCCACCAGGACCATCCCGCACAGATCATCCGGGTATTGCAGAGCATATTCCAGAACGATAGCCCCGCCAAGAGAATGACCGGCGAGGACGAACGGGGGTAAATCCAAGGCACGGACAAAGTGGCGCAGGACGACACGATAAGCAGAAACAGATTCCTGGGCTTCTCCGCCCGACCGGCCGTGGCCGGGGAGATCAAGCGCGATCACCCGAACCGGATCACGGGCCAAAAACTCGATCTGGTTTCTCCAGAGGCGGTGGTTTCCCCCGGAACCGTGCACCAACACCAGGGGTAGGACGCCGGAGGGGTTGGCATCGGTGTAATAGATGGGGCACCCGCATTCCAATGCAGCTACCGGCAATGGCATCCTCTCCTTTGCCGTCGTATAGTGCAAATAACCCTTTGACAAAATTTTACCATAATTCTGCCAGGCCGGCAAGTCGGAGGTCGGAAGTTGGATGTCGGAAGTCGGAGAGAGGGAAGGGGAAAACCTTGAATATTAAAGCCAGGTTTTTCCCCGACCTCCCAAATGGAGCGGGTGATGGGAATCGAACCCACGTGACTAGCTTGGAAGGCTAGGGCTCTACCATTGAGCTACACCCGCGTGTATCGGAGGGCGGAGGTCGGAAGGGAAGGAGAAAACCTTGAACAATAAATCCCGTCTTTTTCTGACTTCCAACGACCGGCTTCTAAAATGGTCGGGGCGACAGGATTTGAACCTGCGACCCCTTGGTCCCAAACCAAGTGCGCTACCAAACTGCGCTACGCCCCGCCATCGTAATTAAAAGCTGGTATGCCTCCCCTGACCATTATAAAATGTTTGACCTTAAAAGTAAAGTTAGGTCCGGATCAAGGCAGGCATTCCGCAAATGCCGTTTAATAGTAGCCCCGGATATTGGTACGAGTTAA
>CAYQQK010000002.1:157443-165826 GCA_964420065.1 uncultured Syntrophomonadaceae bacterium | reverse complement strand
ATAACCAACATGGCTTTGACCTCATTTATCAAAGCGCATTTGCGGAATGCCTGGAGCAAGATCATTAATAGTTGATGGCGAGTGGGTAATGCGATAACATTATACCCTTAATTTTTGGTAACGGTTATCTTACATTTCGCAAAGCCGCCTCGGCGGGGATGGATCAGATCCGCGCTGCATTAAAAACAAATGTTTCGCCGCAGGAAATACAGCAGATGCGGGAAGAGGGAAGAAGATTTTGAGCGTGGTGGTTAGATGCTTCGGTGGCTCTCTCCTGGATTTTGTCCGATGGGGGGCGGCTTTGTGTCTTTCATTACGCGATAGCGTTGCTGCCAGTCCGGAAACCAGGTTGTTTGTGCCGCCAAATTTTTGGTACGAGGTGGCAAATATTCTAGGGGTGGCCGTCCGTCGCGGACGTCTTCCCCAGACAGCGGCTACGGCAGCGTTGGAGGCTCTAATAGAATTTCAGTTTACAGTTTGGCCGGTAGAACCTGCTGTCTGCCTGGCCTTCTCTTTCCAGCTGGGCCTTGCCGTATATGACAGCGCCTATCTCAGCCTGGCGCTGGAAAAGGGCTCAACCCTGTGGACCTTGGACAAGGCTCTGGCTGAGGCTGCCGGGCGATTGAACGTTACAGTAGAGCCATCTTTTGAATGATCCACAGTCTGATGGAAAGCAGCATCATCCAGCGTTAGTTTGTCGATTTGAAATCCCACAACCTACAACTTGGCGGGAACCGCAGCGAGAATCGTAACGGCCAAAAGGAAAAGGTAAAGGTAAAGGAAACGTCGTAACCCATCTGCAGCCACTTTTCGGCAGGACGTTAGAAAGGTCCCCGTGTCCCCGAAGGATATAATGTAAAACGGACTTGACATTCCTGGCCTTCCTGTTACACTTGATGTCAAGAAGTATTGACATTATCGCTCAGGGAGGTTGCCGCCATGAAAGGGGTTTTGAAAAGGCTCGGTTTTCGCTGCTCGGACGAGATGGAAAAAGAGATTGCCTTGAAGTCCCTGCGCTGGTCCACACTTTATTCGGGATGTGCGCTTTTCGCCCTGACAGTGTACGAAAAGGCTGTCACCGGTGAAATGGGCTGGGCATTTTTCATTCTGATCACGCAATATCTCGTTTTCTGGACAGCTCACCTTGTCTACACCAGAAAGATGAGCGGCGGCGGTCGGAATGAAGAATAGAATAAGGGAACTGCGCCGGGAACTGGAATGGCGGCAGGAGGACCTGGCCCGGAAGGCGGGGGTGACGCGCCAGACGATCAATGCCATCGAAAATGACAAGTACAATCCCACCCTGGTCTTGGCAATGAGACTGGCCCGGTTGCTGAAGACTCCGGTAGAAGAACTCTTTCAGTTTGAAGAATGATCAACTCATCATTTTTTCAAAGCCAACCCTTAAGCCCCCCATGTGTTCTTGCTGCAGACATGCTATATAATTGCCCGCCAGTTACGACGGTCATACAGAATCCGTTCCAGATCGACCACTTCCACTTCTTCTTGGCTATGGAGAAAAAGTTGATGTAGTTCTTCACAACGAGCTTGTGATAGCCAATTGCTGCACAATTCAACTTCTCCCGGTAGGAAAACCGGCGGGAATAGCGAAATTTGCTGGTAACCAATATAATTCAAGAATAGAAAGTATATCAAATGGAGCCCGTGCAGAAAAAACTAACATATCAGGAATGTGAGGTATAATATGGAGCGAAATGATGGCAGATACCGCATGCTCTTTGAGGGTCTCCCCGCTCCTTTTTCCTATTGCCAAACTATAACGGATGGCGCCGGCAAACCTGTGGATTACGTTTTTCTTAATGTGAACGATAATTTTACAGAAATGATCGGTCTTTCAAAGAATGATATTATAGGCCGAAAAATTACAGAAGTTTACCCCGGCATTAAAAATTCCGATTATAACTGGATCGATATTTTTGGCAATGTCGCTCTCACCGGTGGGAAAGTGTGTTTTGAACAATACTTTGAATCGAAAAACCACTGGTACGAAATAATTGCCTACAGTAAAGAATATGGTTATTTCGCCGTAATCTTCCGGAATATTACCGATGCCAGGAAAATGGAACAAGCCTTGCAGAATAGCGAGATCCGCTACCGGAAACTTGTGGAAAATTTAAATGAAGTAGTCTATATCCTGGATGAAAAGGCGCAGATAGTTTATATCTCCCCCAATGCCGAACAGCTGAGCGGCTATACTCTTTCCGAGTTGGTGGGAAAGCGTTTCATCGAATTTGTCCATCCCGATGATTCGGAGGGACGCCTGGAACAATTTTTAAAGGTATTGTCGGGAGTGAACGAGGCTACCGAATATCGTTTTTTGTCCAAAACAGGACATGTTACCTGGGTGAGAACATCTGCCAAGGCAATTGTCAGGGAAGGGCGTGTAATGGGTATACAGGGGGTGTTGATGGATATTACCGCCCGCAAACAGGCCGAAGAAGAGATGCGGCGCCTGAGCTTTCACGATAGTCTTACGGGACTTTATAACCGTTGTTTTCTGGAAGAAGAAATGAAAAAACTGGATGCAGACAAAATGCAGCTGCCCATCTGCATCATCATGGCCGATGTGAATGGATTAAAGTTGATCAACGATACCTGTGGGCACGATGAAGGGGATAAAATGCTTCGCCATACAGCGCATCTGCTAAAAAAATCCTGCCGAAAAAAGGATCTTGTCGCCCGTTGGGGTGGTGATGAATTTATAATTCTGTTGCCGCAAACTACGCTCGAAGAGGCAAAGAATGTCTGCCAAAGAATAATCCATTGCTGCCGTAAAACTTGCCCAGAATGGCCCCCGCTCTCGATAGCTTTGGGCGTCGCCTTTCAAAATAGCACCGGGAAAACCCTGGCACAAATTTTAATGAAAGCTGAAAAGGATATGTATATGCAGAAACTTGCAGAATACCAAAATACAAGAGATACTGTTTTAAATTATCTGTTACAAATATTGGCGGAAAAAAGTTTTGAAACAGAAGAGCATATCAAGCGCATGCAAAAGATGGCGGTGAAAATTGGTGAAAAAGTAGGACTCCCTGATTCGGAGCAAGACCGGCTGGCCGCCCTGGTTTCTCTACACGATATCGGGAAAATAAACATTCCCAAAGAATTAATAACCAAAAGAGGGGCTTTATCGACAAAAGAAAAGGGAATTATGCGGAAGCATCCGGAAATCGGGTGTAGAATCGCCCGGGCCACGGAGGTGTATGCCCATCTAGCGGAAGATATATTGGCGCATCACGAACATTGGGATGGTTCAGGATATCCACAGGGTTTGAAGGGGAAGGAGATCCCTTTGTTGGCCAGGATTATTGCTGTTGTTGATGCTTACGAGGTAATGACGGGGGGAAGGCCTTACCGGGAAGCCATCCCTCCGGGTGATGCTCTTGCCGAGCTAAAAAGATGCGCCGGCACACAGTTCGATCCTGAATTGGTGCAGATCGTTGCCTCGGTTTTGCAGGAGTCACCGGAGTTATAGAAAGACGGGGGGACGTCAGACTGTGTGATAAATAGTCAAAAAGGGGTACACAAAATGTAACATATATGATATAATCTATTTAACAATCATTGGTGGGGTGGGTCAAGACATACGTTAAAGGGACGGATCGCAATCAGCTTATTTTATTTCCAGAAAGCATTGATGATTACATTTCCTCTGACAACCCGGTTAGAGTAATTGACACTTACGTCGAGCAACTCAACCTGGTAGTCTAGGGATTTAACTTTGCCATTTGCCCGAAGGTTGGCCGCCCACCTTATGATCCGCGGGTAATGCTTAAACTCTACCTTTATGGTTATTTAAACCGTATTCGTTCTTCGCGCCGTTTAGAGCACGAGAGCAAGCGCAATATTGAGCTGATCTGGTTATTGAAGAAAAGAAATCCTGATTTTAAAACCATTGCAGATTTCCGGAAGAATAACAAAAAAGCCTTGAAAAAGAATTTCAGGGATTTTACCGGGTTATGCAAGGAATGGGAGCTTTTTAGCAAAGAGATGGTTGCCATTGATGGCACTAAATTTAAAGCCTCTAATTCCAAGAAAAACAACTACAGCCGGAAGAAGATCAAACAGCGTCAAAAATATATTGAAGAAAAAATAAACAGCTATCTTGACGAGCTGGACCAGAACGATGAACTAGAAAAAACAGATCGTAGTCCTACAGCGGAAGAGATCAAAAAAAGAATTGAAGAATTAAAAAAGCGTCAGATTCGGTATGAACAATATGAACAGGAGTTAGAAGAAAGCGGTGAAGAGCCATTAACATCCTCGGTGTCAAGGAAATGGTGAGAAGGTTACAAGAAAGAAGGAACCCGGAGTTTGCCTAACCCCGCGGTTTCCCTCTTTTTGGGTTAAACAAGGAAATCTAAAGCCTATCAGTATGGATGACAGACGAATTTATCACACGGTCTG
The DNA here is from genome assembly GCA_964420065.1 of uncultured Syntrophomonadaceae bacterium. GTDB lineage: Bacteria > Bacillota > Dethiobacteria > DTU022 > DTU022 > CAYQQK01. The sequence goes on along the minus strand of CAYQQK010000002.1, from coordinate 161,398 downwards.
ACGTCCCCGTGTCCCCTTAAAGGCTGGCCCGAAGAAACCGGGGCCCTGGCCTGAATATTCCCCCATACCAAACGATTTATTACATTGACATTATGCCAGGTGTCATGGTAAATTAAAAAAAGAAGGAGTGTGTTGATGTCGGTCGTCTGTAAGGTTTTTGGTTAGGAGCATAAAGATAAGCAGCTGTTCTGCTCTTGTTTGTGTTATCAAAAACTGCCTTACAGATTGAACGAACATCCATTATCGATAATGGTGTAGACTGTAGCGCAGTAAGATACTGTGCTTTTTTATTTTCTTTCTATGAGGTGAAATCAGAAAGGAAGTATACCATGTATCCATTTACGGACCAGTTTATGTCCACTGATGAAAATGTTGAGTTTATAAAGACCACAATGATGGGACCAAACGCCATGAGGCTGGCGGAGGAATTGTCGTTGCACTTGAACATCAATGAGAATATGCGAATCCTTGACCTGGGCTGCGGGTGTGGTCTTTCCACGCTATTGTTGGTAAAAAAATATGGCGCGTCCATATTTGCCGCCGACCTCTGGATTCCGCCAACTGAAAACTATGAGCGTTTCAAATCTATCGAGATTGATGATCAGGCCGTGCCGATTTCCGTGGACGCGACCCAGGGGCTGCCTTTCGCGAACGGATATTTTGACTTGTTGTTCACCGTGGACGCTTACCATTATTTCGGTGATAAAGCGGAAATGCTCCCGTTGCTCATTCCTTTTGTGAAAAAGGGCGGCCATATCGCCATTGCTATTCCCGGCCTAAAATATGAATTTGGGGAACATGTTCCTGATGAAATGAGGCCGTTTTGGAATGATGAGGTGGCAAGGACTATCCACTCCCTTGCTTGGTGGAAAGATTTGTGGAGCGAAGCAGAGGGTATTGAAATAGTAGATATTCGCGAAATGAACTGTTGTAAGCAGGCCTGGGATGAATGGCTTACCAGCCCCAACCCCTATGCTGCAGATGATGTAAAAATGATGGAAGCTGAAAATGGTCGGTATTTTAATCTGATCCAAATGATTGCTAAGATCATTTGAATATAACTGTCACACGGCGCCGGTAAATCTCAATTTGTAGAGCAAGCTGAACCCTGATGAAACGATTCAGCTTGCTTTTTCATTACAACCTCAAAATAGTCCGGCAAGGCCTGATTCTCCCAAGAGTCTGCCGCGGCGGTCGGCTCACTAATAAAAGTAAAACTCGCCGTCCCAATTAGCAACATGCTTAGGGTTTATGCGGCGGATAGGCAGCAAAGGATGCTCCCGGGTAAGCTTATCTAGTTCCAGCTTTCCTGTTTTGGAGCTGTAAATAATCCCTTCATCGTTGGAATATCCGGACCCTGAGGTCCAGAAAGTGAATCCTTCCGTGCGGGCGAGGGGAGGGAAATTTTTCCACCCCTGCTCGTATGCTCATCCGTAAACATTTCTCTCCTGAGGCGTGTCCTGGAATGCCAATTCCACAAACGCCGAACACAGCCGATCGGCGATACCCGAATCGAGGAGTCTCCAGCCATATAAAGGATCGGTCTGCCAATCATACCGGGGCTGTACCTCATTCATGATGTCGATGATGTCTTTTGCCATCTCGTAGGTAAGGTTGCTTCTATAGAAAACGAGTGTGCCAAGCATATAATGGGACGCGGCGCGCCACAAGCCAGGCGATATGGTATTCCCGGGGGTCAGCACAGATCGACGCCTATCTCAAAAGCTGCCTGAAAGCCCAAAAGGGCGTCGCCGCGATCGTGGAGACAGCTTGGCTCTCCGCCTCGTAATGACGCCGCTCCCTTTCCCCGCTCACCGTATCGAGAATAGCGCCGGGATCATGGGCCGGTATATAAAAATATGGAAACATTTATTTTATCCGTTAACTGCCCGCTGAGGGTTTTTTGAAGAAATTTTTTCGGTCGGCCAAAACAACAACTGCCGCGGCCACTGCAAACAAACCAAGTACCCACAAATAACCGGTATCGGTATATAAAACAGGAAAAATCCAGAAGAACAAGTTCATCTGCGTATGCAGCACGAGCGTTCCCAGTATACTGCCTTTGGTATGATTATAGACCCAGGTATAGACAAAATTGGTTGCCACCACGGTTAGAAGAAATGACCAGACGGGCGTTATGTAAAACATGCCGGTTTTTTCATGGGGAACTATAAATTGCGGCAAATGCCATACAGCCCAGATAAGCCCCAGTATCAGCGAGGAGGTGAAGGGGGGATATGTGGCCTGCAACCGCGGCAGGGCATATCCCCGCCAGCCGAATTCTTCCTGTAGCGGACCACTGGTGAACAGAACGGAAAAGAAGATAAAAGGCAAGAACCAATACAGCCCCTCTACTTGGGACGGCGGGATAACTCCTTCGGTCGAAATGCTGATGATATAGGCGATGGAGATCAAAGCAGGAAAAAGCACAAGGATAACCGCCCACCATCTCTTCCCGAATTTGTAATCTGTCCCCCTGCTCAGGAGATTCTTAATTCCGTCCAAGCCCTTCGTTTTGGCAACAAGGTATAGAGCTGCCACCAAAGGTCCCCATGCCCCGGAAAAACCAAGATTGGTCCAAACGGCATCAGGAAGCACGCCGCTTTTCCCGAGCACGTCGGGAATCCAGAACAGCCAGGTAAAACCTATCGTTATCGTAAAGAACTGAATAAGTTCCGTTTTTCTTCGGCTGGTTGTTTCTGTCATCGGCACCTTTGTTCTTTCTCTCTTTTCATTTTGACCCTCTTTTTGATAATGGGAAAGAAGCTTGCCAATCAGGACAATATCGTTGGAATAAATCAGAGCGCATATTTGTTGAGCAGCAAAGCGAAATCGATACAAAACTGCATATCTTTGATTCCCAGCTTGGCCTTATAGTAGTACCCATCCAAAGCGCACCTTCATAAGCTCAACAACCCGAAAAATTCCTTTTCTTTTATAATTTCAATGGTGTAACCCTGTTTAATCAGTTCGTACGCTCTTTTTTCTTTTAGGCTGATCCCCTCCGGACCGACCAGCGATCTGTCCTGGCCACCGACAACGATGTCGGTTTTCCTGGGCACATTGCTCTTCACGATCCCGCCCGGATTGACCACTTTTTGCATTGCCGTTTGCCGGGAGTATAGCGACATCCGCTCTTGGGTGTCAATAGGGATATCCACAGGCGGCATAGGTTAGCCAGCCCCACTGCAAGGTGAAGGGTTTCAAGTGCAGCCGTATTCATCATAGCCCCGGAAGGATTATATCGAAATAGTATTACAAATAATGCCTTTTTGGCACTGTCCTTGAGCGTATAGGCAGTAAGAAAACCCAGGCATTATAACTCAAAAATTGATATTGTTGTTATATTGTTATCAGCAACCCCTGCATGCCGTTCATGTTACTCTGTTGTAACTACGTTGAAACCAATCTTTAACGTCATGTTGGTATAATCATCCTAATGGAAATAATACCTTCGGACATGGGGCTAGTGAATAAGGCGAATTGATATGCCTTTAATGTAGCCCGGGGTAAATTTAACATGATCGGTAAGGGGGTATGCCTGCCAAAGCTTAGGAATAGTAAGCTGGGAAATTTCATATTGTATGGATTGGGACCAGTAATGAAATTGGCCCGGCCTCTTTGGGGAAATGTTAAAATTAGCTTTAATAGGGAGGAACTATTGTAGTGAAAAAGAGAACTATCGTTTTAATGGTCTTTGCGCTATTTGTACTGGCCCTCGTCGCACCGATCGCTGCAGGCGCCCCCGGTGGTGGTTCCGGTGGCGGTCCCGGTGGTGGTATCGGTGGCGATGTCCATGGTGGTTCCGGTGGCGATGTCCATGGTGGTTCCGGTGGCGGTCCCGGTGGTTCCGGTGGCGGTCTCGGCGGTTCCGGTGGCGGTCCCGGCGGTTCCGGTGGTGGTCCCGGCGGTTCCGGTGGCGGTCCCGGCGGTTCCGGTGGCGGTCCCGGCGGTT
>CAYQQK010000002.1:0-157343 GCA_964420065.1 uncultured Syntrophomonadaceae bacterium | reverse complement strand
GGTTCCGGTGGCGGTCCCGGCGGTTCCGGTGGCGGTCCCGGCGGTTCCGGTGGCGGTCCCGGCGGTTCCGGTGGTGGTCCCGGTGGTGGTATCGGTGGCGATGTCCATGGTGGTTCCGGTGGCGGTCCCGGCGGTTCCGGTGGCGGTCCCGGCGGTTCCGGTGGCGGTCCCGGCGGTTCCGGTGGTGGTCCCGGTGGCCCCGGTGGTCCCGGCGGTCCCGGTGGTGGTCCCAGTGGTCCCGGTGGCGGTTCCGGTGGTGGTCCTGGTGGTCACGGTGGTCCCGGTGGTCCCGGTGGTCACTGTGGTCCCGGTGGTCACTGTGGTCCCGGTGGTGATAATAACGATGATGTTAACGGTGGTGGTCCCAGTGGCGATCAGGGCGGCTCTTCAGGTGAAGACGAATCCTATATTTCAGGTTTGATTGTAATGTCGCCCGAAGCTCCCGCTGGAGCTTGCCCCTTCTGGAGCTATTTGGAACAAGCAGAATCGTTGGTACTCGACCCCTTTGCAGATGAAGCCGAATGGCCCGGATACTGGGATGCTCGTAGAGCCTACCTAAAAGCCTTTCACTGGTATTTAATTTGCCGCGACAGCTACACTGAAAAAGATAAGGCCGAGGCGGTGCAACGCCTGGATGCAGTATTAGCGGTTGTAAGTGCCCGGGGAGTAGTTCTGCACGCCCTTTATTAATCTTAAAACTGCTCAAGAAAGAGAGGGGGACGTTTCAAACGTCCCCCTCTCTGCTGAATGCAAGAACTTAGATAGTATTGGTAGCAGTATAACCACCGCTTAGGATCAATATAGGACCGCATTTTTGCCCGACAATCTTTTTGTTGTGGCACTTTTATGAACGGAAAGAGCGGAACTTTCACTGGGGGAGATGTTTCTGGCGGCGGCAAAGGGGAGCGGGAAAGAAAACGGCAACGGTCGTTTCGTCAGGAATGTAGTCGAGCGGTTGAAAATGAAACAAAGCCGAAGACTTGAAGAATTCGGCTGGAATGAGGAATGGGGTAGCCGAGTTATTGCTAGTTCCAGACAATGATGGGGAAGGTTTCCTTCGGGATAAAGATATTTGCGATAGGTTTTTCCCCGCAGCTAGGAAAATCGGTTTTCCCGGTAGGAGAAAAATGGAGAATCGTGGCAGGGAATTGGGAATATCATCCGGAAACCTTGCTGCGTATCCTTCTCACGATTATCAAACAAACCCCTGCCGGGGGAGCGACCATGGAAGATCTGCTGGAGGCCTACCGGGAGATCAAAGATAGGAAGCCAAGCCAGCGGACCATCTACCGTATTATTAATCGTTTAAATCTTTACCTTATTAGGAAAACCATCAAAACCGGCATTCAACCTGGGGAAGTATTCGGTGACAAGGCCTATTTTCGCAAAGATATTTTGGACGCAATTGGAACCATTGATGTGGAAGCACTAATTCCTGTAAGTGCTTCCGCGTATCGAACTTAGATGAAGAGCTGTTCCGTTACAACAAAAATGGCTTTTTGATTTTAATGGCTGAAACCTGAAAGCAGCCTAGCCAAGGATATGAATTGGCCATTCAAGGCCTGTAACTTGCCCCCCTGTGATATATTGGTCTTGGAAAACATTCTGTTTAGGCCGGGGTGAGAAGACATGAGCACAAGGCGCGAAAGACTGTTCAGATTCGGCAAGGTTCTGTTGGCGAAACTTTGTTCCAGTTTGCGGCGCTACCCGGAGACCCTGCTCATGTGTGTGGCTACCGCTGTAGTGCTCATAATTTTAAATCATGGGCTTCCGGGTGCGAGGGATTATCCCTTCGATTCCCTGCAGCGGCTGGCCGCGGTGCTGGCCCTGGGTATCCCTCTTTCTCTCTGCATCAAAGTCTGGTTTGAAAGAATCCCTGATTTAAAATTATTGCCCAAAATACTGATCTACATCGCCGCTGCCGCCGGCCTGGTTCTGTACTACCTGTTTCTACTCAAGGATTTCGGGACCGTTTCCCTGCAGCGGTATGTGGCGGTAAGCCTGTCCCTTTACCTGGCCTTCACCTTCATTCCTTACTTTTACCACAGGCAAAACTACGAGCATTACGTGATCAAATTGGGGATCAACTTTTCGATCACCTACCTCTTTGCCGCCGTCCTTTTTGGGGGCCTCGCCGCCATCCTGGCGACGATAAACTATCTCTTTTCGGCCCGCATACCGGGAGACACCTATCTTGACATCTGGCTCATCGTGGCCGGGATCTTCGCGCCGGCTTTTTTCCTGGCCGACATTCCCGGGGAGGACCGGGAACTTGATCTTGAAAGTTATCCCAAGGTGCTCGGTCTTCTTTTGGGCTACATTCTGGTTCCGCTGATCCTGGTTTACAGCGCGATCCTCTACGCCTACTTTTTCAAAGTGCTTCTGATCCGGCAGTGGCCCCAGGTCATGGTTTCGCACCTGGTCCTCTGGTATGCCATCTTCAGCACGCTCGTGATCTTCTGCCTCTACCCCCTGCGCGGGACAAACAGATGGATTAAGACATTCACCGATCAGTTCCCGAAACTGCTCCTACCTCTCCTGGCGCTGATGTTTGCAGCCATGGGCGTGCGGATTGGCGCGTACGGCATCACCGAAAACAGATACTTTGTCCTGGCAGCGGGGCTGTGGGTTACCGGCTCCATGCTCTACCTGATCATTTCCAGGAAGCCCAGGAACGTTTTCCTGCCGGCTGCGTTGGCGCTGGTGGCGGCGCTTTCCGTTTATGGCCCCTGGAGCGCCTTCTCTGTTTCGGTGCGTAGTCAGAACCACCGCTTTGAACAGATTGCGGCGGAGCAAAACCTGATTGAGGACGGCAAGATCGTAAAAACTGCTGCTATTCCCGAAGGGGTCCGCCAAGAAATAAACTCCATCATTTTATATTTTGACCGTAATCATGAACTGTCGGCCCTCCGGACGCTGCCGGAGGGCTTTCAAACCGATCAGATGGAGGCGCTTTTCGGTTTTCCCCTTCATGAATGGACCATGCCTGGCGGCGGCGGAGAAGCATATTTTTATTACGCCCTGGATGAAAATGAGGCTTACTGGGATATTTCGGACTATGATTACCTGATGCGGTTCTCCTCGGCGGGGCAGCGTTACCGGGCGGGCGATCTGGAGGTAGCCTATTCTCCGGAAACCTATGAGCTAGGGATCATGCACCAGGGCGTAAAAATCTATGCCCGGGATGTGAGCGGATTTGCCAAACAGCTCCACCAAGACAACGCCGGTAAGGTCAGGGAGATGTTGCCCCAAGGTGAGCTGACTTTTTCGGACAGCAACGATGACGGCCTGAAATTGCTTTACGGGTTTACCCAGCTCAATGGTCGGGAGGATCCCGTTTCGGGCGCAGTCACCATCGATTACGTGGACTTCTACCTATTTATCAGCCGGGATGGGGCAAGGGATTGATCGGTCCTCTCCGAGCATTATTTATCGCACAGGCTGACGTCCCCGCGTCTCGGAAACGTCCCCGCGTCTGAGCGTCTGTTTTGCCGGTTTAGGGAGCCTTTTGGATCCCCTCCAGGCGGGGGAAGCAAAGCGATATTTTTAAACCCTGAGCCGTATTTTCCACCGTGAGCAGGCCGTGGTGTTTTTCCACGATGGTGCGGGCGATGGCCAGGCCCAGGCCGACCCCGCCGTCAGGGTAGCGTCGGGAAGAGCGGTAAAACCGGCGGAAGAGCCCGGGCAGCTCCTTTTCCGGGATTCCTCCGCCGTTATCCTCGATGGTGATGGTAAACGACCGCTCCGTGGTTTCAATACAGGACCAGATCCGGCCCTTTGCCGGGGTGTTTTCACAGGCATTTTTAAGGATGTTTTGCAAGGCTTCACCAATCCAGCGGGCATCGCAGCGCAGGTTGGCACTGCCGGTCAACCGGAATACTGTGTGAGGGTAGAGGGGTTGCAACTCCTCCCAGATCTGCCAAACAAGAGCGGGAAGATGGTGGTCCTCGTAGTGCATCTCGTAAGCGTCGGCGCGCAGTTTTTCCAGCTTTAACAGGGATTTGATCAGGTGTTCCATCCGTTCAATCAGGATCAGCTGTCGGCAAGGATACTTGCCGGGGGGCCGGTTTTCTTTTTTGCCGGGTCGCCCCGCCTCTCTCCGTAAGGCAGGGATCCCAGCCTCCGGGCAAGCGGGGTCTGCCGTTCGTTCCATTTCGCAGTACAGTTTCAATGCCGCCAGCGGGGTCTTCAACTGGTGGGAGACATCAGCGATAAATTCAACATTATTTTGGAATTCGCGCCGCGCTTTTTCCTGTTCCAGTAGCAACCTACTTTCCAGTTCCACCACGGCGTTTCCCAGCAGGGCAAAATCGTCATCGTCGACACTGAAGCGAGGCGAGGGGATCCGGCCTTCGAGAAAATCGGTGAGCTGACTGTGTAGCGCTGCTATCTTTTTCCTTTGCTGCCCGGCTTCGATCAGGCTCAGTGCCAGTGAGATAATGCCACTGGCCAGCACGGCCAGGCCGATCCAGCGGGAAGTCCCTGTTCCGGAACAGGCCAGGTACCCGCCCAGGCTCGCAGCGGTTCCCGAAAGCAACGCGTAAAAAAGATGAGGACCCGAAATCATATCTGTTTACATTTCTCCCTGAATTTATCGGCGATCGATTCTTGAAACCCTTCCACATTGTCCAAGTCTATTTTCTGATCAACGATGCTTGATGGGCTGTAAGGTAAAATAATTCAAGGCTCCTTGTCATCTGCGTAAAATCGGTTACAGGGTATTTTTCGCATAAACGTTGATTCTTCTAAATGTTTCAAAGCATGTTCCATCGGGTTGTCTCGTTTTTTCCATCATTGTTTGAACAACTTCATCCCTGAAAAATCCTTTCTTTTTATCAGGGATCACCGTTAGGAATGGAACAATGGAGGGCTGATCGATCCAACGGATCAGTTCTTCCCTTGTAAAATACCGGTCGGCGTTTTCTTTCCAAACCTTTATGTTACTGAACCCGTGCCTGTTAACGAGTTTTTCGTATACACATATTTCCGGCATAAACCAGGGCCATGCGAAATCCTGAAAATAACTTTTGAACTCGGTCCTGTTCATGATCCGGCGGATCACTTCATAGAAATTGGAACAGTTTCCATCCCCGGCAAAATTAAAACGGATCAACCCATTCGGCTTTAGCGCCCTTTTACAATTTCCCAGAAGTAATTGATGATCTTTAACCCAGTGTAAAGCCGCGTTTGAAAAAATCAAATCAAAAGCGTGATTGAATTGCATCCGATCAATATCCAGGTGAACAAAGGACAAATTCGGACCCTCGAGTTCTTTCGCTGTACCGATCATTCCGAGCGAGGCGTCAATCCCGAGAACCTTTCCCCGGGGTACCAGCCCGGCCAGCTGTTTCGTCAGCTGCCCATCCCCGCAACCGAGATCAAGTATCGACTCTACCCCGCTTAAACTCAACCCGGCCATGACTTTGGTACCCCACTCTTTTTGATGCGCCGAGGCGTTTCTGTATTTCGCCCCATCAAATTCAAAATTACCCATACTGGTCTTCCTCCCCTTGCTCGCAAGGACGGGCGGTACTTCAAATTTAGTTCAAGTCTAGCATGATGGATTTTGCCGGCGGTAATGGGCAAACATCAGGCCGCGGCCGGCCGGGCACCGCTGCTTTCTGAATCGGATTTTAATATATACTGTTCCGCGATAAACATCTTTTTTTCCTGTCTATACTAGTGAAAAGGAGATCTGGCCATAACAAAAAGGGGCCATCCATCATCCCGTGACCAGGTTCCAGCACTATTCTCCGGCCCAGCGGTAACCGATTCCGCGCACGGTCTCGATGCGGCCGGCGCCGACCTTCTCGCGCAGGCGGCTGATATGGACGGATAGGGTGTTATCATCGACGTAAAACCCACCGTTGTCCCCGATGGTTTGCAGCAAAATCTTTCGAGTGAGTACCCGGCCGGCATTGCGGACCAGGATTGAAAGCAGTTGAAATTCGGTCGGGGTAAGATAGATCTGCTCCCCGTCATAGTAAACGCGCCTTGTTGGCAGATCGATGCGCAGTCCATCTTTTTCGTAGGAAACGAGGACCCGGTTTCTTCTGAGCAGAGCCCGGATCCGCGAGAGCAGCTCCGCCAGGCGGAAAGGTTTGGTGACATAATCATCGCCACCGCTATCAAGCCCCCGCACGATCTGCACCTCGTCATCCTTGGCGGTCAGGAAAAGGATTGGTGTTTCCATGCCGCTGCAACGCCAGGCCGAACAGAGGTCGAGCCCGCTGCCGTCGGGCAGCATGATGTCCAGAATAATCAGTTGATGGTTGTTTTCGGCGGCCAGACGCCGTGCCTCCCGGCACGTTGCGGCGCAATCAACGGTATAGCCTTCGCGCCGCAGCATTGTGCCAAGGCCGTCTCGCAAAAAGAGATCATCCTCTACCACGAGCAATCTTGGTTCCATGGCAAAATTCCTCGAAATAAACAAAACCTACGGTCAGTATAACACAAAAATTTCCGGAACATCGGTTTTACAAGTTGGTCCAATTGATAGAGTCCGCATCTGTTTTTAATGTTCCGGACATTAGAAATGTCCCCGCGTCTGCTTTTATTCCTCGAAGAGATCTTCGATCAGTTTGTCAATCCTTTTTTTTCGTTCGACTGTGGCCTTTTCATCTACGGAAAAGACGAGCTTGATCACATCACCTTCAGCGGCCCCGATCGGGAGCAGTATTTTGGGGATATGGAACGTGCCGTCTTCAAACTCTATGATAGCCCAATCGCCTTCAAAACGATCAATAACCAGGATCGCTACTCACTCCAATGCGGGATTTTGGTACCGGTTGTCCGGCCAAGTTTAAGACCATTATAACACCGGAGGCCGGTTCATTTCATACCGGCGTTCGCTGAACTGCCATGAACAACTCAACGGATCAGTTTTCACCGATAACTACCGTGTTCACGTTATCGACGGTGATGTGGAAAGCATCGCCGGGAAAGCTGATCGGCACCGCGTTGTCAGCGGTGCTTCACGTTGACTGCCCCCTTTTGTAAAGGAGCAAAACGATAACCCCGTGCACTCAATATCGCGATGATCCGGGGCAGCGCCTCGACCGTGGAGGATCTTGTGGTGTGCATGAGGATTACCAGGTCCTTCCCGGGCAGTTCATCAGCCTGGTTGATCAAATTGGCCACGATCTGGGCTCCGCTGAGGTTGGTATTGCTGTCCCCGGTGGCAACATTCCAGTCAAAGTAATCATAACCCCGCTCTGCTAGCGCCGCAATGATCTCCTTGAGCACGGTAGGGGTCACCCAGGCGTTGCTGGATCCTCCCGGAAAACGGTAAATATCCGGTTTGACCCCGGTTTTTTCCACCAACAGATTCATGGATTGTAGCCGGCATTCACCAGGTAGGATGTGGAAAGAAAAAGCACCCCCAGGCAGAATAAAACAGCCGCCGGGTTGAACCCGGGACCTTTTGACCGCACCAAACAAAGATCTGGCTCTGGTTGTAACCTCCGGCGAACTTTTACTCTATCCACTTTTTCAGGACAACATTGCCGGGGCTCCGCTAAAGCGGATACCCCTCAAGGAAAATGAAACAGTGATCATGGCCGAATGGGCCTCCGGTCAATACTATGTCGAAAACTGGACGCAGGTATTCCAACGTTGGGGCAAAAAGATTGAATAAGACATTCGGCGGCGGTCTTTTTTATTCCATGGCCATTCTCACTCCGGCTATTGATGACATATCGAGTATAAAGAGGACCGGGTTTCAGGCAGAGCCTTGGCAAAATTGTGGGTTGATCAGTAAAAGAAGGAATTGCATTCAGAATGTCGAATCAAATCTGCCGACGCGGACGCGGGCCTGGCAAGATTGCTATTTTACGGTAGGAGCTTGGCGGTGGTGCCGAGCGCGGTGTTTTGCACTCCGAGCCTTCACACCTAAACTTTTTCTGGAGAAGCATCTGGTGTGCGGGCCGTCAGGGTGCGGCGGGAAACTGCCGCACCTCCCGTAATTGGAAAGGAGTGATATGAAAATCATCAAGGAACAACCGGATCACATTCATGATGTTCCGGTTTATTACTTTTATGAGCGGGGTATTGCGTTTCAGAAACAATGCACCGGCGGGTTTTCATTGAAGAAAGGATGTGCCACTTCAAAAATGATGAAACAGATCGAGCTGGAGAAGGCCCAGCAGTTGATCCGGGAAAAAGGAGGTTTGAACAGGATCGAGGAGCTCGGCCTGCTGCAGGCGCACGGCAGGGTCCTGGCCAAAGATGTTTTTGCACCTTTGGATCTGCCTCCGTTTAACCGTTCCCCGCTGGACGGATATGCTCTGAAAGCAGCGGACACCGGAGGGGCGGGGACCGCTTCACCGGTCAGTCTAAAAATTATCGATACCATTTTCGCCGGGAAACGGTCCGAGCAAAAAGTAGCGGCCGGTTCGGCTGTCCGGCTGATGACCGGGTCGCCCATCCCTGACGGGGCGGATTGTGTCATCAGGCAGGAAGATACCCGGGTGGAAAAGGATCGGGTTCAGATTTTGCGAGAGCTTGACCGGTGGGACAATTTCTGTTTCAAAGGTGAAATTTTTGAAAAAGGAGACCTGGTTCTGGCCGGAGGCAGTTTGCTCAAAGCAACCGAAATTGGGGTGCTGGCCGGGCTGGGTATTACCATGGTCAATGTTTACCAAAGACCGGCCGCCGCCGTGATCAGTACCGGTGATGAACTGGTGGAACCGGGGAGAGGACTGGCGCCGGGCCGCATCTATAACAGCAACTTTTATACGATTGCCTGTCGTCTCCGGGAAAGCGGAGTGGATGTAGTCCCGACCGGTATTATAGGAGACGATCGGGAGGCGATCGCAAAAACAATCCTGGAAATAGTGGATCAAGTAGACTTTATCGTCACCACGGGGGGCGTATCGGTCGGGAAGAAAGATGTCATGAAAGAGGTGATGATCGGCCTGGGGGCGGAAATGATCTTTTGGAAAGTGAATATAAAACCGGGTTCACCGGCCCTTTTCAGCGTATTATCGGGCAAACCGGTAATCAGCCTCTCCGGCAATCCCCTGGCGGCATCGGTTTCGTTTGATCTGCTCCTGTTTCCGTTCTTGAAGGAAATTACCCATAACCGGTCGTTGGAACGGGAAACCCTGCCGGCAGTTTTACAAAACGATTTCCGCAAAAAAAGTCCGGTGCGACGGTTTCTAAGGGGCCGGCTGGCAAAAGACAAAGACGGTCAAACCGTGGTCAGCCTGATCGAGAGGGAGCAATCACCGGGTAATTTGAAAAGCGCCCTGCACGGCGACTGCTATATCGAGGTCAAAAAAGGCAGTCCCGGTTTAAAACAGGGGGAAACAGTCAACGTGATCGTTTGATCCTTGAAAGATGATCGGCCTCGAATCGTGTTGTTTAAGGTTGATCTTCTTTGCGGCCGGAAGTACAATCAAAACAGCTTTGATAAAAAAACCACCAGGGAGGGAGGAAAAGCTTTGCCGGCCAACCTGACCCAGCAGTATAAAAACGCTGAAGAGGCGTACCGCCGGGCCCGGAATGCCGAAGATAAAATGGCCGCCTTGCAAGAAATGATGGCGACCATACCCAAACATAAGGGGACCGAAAAACTACAGGCGGATATCAAGAGCCGCATGGCCCGGCTGCGGGAGGAAAGCCGAACCCGGAAAAAAACGAAGGGGGGATATGATCCTTTCGGGGTGGAGAAACAGGGCGCCGGGCAGATCGTCCTGGCCGGTTATCCCAATTGTGGTAAATCGGCTCTGGTTGGTGCACTTTCACGGGCCCGGGTCAAGGTTACGGATTACCCTTTTGCGACCGCACTGCCGGTTTCCGGGATGATGCCCTACCGCGATATCCATGTCCAGTTGGTGGATACCCCGCCCCTGACCCCCGACAATGTCCCTGCCGGACTGCTCGGCACCTTTAAAGAGGCCGACGCCATCCTGATCGTGCTTGACAGCGCTTCCCCCACGGTACTGGAGCAGCTGGAAGGGCTACTGGAGGTCCTTCAAGAACGAGAAGTGATCGACCTTTCCGAGGAGGGGACCATCGTTGCCCCCGCTCCTTTTCTGGTGGCGGCGACCAAGGCGGATTGTAGCGGCAGCGCGGAAAACCTGTCGGTATTGCAGGAACTTTATCCGGAGCTGGTATTTTATATCGTATCCAGTACCGGAATCGGGCTCGAAAGGCTCAAAGAGGCATTATTTACAATTCTAGAGGTAATTCGCATTTACGGTAAGGTACCGGGGCGCCCCCCGGATCGAGAAAAGCCTTTTATCCTCCGCCGTGGCAGCACGGTCCTTGATTTTGCCGGCCTGGTGCACCGGGACTTTCCCCACCGCCTGAAAAGCGCCCTGGTCTGGGGATCGGCCCGTTTTGACGGGCAAGCCGTCCCAAGGGATTATCTTCTAGCGGACGGAGACGTCGTGGAATTGCAGTTAACCTAGAAAACCAGTTATGGATAACCAATACCGGCCGGTCAAAGCAGGCCTGCGGTAGGGGGGGATTTGGGATGACTTACCCTGGATGCCTGTTTTACAATTTGATTGCAGCGGGAAAAGGGTATACAGTGCAAGAGGAAAAGGCCCTGGAAAAGGTTAATGCCGGTAAGGTCCGGCAGCCGTCCCGGGCCGAGTTTTAGGCCGGCGATGGAAAACAAAAGGATCGGGGTTCCGGGCGGGCGCCGCCGGCGCTGCAACGAACTCGACGGACGCACCTGGACCCGTTTCAGCATCAGTGTTTGGAGTGATTTGCGTAAAAGCGCAAACGAGCTTGCTCTGAGACACCCGGCGGCATTTCCCCTCGAGCTGGCGGAACGGGTCATCGCTACATTTACCCCCGGACCGAATAGCATTGTCCTGGATCCTTTTGCCGGAAGCGGAACGACTCTGGCGGCGGCTTGCCGCCTCGGCCGGCAGGGGGTCGGTCTAGAAATTTACCCGGCTTTCGAGGCCATGTTTCAAAAGCGCCTGGCGCAAGAATGTTCTTCCGGGAACTGTAACGGAATTCCACCCCGTTTTATCCTCGACCAGGCCCACCGTGTGGGCGAGTACCTGCATGAAGGGGAGGCGGATCTGGTGTTGACCTCGCCCCCCTATTGGGACATCATGCTGGCCCGCCGTTCCGCCGACCGGCAAGAAAGCCGTCCCTATGGTGAGAACGAGGCCGATCTGGGACGCATCAAAAGCTATGGCGCCTATCTCAATGCCCTGAGGGAAATATTTGCTGCGGTGCGGTACTGTCTTAAACCGGGCGGCTACTGTATCGTGGCAGTAATGGACCTGCGCAAAAAAAACCGATTTTTCCCCTTGCACATGGACCTTTCGAAAGAGATGCTCCGGGCCGGCTACCTGCTTGACGATATTATCATCTGGGATCGACGGCATGAGTATAACCGGCTCCGTCCGCTGGGCTATCCTTCAGTATTTCGGGTGAACAAGGTGCACGAATTCCTGCTTATTTTCCGCAACCTTGGGCTTTGCAACAGGGAGGACAAGGATGAGAGGTAAAGCCGTGGCCATCGTTAACCCGGTTTCCGCAGGGGGAAAAACGGCGCGGCACTGGCCGAGAATTGAAACGGGATTGCGACGGATCTGGCCGGACCTGCAGCATTGCTTTACCGGCGGACCGGAAGAGGCTATTATTTTAACCCGAAGGGCTCTGGAAAGGGGGGCCGCCCTGGTTATTGCCGTGGGTGGGGACGGTACCGCCAACGAAGTGGTCAACGGGTTTTTCAAACCGGATGGGTCTCCCGTTTCCCTGAACGCCGCAATATCTTTTATTGCCACCGGAACCGGCAGTGACCTCGTGCGTACCCTGGGCATTCCCCGGAACCCCCTTGAAGCGGTAGCATATTTGGCGCATAGCAGTCGGCGCCAGATTGACCTGGGACGGGTTTCCTTTACCGACCACCGGGGTCTCCCTGTCACCCGCTTTTTTATAAACGTGGCCGGTCTCGGTCTGGATGGGGATACCGTGGCCCGGGTTAACCGTACCACCAAGATCCTGGGGGGGTTCGTTTCTTTTCTCTGGGGGACGGTGGCGAGCCTGCTTCTTTACCGGAACAAAAGGATGACGGTTGAAATTGACGGGCGGAGGGTGTATCAGGGCCCGGTGACCTTCATTGCTGCGGGCAACGGTCGCTATTTTGGCGGGGGGATGAAGGTAGCGCCGCATGCCGTGATGGACGATGGATTTCTGGATATTATTGTTGTCGGCGACTTTAACAAGTTGGAACTGTTGGCCAACCTGCCCCGGGTTTATCGGGGCGCCCATCTTACCCATCCCCGCATCCAATGCTTCTCCGGTCGCGACATCCTGGTTGACTCTGCCTCCAGGGCCCTGCTCAACCTGGACGGTGAACAACCCGGATACGCCCCGGTCAAAATTGAAATTTTACCCGGCGTGCTCACGATTCAAGGTTAAAAATGCAATTACGGATTACATTTCCGGGCGTCCTCATATACTAAGGGTAGAAAGGAGGAAGCCCGGTGAGTATATTTTCTGTTGTTTCCAGACGTTCTTCGGCCCATTTAAAAGAGGTGTTCACCCAAAAAAGCGCATTGGTCAACCTGGTTGGTTTCTCCTGGGGTTGCTCCTCCGGCCGGGATCACCAGGCATTCTATTTTTATCCGCGGCAGTCGGCGGCGGGTACCGGGCAGCGCCGCAAAATGGGGGCGTTTTTGGCCTCGCTGATTGCCCGCTTTATCGTGCGGCAATTCGGAGACGTCCTGCTGGAAGATCTGCTCCAGCGTTATTATTTTTATTTTCGGCCCAATGAGCGTCGGGAAATATTTGCCCTGGCTCGGCAGAAGATTCAGAAAGGCTCCGTCTGCTATAGACCGGAGGCCACCCAGGCGATTATTGAAAGCCGCCTCAAACATTTCTTTTTGCTCGAAGGGGTCCATTTGAACCTGGACGGTTTCGTCAATTTTCGGTTGCAGGATTACCGGGATGAACTCAAAAAAGTGCTTGCCGGTGCGGTTGAAAACTTTCTGGCCGAAAAGGAATACCGGGAACTGATTCAGATGCTACGTTATTTTCTTGATACGGAAGAACCAAAAATTGATCTAATTCACCTCTCCCTGGATCAACAGGGACAGTTTCAGGTCACCGATCAGCGTTGTCAGCAAGTCGATCTGGAGGAATGGGAAGAGTTGACCCTGGAAGAGCTGGAAGAGGGAGACTATGAAGATCTCCTGGTAAGCATGCTGGTCACGATCGCTCCACGTCACATTCTGGTGCACCAGAATGTGACGCCCCGCTACCCCCGTGCGGTGGAAACGTTACGCCGCATCTTCGAACAGCGCCTTTCTTTTTGCGGTGGTTGCCCCCATTGTCAGGCGACAACTTCCTGCACGACCCGGGACGGGAACCCGGTTTGAACTGCTTGCGCGAAAATTTGCCCTTTCTCTATTTGCCAAACCCCTGAACGTTTTCTTTAAAACGGGTTTCATCCCTGTTTGATACGATCGCTTACAGGGGCGGGTTCCATCCCCGCCCGTTTTCCTTGACAGTTGTTGGGACAAGTTTTATCATTAGGATATTGTAGCGGTGAGTTCGGACACGGGGCTTGAAAGGGGCGGTTAGGGCTTGAGACAGACGGACAATACGGATGAAGCGGCATTGAGAACGTACCGCCATAGTACCAGCCACGTCCTGGCCCAGGCAGTGAAACGCCTTTACCCGGGGGTAAAGTTGGGTATCGGTCCGGCCATTGAAAACGGTTTTTATTATGATTTTGATTTTCCCGAGCCTGTATCCGCAGAGGATCTGCCCCTGATCGAAAAAGAGATGCGCAACATTATCCGTGAAAAATTGCCTATCACCCGGCATACGCTTTCCGTGAAGGCGGCGGAAACCCTGCTTCAAAAAGAGGGTGAACTCTACAAACTGGAACTATTGCACGATATGCCCCCGGGAGAAACGATCAGTTTTTACCGCCAGGGCGAATTTGTCGATCTCTGCGCCGGACCGCATCTTCCGCATACCGGGGCGGTCCGCGCCTTCAAGTTGACCGGGTTGGCCGGAGCGTACTGGCGGGGAAATGAACATAATCCCATGCTGCAGCGTATCTACGGTACCGCGTTTTTGACCGAAAATGGGCTGGCGGAGCACCTGCGCCTGCTCGAGGAAGCAAAAAAAAGGGATCACCGCCGCCTGGGAAAGGAACTGGACCTTTTCAGTCTGCATGACGAGGCCCCCGGTTTTCCCTTCTTGCACCACAACGGGATGGTTGTCTGGCAAGAGTTGCTCCGTTTTTGGAGGGAAGAACATCGCCGGGCCGGTTACGAGGAGATCAAAACGCCCCTGATCATGAATCGCAGCCTTTGGGAACAATCCGGTCACTGGGAGCATTTCCGGGAAAATATGTATTTCACCCGGATTGACGATCAGGATTTCGCTGTCAAACCGATGAATTGCCCGGGGGCGATGCTGGTCTACCGTTCCCGGATGCATAGCTATCGTGACCTGCCGCGGCGCATTGCCGAAATGGGGCAGGTGCATCGACATGAGCTTTCCGGCGCCTTGCACGGTTTGATGCGGGTGCGCAGTTTCACGCAGGACGACGCCCATATTTTCATGCTGCCCGGGCAGGCGGAATCAGAAATAGGTGCGGTGATCGACCTGGTGGATCGCTTTTACCGTGTTTTTGGTTTTGCTTACCGGGTTGAACTGAGCACACGGCCGGAGAAAGCCATGGGTGGGCTAGAATTGTGGGATCATGCCACGGCCGTCCTGGAAAAGGTACTGCAGGATCGCGGGATCGATTATCGGATCAATCCGGGTGACGGTGCCTTTTACGGGCCCAAAATTGATTTTCACCTGCAGGATTGCCTTGGACGGAACTGGCAGTGCAGTACAATTCAACTCGATTTTCAGATGCCCGAAAAGTTCGATCTGCACTACATCGGTCCGGACGGACAGAAGCATCGCCCCGTGGTCATTCACCGGGTGATCTATGGAGCGATGGAACGTTTTTTTGCCCTGCTCGTGGAACATTATGCCGGTGCGTTTCCGGCCTGGCTGGCCCCCGTGCAAGCACTGGTGATCCCGATTGCCGCGCGGCATCACGATTATGGCCGCACTGTTCTTGGGGTTTTACGCGAAGCCGGCTTGCGGGCCGAGTTGGATGAGCGCAACGAAAAGGTTGGCTACAAGGTCCGGGAGGCCCAGATCATGAAAATCCCGTACATGCTGGTACTAGGTGATCGGGAACAGGAAGGGGGCCTGGTGGCGTTGCGCCACCGGGAAGGAGGAGATCTGGGCCCAATGACCCTCGCCGAATTTACAGCCCGGTTGAGCCGTGAAATTGAAGTCAAGGATGCAATTTAAAAATTAATTGACCGACTTGAATCTTTCCGGTATAATTTAAACAGTAAGTAGAAGCCACCGCTTCTCACCCTGGGGCGTTACTGCAAAGGAACTGCCGCCCGGGTAGCCCGACGATTTGGAACAACAAAGGGTGATCCAGATGAGCAGGTGGCCGCCGCGCCTGCTCTTTCTATTTGGCTGCAAAGGGCAGGAAAAATTGCTGGAGGTGAACGGAGATTAGCAAAAACTTGCTGGTCAATGAACAGATCAACGCCAGGGAGGTCCTGGTCATTGACACAGACGGTACCCCGCTTGGGGCGATGGGTCTTCAGGAAGCGCTGCAGGCCGCGGCCCTTAAAAAATTGGACCTGGTTAACGTAGCTCCTCAGGCCCGCCCGCCGGTGTGCCGGATCATGGATTACGGCAAGTTCAAGTATGAACAGAGCAAGCGGGAGCGGGAAGCGCGCAAGAACCAAAAACAGGTCACGATCAAAGAAGTGAAAATGCGTCCGAATATAGATAGTCACGACTTTGCCGTGAAGGTAAAGAATGCCCGCCGCTTCCTTCAGGAGGGGGACAAGGTTAAAGTGACGGTCATGTTTCGCGGCCGGGAAATCACCCATTCCCAGAATGCGCAGCATCTGTGCCGGCGCCTGGCGGAAGAAGTGGGTGAACTTGGTGTTGTTGAACGGGTGCCCCGGCTGGAAGGGCGCAACATGATCATGATCTTGTCTTCAAAATAGGACACCAAAGAATGTAAAGGAGGCAGCATCTGTGCCTAAAATGAAAACTCACCGAGGGGCGGCGAAGCGGTTCCGCCGGACCGGGGGAGGCAAAATAAAGCGCTTCCGGGCCTTTAAAAGTCACCTTCTTGAAAAGAAAAGCGCCGGTCGCAAGCGCCGGTTGCGCCAATCAACGCTGGTGAACCCCGCCGACCGCAAAAGGGTAGAGATACTGTTGCCTTAGTCTTTGCAATATGTGAAGGAGGTGCGGTTATGCCCCGGGTAAGGAATGTATCATCTGCCAGGAGGCGCCGTAAAAAAGTATTAAAACTGGCCAAAGGGTATTATGGGGCCAAGAGCAGGCTATTCCGGGCGGCCAATGAACAGGTCATGAAATCCCTGCAGTATGCCTACCGGGATCGGCGGCAGCGTAAGCGTGACTTTCGTAAATTATGGATTACACGTATTAACGCCGCAGCGCGTCTGAACGGTCTTTCCTATAGTCGTTTTATCAGTGGTTTACGTAAGGCCGAGATCGAAATTAACCGGAAAATGCTGGCCGAGATGGCGGTCAAGGATCGGGTCGGTTTTGATCGTCTGGCCCGGGTTGCCAGGGATAATTTATAAAAGTTCGAGCTTCGGCTGTCGGATGGTCAGATACCGTTCGCCGGTCATTCAGAGAAAAACATCATGCGCATACCAAACGTACCTCAAAACC
This sequence comes from uncultured Syntrophomonadaceae bacterium, assembly GCA_964420065.1. GTDB lineage: Bacteria > Bacillota > Dethiobacteria > DTU022 > DTU022 > CAYQQK01. The sequence goes on along the minus strand of CAYQQK010000002.1, from coordinate 140,621 downwards.
CATCCCGCTACCTGGTGGGTGGATTTTTAGCAGTGATCCTGGTCGGATCACTGTTTTTAATGTTGCCTTTTTCGACCTCCGGCGACAGTTTATCTTTCCTGGACGCCCTTTTTACCGCTACTTCGGCAACATGCGTGACCGGGTTGGTGGTGGTTGATACCGCTACCTTTTTCTCTTCTTTTGGCCAGGCGGTGATCATGCTGCTTATTTTCATTGGTTCGCTCGGTTTCATGACCATGGCGACATTGATTTTTGTTTTTCTGGGCCGGCGCATCACCCTGTGGGACAGAATCATGGTCCAGGAGACGCTGCACAGTGGTTCGCTGACCGGGGTGATTCCCACGGTTCGTGCTATCATCCGCCTGGCGGTTCTTCTCATCCTGGCCGGCGCTTTATTGATGAGCTGCCGCTTCGTGCCGGAGTACGGTTGGGGTCGAGGGGGGTTCATGGCGTTATTTCACGCCGTATCCGCTTTTGGCAACGCCGGCTTCGATTTGTTTGGGGGGTTCGAGAGCCTTGTTGGAAACCCCGAAGATTACCTGGTGAATGGAACCATTTTTGTTTTACTGATCCTGGGGGGGCTTGGGCACGCTGTCATTTTCAATGTCGTCAAAAACCTGCACCAGCCCAGGCACTTCACGTTGCATTCGCGGATGGTGCTGGTTATATCGGGTTTGCTACTTTTTGCCGGGGCAGGAGCGATGTTTTTACTGGAACGGGGCAACCCGGACACCCTTGGTTCCCTGACCGGAACCGGTAAAATATTCGGAGCCTTTTTTACGTCGGCCACTCGCACTACCGGCTTTAGCGTAGTGAATACGGCTTTGCTCCGCCGGCCGATGGTTTTGATCATGATGGGACTGATGTTTATCGGAGCTTCTCCCGCTTCTACCGGGGGCGGGGTGAAAACGACCACTGCAGGTATTGCCTGCATCGCTCTGGTATCCATGGTTCGTGGCCGTCAGGACCCTGTCATCTTTTACCGTCGTATTCCCGTCCGCCAGGTCGTTCAGGCGATGGCTATTATCGGCTGGGCCCTGGCCATGGTCTTTGCAACGACACTCCTTTTAACCCTTTTCGAGGATCTGCCTTTCCAGGCCCTCCTTTTTGAGGCAGTTTCCGCCTTTGGCACGGTCGGTTTAAGTTACGGGATTACACCGGGTTTATCTGTTTTGAGCAAACTGGTGATCGTTGCGGCCATGTTTAGCGGGCGGATCGGTCCCCTGACCATACTCGTAGCCCTGGCCCGTCCCTACCGGGATGAAAGCCTTCGCTACCCGGAGGAAAAAATACTGATCGGCTAGCCGGCTACGGGTTGCGGTTCTTCTCCGGTGGTGTCGCAAGGACAGCCGGGAATCGGCGTTCAACAAAAAGGCAGGTGTGCGACCAAGTGAGTAAAAAACAGTTTCTTGTGCTCGGAACAGGGCAGTTCGGGACGAGCGTGGCCAGAACAGCTTATGATTTGGGGCATGATGTGATGGTTATTGATCGGGATGAAACCGAAGTCCAGAGCATTACGCCGCACGTGACCCATGCCGCCCAGGCCGATGCCGCCAGTGAAGAAGTACTGCAATCGTTGGGGATTGCCGACTTTGACCTCGTTGTTGTTGCTTTTGGTCAAGAACTGCAATCCAGCATTATGGCCAGCCTTGTGTTGAAAGAACTGGGGGCCCGGTTCATCGTTGCCAAGGCCCAGAATGATCTGCACGGAAAAGTACTTGCAAAAATAGGAGTGGACCAGGTTGTTTTTCCCGAACGCGATATGGGGCACAAACTGGTTCATAGTTTGATCAAAAATAATATTATCGATCTGATCGAACTGTCTCCCGACTACAGTATCGTTGAAGTGGTGGCGCCTCCGGAACTGATCGATCGTTCTCTGCAGGAGGCGGGTTTGCGGGCCCGTTTCGGGGTGAACGTAATCGCTTTACGCAGACCCGGCACGCAGATCAACCTTTCCCCGGCAGCCCGGGACATGATTCGGGCCAACGATATCATCGTCGCTATCGGGGACAACAAGGCTTTGCACCGGCTGGGGTGGCTCTAGCTTGACAGTCGAGGAGATTTCAAGTCCACGCAACCCTTTGGTCAAAACCTACCTCGCTCTGGCCCGGAGCGCGCGGCAGCGTCAGCGAAGTGGGAAACTGGTCCTGGAGGGGCCGCACCTGCTGGAGGAGTCGATCCGGGCCGGCTTGATGCCGGAGGCGATATTTTACACCCGCCGTTACCGGGAGCGGGAAAAAGGTTTGTGGGAGCGGGTTTTCTCCCCTCAAACGCGGCAATGCCCGGTCACCCCGGCCCTTTTTGCCCGCCTGGCCCAAACCGATATGCCCCGGGAAGTTGCCGCCATTACCCCTTTACCGGTCGCGGAACCACCGGAAAACCCTTCTCTGGCTTTGCTTTTGGACCGGATTCGGGATCCGGGTAATCTTGGGACCTTGATTCGCACCGCCGCCGCGACAGGGGTAGAGGCGATCTATTGTACAGCGGGCTGTGCGGATCCCTTCAACCCCAAAACCTTGCGTTCCTCGGCCGGGGCGGCTTTTCATCTCCCCCCGGCCCGTACTGGCGAACCCCTCTCCTTGCCGGCCGCTTTCAGGCGGCGGGGCGGGCAGGCGGTGGTCGCCGTTCCGGGAGCGCCGCGATGCTACTGGGATGCCGATTTCAGCATCCCAACCCTGATCATTATCGGCAACGAAAGCAGCGGGGCTGCTCCGGAACTGGTTGCCGCTTCCGGCGAGGCTCTTTCGATTCCCCAGCCCGGCTGGGATCGTTCTCTCAACGCCGCCCTGGCAGCAGCGGTCATTCTGTACGAGGTGCGGCGCCAGCGTCGCTAAACCGCCGGTGAAACAGCTGGTAAACGCACCAGGCGTGGTATTGTTTTTTAGAAATTGTTGTGCTATAATTTTTTTCAAGATTGATCAATGCAAACGGTGATGAAGGAGCAGCAGTAACCCGGGGTCAGGCGTTGTCTTCAGGGAGGGGGGGTCACGGACTGCAAACCCCGCCCGGCGCTCCCGGGCCAAATTCAACTCCGGAGCTTCCCGCTGCAGGCCGCCGCCGGGCGCCTGCGCATGGACGGTCATCCCGTTACCGATATACACGAGCCGAAGCCGGAAACGGTTTAATGTGGGTGGTACCGCGGAAGAGAACCTTTCGTCCCTCAAAGACGGAAGGTTTTTTGATTCCCCGCTTGTTCCGGCCGGTGATCGGTTGAATTGACGGGGAAAGGGGAATGGAGCATGATGCTGATGAACCAACTGCGCCGGTTGGAAAATGACTTTCGGGAGGCCCTGAGCGGGATCACGGGGCTGGATGAATTACGGACATTGCGGGTGCGCTTTCTAGGGAAAAAAGGTTCGGTCAGTACCCTGCTACGGCAAATGGGGCAACTGTCTCCTGCCGAGCGCCCCCGTATGGGGCAGGCGTTAAACAGTTTACGGCGCCTTTTTGAAGAATTGCTGGCCGCGAAAGAAATGTCGCTGAAGGAACGGGAAGCGGAAAAACGTCTGGAGCAAGAAGCGATCGATGTAACCTTGCCGGGACGGCCTTTCCCTTTGGGGCGGAAACATCCTTTGACCCTGGTTCAGGAGGAAATTGAAACAATTTTTACCGGTTTGGGCTTCCGGATTGCCCGGGGACCGGAGATCGAGAGCGATTATTACAATTTTGAGGCTTTAAATTTTCAGCAGGATCACCCGAACCGGGATATGCAGGATTCTTTTTACGTCACCCCGGAATTCTTGTTGCGCACCCACACCTCGCCGGTGCAGATCCGCACCATGGAGCTGCAGGCCCCGAGGCTGCCGCTGCGGGTGATCGCCCCGGGAAAAGTTTACCGGCGGGATGATGATCTCAGCCACTCGCCCATGTTCCATCAGGTGGAGGGGCTGGCGGTGGACCGCGGTGTTACCCTGTCCGATCTGAAAGGGACCTTGCTCCTGTTTGCCCGAGAAATGTTCGGTTCCGAACAGCGGCTTCGCTTCCGACCAAGTTTTTTCCCCTTTACCGAACCGAGTGCCGAAGTTGATATCTTGTGTATCATCTGTGGCGGGGCGGGCTGCCGCACCTGCGGTCAGAGCGGCTGGTTGGAAATACTTGGTGCCGGGATGGTTCATCCGCGGGTTCTCGAAGCCGGTGGTTACGATCCGGCGGATGTAACCGGGTTTGCCTTTGGCATGGGCGTGGAACGTATTGCCATGCTCAAGTACGGGGTGGAGGATCTGCGGGCCTTTTTCGTCAATGACCTGCGCTTCCTACGGCAGTTTCGTTAGGCAAAAGTGACACCTTTGGCGTTCAAGTTGTTTGAAGATCCTCCCGGGGGGTGGAACGGGGGGAAGAAAATAGCGGGGGAAGGTCATCAAAACCCCGAGGAGGCGGCATGCTGTGCGTGTTCCCTGTACCTGGCTGCAAGAATATGTTGATTTTGATCTCTCCTCCACGGAGCTGGCCGAGGTGCTCACTCTGGCCGGGGTGGAGGTGGAGACCGTTGAACCGTTTCGGGACAGGCTGGAGCGGGTCGTTGCGGCCCGTGTTCAGTTTGTGGAGCAACACCCCGGCGACGATACACTGACCGTGGTCCGGGTGGACGAGGGTGGCGGGACCCCGCGCGAAGTGGTTTGCGGCGCTGCCAATGTCGCCCCGGGGCAGATGGTTCCCCTGGCGCTGCCCGGGGCGTTGCTTCCCGGCCGGCAGGAACCCCTCCGGTCGGTGAAGATCCGGGGAATCCGTTCGGAGGGGATGCTCTGTTCGGCTGCTGAACTCGGATTGGAGCTGTCCGGTGAGGCGAAACGCATCCTCGTCCTGGGAAACTCCGCTCAACCCGGCCTGCTCGTGGATGAGCTCCTTGAGCTGGACGAGCCTATTTTGCATCTGGATCTGACCCCTAACCGGGCCGATTGTCTCGGCCTGCTGGGGGTAGCGTGGGAGGTAGCCGCGATCACCGGAGGCAGAGTCAAGATGCCCCTATTTGCTCCGGAGGCGGTTGAGGAAACGATAGCGGTCGAACAGGCTCTCCGGGTCCAGATCCTGGAACCGTCCCTTTGCTCGCGCTACACCACCCGCCTGATCCAGGATGTCAGGATCGGCCCGTCGCCTCTACGAATGCAGTTGCGGTTGTTGAAAGCGGGGATCAGGCCGATCTGTAATGCTGTCGATACGACCAACTATGTCATGTGGCAGTACGGGCAGCCGCTCCACGCCTTTGATTTCGACCGGGTCCGGGGCGGGGAAATCATCGTGCGGCGAGCCCGGTCCGGCGAAACCTTGGTGACTTTGGACGGGGTCGAACGGAACCTGGATCCGCAGATTCTTGTGATCGCCGATCGGGAGGGGCCGGTCGGGCTGGCCGGGGTAATGGGAGGGGAAAACACCGGGATCGGGCCGGCTACCCGCAATATCCTTCTGGAAGCCGCTCTGTTCGATCCGGTCAATATCCGCCGTACCGCCCGGCATTTCGACCTGCCCTCCGAGGCCTCCCAGCGTTTTGAGCGGGGGGTAAATCCGGAATGGGTCGTCGAGGCTCAAAACAGTGCTTCCCACCGCATTGCTTCTTTGGGCGGGGGCAGTGTGATCAAGGGAATGGTGGATGTGCACCCTGTACCGCACCGGCCTCGTACCCTGGCCGTACGTCCGTACCGGATCAATGAAATCCTGGGCGTGAAGATTCCGGAGGGGCGGACGATCGAGATCCTGGAACGTTTGGGGTGCACTGTCAATCGCGGGCCTGCCCCTTTCCTGGAAGTAACGGTACCCCCGCGACGCGGAGACATCGTCCTGGAAGAAGACGTGGTTGAAGAGGTGGCTCGCCTTTATGGTTATGAAAATATCCCCGTGACCCTGCCCCGGGGCGAGTTGATTTCCTGCCGGCCGTCCCCTGAACAACGGCTGCAGAACCTGATCCGGGAAACCTTGACTGCAGGCGGTTTCAATGAAGCGATCAACCTCTCCTTTTTCAATCCGGCTTTGCTCCGGAGATTACGTCTTCCGCGGGAAGATCCGCGCCTGGAGGCGATCCCGCTGCTAAACCCCCTTTCCGAGGAACAGGGGGTCATGCGGACGACTCTTTTGCCGGGGCTGCTTCAAACCGTGCAGCACAACCTTCATTTTCAGGAAACGGACCAGCTATTTTTTGAGATTGGAGCCGTCTACCGGCCCCGGGAGCTGCCGCTGACGGAGTTGCCCGAAGAACGATTACATTTGGGTCTGGCAGCGGCGGGCTGTTTACCCGGACCGAACTGGATCATGCCCCGGCAACCGGCAGATTTCTTTGTCTTGAAAGGAATCCTGGAAAATCTCTGTTTTCGTCTCGGCATTGAAGGGATGTGCTATGTGCCCGCCCGGTTGCCTTTTCTTCACCCTGTCCGGGGCGCCCTGCTGGTCGCCGGTGGAATTGAAGTGGGATACATGGGGCAGCTCCATCCCGCCGTGGGGGAGGCCTGGGATCTGGACCTGGAGGTGGCGGTGGCCGAACTGGCACTGGCGCCGCTCCTGGAACAGGCCGATCCGGTCCCCCGTTGTACTCCTTTACCCCGTTATCCGGCTTCCCTCAGGGATATTGCCGTGGTTGTTCCCGTGGTCATACCGGCGCAGAATCTGGAACAGGTGATCCGGATCGCCGGAGGAGAACTGGTGGAAAGCGTGGTTTTGTTCGATCTTTACCAGGGAGCTCAAATCAGTCCCGGTAAACGTAGTATGGCTTTTGCCATTACCTATCGCTCCTGCGAGAGGACCTTGACCGAAGCCGAGGTAACCGCCGTTCATGAACGGATCACGGCAGCCCTGGCCCGGCAAGGGGCTGAACTGCGCGGCCGTTAAGGGTGAGTGCCCCGGGTAAGGAACAAGGAAGGATCCGCTATTCCGGTCGCGAATACTTGACCAAAGAGTTAAGAGGTGGGGCCATGGCTGAAAAGCCGGTGAGCCGGGTAACGGTGACCATCCTGGGGGAAGACTATACCATCAAAGGAACAGCAACCGGGGCGTGGATGCAGCGGGTAGCCCGGCACGTGGATCGGTTGATGCAGCAGTTGGCTGCGCGTAACCGCGGCCTGGGTCGCGAAAGAATGGCCGTGTTGGCGGCGATCAACCTGGCCGATGAACTGTTGCGATTACAGGAAGAACAGGCCCGTCTCCCGGTTATTTACCGGGAAAAGGAGAAGGAAAAATGAACTGGCTCGACCTGCTACTGATGGGTATCTTTGTGTTCTTCTTTATCGCCGGTTTTTCCCGGGGTCTGGCCAGCCAGTTGATCGGCTTGCTCGGTTTTTTCATCGCGGCTGTTCTTGCCTACTTTGGCAGCCGGAAACTGGCGACTCCGGTTGCCTCCCTGTTGAATCCGGATTATTTGATGCCGGCCCGGGAAGCGATGCAGTGGTTGCGGATTGATCTGACCATGGACTGGACATTATCCCTGGTGGCAGGAATCCTTGCTTTTATCGTCCTCTTCCTGATGCTGCTGTTGTTGCTCAAGGTGTTGGCGGGCAGTTTCAAGGTCATCAACCGGGTCCCGGTGATCGGCACCTTCAATCGCTTCGGGGGCGCTGTTTTCGGCCTGTTTCGGGGTGCTGTTTTTGCAATGCTCTTGATCCCGCTCCTTTCATTGTTACCCATCGATATTATGGCCGGTACGGTCGGCGATTCACGGTTTGCGGCAGCAGCTGAAACCTATCTCCCGGCTGTTACGGCGGCGATCAAAAATTTGTTTTTGATTTTGCACTAGTGTCGGCCGTGGAAAACCGGGAAATTGCCGCTATTTTCGATCGTATAGCCGCCCTTCTTGCCCTCAAAGGAGAAAATATTTTTGAATCCCGAGCCTATAGCCAGGCGGCGCGGCGAGTGATTCGCCTTCCTGAACCGCTGGCGCTTCTGGCGGAGGGAAACCGCTTGCGGGATATCCCGGGCGTCGGTCCCGCCCTGGAAGAGAAAATAATCGAATTGTTGCACACGGGAAACAGCCGTTACCTGGCCCGGCTCGAAGCGGAAGTTTTTCACCGGGGGGTGGCCTTACCCGCCGAATTTTATACGAGCGGAACAGATGTCGTTGCCCGCAAGCTTCTGGGAAAAATCCTCTGTCATGAAACTGCGGCCGGTTTAACGGCGGGGATCATCGTCGAAACCGAAGCTTACCTTGGTTGCGGCGATCCGGCCTGCCATGCCGCCTGCGGCAAAACGGGACGCAATGCGGCCATGTTCGGCCCGCCCGGGCGGGCCTATGTCTATTTCATCTACGGCAATCATTACTGTTTCAACGTGGTCACCGAAAGGGAGGGTATCGGGACGGCGGTTCTGGTCCGGGCGTTGGAACCTCTGGCCGGGCACAAAATAATGGGCCGGCGCCGGAAACTGTCGGAAAGTGATCCTGCTTTAACCAATGGACCGGGTAAATTGTGCCGGGCCCTGGGAATCAACCGCGGACAGAACGGCTTATCACTGGCGCAACCCCCGTTATGGGTTGGTGAAACTCCCGCAAACTTCAACGGTGGACCGGTTGTGGTCACGCCCCGGATCGGGATCCGGAGAGCGGCCGATAAATTGCTCCGTTTTTGTTTTGCCGAAAACCGCTATCTTTCCCGGCCGGTGAAAATGGACGGGACGAAGACCGGGAAGTGAGTATGGTTTGTGTGAAGTGATCACCGCACGTGAAATTCGCACCCTGGAATTTGAAACGATCCGGGAACAACTGGCTGGATATACCACCACGCCCATGGGGCGTCTCCTGGCCTCCGAACTGCTCCCCGTCGCCGAAGAAGCGGCGGTGCGGCAGGCTTTGCAGGAAACCGGCGAAGCGCGGCGTCTTTTGCAACAGGGTCTGTTCGTCCTGCCGGCATGCGGAGACACCGGCCCGATCCTGGACCGCGCCGCCCGGGGCGGTTTGCTCGAGGGGAACGAGCTGGCAGGCATTGCCCGTTTCCTGGAAGGAGTGGACTGCTGGAAGCGCTTTTTCCGGGACCCGGAGAAAACAGAGTCCTTTCCCCTGATTGCGCGCAGGGCCGCCGCTCTGGATCCCTGCAGCGGGCTGGCCGGACGGCTGACCCGTTCGGTGGGCCCGGAGGGGGAGATCCTCGACGGGGCCTCCCCGGCCCTGGCCGGGTTGCGCCGCCGCCGCCGGACCCTGATGGAAAACTTGCGTAACCGGATGGAAGAATATTTGCGATCGGCCACGGTTGCCCCCTATCTGCAGGAACTGCTTGTAACACGGCGCGGCGGCCGCTATGTCCTGCCGGTAAAACAGGAAAACCTCGGACGGGTTCCCGGAATAGTGCATGACCGGTCGGCCAGCGGAGCGACCCTGTTCATTGAACCTGCCGTGGTCGTGCAAAAACACAACGAAGTGATCACCTTGGAAAACGAAGAGAAAAAAGAAATCCGACGTATTTTGGCCTCCCTGAGCACGGCTGTAGCCGGGAGGGAGCCGGAACTGGCCGCCGGCCGGGAAATTTATGCCGCTCTCGATCTAGCCCTGGCCTGCGGTCGCCTCAGCCTGGTCCAAAAAGCTTCTGCGCCCCGGCTCATCAATTCGAACCGTCCAATCCTGGCTTTGGTCCAGGCTCGCCACCCCCTGCTCGGATCGGAGGCAGTTCCCCTGGATCTGGTGCTGCAATCCCGCATCCGGACCCTGGTTGTGACCGGCCCCAACACCGGGGGGAAAACAGTGGCTTTGAAAACGGTAGGGCTGCTCGCGGCCATGACCCAGAGCGGTCTCCATATTCCTGTCGCCCCCGAAAGCCGCCTTGGTATCTTCCGGCGGATCCGGGCCGATATCGGGGATGAACAGAGCATTGTCCAAAATTTAAGCACCTTTTCCGGTCATATGAAAAATATAGTCGCCATTATCTCCGAAGCAGGGAAAGGGGATCTGATCCTTTTGGACGAACTGGGGGCGGGGACCGATCCCTCCGAAGGTGCGGCCTTGGCCAAGGCCATCCTTGAAAAACTGACCGGCAGCGGCGCTTTGACCCTGGTCACGACTCATGCCGGTGAACTAAAAATATTTGCCCAGGCGCAAGAAGAGATGCAAAATGCTTCCATGGAATTTGATCCGGAAACCCTTACTCCTACTTTTCGTCTTCTTCAAGGGGTGCCGGGACAGAGCAACGCTTTTGAGGTAGCAGCCCGCCTCGGGCTGCCTGCAGTGATCACGGACCGGGCTCGTTCCCACCTGGATCGCGATCATGGCCGGATCGAAGTGGTTATCGCCGACCTCGTCAAGGATCAGCAGCGCTATTCCAGGGAAAGCCGTGAAGCCTCTCTGGAGCGAGCCCGGGCGGAAGCCCTGCGGCGAGAGTTGGAGTCGGAACTCGAATCGCTCCGGCAGCGCCGGGGAAAGATCCTGCGCGAAGCCGGGGATGAGGCCCGCCTGCTCGTGCGCCGCTCCCGAACGGAGGCAGACGCGATCTTGCGCGAGTTGCGCCGGTTCGGAACTGAAAAAAGTGCCGTCGCCACGGGGCGGGCGGAGGCGGTGCGGGGCCGGCTGCAAGAGCTGATTCAGGCGGTGGAAGGGGAAGACGCACCGGACAGCGGGCTTTTTGAGCTTGAAGAAACGCCGGAGGTAGGGAAGACCGTTTTTGTCCGTGCCCTGGAACAGAAAGGAGAAATACTTGCCCTGGGGGAAAAGGAAGCGCTGGTGCAGGTGGGATCGCTCCGGGTGCAAACACCGCTGGCAGACCTGGGGCGGTGTCAAGATCTTCCGAGCGGCGAAGCAGGGCCCTCCGCCGCGGAAGTCGGGCCGGGCGGGGGGTATACCATAGCCGGCCATGATGCCGGCGTGTTGCCCACAGTCGATTTGCGCGGACAAACCGTGGAAGAAGCCTTGCCGGCAGTGGAAAAACTCCTCGACCGGGCCTTGTTGAACGGGCTGCACCGGGTCACCGTGATTCACGGCAAAGGAACCGGCCGTCTCAAGGAAGGATTACGGGCCTACTTGCAAGAGCACCACCTGGTGCGCCATTGGCGTCCCGGCGTTCCCGGTGAAGGCGGCGAGGGAGTAACTGTAATTCAACTTTAACGACGAAAGCGAACCAATGTGAGAATTGACCGGAGGATGATTGGCGACGCTTAAAACACAAAGGCTTCTGTCCCGCCTGCTCGATCCCGGCATTTTCAAGAGCACCGAACAGGTCGTGCATGAATTCCGCGCCGAATACCCGGAAGCATGGCAGGAACTGGTCCGGCGGGGGGAAGAACAATACGGCCCGGGATGTGCCGCTACCCAAATGCCTGCTACCGCCGTGCGGCAGGCCCTATTCAGCCTGCCGACACGAAAAAGACGGGTTAAACGGAAGGGCGAGCAACATTTCTGGGCTGCTCCACGATCCGGGTTCTAGGTTCAGGCTTCAACCTCCTTCCGGGTCGAAAGCTTCATCCCGGTTGCTGTTGTCACCGGTTTGATCCCCTTCACCGGCATGATCGGGAACAGTAATTACGTCATAAGCCGGAGCGGATTGCTGTCCGGAGAGGATTGCATAGACATGATACTGGTAACTATTGCCCGGCTCGATTTCGTGATCGAGGTAGAAGAGCTGATGCCCGGGGACAGTGGCAAGATAGCGGAACCCGCCCGGGCCGCCTTGGCGTTCGATAATGAATTCGTCCGAAAAGGTATTCTCATCCCGCCAGGATAAAGAAACCGCTTCTCCATCAAAAGCAGCTTCGAAAAGACCGGGTTTGCGGGATTGTCCCCGGCCTTCACCGCCGATCCGGGTTTCGGCCCGGGGCGAAAAAGCGCCGTTGTAATCCACCGCCACCAGATAGTAAATGTATTCAACGCCCGGTTCCGGGTTGAACACGTCTGTGTAACTGCGCCGGTGCGAATCGATGGCGGCAACATAAAAGGCCTGCATTTCACCTTCTTTCTGGCGGAAAAGGCGGAAACCCTGCAGCGGAAAAGACAGTTCATATTCCCAATCAAGCGATACAATCGGGCCCGATATCGAGGCGAAGAAGTGTCGCGGCGCGGGGGGACGATCTCCGATTTCGCCTTCACTGTGCGGGCAGATCTCCGGCGGCATGTCTTTGGCGTCATCGGGTTTTCGGCCGGCGGCTCCGAACTGCCAGCGCGAGTCGGTTTCAATGAAGGGGGGGCGATCCAGGAACAGCTTCCATTCGATTCCATCCGGGGGGCAGAAGGCGCCCGCCCGCATTTCCGTTTCACCGCATACCGGGAGGGTGACGTGCAGATCGCAGCTCAAGCGCGGGGCATGAGTGGCCAGAAAATAGTCGGTTTTCACTGTACCGGCAGTGCGGCACAGATCCGTGGGTAACAGGCCTGATTTGGAGCAAACTTCCATTTCAACTATTCCGGGCGGCTTTTCGAATTCCATTCGCGGCAGGGTCTTGAAGGCCTCCTGGAACACTTCCCTCAAAAAAACGGTAGAGTAGCTCCAGCCTTGCTGGATGCCTCCCAAACGCGGTTCATCGTAACCCATCCAGAAGGTGGCGACCAGGTTGGGAGTGTAAGAGACCAGGTAGACATCCCGCCAGTCGTTGGTCGTGCCGGTTTTGGCGGCAACGGGCCGGTTGTCCACGTTCAGCCCCCGGGCGAGGTAATGACGGACCATATCCCGCAGGATATCGGTAACAAGAAAAGTGGATTGGGGGCTCAAGATCTGTTTTGGATTGGCTTGCTGTTCATAAAGGAGGTTGCCCTGGCGATCTTCAATCCGTTTCACGGTGAAAAGATCCATGCGGATCCCTTCGTTGGCCAGAACACTGTAAGCCTGGGTCATGTCCAGGGCGGTCACTCCGTAGGTAACCCCGCCCAGGGTAGTGCTCAAAATCTGTTTGTCCGTATCAATCAGGGTTGAAAGTCCCATGCGTTCGCCGTAATTGGTGCCCACCTGGGGGGTCAACTGTTCAAAAATACGCACCGCGGGAACATTGTATGAATAAAGCAGGGCTTCCCGTACCGAAATGAGACCGCGAAATTTATAGTCGAAGTTTTCCGGGGCCCAGCCGCCCTGGATATAGGGCGAATCGTCCACCGCAGTGCCGCAACCGGCCAGAATACCCTCTTCAAAAGCCGGGCCGTAGGTAACAATGGGCTTGATGGCGGAACCGCACTGCCTGGTGCTGGTGAAACGCAGAACCTGGTTCGTAGCCTTGCTGTATTCACGCCCCCCTCCAAGAGCAATGATTTCACCGGTGCCGGGGTCGGCCAGAACAATTGTCGCCTGAGGCTGAAGTCTGCCTCCCTCTTCGACCAGGCATTCCTGCAAGGCGGCCTGGGAAATATTAACACCGGGCTGGTTTTGGGGTAGTTCTTGCGCCGCTTCCCGCACTTTTTCCATGTCCACCCGGATCGTGCGGGGATAGAGTTCATCCCGGTTGAGAACGGTTTCGACGCAGGATTGCAGTTCCGCGCTCATCGTGGTATAGATGCGCAGACCGCCGCAGTAAATGGCTTCATAAGCGGCATCGATATCCCCTTTGAACTGGGGCATGGCGGTGAGCAGTTGGATCAGTTCGTGATGGATCACGTAATCGACAAACCAGGGATGGGGAAATTCAATTGCAGGGGGGTCACCGTAAACGAACTGCTGCTCCAGGGCGGCATCGCGCTGCTCCCGATCGATTTTACCGAGGCGGAACATGGTGGTCAAAACGGTGGACATTACTTCCCGCGCTTTTGTTTCATTGTTAAGAGGGTTGTTGTAATTCGGGGAATTGACGATACCGGCCAGCATCGCCCCCTCGGCCAGAGTCAGTTCGGCGGCGCTTTTGTTGAAGTAAGTTTGCGCCGCCGTTTCCACCCCGTAGGCGTTGTTGCCGAAGTAAATAATATTCAGGTACATTTCAAGAATTTCATCTTTGTGATAGCTGCGCTCGATCAGGATCGCATAATATGCTTCCTGGGCTTTCCGTTTGTAGGTCTGATCAAAGGAGAAGAAAGCATTGCGGGCGAGCTGCATGGTAATGGTGCTGCTCCCCTGGGCGATACCGCCGTAACGGAGGTTGGCCAGAAGAGCACGTAAGCCACCCCAGATGTCGATTCCGAAATGGCGGTAAAACCGTTCGTCTTCCACCGCGACAAACGCATCCTGAACGTGCTGCGGTATTTCATCCAAGGAAACCACGATCCGGTTCTCGCTCCCATGCAGCCGGGTTACTTCTTGCCCCTCCCGATCATAAAGGTAGGATGTTTCTACATTTTTCAATTTGTTGTGATCAAGGGGGGGCAGATCTTTGAGGTAAGTTGCGATCACAACGGCGCCGGTTGCAGCGCCGGCGATACCCAGGAAAACAAAGATCAGCAAAGCAATTTTAATGATTTTTTTGATCTTCTTTTTCGGCAGGGGTGCAGTTTTGGGGGCCACTGCCACCGGCCTCCTCTCGCGGCTTTGATGTTTTCGGCCCGGCATCCAGGCGCAGTTCAATTATAGCACATCCGGTTTACAAGGAGCCCGTTTTGTAATTCGGCGGCGGGCCCCGCTCCGCTTCGCAAACAAAGATCGGCCGGGCCGGGGGCTCGCCGGCCATAAATAGGCCGGGTTACATTTTCAACGTTCCGGCTTTACGGGAAGGGCCGCCGGGGGCAACGGGCAACGACTTGAATTTGCAGGAAAACGGATAAGGGTTATAATCATCATGGCAGGACGATGAAACGGGAAGAAGGATGGTCGTGAAAACAGCGGCGGTTATTTTGGGAGCCAATTTCTATACGGCTCTGGGCGGGATCCGGACCCTGGGGCGTCACGGGGTAAAGGTCTACGCTTTGGACTACGACTTTTCGCGGGCCTACGGGCTGGCCTCGCGCTATGTCTACCGAAAAGTGCTCTGCCCGGATATCAACCGGGACGAGGCGGGGCTGGCCCGGTTCCTGCTGCACCTGGGAAAAGAATTTGATCGTCCCCCGGTCCTTTTCGCTTCGGCCGACAACTACGCTCTTTTCATCTCCCGCTATGCCCGGGAGCTATCCCGGTTTTACCTGGTCCCGGACAACCCTCCCGGCTTGCTGGAGGCGGTGATCGATAAAAAGAGCCTTTACCGTCTTTCCCGGGAACACGGTCTGCAGATGCCGCTGACCTTTTTCCCGGATAGTCCCGCCGCGGATGCGGCGGCGGCGGCGGCCATGCATTACCCCTGTCTGGTTAAACCGGCTATCTCCCATCTCTTTGTGAAAATATTCCGCGCCAAATGCCTGCCGGTAGCGAATGCCGCCGCATTGCAGCAAACCCTGGAAGAAGCGCGGGCGGCGGGTCTGGAGGTGATGGTTCAAGAGCTGATTCCCGGTTTCGACGATCGCATGTTTGTTTTTGACGTTTACATCGATCGGCATGGGCGCCCGACCCATACGCTGACCGCACAAAAACTGCGTCAGTTCCCGGCCAACTTTGGTTCTTCCACTTTGACCCGTCACCGCCATGATCCGGAAATAGTCAGGATCGGCCTGGAGTACATGCGGCGGCTCGGTTACCGGGGCTACGGCGAGATTGAATTCAAGAGGCACCCGGAGACGGAGGCGCTCTCCATGATTGAAATCAATGCCCGCCTGAGCAGCATCAATGTCCTGTTCGATGCCTGTGGGGTCGAGTTTGCCTATATCATGTACCGCGATCTGATTGGAGAGCCTTTGCCTGACTTTCACCTCCGGGAAGACCGGCCGGTGGCCTTCTGGCATCTGTACGAAGACATCCTGGCCATACGCGGCTACAGGAAAAAGAAACAGCTTGCCTGGAAAGAAATCTTGAAACCCTGGTTTGCCCACCGCAAGGCTCACGCGATCTGGGCGGCTGACGATCCCCGGCCCTTCCTTGCTTTTACCCGGTTCATTTTCGGCAAAGCGGTGGCAAAACTGCGCCGTATGTTCAGGCCGAAAAAAAATGCGGCCCGCCCGGCCGGAAGCTAACCCGCCGGTTGAGGTTGGACCGCGGCCCGGCGCCGGATAACGGCCGGGCTTGCATTTACGGCGGGCAGCCTGTGGTATAATTGCCGGCAGGAGGGCTGTTTATGATTGCAGTGCTGCGTCCAAAACCGGCCGATTGGATGATCATCGGGCTGCTTTTCCTGTGCGGGCTGGGCGGTTTCTGGTCCAATTTAAGCCGCCCGCTTCATCCGGAACAGCGCTACGCGGCGATCTATTTGGATAACCGGCTCGTAGCGGAACTTTCTTTTTCTGTGGAGGATGCCTATACGTATGCTTTTCCCTTTGGTGAAAACGGTGAACATACCGCCGTGCTCGAAGTGAATGGCGGGCGCCTGCGCATGCTTCCCCTGGATGAGAAGCTCTGCCCAAGGGCGATCTGTTCCCATACCGGGTGGATTTCCCGATCTTACGAAAGCATCGTTTGCCTTCCCAACCGGATCCTGGTTAAATTTACCGCCTCGCCCCACTCCGAAACCGATCCCGACCTGGTGACCTACTGACGATTGCGACGGCCGCGCGGTTGACAAACCGGTCAGGCTGTGCTAGCATGAAATAACAATTGAATAGCGTTTAGGTGCGACGGCGCTTAATTGGGAAGCCGGTGAAAATCCGGCGCGGTCCCGCCACTGTCAGCCGGAGCGTGCCCCTTGAAATGCCACTGGTTCGATCGAACTGGGAAGGCCGGGGGCGGCGATGAAAGCAAGCCAGGAGACCTGCCTCAAACGCTTGTGTTTTCCCTTCGCGTGAAAGGGTAAAGCGAGGTTTGGCCACGTTTTACCGTGGCTCTATTTTGTGAACCGGGCTCCGACCTTTCACCAAGGGCGGGGCCTTTCATTTTTTTCAAGGAGGCGTTTGATTTGAAAACAAGGTGGCGGTTGCCGCTGTCACCGTTGCTACCGGGGCTGGCCTTTGGCCTCGCCCTATTTTTACTCCTGGCGGGGTGTCACGCGACGCAAGACAGCACGGCCAACTTTTTTGCTGTAGTCACAGACCAGGCCGGGCGGGAAGTGACGCTGGCAGACTCTCCGCAAAGGATGATCTCCCTTTCTCCCAGCAACACCGAGATCGCATTTGCCCTGGGCCTGGCCGGCCGCATTGTAGCCGTGACCGACTATTGCAACTATCCCCCGGAGGCGGCCGAAAAAGAGAAGATCGGGGGCTTTTCCACGCCAAGTTTGGAAAAAATGCTTGAGCTGGAACCGGACCTGGTTCTGGCCGGAAACATGCACGAGGCCCTTTTGCCCCAACTGGAAGAACTGGGAATCAACACCCTTGTTCTGGTCCCGGGTACGCTGGAGGAGATTGCAACGGCGATCATCTTGCTGGCCGAAACGGCGGGCATCAACGAACAGGGCGAAGCCCTGGTCGCTTCGATGCGGGAAAGGATCGATCAAATCCGGGTTCCGTTGGCAGGCCTGGCCGAAACGGAAAAAGTAAGGGTTTATTACGAGGTCTATTCGGACCCGCTCATGACCGCCGGGGCCGGGACGATCATCGATGAAATCATTGCCCTGGCCGGAGGGGTCAATATCTTTGGCGACGTGGCGCAAGATTATCCCAAAGTGAGCGCCGAACTGGTTGTGGAAAGGCAGCCCGAGGTGATCCTTTTCCCCAACTTTCATGGAACGGCCGGTCTGATGCAGCAAACGATGGCGGAACGGACCGGCTGGCGAAGCATCCCCGCCGTGCAGGAAGATCGAGCTTATGCGGTTGATGACGACTGCTTTGCCCGGCCCGGTCCTCGCATCGTGGAGGCGGTTGAAGAGGCGGCCCGGCTGTTTTATCCCGATCGGTTTTAAACACACCGCCGGCGTTCACAACGCGGGGGAGGGGATCATGCTGAAGAAGCTGCGCGAAATTGCCGGAAATCGGAAGATCGTTTTTCTGGCCGGCCTGATCGCGCTCCTGGGGCTTGCTTTTGCCGGGGCCGTGGTCACCGGGGCGGCTACGATCGGCCGGCGGGAGGCGGTGATCCTGCTCTTCGCTCCGCTTTTCCCCGGTTCATCGGATACCGCCATCGCGGAAGTACACCGGGAAATCCTGTTTCTGATCCGCCTGCCCCGTGTCTTTCTTGCCGCTATCGTCGGCGGATCACTGGCTGTAGCCGGGGTTGTTTTCCAGGGGCTCTTTCGTAACCCCATGGCCGATCCCTACGTGATCGGGATCTCTTCCGGTGCGGCCCTGGGAGCAATCCTGGCCATGCTCACCGGGGCCAGCCTGGAGCTGGCCGGTTTCAGTGCGGTGCCGCTTTTTGCTTTTACCGGCGGGATCCTCACGATCATGCTCGTCTATGGCATGGCCCGGGTCGGCCGGTCGGTTCCGGTAATGACCCTGTTGCTGGCCGGGATCGCGGTCAGTGCTTTCGTTTCGGCTCTGGTCTCCCTCTGCACCTATTTTGCCGGGGAAAAGCTGCACCAGGTCGTTTTCTGGTTGATGGGAGGGCTGGGCGGGGCGACCTGGAGCAAGGTCAGGGTGATGTTCCCTTATGCCCTGGCCGGTTACACCCTGATCGCCGTTTATGCCCGGGATCTGAACGTGCTGCTGTTGGGCGAGGAGACGGCGCAACACCTCGGCGTGGAAACGGAAAAGGTAAAAAAGATCTTGCTCGTCGGGGCCTCCTTGCTCGTCGCCGCCGCCGTATCCACCGCGGGCATGATCGGCTTTGTCGGGCTGGTCGTGCCGCACCTGATCCGCCTTGTGGCCGGCCCGGATCACCGTTTTCTGTTGCCGGCCTCGGCCCTGCTCGGTGCTTTACTGCTCATTGCCACCGATACCCTGGCCCGCACCGTGATCGCTCCGGCCGAATTGCCCGTGGGGATCATCACGGCCGTCCTCGGGGCGCCCCTGTTCATCTACCTGCTGAAGAAACGTAAAAAACTGCGCTACTTTGGCGGAGGGGAGTGAGGCTGATGGGGCTGAAAGTGATCGTTGACGGTCTGGCCGTTCATTTTGGAGCACACCCGGTTCTGGAGGGGACCGAATTTACGGTGCGGGGCGGCGAGATGCTGGCCTTGCTCGGGGCCAATGGTGCGGGGAAAACGACCCTGTTGCGCTGTATCGGTAAAATTCTGGAACCCACTGCGGGCAGCATACTGCTGGACGGCCGGGAAAGCGAACGCATCAGCACCCGCGAAGCGGCGCGGTTAATGGCGGTGGTACCCCAGGAGCAGGCACTCGATTTTGATTTTACCGTGGCCGAGATCGTGCGCATGGGGCGGTATCCTTATCTGGAACGATTCCAGAGCGAAGGGGCGGCGGAAGAAGAGGCGGCCTGCCGGGCGATGGAGCTGACCGGGGTGGGGCACCTGGCCCGTCGCTCGATCACTGTTTTAAGCGGTGGAGAAAAACAAAGGGTTTTGATGGCCCGGGCCGTCTGCCAGGATCCGCAGGCGCTGCTTTTGGACGAGCCGACCGCCAATCTGGATCTTGGCTCCCGTTCGGCGTTGCTGGAACTGGCCGTCAAATTGAACCGGGAAAAAGGAGTGACCGTCATTACCGCCATTCATGACCTGAACCTGGCCGCCCACTATTTTCAACGATTTCTTCTCCTGGCCGGCGGCCGGGTTCTGGCGGCCGGGCGGGCGGAAGAGGTGATCACTGCGCCGAACATCCATTGCTCGTACGGGGTTCCGGCCTTTATTTACCGGCACCCCCTCTCCGGGGCGATCCAGGTCAGCGTGGCCGGCTCCCCTCCGGCGGCGGATCACCGCGCGGCCCGGGTACACGTCATTGCCGGCGGGGAGGAAGCCCTGCCTGCATTAGAATTCCTTTTTCGGGCGGGCCTGCGGCTTTCCGTGGGTCCGGTTTCCGCGCAGGACGGCGGCTACCGTTTTGCCCGTTTTCACCGTCTGCCGCTGGTCGAGGTCCCCCCTTTCTCGATCATCTCCGGCGCCCTGCACCGGGAGCACCTGCAGCTCATCTTTGAAGCGGATCGGGTGGTGGTGCCGCCGGTTCCTTTCGGGGGGGGGAATTTACGGTGTCTGGCCGCGGTGAAACAGGCCCGGGCCCGTGGCATCCCGGTCTTGATCATGGAGGCGGAGGAGATCGGCCGCCGGGATTTCAGCGGGGGCCGCGCGGCAATGATGGTTGAAGAGCTGCTGCAAGACGGGGCAGAGGCGGTAACCGGGCTGGAAGCACTGCTGAAAGGCCCGGAGAAGCGCCTTGATCTCTCTTCATGCGGGAGCTAGGGGTGTTACCGGGGCCAGGTCGCAGCAACACATAGGGAGGGGATGCGGTGGAAAAGAAGCGGCAGCGGGGTGTCTTCATCCTGGTCACCGGAGGAGCGCGCAGCGGCAAAAGCACCTTTGCCGAGAACGTGGCCGCCGTTTCGGGGAAAAAAGTGATCTATATCGCCACCGCGGTTGCGGGTGACCCGGAAATGCGAAGGCGCATCGCGATCCACCGCCGCCGCCGTCCTGCTTCCTTTCGCACGATCGAGGAGAGCCGCAATCCCCACCGCGTGATCGAAGCTGAAGATTCGCCGGAGGTATTCTTTCTCCTGGACTGCCTGACCGTTCTGCTCAGTAACCGCCTTTTGAACGGGGCCGGCGGGAAAAAAGATACGGGGCGGGCCGCCTTCCATTTCAGGGCTCGCCGGGCCCTTGATTACGCGGTTTATTTGAGCCGGAAGCTGCGGGAATGCCGGGCCGGGGTGGCTCTGGTGACCAATGAGGTCGGACTGGGGGTTGTGCCCGAGTCCTTCCTTGGACGGCTTTTCCGGGACCTTGCCGGACGGGCCAACCAGGCCGCCGCCGCTGCCGCCGATGAAGTCTGGTGGACGGTCTGCGGCT
Source organism: uncultured Syntrophomonadaceae bacterium (assembly GCA_964420065.1). Classification (GTDB taxonomy): domain Bacteria; phylum Bacillota; class Dethiobacteria; order DTU022; family DTU022; genus CAYQQK01. The sequence goes on along the minus strand of CAYQQK010000002.1, from coordinate 119,972 downwards.
TGCCGCAGCGGATCAAATAGGGGGAAGGTGAGCAGCAGATGGCAGCCGTGAAGATCATGATCCAGGGTACCGGTTCGTCGGTCGGGAAAAGCCTGCTCGTGACGGCCCTGTGCCGAATTTTCAGGCAGGACGGTTACCGGGTGGCGCCCTTCAAGGCGCAGAACATGAGTTCGACTACCGCCGTGACCCCGGAGGGGCTCGAAATAGCGCGAACGCAGGCGATCCAGGCCGGGGCTTGCGGGCTGGAGCCGGAGGTGCGCATGAACCCGGTTTTGCTCAAGCCGGCTCCCGGCGGGAAAATGGAAGTGATCGCGGCCGGAAAAAGATACGGCCGCATGGATGCCCTTGAATATTATGCCCGGAAAGCGGAGCTCGGGGCACTGGTCGAAGAGTCCTACCGCAGCCTGGCGCGGGAGTTTGACTGCGTGGTGCTCGAAGGTGCGGGCAGCCCGGCCGAGATCAACCTGCGTGACGGCGATTTCGTGAACATGGGCCTGGCCGCCCTGACCGGGGCTCCGGTGCTTCTGGTCGGAGATATCGACCGGGGCGGGGTTTTTGCCGCCCTCGCCGGGACGATGCTGCTTCTGGAAGAGGAGGAAAAGCGGCGGGTGCGGGGGATGGTGATCAACAAGTTCCGGGGGCAACGGGCTCTCCTTGAACCGGGCCTGGAAGAGCTGGAACGGATCACCGCGCTGCCCGTACTGGGGGTAATCCCCTGGCTCAGGACCGGGGAAGACGGAGATTGGGACGAGGACGCCTATGATCGCCTGGCGGCGGACGTTCGCCTTTGCCTGGACCTGGAGCAGCTCTATGCAGTAACCGGCCTTACCGCCGCCGGTCCGGCCGGTCCGGGCGGATCAAGGCCGTGACGGGGCCCTTTCTGGCGGCAGCGCTCCTGGCGGCGGCCTACTGCGGCGACCTGGTGCTGGGAGATCCGCAGGGGCTGCCGCACCCGGTGCGGGGGATCGGGTGGGCCATAGCCGCCCTTGAAAAATTGTTCCTCCGGCCGGGGATGGGTGCAGCCGGGCAGAAGGCAGCCGGGGCGGCGGTGGTGCTCCTGGTGGCGGGGGGGACTTGCTGCTGTGCCTTTTTCCCGGCGGCGTTGCTGGCCGCCCGTTGGGGTGCAATTCCGGCGGCGATCTTTTCGGCTGTGCTGATCTATACCGCCCTGTCGGTGCGGGATCTGATCGGGCACGTGAAACGGGTTGAAGCCCCCCTTCTGGCCGGCGATCTGGAGGGGGCTCGCCGGCAGGTTTCCCGGCTGGTCAGCCGTGATACCGCCGGCCTGGATGAGAGCGGGATCGCCCGGGCCGCCCTGGAGAGCCTATTTGAAAACACGGCCGACGGGGTGGCGGCGCCCCTGTTTTATGCTTCCCTGGGTGGCGCTCCCCTGGCACTCTGTTACAAAGCGGTGAATACCCTCGATTCGATGCTCGGCTACCGCGACCGGCGCTACCTACATTTTGGGTGGGCCGCTGCCCGCACCGACGACCTTTTTGGCTTCATCCCGTCCCGCCTCACGGCGGGGGCGTTGCTCCTGGCCGGTGCACTGCGGGGCCTGCCCTGGAAAAGGGGGCTGGCGGTACTGCGCACCGACCGCCGGCGCCACGCCAGTCCGAACAGCGCCTGGCCGGAAGCGGCTGCCGCCGGGCTGCTCGGACTGCGTCTCGGCGGGGCGGCCGATTATGCCGGGCAGAAAACGGAGCGGCCCCGGATCAACCGCGCCGGCCGCCCGCCCCGGGCCGGAGATCTCCGGCCCGCGCTGGCCCTTTTCCGGACGGCCGCGCTGGTGCTGCTCGGTCTGGCGCTGGTGCTGACGGTGGGCATATCTCTGCTCGGGGAGGTGTGGTAGTGCAGCGTTTCCGGCTGGCTCTGTCATTTCTGACCGTGTTCCCGGCCGGGAACACGGTCCTGCCGTCCCGGGGCCTGGCGGAGGCGGCGCCCTTCTTTCCCCTGGTCGGTGCCCTGCTCGGGTTGTGCTACGGTGTGGTCGGCCTGGTCGTTCGCCCGGTGACCGGGGTTGCCCCGGCCGCCGTTCTGGTGCTGATCTTGAATTTTCTTTGTACCCGGGGCTTGCACCTGGACGGGGTGGCCGACACGGCCGACGCTCTGGCCGGAGGGCTTGTCCGGGAAAAGGCGCTGCAGATCATGAAAGACGGCGCGGTCGGCCCGATGGGGGCTTCCGTGTTGATCCTGTTGCATCTCGGCAAATTTGCGGCCCTGGTTGCCCTGCCGGCGGGTTGTTTCATCGCGGCGCTGCTGCTGATGCCCCTGGCCGGGCGCTGGGCCATGGTTTTGGCCGGAGCGGCCGGAAAGGCGGCGCGAAAAGAAGGGCTGGGACTGCTCTTCGTGTCTGCCCTGGGTGGAAAGGAGGCTCTCGCCGCTTCCGGACTGGCGCTGATCCCCGCCGGAGCGGTTTTCTGGTTCTACCGGGCCCATCTTTTTACACTTGTCGTCGCCCTCTTTGGATCCCTGGGCGGTTCGTTCCTGCTGGCCGCCGGTTTGAACCGAAAATTGGGCGGTCTGACCGGCGATACCCTCGGCGCGGTCTGCGAAGGGGCGGAACTTTTATTGCTGTGGGGGGCGCTTCTTTCCTTCGCGGTCTGAGTGGGGGGCCCGACCCCGGTGAAAGGAGTGACGATCCGGTGAAACAGAGGAAGGAAGCGGGCGGTCACGGCGGTAACCTGCAGGCGGCAGCGCGGCGTTTTGGGCGTGCACCCGCAGAATTTCTTGATTTCAGCAGCAATATCAATCCCCTTGGCCCCCCGCCGGGACTGCTCACGCACCTGGCGCAGCACCTTGAAGAGGTGGTTCGCTATCCCGTGCCCCAGGCTTCACTTTTGCGCCGGACCCTGGCCGAGCATCTGGAGCTGCCCGCGGCCCGGCTGCTTCTGGGTAACGGGGCCACGGAGCTGATCCACCTTCTTTTTCTCTACCTGCAACCGCGCCGGGTCTTGTTGCCGGTGCCTTCCTTTTCCGAATATGCCCGGGCGGCGGAGCTGGTCGGCGCCCGGGTGGTCCCTTTTTTCATGCCGCCCGGGACCCCGTTCGACCGACAGGCCTTCATGGCGGCGTTCGCGGGGTGTGATTTTCTTGTCCTCTGCAACCCGAACAATCCCACCGGAACCGGCTGGAGCCGGCCGATCCTGGAGGAGATTATCAAAGAAGCCCGGATCCGGGGGATCACGCTGCTGGTGGACGAAAGCTTCTTTCCCCTGACCCGGTGGCCCCTTCGGGAAAGCCTGGACAGGCTGGAGCGGGAAAACCTGTGGGTTGTGACCTCGCTGACCAAGCTCTGGGCCCTGCCCGGGCTGCGCCTCGGTTATCTCTGCGGCCCGCGGGACCGGATCGGGGCGCTGACGGCCCGGGGAGATCCGTGGCGGGTAAACGCCCTGGCCCAGAGGGCCGGTTTGTACTGCCTGGCCGACCGGGATTTCCAGCGCCGCACCGTGGAGGAGATCGGCCGGGAAAAGTCTTTTTTGCTTGCAGGGCTGCGCAAAGAGCCAGGCCTGCGGGTCTACCCCGCTGCAGCCAATTTTTTGCTGCTCCAGCTCCGCACGACCGCGCTTGCCGCGCCGGACCTTTTTGCAGATCTGGCCGCCCGCGGTATTCTGATCCGTGACGCCTCCAATTTTAGCGGGTTGGACCGCAGTTATTTCCGGGTGGCGGTGCGGGGGCGGGAGGAAAACAAGGTGTTGCTGCGCGAACTTTCGCGTCGCTTGGGGGATGTCGGAGGTCCCGCCGCTTCTTCCAGACTGGACTAGGCCGATCGATCCATAAATCAAAGATCCTGGGAGGAAAAATCTTATGTCCAGCGATGCAAAACTGAAAACACTGTTTGCTTCCATCGGTCCCCTGGACCGGGAGGCGGCGGAAAAAACTCGGGTCAGGCTGGATTGCCTCAGCAAACCGGCCGGCAGCCTGGGACGGCTTGAAGAACTGGCGATCCGCCTGGCCGGCATTACCGGGGCGACCTTTCCGGCAGCTGCAAAAAAAACCGTGGTCATCATGGCTGCGGATCACGGCGTGACCGCCGAGGGGGTCAGTGCCTATCCGCGGGAGGTGACCGCTCAGATGGTGCACAATTTTTTGGACGGCGGCGCGGCGATCAATGTCCTCGCCCGCCAGGCCGGAGCGGAGGTGCAGGTGGTCGATCTGGGCGTGGCGGCCGACCTGGACCGGCCCGGGATCACCTGCGCCAAAGTGCGCCGAGGCACGGGCAACTTTTTGCGGGAAAGAGCGATGAGCCGGCCCGAGGTGGAGAAGGCGCTATGGACCGGGGTGAGCCTGGCCCGTACGGCGGCGGACAAAGGGACCCGGCTTCTGGCCACCGGCGAGATGGGTATCGGCAACACCTGTGCCAGCAGCGCCGTGGCCGCGGCCATGACCGGCCTGCCGGTGGCGGACCTGGTCGGCCGGGGGACGGGGCTGGATCAAGCCGGGCTGGCCCGCAAAAAGGCGGTGGTGGCACAGGCCCTGTCCCGGCATGCACCGGATCCGCATGATCCTTTGGAGGTGCTGGAAAAGGTGGGGGGACTGGAAATTGCCGGCCTGGCCGGGTTGATCCTGGGCGGGGCCTCGTGCCGTCTTCCACTGGTTCTTGACGGTTTTATCTCCACCGTTGCCGCACTGATCGCGGCGGCCCTTTGCCCGGCGGCCTTTTCCTACCTGCTTCCGTCCCACCTTTCGGCTGAACCGGGTCATGCCCTGATCCTCGATCATCTCGGGTTGAAGCCCCTCTTGCATTTGGAAATGTGTCTCGGCGAGGGAACCGGGGCGGTCCTGGCGATGCAGTTGGTCGAAGCCGTCGCCCGATGCACCGCCGAGATGGCTACTTTCGGGGAGGCGGGAGTGAGCAACCGGGGGGGGGAACCGGCCGATGTGCCTTTACCTGGTGCGACACGGTCTGACCGAGGCGAATAAAGAGCGGCGCTACTGCGGACGCAGTGAAACCCCGCTTTCGCCGGAAGGGTTGCGACAATCCCGGCGCCTGGCGGAGCGTCTGGCCGCATCCGGGGCGCGGCGGCTTTGTTCCAGCGATCTGGGGCGGGCGTTGCAGACCGCAATACTGCTCGGCGAACGGCTGGGCCTGGAACCGGCCGCCGACCCGGCCCTGCGCGAGGCCGATTTTGGGGCCTGGGAGGGACTGACCTTCGATGAGGCCGAAACGGCCGGCCCGGAGGCGATGCAGGCCTGGCTGCGCGATCCGTTCCGGTTTGCCCCTCCGGGAGGCGAGACCGCGCGACAGGTCATGGAACGGACCTGGTCCTTCTTTGCCGGGTATGCCGCTCGCGGGGCGGGACCGGTGATTGTCGTAAGCCACGGCGGCCCCTTACGCCTTCTCCTGCTCCGTTTGCTGGGGTTGCCGGAAAAGCGTTTTGGAGAGATCGTGGTTGAAAATGCATCGCTAAGCCTGGTGCGCCGGACCGTTTCCGGCTTTCAGGTGGCCTTCCGCAATTGCACCCGTCATCTTTGATCAATCAGAGGGAAACTTTCAAAGCAGGACATTGCCCCGCTGCTGTAGAAAATACTACCGCAATGGCGGCTTCACCGGTTGTCCGCGGGCCGCATATACTGGTTAAAGCATTAATCCTAAAATTTTAAAAGGAGAATCGGGATGAATGGATTGTACGTCAATCACAATCGCCGGCTCAATCATTTCACCCGCTATGCAGGAAACCCCATTCTGACCCCGGAACGCTGGCCTTACCCCGTCAACGCGACCTTTAACCCCGGTGCGATCAAACATAACGGCGAAACGCATCTCCTGGTCCGGGTAGAGGATATGCGGGGATTTTCCCATCTTACTTTTGCCCGCAGCAAGGACGGCCGGACCGGGTGGCAGATCGACGACGCCCCCGCCCTGAAGCCGGAACCGGACTTTAACGAGGAACAATGGGGTATCGAGGATCCGCGGATCGTCTGGCTTGAGGAAAGAAAAGAGTATGCGATCACCTACGTTTCCTTTTCCAAGGACGGCCCCGTGGTTTCCCTGGCCCTCTCGCCGGACCTGCGCACTTTCGACCGTCGCGGTCCGATGTTGCCCCCGGAAGACAAGGATGCTTCCCTTTTCCCCCGCCTGATCAACGGTTGCTACGTCCTCATCCACCGGCCGATCATCCGCGGCGAAGCCCACATCTGGATCGCCCTTTCCCCGGATCTGAAATACTGGGGGGAACACAAAATTTTGATCCCGGTTCGTCCCGGCTGGGCCAGCACCCGGGTCGGGCTCGGACCGCCGCCGATTGAAACCGATGAAGGCTGGTTGATCATTTATCACGGGGTTCGTAAAACTGTTTCGGGAAGTCTCTACCGGGTTGGGCTGGCGCTGCTGGACCTGGAAAGACCCTGGAAGATCATCCGTCGCTGTGACGAATGGTTCTTCGGCCCGTACGAACCCTACGAACGTATCGGGGATGTGCCCGGGGTGACCTTCCCGACCGGAACGGTGGTCAACCCCGAAACCGGTGAGCTGTGCATGTATTACGGCGCGGCGGATACTTCGGTTTGCCTGGCCACCGCAAACCTGGATCGTCTTGTGAAAAGGGTGCTGGCCTGCCCCGATCCGCGAGAGGAGGAATGCACACCCTGGTAAAAAAAATGAAAGTTGCCGTCCTGGCTCCGATTTCATGGCGGACACCGCCCCGCCACTACGGGCCATGGGAATGGGTCGTGAGCCAGCTAACTGAAGGACTGGTGCGCCGGGGGGTCGCGGTCACTCTTTTTGCCACCGGTGACTCGGTTAACGCGGCCACTCTGCGCTGGATTGCCCCCCGCTCCTATTCCGAAGACCCGGAGCTGGACCCGAAAGTATGGGAATGCCTGCATATCGCCGCGGCCTTCGAAAAAGCGCACCACTACGATCTTTTCCATAACCACTTCGATTTCCTGCCGTTGAGCTATTCGGCCCTGGTCAATACACCGGTATTGACTACCATTCACGGGTTTTCATCGCCGCGCATTTTGCCGGTTTACCGGCGCTACAACGGCCGGGTGGAATACGTGGCCATCAGCGCAGCCGACCGCCATCCCGACCTCGACTACCGTGCCGTGGTGCATCACGGGATTCCGGTGGAACAGTACCCGGTGCGGTTGGAACCCGGTCATTATCTCCTGTTTTTCGGGCGGATCCACCCCGACAAGGGCGCTCATGAAGCGGTGCAACTGGCGCAGCGGGTGGGACAACCCCTGATTCTGGCCGGTATTGTTCAGGATCAGGCTTACTTTGATCGTTTTATTGCTCCTTTCATCGATGGGTGCCGGGTGCGTTTTTTGGGCCCGGTCGGACCGCCCGAAAAAGGCCTTCTCCTGTCCGGAGCGCGGGCGCTGCTGCACCTGATCAATTTTGACGAACCATTTGGTTTGAGCGTGATCGAAGCCATGGCCTGCGGAACCCCGGTCATTGCCATGCGCCGCGGTTCCATGGCCGAATTGATCCGGGAGGGAGAAACCGGTTTTCTGGTGGACAATCTTTCCGATGCCGCGGCGCGGGTAAAGGATTTGGATTCCATCAACCGGGGCCGCTGCCGGGAATGGGTCGAAGAACGCTTTACGGTAGAAAGGATGGTCGATGCATACCTGGAAGTGTACCGGGCCATTATCTACGAAAGGAGCGGTTGATGATGCCGGTAAGCAACCTGTTCCGGCCCTTGCGCATCGCTTTTGTCTCTTCCTATCCGCCCCGCCGCTGTGGTATTGCCACCTTTACCGCCGATTTGATGGAGGCCCTGGGCGGGGCTTACGGCAACGGCAACCCGGCCGTGAACGGCAATGGCGGCCCACCGGGCTGGTCACAAGTGATCGCCTTGAACAACATTTCCGAAGGGTATCCCTACGGTCCGGAAGTCAGTTTTCATGTCCGGGAACAGTACCAGGGGGATTACTACCGGGCGGCAGACTTCATCAATTTTTCTCCGGTAGACGTTGTTTGCCTGCAGCATGAATTCGGGCTTTACGGGGGCGATGACGGCTCCCATGTCCTGCATCTTCTCGGCAACCTGCGCAAACCGGTGGTAACGGTTTTGCACACGGTGCTTCTCGAACCCACCCCCGGGCAGCGTCTCGTCCTGAACCGGGTCTGCGCGCTTTCCAGCTTGGTCGTGGTGCAGGCCGAACGGGCTGTACATTACCTGCGGCGTATTTACGGTGTTCCCGGAGACAAGATCATGTTGATCTACCATGGTGCACCCGACATTCCTTTTCTCGACAGCAGTTACTACAAAGAACAATTCCAGGCTGAAGGGCGCAAGGTGCTCTTGACCTTCGGACTTCTGGGCCCGGGCAAAGGGTTGGAATACGGGATCGCGGCGATGGAACAGATCGCTGCCGGTTACCCGGAAGCGCTTTACATCATCCTTGGCGCCACCCACCCCGAAGTGAAGCGTCGTTATGGCGAGCAGTACCGTCACACCCTGGAAAAAATGGTGCGGGAGAAGGAACTGGCCGGGAATGTGGTTTTCTACAACCAGTATGTCTCCCTGGAGCGCTTGGTGCAGTTCCTGGTGGCAACCGATATTTATATGACCCCCTACGAAAATGCCGAACAGATTGTGTCCGGCACCCTGACCTACGCCGTGGCTTGCGGCAAGGCCGTGATCTCGACCCCGTTCCAGTATGCGCGCGAACTGCTGGCCGGAGAGCGGGGCTTGCTGGTGCCTTTTCGGGACAGTGCCGCCCTGGCCGAAGCGGCGTTGAGCTTGCTTCGGGATGAAGAACTGCGCAACTATCTGCGCAAGCAGGCTTACATGCTTGGGCGACAGATGATCTGGCCGGAAACGGGACGGGCTTACGCCGGCGCTTTCGAGGCGGCTCTGTACAATTACGGTCACGGATTGATTCCATCCAACTTGAGTGTTGCGGTCATGGAAAAAGCCGCCCTGCCCGAGATCAACCTGCAGCACCTACGTCACCTGACCGACGATACCGGGCTCTTTCAACACGCGGTCTATACCGTGCCGGACCGGGCGCACGGCTATTGCAGCGACGACAACGCTCGCGCCCTGATCGTGGCGGCCATGAATTGGCAACTTTTCAAGGACGAATCGATCCTGCCCCTGTTCCGGATTTATTTAAGCTTTTTACACCATGCCCTCGATCGGGCCGGCGGTCGTTTCCGCAATTTCCTGGCCTATGAGCGACGCTGGACCGAAAAAGTTGGTTCCGAGGACAGCCACGGGCGCAGCCTCTGGGCGCTCGGTTACAGCGTGGCCTATCCTCCCGACGACCCGCTCCTGAACCTGGCCATGCGCCTGTTCAAAACGGCCCTCCCGGCGGTAACCGGATTCACTTCGCCCCGGGCCTGGGCCTACACCATTTTGGGATCGCTGTACTACCTAAAACGGTTTGGCGGCGATGCGGAGGTGCGATCGCTGGTGGCGCAACTGGCCGGCCGGCTGGCGGGTCTCCACCAGGCCGAGGCGACAAAGGAGTGGTCCTGGTTTGAGGTTATCGCCAGTTATGACAATGCCTGCCTGCCGCATGCTTTGATCTGGGCCGGGCTCCACCTGGAGAACGAGGCTTATTTCAAGACAGGCCTGCATACCCTGGAGTGGTTGCTCCGGGTGCAGACCGCGCCGGAGGGACACCTTTCCCTGATCGGGAACCGGGGTTGGTACAGGCGGGACGGGAAAAAAGCGCGCTACGATCAACAGCCTTTGGATGCTGCAACAATGGTCGAGGCTTGCTACCGGGCCTACCGGACGACCGAGGAGACCCGCTGGCAGGCGGCCATGGAAAAGTGTTTTAACTGGTTTTTTGGCAATAACGACGGGCGGCAACCCCTTTATGATTTTACCACCGGCGGCTGTTTTGACGGTCTTGAACCGGGGGCGGTAAACCAGAACCAGGGCGGCGAGTCGACCGTATCCCTGCTCATCGCCCTCCACCGGATGCACCTGGCGGCCGTGGCCGGGCCGGCTGATGCTCCGGCCGACAGCACCGGTGAAGCGGCGGCGGGACGGGTCACCTAGACTCCGGCGGCCGTTACCGGGCGTTTCCTCGGGTGCGGTATAATTCTTTGGAAGGGGAACAATTCTATGGACGTGGTCATCCTGGCCGGGGGAGTCGGCGCGCGCTTGTGGCCCCTGAGCCGGGAAAAACATCCCAAACAGCACTTATGCCTGGAAGAAGGCCGGAACAGCCTTCTCCGGGAGACGCTTGATCGCGCTGCGGCTCTGGCGGCGCCGGAACGCATTCTCGTGGTGACCCACCGGGACCAAGCGGCGGGTTTGCGCCTGGAGCTGGAAGAAGCCGGTTTCCCGGACATGACGCTGCTCATCGAACCGCGGGCCTGCAACACCGCCCCCGCCGTCGGGCTGGCGGCATGGTGGTTGCAGCGCCGTGGGGCCGGCAAGGCGGTGCTGCTGGTCCTGCCGGCGGATCATTATATCCCGTCCCGGAATGATTTCGTGGCTTTGATGCAAAAAGGGCGCCGCTCCGGTGAACGGTACGGTCTCGTGACCTTTGGACTGCGGCCGACCCGGCCCGAGACCGGTTTCGGTTATATTCGCAGCGGGACGCAGCTTGACGACAGCACTTTTCAGGTCGAACGCTTCATCGAAAAGCCGCCGCTGGAGCAGGCGCAGCAGTACCTGGCCGACCCGCGTTATCTCTGGAACAGCGGTATGTTTGTTTTCCGGGTCAGTACCCTGATCGATCACTACCGCCGGCACTTGCCCGCCCTGGCGGCATCCCTGGACCGGATCGATTACCGGCGCCGGTGCAACCTTGAGGAAATTTATAGCACCATCGAACCGATCTCGATCGATCACGGCATTCTGGAACGGGCCGGCGGCGCGGTGGCGGTGGTGCCGGCCGATCTGGTCTGGAGCGATGTCGGAAGCTGGGAATCGCTCTTCACCGTCCTGGAAAAAGACGCGGACGGCAATTATTTGCGCGGCCGGGTGATCGCTTCCGATACCCGCGATTCCCTGATCCTGGCCCGGTCCCGGCTGGTGGCGGCGGCGGGTTTGAGGGATTCGGTGGTGGTTGAAACCGCCGATGCGGTGCTCGTCTGTCCCCGGTCAGCGGCGCAGGAGGTGCGGGAGATCGTCAAGATTCTCAAGGCGGAAGGTGCCTCCGAATGTGAAGCGCACCGCACCGTGAACCGTCCCTGGGGCAGCTACACCGTCCTCGAACTGGCGGAGAAACACCAGGTCAAGCGGATCACGGTCCGACCGGGTTGCCGCCTCAGCTTGCAGAGCCACCGCCGCCGCAGCGAACAGTGGGTGGTCGTCCGCGGTGAGGCCCTGGTTACCGTCGACGAACGCGAGATGCGTCTCACCCGGGGCGCGAGCGTCTCCATCCCCGTGGGGGTGAAGCACCGCCTGGAGAACACCGGGCAGGGGGTGCTGGAATTGATCGAAGTGCAAACCGGAGATTATTTGGGCGAAGATGACATTATCCGTTACGCGGATGATTACGGGCGGGAGGGGCCTTGAAGTGACCGAAGCGAAACAGCGCTATCGCTGCTGGCTGGAATACGAAGGGCTGGATGAAGGGACCCGGGCCGAACTGCTGCAGATGGCAGCCGATCCGGGCAGTATCGCGGCCTGTTTTGGTTGCGAACTGGATTTCGGGACCGGAGGCATGCGCGGTGTGATCGGGGCCGGTTCAAACCGGATGAACAGCTATCTGGTGCGCCGGGCGACCCAGGGTCTGGCCGACCTGGTCAACCGGACCGTCGCCGGGACGGGGAGACACCGGGTGGCTCTGGCTTACGATACCCGACATTACTCACAGGAATTTGCCCTGGAGGCGGCCCTGGTTTTGGCGGCCAACGGAATCCTGGCGCTTCTTTTTGATGATATTCGACCGACCCCCGAACTTTCCTTCGCCGTGCGCGAACTGGACTGCGCCGCCGGGGTGGTCATCACCGCCAGCCATAACCCTTCCTGTTACAACGGTTACAAGGTCTACGGTCCGGATGGGGGGCAGGCCGTTTCACCCTTTATCGATGAACTGACCGCGGCAATCGGAGCGGTGGATCTGTTCAAAGACGTCAAAACAATGACGGAACGGGAAGCGCGCATGAAAGGCCTGCTCCGGCCGATCGGCAAGGAGGTGGATCGCCGCTACCGGGAATTGGTGCGCGGACTTTCCTTGTCTGATCCCGCCGGGCCGGTAAAGGTTGTCTTTACACCCCTGCACGGCACCGGCGCCGTGCATATCCCGCCCCTGTTGCGGGAAAAAACTTACGTCGATCTGACGGTGGTCGAGGCGCAGATGGAGCCGGACCCGGATTTTTCAACCGTGCAGGTCCCCAACCCCGAAGAGGAACAGGCCTTCCGTCTGGCCCTCGCGATCGCCCGGCAAGAGGGGGCGGATCTGGTCCTGGCCACCGATCCGGATTGTGACCGGGCCGGTTGTGCGGTCCGGCGGGCCGGCGGGGACTATACCCTGCTTACCGGCAATCAGGTCGGTGCCCTTCTGCTCGAATACCTGCTCTCCCGCCTGAAAACCCGGGGCGAACTGCCGGAAAACGGGGTTCTGGTAACGACCGTTGTTACCGGCAAACTTGGCCATGCCATCGCTGCTTCTTATGGAGTCAAGACGATCGAAACTTTGACCGGGTTCAAGTTCATCGGAGCAAAGATACGTGAATTCGAAACGGCCGGGCAAGAGCGTTTTGTTTTTGGCTACGAGGAAAGCAACGGTTACCTTGCCGGGACCTTTGTTCGGGACAAGGATGCCGTGATTGCGGCCTGCCTCATGGCCGAAATGACCGCCCACTACCGGGATCGGGGGAAAAGCCTGCTCCAGGTCCTCGAAACGCTTTACCGGCGGCATGGTTATTACCGCGAAGAGCTGGTTTCACTGAGTTTGGGCGATCTGGGACAGACAAACTGCATCATGGATGCGTTCGCCGGGGCCCCCCCGGTGGTGGAAGGATTGGAGCCGGCCGAGCGGCGCGATTACGGATGCGGCGTTCTGACCGACCTGCAGGACCATTCGCGGTCATTGCTCGAGCTGCCCTGCTGCCCCTGCCTTTGTTACGGCTACAGCGACGGTTCCTGGTTCTGTATCCGTCCCTCCGGAACGGAACCGAAAATAAAACTGTACCTTGCGGTGCGCGCCGCCGGCGCCGCCGCCGCCGCGGCCAAGCTCGAAGCCTTGAAAGGAGCGGTTTTGTCTCGCTGCCCGGTCGGTTGAGGTTCAAGCGGCTAACACAAAACAAATACGGTCTGCCGATCACGGTCCGCAGCGATCACGATCGCTTTTCTGAAAAGGGGCTGGTTTCCGGCCGGGCTTTACAAACCGGGGGTTACCGTCTTATAATTGATCGCGGAGAGATGGCCGAGTCCGGTTGAAGGCGCTCGACTCGAAATCGAGTAGGGGGTGCTGAGCCTCCTCGTGGGTTCGAATCCCACTCTCTCCGCCAGTTCAAGACCGGGGGTCGGTTCCCGCCAGTAGCTTCATTACAGTGGGGATGTTTGCCGTTGCATTCCTTCCTCCTGCAGGCTCTTCCAGTATTACAGAAGGAACCGGGTTCCATTATCCTCCCAGCAGGAAAACATGCCCTGAGAGCTTTGAGGCGGCAGGAGGATCTTCCTGTTCCGGCAAATAATAAAAGAGCGATGCTACTTCAGATTAAAGCGAGGAAGATCGATGTTCCGGGAGATGAGAAGGGCTGAACAGTTGCTATCGTTTGCTGAAACCGTGGCCATCTTGGAGCGATGCACCAGCGGTGTCTTGGCCTGTTTGGGTGAACACCGCTATCCGTATGCGGTGCCGTTAAGCTATGTTTATTTTCGGGGTAAAATTTATCTACATTCCGCTCAGGACGGTCATAAGATAGACGCCATTACGGCAGAACTGAAAGTATCATTTGCCGTGGTCGGTGAGGACACCCCGGCCCGCGATATGTTCACGACCTATTATCGCAGCGTTATTGCTTTCGGAGAGGCGAGAATTGTCCGGGGAGACGAACGGTTGCAGGCCCTGCAGGCCTTCGCGGAAAAGTATGCGCGCGATCTGCCCGTGCAGTCCAAACGCCAAGCCGTGCTTGAATGTAATCGCGCGCAGGTTATTGGCATTACTATCGCCCATATAACCGGCAAAGAGGCCTCGGCTTTTACCAAAGCGAAGATGCAATTATCCGGCGAGGTTCAACTTGAACCGGGAGCCGGCGGGGGGCAAAAAGATCCCGATTAGTCAAATAAAAGTGCAATAAAACCGGTGTGGCTTAAAGAAGTTATTGGTTAGTGATACAATAAACCAGTTGTCGTCCCGATCGTCGTCCACAGATAATGAAGAGCGGACCGGGTTTTGAGGAGGCACGGATGAGGGTTAAATTTATGCCCCGGGTGATTGCTGCGGTGACACTGTTGCTCTTTTTGATGATCATGACGGCGATACACCTTTGTGTTTACCGGGCCTGGCCCGACGGCAGGTTTATTTTTCAGGTTGTTGTGCTTCCCGGGATCATCGGTGTTTCACCGATGTTGTTCAAGAAGTTTTTTTTCGGCAGTGTTTTCCTGACCGGGGGCATTGTCGGCTTGATCATTGACTGTTTGATCGGTATCGGTCGGAACAGCCAGGGCCGGCCGTTGCCGGCGGGCGGTTTTGCGTTCATGCTCTGCCTGCTGATCGGCTTTGTTCTCGGAATTGTCGCCGAGCTTGCTTTCCGGCCAAAGGGTAAAAATTTGGGAGGATAGGCTCGATTATGTTTCGCGATGGGTCAGACCCGGACAGACCGGTTTGGCCGTTTTCTTTCCCCCTCACCAGGCGACACTCCGCCGACGTGGCCATTTTACACCTGCACCAACACCGTATTTTGATCCTGATTGCGCCCGGGGCGGATCCGGTTCTGCGGATCCCCGGCAGCCGGTAACACCGGAAGGGAAGGAGCAGCCGGATCCATGCTTGCCGTTTCCGGGATCAACAAAACCTATGGCGCTGTAACCGTGCTCAGGAATGTTTCCCTGCTGCTCAAATCGGGGGAAAAAGCAGGCCTGATCGGTCCGAACGGTTGCGGGAAGACGACCCTGTTCAAGATCCTGGCCGGTGAGCTGGAGGCGGAGGGCGGAAAGGTCCGCCTGTCCCGGGGCAGTATGATCGGGTATCTGTCTCAAGAGCCGGAGCATCCCGACCGGGAAGGATCAACCCTGCAGAGCTACCTCGAACTTTCTTTTGCCCCGTTGTTGAAGATCAAAGAGCAGTTGACCGCCCTTGAGCAAGAAATGGGGCGTTATGCGATTGGGGAGCCCCGCCTTGACGACCTGTTGCGATGTTACGGGGAGCTCTCCCACCGTTTCGAAGCGGGCGGAGGCTATATCGTTGACAGCCGCATTGCGGCGGTGTCGCGCGGACTTGGTTTTGCGCCGGAACAGTTGCGCCGGCCCCTTGACACCTTCAGCGGCGGGGAAAAAACGCGGGCCCGTCTGGCGGCCTTGCTCCTGGCCGAACCGGACCTGCTGCTCCTGGACGAACCGACCAACTTTTTGGACCAGGAGGGGCTGGAGTGGCTTGAGCGTTACCTTCAAGAATGGCGCCGGACGCTGCTGGTCGTCTCCCACGACCGCTTTTTTCTTGACCGGTTGGTCGGTAAAATATTTCTGATTGAAGGACACGGTTTAAAAGCTTATCGCGGAAACTACAGTGCTTTCGTGGAACAGCGGCGGTTGGAAAACGTGACCCGGGAAAGGGCTTACCGCAAACAGCAGGCGGTTATTGCCGACGAA
Organism: uncultured Syntrophomonadaceae bacterium; assembly: GCA_964420065.1. Classification (GTDB taxonomy): domain Bacteria; phylum Bacillota; class Dethiobacteria; order DTU022; family DTU022; genus CAYQQK01. The sequence continues at coordinate 104,292 of CAYQQK010000002.1, read as the reverse complement.
GAAAAGTACATCCGCGAGGCAAAGGGGGACGAACGTTCCCAGCGTCAGGCCGCCAGCCGACAGAAAAAGCTGGCCGGGCTCGAGCCGGTCGAGCGGCCGGCCGCCGGAACGACCTTTCACTTGAAGCTCGATTACACGGGCGGAGGCGGGCGTCTGGCGCTCTCGTTTGATCGGGTCGGAAAAGCCTACGGCCCAAAAGAGGTGCTGCGCGACCTGTCGTTTAAAATTTATTGGGGCGACCGGGCGGCTCTGGTCGGACCGAACGGGTCCGGCAAAACGACCCTGCTGCGCCTGGTGGCCGGGGAGGAGGAACCGACCCGGGGCCTGGTCCACTTCGGGGCTGCGGTCAAACCGGTCTATTTTTCCCAGGAACAGGAGTATCTCGTTCCGGAACGGACCCTGCTGGAGGAAATATCGATCTCCGGCGGTCTTGACCGGCAACGGGCGCGGGATTTATTGGGCCGTTATCTTTTCCGGGGCGATGATGTCTTCAAACTGGTCGGGGCTTTGAGCGGGGGTGAAAAAAGCCGCCTTGCTCTGGCCCGTCTTTCATTGGAGGAAGGAAACCTGCTCCTGATGGATGAACCGACCAGTCACCTCGACCTGCCGGCTTTGGAACAACTGGAACAGGCTCTGCGTCTTTACCCCGGAACCTTGATCGTCGTCTCCCATGATCGTTATTTTCTGAAGGGCCTGGTCAACCGCGTTCTGGAGCTGGAGCGGGGCGCCCTGCGCCTGTTTAACGGTGACTTTCAGCGCTACCTGGAAAACCGGATGAACCGGGAGAAAGAACTGCGGCAAGACCAGCAGCGGGAGGAACATGAACAACGCCGCGCATTGCGCCGGCAGGAGGAAGCCGCGCGACAGACACTGCTGCGGCAGCGCCGGCGGCGCCGTGATCTTGAACGGGAACAGGCCGGGCTGGAGGCGGCCATCGCCGCAGCCGAGGCCAAAAAGAAGGAACTTGAAGCGGCCCTGGCCGACCCTTCCCTTTACGACAGCAACCATGAACGGGTTCGGGCGCTGCACCGGCAGCTCAAGGCGGAACAGGCCCGGGTGTCGGAGCTGCTGGGGCGCTGGGAAACGGTTTCCCTCAGGCTGGACGGGCCGGGTGAAGGTTGATTTTTGATAGCGGCGCCTTTGGAAATGCCGCCGTGAAAACAAAATTTTCCTTTTCCGGCGAGCGGGGGCGGATTCCCCGGCCCTGGGGTCCGCCAAAAAGGGCTGTCACACCCACCTGTTCTGAAGTTTGCTTTCTCGGGGGGGTAGGGCTATAATTGTTTCGCAGGAAAATATGGAAAGAAGATCGAGGAACGATGGAACAGGGAGAAGCCCTGATCACGACGCGCAGTGAGCAGGAAACAGAATATATCGGCGCTTTGACCGGGCAGAATATTCAAGGCCCCTTGGCGGTAGCTTTGCGGGGTGAACTGGGAACCGGAAAGACTGTTTTTGTGCGCGGCGTAGCGCGCTCACTCGGGGTGCCGGGTCATGTTTCCAGCCCGACCTTTGTTTTGATGCAGGTTTACCGGGGGCGGTGGCCGGTTTACCATTTTGATTTCTACCGCCTGCAAGAAGCGAATGAACTGGAAGCGTTGGATCTGGAGGAATACTTGCCCGGCGACGGTGTAGCTTTGGTCGAATGGGCGGAACGGTTCCCCGGAATTTTTCCCACCGAATTCCTACAGATTGAACTGACAAGGCTTGATGACGAACGGGGAGAGGGACGCCGGATCCGGCTGACGCCCCGCGGGTCCGCCCCTGCCGCCCTGGTTGAAATGGTGATGGAACGAATTGTTTGGCGGGTTGACGGTACCTTGCATCGCATTCCGTTGTTCCCGGTGGGCAAATCAGAAAAGGAGCTCCGGAACTGCTAGCCTCATGTTGATTTTAGGGTTGGACACGACGACCAGGGCCTGCAGTGTGGCTCTGGTACGGGACGAACAACTAATAGGGGAATACACACAGAACATTCAACGGACGCATTCCCAGCGGCTTTTACCCCTTGTTGACGCCATTTTCAGGGACTGTACCCTGGAACGGGAGGAAATCGGCGGCATCGCCGTTGCGGTCGGTCCCGGTTCCTTTACCGGTTTGCGCATCGGTGTCTCCACGGCCAGGGCCCTGGCCCAGGGGCTGGGGGTGCCCGCCGCCGGTATTTCCACCTTGGAAGCGTTGGCAGAACAGGCCTTCTGCCCCGGTATCCTCGTTTGTCCCCTTCTGGATGCGCGGCGGGAACAGGTTTATACGGCGCTGTACCGGCGTGCCGCGGACCCTCCCTATCATCTGGTAGAAATGATTGCACCTGTTGTCACGGCTCTGCCGCTTTTTCTGGAACAACTGGCAACCCGCAAAGAAAAGGTACTTTTTTTGGGCGAGGGGGTCACGGTGCATGCCGGCAGCATTGATCGTGTCCTGGCGAGGCGGGCGATCATCCCTCCGGCCCCGCTGCGCCTGAACCGCGCCGCCCTGGTAGCCGTTTGCGGGAGCCGCCGTCTGGGCGGTTGTTCCGCTGCCGGGCAGACCTACCACCGTCTGTATCCGTTGTATCTGCGCCGGCCGGAAGCGGAGCGGCGCCGGAAGGAGATGGAAACCCATCGTTGAAACCGGCCTGATGATCGAACCGATGATGTTATCCGACCTGGAAGCGGTTAAGTCTATTGAAGAAAGCGCTTTTAGCCAGTCGTGGTCGCATCATTCCTTTCGTTCCGAACTGGAACGAAACCGTATGGCCTGTTACCTGGTGGCCCGCTTGCACGGGCGGGTAGTGGGTTTTGGCGGAATGTGGGTCATTCTGGACGAGGTTCACCTGACCACCCTGGCCGTGGCGGAGACCTACCGCGGAAAAGGTATCGGCGCCGCACTGCTGCATGCTCTTCAGCGGAAGGCGGCAGCGGCGGGGGCGTACCGGATGACCCTGGAGGTGCGTCCAAGCAACCGGGTCGCCCGGCGACTTTATGAAAAATTCGGTTTCAGTGTGGCGGGCGTACGCAAAAAGTATTACATAACCGAAGATGCCCTGTTCATGATCAAAGAGGGGCTCGATGAACTGTCTTCTGCCGGGGACTCCGGCGATGAAGTCCGATGAGACCATGATGAGGCAAGGGGAAAATCTGATTCTGGGGATTGAAACATCGTGTGACGAGACCGCGGCAGCGGTGGTTGCCGGCGGCCGCCGTATTCTGAGCAACCTGGTTTCCTCCCAGGTGAATCTGCACCGCCGCTACGGTGGAGTGGTGCCGGAAATTGCTTCACGGCAACATCTGGAGCTGATCAACGCGCTGATCGATGATGCGCTTGCCGGGGCGGGAGTGGAGTTGCAGGATCTGGATGCCGTGGCCGTTTGCCCCGGCCCCGGCCTGGTCGGCGCGCTCCTGGTTGGAGTGGCCACGGCCAAAGCGCTTGCTTATGCCTCTCGCCGGCCCCTGGTTGCGGTGCATCACCTCGAAGGACACCTGTATGCCAATTTTCTCCAGGATCCTGTTATCAATTATCCCCTGGTCGGGCTGATCGCATCGGGTGGGCATACCACGTTGGTCTCTCTCCGCCGGGAGGGGGAGGATCTGTCCCTCCTGGGCCAGACCCGGGATGATGCAGCCGGGGAGGCTTTCGACAAAGTGGCTCGCCTGGCCGGCCTGGGCTACCCCGGCGGCCCGGCCATCGAGAAGGAGGCCATGACGGGAAACCCGGCGGCCTATCATTTTCCCCGGGCCTACCTGGATCCGCAAAGTCGCTTCGATTTCAGTTTCAGCGGTCTCAAGTCTGCCGTGATCAATTTCTTGGAAAAGTCCCGACGCCGGGGAGAAGAGGTCGGCTTGCCCGATCTGGCTGCCTCGTTTCAGGCTGCCGTGGTGGAGGTGCTGGCGGAAAAAACCGTTTCCGCCGCAGTCGAGCAAAATGCCGCCTCCGTTTTACTGGCCGGGGGCGTTGCCGCCAACAAGGCCCTCCGGGCCCTGGTACAGCGCCGTCTGGCTGAAGAAAAACCCGGCTTGCCCCTGCTCTGCCCCCCTCCCGAGTTGTGTACCGACAATGCAGCGATGATCGCCGCCGCCGCCTTTCCCCGGTTGCGCAAGGGGCGGCTGGCTTCCCTCGACCTGAACGCCATACCCGACCTACCTCTTGGCGCGATCTAATTCTCCATTTTATTCTTTTCTTATGTCAAGACAGTGTGTATTCTGTGGACAAAGGCCGAACAGTGAAGTGTACGGCCTCTTTCTTGTGGATAAACTTGTGCATAATGTGGATTAAAAATTTTACAGCTACTGGAGAAGCGCGTCTATGCAAGCAATTTGATGGGTTGAACTAAACATAATCGATTGACGTAACCTGGCTCCGGCTTCTGACTGCCCCGTTTGATATAATGAGGACGTTGATGATTTCCCCGCTTTCGCATACAATGGTAGCGGTATTGATCAGGTTGAAAGGGGTTGTCCGCTGTGATCCCGCCGGCGGTACACGATGTGCATTTTATCGGCATCGGGGGCTACGGCATGAGCGCCCTGGCCCAGGTGCTTTTACAAATGGATTACAGGGTATCGGGATCCGATCTCAAAGAATCGGCCATCACCCGTCACCTGGAGCGGCAGGGGGCGGCAATCGCTTACCGGCACCGGCCGGAAAACATTGCAAACTGCGGGCTGGTTGTTTATTCCACTGCTATTGCGGACGACAACCTCGAATTACGGGAAGCCAAACGGCGCGGTCTTCCGGTATGGCACCGTTCCGAGCTGCTGGCGGCGCTGTTAAACGATCGCTACGGCATCGCCGTGGCCGGGACCCATGGGAAAACGACCATCACTGCCATGCTTTCACTGCTTCTCGAACGGGGTGGGTTGGACCCGACGGCGGTGGGGGGAGGACTGATCACCGCGTTTCCCGGCAATGCCCGGCTGGGAAAAGGACCGTACCTGGTCGCCGAGGCCTGCGAAAGCGACCATTCTTTTTTGCGTTACCGGCCCCGCATGGCACTGGTGACCAATATTGAACCGGACCATCTTGAACATTACGGCGGCAACTTTGAAAAACTGAAACGGGCCTATCGGGCTTTTCTGGACAATATCGCACCGGATGGTTGCGCCGTCCTCTGTCTTGACGATCCGTACCTGCGGCAGTGGGCCGCCCGGCCGGCCCGGAGGATTGTGACCTATTCCCTGGATCGGGCCGAAGCCGATTTTTATTCCGGACCGGTGAGGCTGCAAAATTTTGGTTCGGCTTTTACCGTCCATGCAGCCGGGCGCAAGACCGCGGCGGTGCACCTGAACATTCCCGGGCTGCATAATGTCCAGAACGCGGTCGGCGCCCTGGCGGCGGCGTCCGCGCTGGGTCTGGATCGGGATCTGGACCGGACTGCCTCGTTTTTGGCCGATTTTCGCGGTGCCGGGCGCCGTTTTGAGGTGGTGGCAGTCAGCGGCGGGATCACCGTGATCGACGATTATGCGCACCATCCGACTGAAGTCAGGGTCACCATCGAGGCGGCGCGGGCTGCCGGCGGGCGGGTTTTATGCGCCTTTCAACCCCATCGTTATACCCGCACCGCTTTTTTCATGGAGGAGTTTGCCCGTGCCTTTGGCGGGGCCGACCTGATCCTCTTGCACCGGATCCATGCCGCCGGGGAGGAACCGATCGCTGGCGTCAGTTCGGGCGAGCTGGCCCGTCGGATCCGGCAGGTGCAACGGGCCCCGGTTCATGTCAGCAACTGCCTGGAGGAGCTGGCCGGCAGGCTTTTGAAGGAAGCTACTCCCGGGGATACCGTTCTGGTCATGGGCGCCGGCGACATTTACCGGCTGGCCTACCGGATCCGCGATCTTCTGGAGGAGCGGGCTGTCTGTCCTTCCTGAGGGGGAAAACCTGGTTGTTGCATATTGTCATGATCGACCGCACTTTTAGCCTGCCGGCAGATCAATCCGGTGCAAACAACCCGGAGGATCAAGCCCCCGCCGGCCCTTCTTGTGAACCCTATTCTCATTTGTACGCTACCGGCCGGGCCATGCTCCGCGATGGTCGCCGGGTTACCGTTCTCACCGGCGGTGGCTGCGCCCCCGACGGCGGCGGCACGGGGCGGATCACCCTTTTTCAACATCAGGGGCTGGCCATAATCTGTTATGACCCGTACCGGAAACGGTCCGTTTCCGCCCGTCGTTTTGCCCGCTGGGCGACCGGGCAGGTGGATAAACTGCCCCGGCCCGCTTTGATCCTGGTCGCGGTGTCATCCCTGGGCGATTGTTGTCCGGTCGTTTCCCTCTCCCGGTTCGATCGGGTTCCCCTGGTGCTCGAGGTGCGTCGCCCGCTGCTGCCGACGACGGGCCTCCTGGGCCGGAAACCTTTCCCGACCTGCGCCCGGCATTTTTGCCGGCGCGTTTACCGGAAAGCGGAAACGGTGATCGCCTTGAGCGAAGCGGCGGCACGGGAGGCGCAGGATCTGCAAACAGGAGCAGGCAGGGAGCTCCTTTGCCCGGCGGCAAACAACGGCGCGGTGGTTTTGGCAGACCTGTATACCACCGTGCTCCGGGCCTTGATCGGGAAAGCAGAAGGAGAGGGAAACCATGAGCACGGAAAACAAGGAAACACCGGCCGCGGGTAAGCGGAGCGAACGACGCAAAAAGTTATTTTTGGCGGCGGCCCTGGTGTTGATCCTGGCCGTAATCGGAGGGGAAGCCCTCTATCGCTACCTGCGTCAACCCTCCCGCCTGCTCAAACAGCCCGGCGCGGGCCTGGAAGGAATCGACCGGGAAAATGAAGTGGCGCAAGATTTCGACCATGATACCATAAACATTGTCCTGCTCGGATTTGACCGCACCGCCTCGCGCGATCGCTACTACCGGATCTACCGCCCCGACACGCTCATGGTCGTCTCCTTGAATTTCAACAGCCGTCAAGCGGCGGTAGTGAGCATTCCCCGGGATAGTTACGTCAAAATTGCGGGGACGGATCTTCACGACAGGATCAATGCGGCCTACATGTACGGGCACGACCTGTTGGCTGCCGGGGCGGAACGCCATCAAAGCGGGATCAACACGGTATTAAGCACGATCCAGGACTTTTTGGGCGGGGTCCCCCTCCATTATTACCTGGCGCTGGATATGGATGCGGTAGTCGAGATCGTTGACAAACTGGGTGGGATTGAATTCAAAGTCGATGTGGCGGTGCGCGAACCGGGCGACAACCGCCTTCTGCTTGATCCGGGCTGGCAAGAGTTGAGCGGGCGCGATTTTCTGAACTATATCTGTTTTCGGGGTGTGGGAGGGGATTACGGGCGGATCGAGCGCCAGCAAAAAATTGTTCTTGAAACTTTCCGGCAGTTGCGGGAAAATGGCCGGCTGGCCGGTCTACCGAAGCTGCTCCAGGGGCTCAACGCAACAATGGAAACAAACCTGTCAGCGTTGCAAATGGCCTCCCTGGCCCTTTTCGGAAAAGAAATGGATCCGGAGGGGATTCGCTTGTACGCTTTTCCCGGCAGCCCCGGATTGGCCGTCCAGGGCGGCCATGACGTTTTCTACCTGGTGATCAACGAAAAAGCCCGGATCGAACTGATCAAAACAGCTTTTGGCGTGGAACCGGCGCCAAGAGAAGAGGCTGCCCTGCCGGAAAATGATCCCGGCAACCGGCCCGGCGCGGAGGCCGGACCGGTTCTTTCCGAGGAACCTCCATCGGAGGCGGAACTTCTTCCGAGGGAGTAAGCCCGCTTTGTTCAATGAAACTCGATCTCGATCGGGCTCCGCTTTGATTCTTGTTCCGCTTTGGGCATGATCACCTCAAGGATACCGTTGCGATAGGTGGCCCGGGAACCTTCGGCGGAAACCTTGCGCGGCAGGTTGATCAGACGCTGGAACCCGCCGCTGTAGCGTTCTCGGCGGTGGATATTTTCCTCCCGTATTTCGCGGGCACGGTGCAACGTGCCGCGCAGCTCCAGGGTACGATCCCGGATGTCGATGGCGATGTTTTCCTTGCTTTCCAGGCCCGGAATTTCACAGGAGGCGACGACGGTTTTTTCCGTTTCGTAAACGTCGATACGAAGCTCCGGCAGGCACGGCCGGCTGCTTTCACCAAAAAAACGATCGATGTCCCGGCGGAAATTTTCCAGGTAACGCATCGGCTCGGATGGTATTAACGGCACCGGTAGAACCCCTTTCTTGTTTTCTTGGGAGCTAGTTTGCGGGAGTCCCGTTCTTTTATACATCCCGGAAGCATCAACAATCCGGGAAAAAATGATCCGGTTGGAAAGGAGAGAAGACAATGTTGCCGCATGAACGGATTATCTGTGCCCTCGACCTGCCCGATCCCGAAAAGGCCCGTCGGATGGTGGCGGAACTGGAAGGGGTGATCGGTTTCTTCAAGGTGGGGATGGTCCTGTTCCTGACCGGAGGACGGGAAATGGTGCGGTGGATCCTTTCCCGCGGGCACCGCGTCTTCCTGGATCTGAAGTACTACGACGTTCCGGATACCGTTGCCGCGGCCGTAACCCAGGTTTCCGGTTCGGGAGTGCATCTTTTAACGGTGCATGGAAACCGGGCGATCATGGCCCGGGCGGCGGAGGCGGCCCGCACTTCACCGCTCAAGTTGCTGGCGGTCACGGTTTTGACCAGCCTGGACGGGGAAGATATTGAAGCGATGGGCTATCCCTGTTCCCTGGACGACCTGGTCCTATGGCGGGCCCGCACCGCCCTGAACCTGGGGTTTGCCGGCGTGGTCGCTTCGCCTCGCGAGGCGGCCTTGCTGCGCGAACAATTTGGTCCCGGTCCGGTCCTGGTTACGCCGGGCATTCGCCCGGCCGGCACTGCCCCGGGGGGGCACAAGCGGGCGGCCACGCCGCGGGAAGCGCTCCAGGCCGGGGCGGATTACCTGGTCATCGGCCAGCCGATTATCGCCGCCCCCGATCCCCGCGATGCGGCCCGGGCCATTGTCGATGAGCTGGCCGGGGCGGAAAATTAAGGCGGTTTATTAAGGAGGAGCTATCGGATGCTGGCCCTGGTTACCGGGGCGGCCGGGTTTATCGGGTCGCGCCTGTGTTTGCGTCTTCTCGAAGAAGGGTACACGGTGCGGGGGGTGGACTGTTTTACCGGGTATTACCCCCGTGCGTTTAAAGAATATAACCTCCGGGAATTACGGGGCCGTCCCCGTTTTGACCTGATCGAGGCCGACCTGGCCGATTGCCCGGAACAACTGCTGCAGGACGCGGAACTGGTTTTTCATCAGGCGGCCCAGCCGGGGGTCCGCTCCAGTTGGGGCGATTCTTTTTCCGCCTACCTGCATCATAACCTTTTCGCCACCCAGCGTTTGCTGGAGGCGGTTCGGTCCCGACCGCCTCGTCGTTTGGTTTATGCTTCATCTTCTTCCATCTACGGGGCGGCTTTGACCCTGCCCACTCCGGAGGAAATATTGCCCCGGCCCATTTCACCGTACGGGATGACGAAACTGGCGGCGGAACATCTCTGTTGCATTTATGCGCGTGAATTTGCGGTGCCCGTCGTCTCTTTGCGCTATTTTACCGTCTACGGTCCGGGCCAGCGGCCGGATATGGCCTTTCACCGTTTTGTACGCGCCGCGCTGCGGGGCGAAGCGATCACGATCTATGGGGATGGCGAACAAACCCGCGATTTTACCTTCGTCGACGATGTGATCGAGGCAAATTTGGCCGCGGCGCGCGCACCGGGGGCGACAGGGCGAGTCTACAATATTGGCGGCGGCTGCCGCACTTCGATCAACGCGGTGCTGCGGCGGCTGGAGCAACTGGTGGGTCGTTCGCTGAAACTGGTCCATCGCCCGGTCCAGGCCGGTGACCCCCGCCACAGCAGTGCCGCCACCGGGCGGGCGCGGCAAGAGCTATCGTTTAAACCCCGGGTCACCCTGGAACAGGGCCTGCCGCTCCAGGTTGAGTCGATGCGTGAACTGCTGACGAAAATAGGCCCGGAACCGTAAACCCGGTCAATACGATTACATATACTAAAACAGATCGAGGCCAAACAGCCTTCACGCCGGAGAGCGTTTTGAACCGGTATTTTTGAAGGACAAGCGCTTTCTTTTCCGGTCAAGAATTTATTTTGTGGCGGATACGCTACTTTTTTTCTTTTCAAAATCAGGCCTTGTTGGGCCCGCTTGATACGGCCATACTCGGGAGTGATTGGGGGATGAAACAATGGCGGGAAAACCTGGCCGCACTTTCACCCTGGTATGCTCCTGATGGAGCAAACTCGACCCGGATTTATACCACCGCCGGTGCGGTGATCTCCGACCGGCGCACGGTGCGCTGGAACTTGCGTCGTCTGGCCCGCTCGTACTGTCTCGACCTGGAGGCGCTGCGCCGTGATTGCGGCCGTTACCTCGGCCTGGCGCAAGGCATGCCTTTGCCCTTTTCCGCCGCGCTGATCCTGGTTCCTTTGAAAATGCGCCGGCCGGTCGGCCGTCACGACGGTTCTTACGGCTATGTCAATTGTCTCGCGGTGGAAGAGCTGACCACGACAACATCTCCGGGGAAATGCCGGCTGCTCCTGCGGGGTCATCACAACCTGGAGTGTCTCTATACCGAGCAGACGGCACGGAAAAAATTGCAGCGCGGTAAGATTCTCCAGGATCGCTGCCGGGGCGAGTTGGAACGGCTTCTTTCCGAGGAGGGGAAGAGCGCCAGGCCGGATCTGCCCCGGGAATGGTGGGTTTTGCTGGAGAGTCTGGTCAAGGCGATGCTGGCCTCCCGGGAGGGCGATTCCGGCCGGGATTGAAGCGGCGGGGGCGGTCTTTCCGCAGGCCGAAATGATAAAGGATCGCGTCCCGGATTCGTCCCGCAGCCCGTCCGTCGCCGTAGGGGTTGATCGAGCGGGCCATGGCCTCATAGGCGCGGCGATTCTCCAAAAGTTCACGGGCGGTGCGGTAGATCGTTTCGCGGCGAGTTCCCGCCAGGCGCACCGTGCCGGCGGTGACCGCTTCGGGGCGTTCGGTGGTTTCACGGAGCACCAGCACCGGCCGCCCCAGGGAGGGAGCCTCCTCCTGGATACCTCCGGAGTCGGTCAGAACGAGGTAACAACGGGCGAGGAGGTTGTGGAAAGAGCGGGGGTCGAGGGGATCCAGAAGCAGCACTCCCGGGGTGTTCCCGAGAACCTGAAACACCCGTTCGCGCACGATGGGATTGCGGTGCACCGGGAAAACGAGCGGGCAGCCGCAGTCCTGCACCAGTTGTCTCAAAGCGGTGCAGATCTGATCAAGGGCCGGGCCCCAGTTTTCCCGGCGATGGATCTCGGCCAAAAGGACCGGCCGGGAAAAATCGAGGGCCTGCAGTTGCGGCGCGGTGAAACGAAAATCGTCCCGCACGGTCATGCGCAGGGTATCGATAGCCGTGTTTCCCGTGATAAAGACCTGTTTGGGTGGGATCCCTTCCCGGTAAAGGTTTGCCGCGGCCCCGGCGGTGGGGGCAAAATGGAGATCGGCCAGAACCGCCGTCAGGCGCCGGTTTATTTCTTCGGGGTAAGGGCTGTTTTTATTCCCCGAACGCAGGCCGGCTTCAACATGGCCCAGCGGGCAGCGCCGGTAAAACGCGGCCAGGGCCGCGGCAAAAGTGGTGGTGGTATCGCCGTGGACCAGGATCAGATCGGGCCTGGCCCGGGCCAGCACTGTTTTCAGACCGCGCAGGACGCGAGCGGTGATGCCGCCGAGGCTCTGGCCGGGGCGCATCAGGTCCAGGTCGTACGCCGGTTTGATCCCGAACTGGACCAGCACCTGGTCCAGCATTTCCCGATGCTGGGCCGTGACCGCCACTTCCGCGTGCAACCCGGGGGTCTCTTTGAGCACAGAAACCAGGGGCGCCATCTTGATTGCCTCGGGGCGGGTGCCGAAGATCGCTAGTATGGACGGCATTTTGCTTTTTCCTCCACCGGCGGTTTTTGCGGCAGTTGCCAACGGGGCGAACAGTGACCCGGGGCAACGCTAAATTGCCGCCGAAAACTCTCTTTCAGGGTTCCCTTTTTCCCCGGCTTGTTTTGGAAAAATAAGCGGCCGCCAGGACCAACAGCGCTCCGCTCACCGCCGCGCCGGCGGTAACGCCGTTTATTTCGTCCGGAACAAGCGCGCGGGTTGATCCTCCGATGAGACCGAGTAAAAGGAAAGTAGCCCGGTTGCCCTGGCGGCGGTAAAAAGCGTCCAGAAAACGGGCAAAACCGAGAAGCCCCACGGCGAAACCGGCGCTCAGGCTGAAGAGAATCGGCCACTGGCGCAGATTGAAAGCCAGGATGCAGTTGTCGTAAAGCCCCAGCGCCACCAGGAGCGCCCCCCCGGACACCCCGGGTAAAAGCATGGTCGCACTGGCGATCGCTCCCCCGGCAAAATAAACAAGCAATGAATCGGGTCCCGGCCCCGTAAACCCATGACCGGGCAGCCCGGAAAAAACCCAGGCGGCGGCAAAAGCGGCCAGCCCGCAAAACAAGGCCACGGGTTCGGGGCGAATGCGTTCGGCCTGCCGTGCGACCAGGGACAACGATGCGGCCAGCATCCCCAGCAAAAAAGCCGTCAACGGCCCCGGGTAGTGCGTCATGGCATGGCCGATGAGACGGATTCCGGCCAGGGCGCCCAGCGCCGCACCGCAGAAGTGGGGCAGGTACGGTCTTAACCGCAGCCCGGCCAGGTCCTGCAAAAACTGGCGGTAGATCCCCAGCAGGACCAGGGCCGTTCCGCCGCTCAGGCCCGGTAAAATGATTGCCGTTCCGACCGCCAGCCCTTGTAAGATATTCCATATCAACAGCCGTATGACCCCGTTTCATGCCGGAAAAGCCATCCGGCGCAGAGCACAACTCTAAGTTTCGGCGGCAGGAGGCAATTTCCTGCGGGGTATCCGCCCTTGACCCGGCATATATTGGTATGAGAATGCCGTGGAGGAGATTACGATGGAAAGAATGTTCCGGTTGGAAACAACGACTGTATCGGTCCGGAGGACCATCAGCCGCAAGCATTTCCGGGCGTCCCTTGCCGCCCTGGTTGTCTTGCCGGCTCCGGTGGCGCTGGTGATCGAGGCGAGTACGCGGGAGCATAAACTGAAGGCCCGCGCCGGTTCGGACCGGGTCTCCATTAACGGACAGATCGCGGCAGTCCTTTATTACCGGGATCATGACCATTTATGGCGTCGGGAGGAGGAACTCCTTCAATTTCAGCATCTGCTCGACCTTCCCGGGGTAAGGCCCGAAAATTTGGTCCGGGTGACAAGCGCCGCCACCGTCCCGGTTTTTACCGTGGAAGAAGAGGGCCATGCGGTGCGGCTGGAATTTGCCCTCGATTTTTTGGTCGAAGTAGAGGAGTGGGAACGGGTTGAAATGCCGGTCGCGGTAACCGGAGCGGGGGAGACCGGGCTAGCCCGGACCCCGGTAACCGTTGCCAATATGATCGGCGAAAAAACGGCACGGGAGATAGTCGAGAATGTAGTAGAGCTGCCGGAAGAAGCGGTGCAAATATTTCGGGTGACCGCCCTGCCGCAGGGGTACACCGCTGTTGCGGGAAAGGGAAAAGTAGACCTGGGCGGCAGTATCGCCCTGCAGATCCTTTATCTGAACGGCGATCATGCTCTGCGGAGCCATGCCTTCAAAGTACCGTCGGCACTGACCCTGACCGTGCCGGAGGCCGCCCCCGGGCAACGAGCCCGGGTTGAGATGAAAATAGTGCCGCTCAAATGGCAGCCGGCGGAAACACCGGGGAAAAGCATGACCCTGAAAATGATCCTCGAAGCCCGGGTGGCCCTTTCAACCCTGCTCTCTTTGGAACCGCTGACCGGGGTGAGCGGTTCCGGTCCCGGAATTCGGAAACGGGCCTTGAGCCTGGAGCATGTGCGCGGTGAAATGGAAGTGCGGGAAGACCTTAAATTCATGACCCGGCTTCCCGAGCCGGCGGCAAAATTGATCCAGGCCGATCTGGAGCTGGAGAAACTGACGGGGCGGGCGTTTGAAAACGAGATTGCCGTCACCGGGACGTTTGTGCAAAAGCTGTACTGCTTGAAAGAAGAAGAAAGCCTTCTTTATCAGCGCGAAGAGATACCCTTTGCCGTGACCGCGCCCATGCCCGGATGCCATCCCGGTTTTGACGTCAGTCTGGCAGCGTATCCGGTTCCGGCGGCGGCTGCCCTGATCGCGGCGGATCGGGTGGAGCAGGAGGTGGCCCTGGGCCTGGCGGTGCAGGTTACGGAAAACGTTCAGTTGCACATCGTTACCGGAGTCACGATCCTGGAACCTCCTTCGGTTCCCGCCGCGCTGTACCTGGTCCAGGCGGGCGACACCGTGCCGCTGATCGCGCGGCGGTTCCGGGTTACGCGCGAAGAGCTGCTGGCGGTCAACCCGCAACTGCAAGATCCCTCCCGGATCACGGCCGGTGAAAAGGTCTACATTCCGCGTTCATAGCCGGGGCCGGGACCGGCTCCCCCGGAAGGCAAAGGGATCCGCCCCTGCAAGACGCCGTTTCCCCCGGGCCGGCACTGTAGCCGGCGCCGGGGGCTTTTTTCGTGCACCCTCTTTCCCTTTCCCTCCGCAGGGGGTTGCCCCCGCTTTTTTCCCCGCAGTGCGCCGGTAAAGGTTTGGTATAATAAAAGCAGTTCCCGCCGGTGGGGAGGTGATGGACTTGTCGCAGCAGACACGTTTTGTTGAAACCGGCCCGATCCGCCGGATCGGGGTCGTGTCCGACACCCATATCCCGACCCGGGGCCGGCATCTGCCGGAAGCCTTATGGCGAGTGCTGGAGGGGGTCGAACTGATCTTGCATGCCGGCGATCTGGTTGAAGAAAGCGTTCTCGCGGAGCTGGCCGCCCTGGCCCCGGTGCATGCGGTGGCCGGAAACATGGATCCCCGGCCGCTTTTGAACCGCCTCGGAGAAAAACTTTTGCTGCGGGCCGGATCCGTACGCATCGGTTTGGTGCACAGCCACGGGAGCGGCGGCAGGACCTGGGAACGGGCCCGGGCCGCTTTTGCCCGGGAGGACCCCTTTCCCGACGTGATCGTCTTCGGCCACAGTCACCAACCGTTCAACGAAACCGTGGCGGGGACCCTTCTCTTTAACCCCGGTTCGGCGGTAGACCCGCGCTGGATGGGGCGGCCCTCATGCGGGCGTCTCCACCTGTCCGGGGCGGAGATCAAAGGGGAAATTATTTTTCTTTAGGAGCGGCAGGTAAAAACCACCGCCCTGGTCGATTTCACGTATGCGCTTGAAGCGGTGCGTTACGTTTTGCGCCCGGTCTTGAGCATACGTATATTCCCGGTTGGCCATGAACATAATATGGTGACAAAACCAATTTGTAAAATGAAGCAACCGGGCGATAAATCGTTTGTATTCGTGTGTGAGCTACTTAACGGCGTCAAAAGGTATTATTAGCCGTTTGCGCCCGCCGGGCAAATTGGTTATTATTTTTGCAGCTAGTGTTAGCACTCGCAACCGTTGAGTGCTGCTAATCCAAATCACACTTGAGGAGGCTGGGAAGCAATGAATCTTAAGCCTTTGGCAGATCGGGTCGTGGTCAAAGTCCTGGAGGCTGAGGAAAAAACCGCGAGCGGGATTGTCCTGCCGGACAAAGCCAAGGAAAAACCCCAGGAAGGGGAAGTCATGGCTGTCGGAACCGGAAAAGTTCTTGAAAACGGGACCCGCCAGGAAATGGATGTCAAAGTGGGAGACAAAATCATTTTTTCACGCTATGCGGGGACCGAAGTGAAAGTAAAGGGTGAAGAGTACTTAATTTTGCGCCAGGATGACATTCTGGCCCTGGTAAAATAATTCAATTGCAAGGAGGTTCATCACTCATGGCAAAACAGATCCTGTACCGCGAAGATGCCCGCCGGGCCCTGGAAAGAGGGGTCAACGGTATGGCGGATACGGTCACGGTAACACTGGGACCGAAAGGGCGCAATGTTGTTCTGGATAAAAAATTTGGTTCGCCCCAGATCACCAATGACGGCGTGACCATTGCCCGCGAAATCGAATTGGAAGATCATTTTGAGAACATGGGCGCGCAGTTGCTCAAGGAAGTAGCCACCAAAACGCAGGATGTGGCCGGCGACGGCACGACCACGGCCACTCTTTTGGCTCAGGCGATCATTCGCGAGGGCATGAAAAACGTGGCCGCCGGGGCCAATCCGATGATCGTGAAGCGGGGCATTGATCGGGCCGTAAAGGCAGCGGTAAAAGAGCTGGAAGCAATGAGCAAGACGGTGGAAACGAAAGAAGACATCACCCGTGTCGCCGCCATTTCGGCCGACGATTTGACCGTGGGTGAGCTGATCGCCGAGGCCATGGAAAAGGTGGGCAAGGACGGCGTGATCACCGTGGAAGAATCGAAGGGTTTCACCACCGACCTGAAGGTGGTCGAGGGGATGCAATTCGATCGCGGTTACATTTCCCCCTACATGGTGACCGACGCGGAAAAAATGGAAGCCGTGTTGGAAGACCCCTTCATTCTTCTCACCGACCGCAAGCTGAGCAATATCCATGATCTGTTGCCTCTTCTGGAGAAGATCGTCCAGCGGGGCAAACAGATGTTGCTCATCGCCGAAGATGTCGAAGGCGAAGCGCTGGCCACCCTGGTCGTGAACAAGCTGCGCGGCACCTTTACCTGTGTGGCCGTGAAAGCGCCCGGTTTCGGTGACCGCCGCAAGGCCATGCTCGAAGATATCGCCGTTCTCACCGGCGGGCAGGTAATTTCGGAAGATCTCGGTATCGATTTGAAGAACGTCGATCTGAACATGCTCGGCAAGGCCCGCCAGGTGCGTATCAGCAAGGAAGAGACCGTCATTGTGGACGGGGCCGGTAAAAGCGATGATATCAAGAAGCGTATCGGTCAAATCCGGGTGCAGATTGAAGAGACCACTTCCGACTTCGACAAAGAAAAACTGCAGGAACGCCTGGCCAAGTTGTCCGGCGGGGTGGCGGTAATTGAAGTCGGCGCCGCGACTGAAACCGAGATGAAGGAACGCAAGCTGCGTATTGAAGATGCACTTTCAGCGACCCGGGCGGCGGTGGAGGAAGGGATCGTCCCCGGCGGCGGGGTTGCCTACCTCAACGCATCCTACGCTTTCGACTCCCTGGAAAAAGAACTGACCGGGGACGAGTACACCGGCATGGCCATTGTCAAGCGCGCCCTCGAAGAACCGGTGCGGATCATTGCCGCCAATGCCGGGGCGGAAGGTTCGGTGGTGGTGGAGAAAGTAAAATCCATGGACAAGGGAACCGGTTACAATGCCCTGACCGGGGCGTTTGAGAGCATGATGAAGGCCGGCATCGTCGACCCGACCAAGGTCGCCCGGTCGGCCATTCAGAACGCGGCCAGTATTTCCTCGCTCCTGATCACGACCGAAGCCATCGTCACCGACAAGCCGGAAAAAGAAGGCCCTGCCGGGCCGCCGATGCACCCCGATATGTCGATGATGTAAGCTTTTTGCGGTAACCAAAACCAGGGTTATTGACAGGGCTGTCCCGTTGAACGGGGCAGCCCTTTTTGGTCGCAACCGGCGGTGCCGGAACCTGCGCTGCGGAAAAACCGATCACCCCCATCACCCGCCGCGGCGCCCGCGGACCGTTAACACATGACCCCGTAACCCCTTGTAACCGCCTTGTTACAGGATTGTAACCAGGAAATTCCTCCCGGCTGCTATGATTCAAACAGAGGTTCTAGGAACATCCATTGTCATTCATGTCGAACTAAATTTTCTAGATCTACATGGCGATCAGGGAAAACCGGGCGCTCCGTTTTGTTTTACCCGGTTCAGGGGCGCCCCCGGCCCGGATCCCAAAAGGTGAAACATTTCTTGAAAGGGGTGACCTTCAGGCGAAAGGTTTCGAATTGGAAAGAGTTTGTTCTTTGTGAGCTGATTCAGGGTTAACTGAAACGGGCCCAATGGTTTCAATTAAAGATACAGGAGGAACGTAAGGATGAAAAAAGGAAGAGTTTTTTTAAGCGTGCTGGCGATTGCCCTGGCCATCGCCCTGATCGGGGGCATGACCGCATCTTTGTTTACGGATAGTACGACGGTTGAAAGCAGCTTCAAGGCGGGAACGGTTGAAGTGGAGGCCGGAGAGGTGGGCCATTGCGAGTGCGTAGATATTGGTAACATGAAACCCGGCGATACGGCCAGGGGCTGTTTTGATGTCACAAATATAGGCACCCTGCCTTTCACGTTCGAAGTTGTTTTGACCGAAACTGCAGGTGATTTATTCGGCGGCACACATCCGGCGGTGGTAACTATTCTTAAACCAAGCGGTGAACTTGATCCGGAAGAAACAACCAAAGTATGTTACACGGTTTTCCTGCCGTGCGAGGCGGGTAATGAATACCAGGGGACAACCGGATCACTTGAGTTAACCGTTACCGCGACGCAGATTCTGGGCAGTTGCGGAGAGGAAGAGCCGGACACCTATACGGTTACTTTTGAAAGCAATGGCGGCAGCGATGTAGGTCCAATTGGCGATATTCCTGAAAACGGAACGATATCCAACTTACCGGTACCAATTTTGGATGGCTCTAACTTTATGGGCTGGTTTACTGATAATGGCACATTCGCAGATGAGTTCACAGAAAACACTCCGGTAATCGCTGACATTACTGTATACGCGGCGTGGGAAGCAGAGACGGTAGGCAATTGCACCATAACAGTTCACGCCTCGCCTCCCGGCATCGCAGGGGTGGGTTTTACCGGCCAAGGTGGTCTTACAACGTTTGAGAGCTCGACAGTAAGCAGAGTGCTACCGCAGGGGACCACGGTAACTTTAATTGCGCCTTATCAAGTGTATGCCGTCTATATCTTTGACGGCTGGTCCGAAGGCGCCCCTGTAAGCCTAGGCGGAACAATCAGCATAGATCCTAACCCATGGCAATGGTATAACCCACCAAGTGCAGAGTATCAATACCCATTAAACAGTGATGTAGTATTGTACGCAAATTATCGTTATGTGCCTCCTGGGCCTCCGTATTAAGCAAGCCCTGTTTCGGAATGCCGCCCCGGGGGGGCTTTTGACGCCCCCGGGGCCGGGGTTTGGAATCCGCGGGAAGTCAAGGGAAGTGTTTTCCCTTGTTGGCGACAAGAAACCATAAAAGGTTAATGCCATGAATTGTCACCAACCCGGCCTTTTGGGGGCCGGAAGGGAGTAGGTCGAAGATGTTCAAACGAAAGTTTCTGCGGTGCCTTCTGCTGCTGTTGCTGATCGCCCCGGTATTGTCCGCCGCGGCGGGGATTTCAACCACCGCTTCCATTTTCACCGCCAGCGACAGCACCGGTCCGGTCACAATGACGGCGGCGTGGGAAGAAGAAACGGATAGCATCAAAGATTTCAGGCTGGCGAACATTGCAGTAGCTGTTGAAAAGATTCAAGGTCCGGGCCCTACCGATTGGAAGGTAACTATTGCCGGCGCCATTATTGATGCCGTTGATCAAAATGACGAACCTTTCTCCGGGAATCGGACCGTTAAAATATGGCTTGAAAAACATGCTCACAAAGTCTGGTGGGAAGGCGAACTAGTATTTAACGACGGCGCGGCGGCCTTCGATATTACTTTAAACTATGACGGAAATGTTCCCGCCAACCATCAGCGTGATGTTTATGTCGAAATTGACGGCCAAGAACGAATATACCCATACGGTGGTTCATCCACTAGTTCCTTCGTTTCCGGGATGGGCCGGTTGGAGTCGCTTTCGCCGGCAACCGGTGACGACGGGGTTGAACCCGGTTCCGGGCCGGGCGCGGAGAGCGGGGAGCTGCTGCTGGGCGCCGCCAACCCGCAGGACGCCGTTTGCGGTGAAGCCTACGCGCATCAATTCATCGCCGGCGGCGGGGTGGAACCGTACACCTTTGCTTTGGGCGACGGCGCATTGCCCGCCGGCGTGGCGCTAAACGGCGCGCGGCTGGAGGGAACCCCGGCCGCAAGCGGAACCTTCGTTTTCAGCGTGACCGTAACCGACGCCGCGGGCGGGACGGATACCGGCGAGTTCACCCTGATCGTTCTTGAGGCCGCGGACGATACCGACGGCGGTGACGGCGGCGGTGACAAAGAGGGGGCCGGCGGAGACGGCGGCGCTTCCGGGCCGGATCCGGAGTCGGTCACGGTGGAGCCTCCTTCCGGGGAGGGCCAACCCGGTCCTGGTGCCGGTGAGAACGGCGGCGATGGAAACGGTGACGGTGACGGTGATGACGCCGGCGACCTTGCGGGCGCAGGCGTTTCCGCTACGGCCGGTTCCGGGGAACAGACAGAGGATCAGGGGGTGACTGCGGATGAAACGTAAATTTCAACCATTAACGTCCGCCGCACTGGCGGCGCTGGTCCTGGCGGGAGCTGCCCTGGCTTGCACGCTCTGGGCCGGATCCGCCTCCGCCGCTATCGGGCTCACCCTCACCGGCAACGCCGCTCATCAGCTGTTGCTGGATCCGGATGAACCCTTGTTTACGGAGGAAAACATGGCCCCGGGCCACAGCGCCACAGCCGTGGTCACGGCCAAAAACGAGGGCAGCAAGAAGTTCAATCTCACCGTCAGCGCGAGCAAAATTGACGGGTCCGACCTGTTGTTTGAAGGCTTGCAGGTGCAAATAGCCGGCCCGGGCGGCGCTCCTCTTTACTACTCCGGTGCGATGAACGGAATCAACGCGATCCCGATCGGTTCCATCCCCGCCCAGGGCGCCATGGATCTTGTTTTTACCGTATGCTTCCCGTGCAGTGCCGAAAACGAATACCAGGCCGCTTCATTAAAGATGAACTGGATCTTCAACGCGACCTGGGAGGAAACGGGCGGGGGCGGCGGCGGGGGCGATGACGAGGGTTACGAGGAGGAAGAATACAGCTACCATTACCCGGAATCTCCGGGCGGGCGGGAGGAGCAGGGGCTGGTGGTCTACCCCGAGCGGCCCGGCTTGACGCCGGGGATGCCGCAGACCGGGGTGGAGGGGCCGGCCCTTTACTACCTGGTCGGTGGCCTGACCTTGCTGGTCGGGACGCAGCTGCTCCGCCGCTCCAAACGCCGTTAGGGATGGGAAGAATAGAATACGCACAGGAGGTGCCCTCAAAGTTGAAGTCAGGGACCATGGAAGGAATTGAAAGAATTGGCGGGGCCGACTTCCTGGTGCGGATCGTTTTCAGGCAGAACGCCAGCTGGCAAGGCGAAGTGCAATGGTTGAATACCGGCCAAAAACGCTGTTTCCGCAGTTTTATTGAACTGGCGCTGCTGTTGCACCAGAGTATGGAAAAATCCGTCTATCCCCGCAGTAAGGTTTCGTTTCAGTCATGGGACCTTCCGGGCGAGATGTAAACGCAATACAAGAATAACGAAACCAGATAAGCCGGAGCGAAAGCTCCGGCTTGTTTTTGAGGTGGGGGGGAGGGAACCTTCTTCTCCGCCCTGCCTCGTTCCTGCAACACCGCTCCTTTTACCTTCCATCGATCCGATCAGTCAATTTTGGGCAACGAAGCGATCGAGCGATCAATCAACTCTTGCGGATACTCGTAATCAACTATTTTACCTGAAAAATAGTTGTCGTAAGCGGCGAGATCGAGGTGACCGTGACCGCTTAAATTGAAGAGGATCGCCTTTTCCTCCCCCGTTTCCTTGCAGGCCAGGGCTTCGTCGATGGCGCAGCGGATGGCGTGGGCCGATTCCGGCGCCGGCAGGATCCCCTCGGTCCGGGCGAAGTTGGTTGCCGCTTCAAAAATCGCAGTCTGGCCGTAGGCCCGGGCCTCAATGAGGCGTTCATGGTAAAGTTTCGAAATCAGGGGCGAAGCTCCGTGGTAGCGCAGGCCTCCGGCGTGAATCCCCGGCGGTTCGAAATTGTGACCCAGGGTGTACATCATCAGCAGGGGGGTGAAGCCGGTCACGTCGCCGAAGTCGTAGGTGTAGGCTCCCCGGGTCAGCGTCGGGCAGGCGCTGGGTTCGACGGCGATGACGCGTACTTTTCGGCCCTCCCGCAGCTTATCGCGCAGGAAAGGAAAACTGATGCCGCCCAAATTACTGCCGCCGCCGCAGCAGCCGATGACCACGTCGGGGTAGTCGCCGACCTGGCGCAGTTGCTCCTCCGCCTCAAGGCCGATGATGGTCTGGTGCAAGAGGACGTGGTTCAAAACGCTGCCGAGGGCATAGTTGGTATCCTTCCGCCCGGCGGCGTCTTCGACCGCTTCGCTGATGGCCAGGCCGAGGCTGCCCAGCATCTCCGGGTTTTCGGAAAGGGCCTTGCGCCCGGAGGCGGTCAGTTCGGTCGGGCTGGCGTGAACCGAGGCGCCCCAGGTTTCGATCAGCGAGCGCCGGTAAGGCTTCTGCTGGTAGCTGATCTTGACCATGTAGACCACGCACTCAAGGCCGAAATAGGTGCAGGCCAGGGCGAGGGCGCTGCCCCACTGCCCGGCCCCGGTTTCGGTGGCGAGACGCTTGATCCCGGCCTCTTTGTTGTAGTAGGCTTGGGGGATTGCGGTATTCGGTTTGTGACTGCCGGCGGCGCTAACCGATTCGTTCTTGTAGTAGATCCGGGCCGGGGTTTCCAGAAACCGTTCCAGGCGGCGGGCCCGGTGCAGGGGCGTCGGCCGGTAAAGGCGGTAGATGTCCATCACCGGCGCGGGAATTTCAATGTAACGTTCCCGGACCATTTCCTGTTCGATCAGGGCCATCGGAAATATATGCGCAAGATCTTCCGGCTTCAAGGGGCGGTGGGTTTGCGGGTGCAGGGGAGCTTCCGGCAGGGCCGGCAGGTCGGCCTGGATATTGTACCATTGCCTCGGCATTTCCTTTTCACTGAGGTGAATTTTGTACGGCATTGTATCTCCTCCTTCAAAATGATTGATTGCTTTCCCTTCGTTGAAAAAAGAGAGGGGTCGGGCTTGAGCCCGGTTCATGGTTATTTTTCGATCTGTCCTCGCCCTTCCATGCCAGGGGGAAAGGAGCCTGTTCCCGTTCCACCTGTATCATCACCTCCCGTGATCAAAACAAAAATCCCGTCCCAAGGGACGAGATTTTACTCGCGGTGCCACCCCACTTGCCGCCCTGCCGGAACGGCCTCTCATTTCAGGTGCGGGAGTGCGGTTGACCCGGACTCCGAGACCTGCTCCCTTTTAACGGTGGGAGTTCCGTCCAGATCTACTCTTCCCGCCCGCGCCGCAAACGGCGGGCGCGAATTTGGACCGGCTGCTTCGGGATCCATTCCTCCGGGGGCGACCGCGCCTGGCTTGCACCTCCGGCGGGCTTGACGCCCGCCTCCGCCCGGCTCTCTCGAACAGAAGCAATCCCGGGTACTAGTTCCCTTCATCGCCTGTGCGCTCTAAACTTGAAGTTTAGTTTACCATGCCCGCCCGGGCCCGTCAAGGCTCAAAAGCAACATGTTGTTCTTTCGGGTTCTATTGCATCTCGAAGTAATCGACGGCGGCCAGATCTCCGTTCAGCCATACCTCGACGCTGTGTACGCCTAGCTTCCATTTCCCGGGCTGATCCCAGCCGAAATAACCACGGACGTCACTTTCATCGTACCCGGTTTCAACGGAAAGATCGAAGTTGTGGGCAGTCAGCTCTATCCCGTCGGGGTCGTAGTAGTACATTTCGCCCGGTACGGTGAAATCATCCTTGACTTCCCGATGCGACAGGGTCAGGACGAAGTAAATATAGTATGACCCATCAGCGGTGAATTCAGAGGCGGTTTTTTCCTCCCAGTCCGGGGGATAGTCGTCAGTCAGCCACGATTCGTAAAACAGAAACGAAGAAATATCGTACCACCATTCGGCCGGGCTTTCCCCGGTATACCTGTTGCCGCCGGTTGAAGCCGGCGAAACCGGGTTAAGGGCCCGGTTTATTATAACGGTGGGAATGATGATCACAATCAGGGCGAGCATAATCGTTATGACAATCAAAGCTGGAGACTTTTTGGGGGGGACGGCAAAAGGCGGGGACGACGATGGTTGCATTCCAGGCGCCGCTTGCCGGGAGACAGGGCCTGGCTGGTAAGAAACAGGCGCCGCTTGCCGGGAGAGAGGGCCCGGCTGGTAAGAAACGGGCGCTGCTTGCCGGGGGAAAGGGCCCGGCTGGTAGGAGGCGGACGGCGGTTGTTGGGAAACGGGTCCCGGCGGTTGCCGGCCCGGAGGCGGCGGCAGTTGCGAAACCGGTATCTGTTGCGGTCCGCTCTGGCTGGAGGGGTAGGTCCCCGGGGGGATCAATCCCGGGATCTGGGCGGCGCTTTGCCAGTTGCTCATGCCCTTGTTCCACACCAGATCGCGCGGACCGACATTGCCGGCGCCGGCCATCTCTACCATCCGTTCCCAGGTATACGGGCCGAACCTGGCTCCGTCACGGCTGATCTGCCAGGTAGCTTCAGCCGGCGGGGTTGACGGCGTTTGCAATGGCGTGCTTTTCCCGAGGAGCGCCTCCTGGAAATCGGTCACGGTTTGAAAACGCTCTTCAGCCCGGACCGCCATCGCTTTCAGCAGGGCTCGCTCTTCGTTACCCCCGATCGCCACCCCCAACCGGGAAGGCGGGACCAGGGTGTCTTCGGCGAGGCGATCCAGCGATTCGGGCGGCATTTGCCCGGTGATGGCCCGGTAGATCGTGGCGGCGATGGCATAGATGTCGGTCCAGGGCCCCTGGACTCCTTTGCTGCGGTACTGTTCTTCGGGGGTAAAACCGGGTTTGAGGATGATCGAGAGGCTGCGCCCCTTGGTGCTGACGGCCTGGCGAGCCGCCCCGAAGTCAACCAGTACAACCTGGCCGTTTTTCTTGATGAAGATGTTGTCCGGGCTGATGTCCCGGTGCAAGATATTGACGGCGTGGACTTCTTTCAAGGCGTCGAGGACGGGCATGATGATGTTGAGGGTCCGATCAAAGGGGAGGCGGTGGCCCTGTTCGGCCACGTAATGTTTGAAGTCCATCCCATCAAGGTAGCTCATAACAATATAAGCGGTTCCATTGGCCCGGAAAAAGTCCCGGACGGAGACGATGCTGGGGTGCCCGTCAAACTGGGCCAGCGTGCGCGCCTCCTGCAAAAACTTTTCCAAACCGTAGTCGAATTCCCCACCCATCGCGCCGGTGTAAGCCGCAACCTCGCTGTGGCCCGCCGCCCGGGAGGCCAGGTCCTGGGGGAAGTATTCCTTGATCGCCAGCTTGAGGTTCAGGTTCAGATCCCAGGCCAGGTAGGTAATGCCAAAACCACCCTGCCCCAAAGCTTTTCCGAGCAGGTATTTTTCGTTTAAAATAGTTCGCGGCGGCAGGTGCAAGGGCGAGTCGGGTTGCGTCCCCTCAATCCAACCGCAGTGCGGACACTGCCGGGCATCCCCTTTGTTATCCATGCAACCCATGCATAAGTTATGCAGGTCCAAGAAGCGTCACCCCTTTTAGCCGCCCGGTTCCTTTAATCGACCACGGTGAAGGCGCCGGTGGCAATTTCAGTGCCGTCGATAATGGCCTTTACCGTACATGCCCCGGGATGAAAACCCATCCGGAACAGGTCGTAACCGGTCCAGTCACTGTCAAGGGTAAGACGGTTGGTATCCGGTTCAACCTGGCCGTTATCCTCCAAGCGGTAAACCATGCTTCCGTCCTGGTAATAGGCCAATTTAAGGTTAAGATTGACAGTTGTTTCGGGCGAGTCATAGTCTACGATCATTTTAAAACCACCGTGGTTGTAAACGGTAAACTCAATCAACCGGGGACCGAGTGACCAAAAGGTGGTGCTGGTTCCTTCTACCGGCGGGACCATTCCCCCGGGGGGGATCACTTCTCCCGGTGACCAGCCCTGCCCCGGGGGTGTTCTGTCGGCGGATTCGGGATCCCGGGCGGGGGTATCGTCGGGGGCAGCAGGATTCCGATCCGGATCAACTTCCTTTTCCGGTGTTGATTCGTTGCCGGGCGTTGGGTCCTGGGGAGGGGAGACGTTTTCAGTATGCTGGCCGGGAGAGGTGGGTTGGGTGATCTCGTTCGACCCGGGGAATAGTTCCGACCAGTTCATGAACAATAAAATTGCGGCCAGCCCAAGGACAACAATAAAGCCGGCGCCGAGCACAAACGGCAACGGGTTTTTGTTTTTTGGGGCCGCCATACCCTGAGCGCCTGGCTGGTAAGAAACGGGCGCCGCTTGCCGGGGGAAAGGGCCCGGCTGATAGGAGGCGGACGGCGGTTGTTGGGAAACGGGTCCCGGCGGTTGCCGGCCCGGAGGCGGCGGCAGTTGCGAAACCGGTATCTGTTGCGGTCCGCTCTGGCTGGAGGGGTAGGTCCCCGGGGGGATCAATCCCGGGATCTGGGCGGCGCTTTGCCAGTTGCTCATGCCCTTGTTCCACACCAGATCGCGCGGACCGACATTGCCGGCGCCGGCCATCTCTACCATCCGTTCCCAGGTATACGGGCCGAACCTGGCTCCGTCACGGCTGATCTGCCAGGTAGCTTCAGCCGGCGGGGTTGACGGCGTTTGCAATGGCGTGCTTTTCCCGAGGAGCGCCTCCTGGAAATCGGTCACGGTTTGAAAACGCTCTTCAGCCCGGACCGCCATCGCTTTCAGCAGGGCTCGCTCTTCGTTACCCCCGATCGCCACCCCCAACCGGGAAGGCGGGACCAGGGTGTCTTCGGCGAGGCGATCCAGCGATTCGGGCGGCATTTGCCCGGTGATGGCCCGGTAGATCGTGGCGGCGATGGCATAGATGTCGGTCCAGGGCCCCTGGACTCCTTTGCTGCGGTACTGTTCTTCGGGGGTAAAACCGGGTTTGAGGATGATCGAGAGGCTGCGCCCCTTGGTGCTGACGGCCTGGCGAGCCGCCCCGAAGTCAACCAGTACAACCTGGCCGTTTTTCTTGATGAAGATGTTGTCCGGGCTGATGTCCCGGTGCAAGATATTGACGGCGTGGACTTCTTTCAAGGCGTCGAGGACGGGCATGATGATGTTGAGGGTCCGATCAAAGGGGAGGCGGTGGCCCTGTTCGGCCACGTAATGTTTGAAGTCCATCCCATCAAGGTAGCTCATAACAATATAAGCGGTTCCATTGGCCCGGAAAAAGTCCCGGACGGAGACGATGCTGGGGTGCCCGTCAAACTGGGCCAGCGTGCGCGCCTCCTGCAAAAACTTTTCCAAACCGTAGTCGAATTCCCCACCCATCGCGCCGGTGTAAGCCGCAACCTCGCTGTGGCCCGCCGCCCGGGAGGCCAGGTCCTGGGGGAAGTATTCCTTGATCGCCAGCTTGAGGTTCAGGTTCAGATCCCAGGCCAGGTAGGTAATGCCAAAACCACCCTGCCCCAAAGCTTTTCCGAGCAGGTATTTTTCATTTAAAATAGTCCGCGGCGGCAGGTGCAAGGGCGAGTCGGGTTGCGTCCCCTCAATCCAGCCGCAGTGCGGACACTGCCGGGCATCCCCTTTGTCAGCCATGCAACCCATGCATAAGATTTGTGGGTCCATTTGATTTACTCCATGTTACCATATTTGCAGGGCATACCAACCGAACCGGAAGCGTTTGGCGCGTGATCAGGCCGGGCCTACCTTCGACGGCGGAGGAGCAACAATACCGTCAGGGCGACCAGCAGGAAAACGGCGACCAGTCCGCCGGCCGGCAACCAGTTCCTGGTGCCGCCCTGGTCAGGTTCGGCATCAGGTTCGGCTACGGCTTCGGACTCCATTTCAGCCGGCTCTTCCGGCGTCTGATCCGGCTCCTCCACTACCGATGATCCGGTTAAAACCGTCAGGTTGGCATAGGCGGAGATCATCTCGTCTTGCACCGACCGGACGATGATCCGGGTTTCGCCTTCCTGCAGGGCCGTCACCAGGCCTTCTTCGTTCACTGTGGCCACTATTGGTTCGGTCGACTCCCAGACAACACTTTTCTCCGTCGCGTCGGGCGGTTCGATCGTGTAGTTTAATTGGAACTTTTCACCGGGTGAAAGCGTCAGTTGGGTCGTCTCCAGGACCAGGGTCCGGACCAGGACGATTGCCGTGATGGTGCAACTGTCGTAAAAACCTCCGTCCCGGGTTGTGGCTGTCAAAATGGTTGTTCCGGGAGCGAGGGCGTTTACCCGCGCGGTATGCCCTGAAACGGTCAGGTCTGCGATTTGCGGATCACCGAGTTTCCAGTAGACAGTCCTATCAGTGGCATTACCGGGATAGACCGTAACGGTAACCTGGTCTGTTTCACCCAGGGGTAGGATCAGTTCATCCTGGTGAACCCGAATCCCATTGACCCTTATTTTCTCCTCTTTTTCATTTTCCGCGGCAGCAAAAGCGGGTAAAAGAAAAGAGATCGAAAAAAGGAGTCCCAAAAGATAAAATATTTTTCGATGGACACACACCGCTTTTCACCCCGTTTAGTTTTCAAAAAAGTGTAGACCGAACCGGTCCGGTGTTCCTGATCCGGACCGGCGGGACAGGTTCCGGTCTAGGCTTCCTCTTCTTCTTTTTTCCATACAAACTGATCGCCGCAGAAGGGTATAAACAACAGTTCTGTTTCCCCGACCTCGATCCGATCATATGGTTTGAGTTTTTCCGGTAAAATGACCTCATCACCGTTCAGATAGACCAGACTTTTACTGTCGCCCGGGTAAAGGCGGAAAACATTATTTTTCGGGTTAAAACTGACGGTAGCATGATTTTCACGGGAAACTGAAGGATCATCGGTAATCGGGACATCCATTCGTTCAGAACGACCAATAAAATTTTTTTCGGAAGTAATGCGAAAATCACGTCCTTTATGCGGCCCTTTGACCGCGATCAGCCATCCAACCACCGGATCGATGGCCAACCCCATCTTCTTTTTATAGATTCCAACTGTCCTGCCCGCCTCTTGCGCCTGAGCGCCCCTGTCAATCGGCCTGGTTGCCCCCGGTTCGCCGCTGGGGGTGTGGGAGCGCTTGGCCATCGTCTTCTGGATATCCACTTCCAGGTCCTGCACCCCGCAAAAAGGGCAGGAATGATGTTTTTGGGCGTCGTAGTAGTGGCCGTTTTTACATCTGGTTAGTGGTTGCATACCCGTTTGTCCTCCTTTCATCTGCTTCCCCGGCTCATAACAGCCAAAGCGGTATAATTATCATGATTCGCGGCCGCTCGCGCCAGTAGTTTTCGCTCCATCGCATCCAGCCACGCTTGCGGATGTGATGCGGGAGCCAGGTCTATTTCCATTTCAGGTTCATCAACGTACTCCCAGAAACCGTCGCTGCAAAGCAAGAACGCATCACCTGTTTCCAGTTCTACCGGTGCAGCGGCGTAGACGATGCGTTTTAAATCCTCGCCGTCAAAAGAGGCCGTGAGCCGATTCCGGTCCTCGTGGGTTCGGATCTGGTCCCGTGTAATCACGCCGCTTTTAAGCAGCAGTTGGGGGACACTGTGATCGCTGGTTTGAAAATGCAACTTCCCGGCACGGAAAAAATACAACCTTGAATCGCCCACGTGGGCCCAGAAGGCGCTGTGAAAATCTGAAACCAGGACGACCAGGGTCGTTTTGAGTTTTAATGGAACACCGGCCGACCCCGCCCTTGCGGCACTCCCCTGCATCGCTTCCCGGGCCTGCTCCAGGTATTGTTGAAGCTTCGCCGGGGATGCACCCGGTGAAGCGGCGAAAGCGTGGATAACGCTTTCGCCGGCTGTCCGTGCCGCCAGCGCGCCACCCCGGTGGCCGCCCAGGCCGTCGGCGACGGTGTAGCAACCGTAACCGCCCCGGTTCAAGCAGGCGCAGTAGTCCTGGTTTTCTTTTCTACCTCCCCTTTTGGAGAGCTGTGCCGTAACCAGTTCTAGTTGCATTTAAAACTCCATCTTGACCTCAAACACTTCTTTCGGATCGGCCACGTAAAAACGTTCACCGGAGTTCAAATAGTAAGGTTTGCCCGGATCGAGTTTTTGATTGGACGATAAAAAGGTTCCATTTGATGAAGAATCTTCTACGATAAATTTCTGCGTTTTTTCGTCAAACCGAACGGTACAGTGTTTGCGGCTGATCTCATCACTGCTGAGGGGGTAAACCAACTGGGCCAATCTCGGATCGCGCCCGATTACCAGCTGCCCATCAACCAACTCAACGGTTTGCCCGGCAAAACGGCCGGCAATGCCTCTTAGAACCGGACGGGCTTGCCTCCTCTTTGCCTGCGTGACCACCGGTTCCGGTAAAGCCTGAACCACGGGGGGCACACCGGGGGGAGCGGCGCCCGGGGTAATATGGGGTGAAGGCAATGACGCCATCGGAGCCATTTTTTTCCGGCTGCCCAATACCAGGACTAGAACGACGACAATTATAATTGCCAGAACAGCCACAATACCACCGATGATCAGACCGGTCGGCAGGCTTTTCTCCTTCACGGTCGGCGGGATAACCGGTGGGGCAACCGGCGGATCAGATGGTTGTGCGGGCGCCTGATCGCCGACAGGCGGGGCCGGCGCCGCTGCTCCGGCATCCTTGAAGGGAATACCGCGTCGGGAGAGGACTTCGTTCAGGTAATCAATCTGCACCGAACCGTTAATGCCATCGACATCGAGCATTTTAAAGGTGTTGATGCCGATCACCTGTCCGGTCGCATTAAGGAGCGGTCCCCCCGAATTACCGGGGTTTAAAGCGGCGTCGGTCTGGTAGACACCGGTGCCGCCCCAGGAGGTTATTTTACTGACAATCCCTTTTGTCACTGTTGTATCTGTATAATATGAGGAAGTGAAGTCGGCGATATCGCCGGCTGGAAAACCGATCGCCAGGACATCTTCACCGGTTGTAACCATATCCCGGTTGGCCAGTTCCAGGGGGGCATAACCGTAGAGGAGGTGTTCCGGGTCTATTTTTAGCAAAGCCATATCGGTAGCCGGCAGTTGGTGGTAAACCCTGGCCGGGACCAGGTCGTCGGAAGAAATCCAGATGCAAGCTTCAACCCTGTTTACGCCATAACCGGCCGGATCCACGACGTGCCAGTTTGTGGCCACATACTCAAAAGGTTCGGAAACACCGATCACAAAACCCGAGCCCCATCCCAAGAAATTACCGTTAACATCCCAGGCGGTAACCCGGACCACGCTTTTTCTGGCATCATCGATGCTGGTTTGGGCCCATGCGGTAGCTGCACTGAAATAAAACAGAAGACAAAGTAATCCGGTCAGTAATAACAAAGAGACCTTTTTGGTTTTACCCATCACCGTCAACCCCCTCATTTAGTCCGGTCAACCCGGCTGCTGTTGAAGAAACAATAGATAGCACAATTACGGTTACATTATCCTGGTGCCGGCTGCCTTCATCTAAAACCTGTTTGACTATTTCTTCCGCAATTGCGGCGCCCCTGTTTTCTCCCAACAGGGCAGCGATCCTGTTTTCGTTTAAAGTATCATAAAGGCCGTCACTGCATAACAGAATCCGGTCACCTGGTTTTAAAAGCAGGGGCGTCTCGTTTTGGTCCACCTCCTCCAGTTCGGGCAGGCCCAAGTAACTGGTCAGGTAATTGCGTTCCGGGTGATTGTTTGCCTCCTCTAAACTGATTTTTCCGTTTTCGACCTCCGTCAGAAGGTGATTGGCATAGATATGGTCCATGGTGAGCTGTTCTAGAGATCCTTCCCGAAAAAGATAAATCCGGCTGTCCCCAATTGCAATCCAGTGCAACTGATCCCGGTGGATCACAACGGCAACCATGGTAGTGCCGAGATCATCATCTTCACCGCCGGTAAAGGCCAGATCAAAAACCGCGGCATTTGCCACACGCAGGGCTCGGTTCAAGCATGCGGCGATCGGTTCTTCGGCCCTTTTGGTCATATACTCGCGCAGGAATACACTTACGGCAAGGTTGCTGGCTTCTTCTCCCCGGGCTAACCCCCCCATCCCATCGGCGATCAGGGCGAGGATACCGTTATTTTGAACCTGTTTCAGATCGCTTAGGTCTGAAAAGGCAAACGCATCTTCCTGGTTTTCCCTTGCGCCGAGATGCTGGTAATTAGCCGGCACCACGTGTAGGGAACTTCCGGTGTCGGCAGCAATGATCGTGTCTCCCGACGGATTTTCGACGGCTTTTTCCCTATTTTTTTTCCTTTTACGAATAAATAAAATGGCCATACCCGATCATCTTGCCTTCAAAATTAAATTGATATAATATACTGGAAACGTAGGTTGAAAATATTGTTAGGTGTTTCAGGTTTATTCCCGTATCCCATTATTTTTCCTAAGCTTCCAAACTTGATTATATCATAAAAAGGGGTGAAAACGTCGCGTTGCCGGTATCCATGCTCACTACTTTTTAATTTTCGCATTATATTCACGGAACCGGGCAGGATCCTCAGCAGTCTACGTCGTCACCATGGCCTGCCCGGTTCGACACTGATATTATTTAAACATTGCTCCATCCGGAAGTATGATATTATTTTGTTAGCAGTTTCATCCTTTTTGATCGATGTTTTATCTTGTTATTTATGGTAAAAGTAAATATGATGCAATCTTATGAAGATTTTGGGTGCAAAACAAAAAAGAACTGGAGGGGAACAGTAAAATGAAACCGGGTTTTACGAAGACGGTGCTCCGGGTCTGGGCCGTAGTGCTGATCGCAGCCCTGATGATCACTACCTTGCCCGGCTGCGGATGCGGGGGAGGCTCGGCCGTAGTCAAGGACGGGGTGATCGTACTGCAGCATGCCCGTGTGGACTTCGGCGATAATCAGGTGCCCGTTACATCCAGGAGCGCAATGAATGTGGTCAGACTGAAGCGGGGGCAGGAGCCGGCCGGCCTGATCTCGCCCCTGTTCGAGTTGACACTCGATTTGATCTGCGATTATCCGGTTAAAGTCAGCTTCGACCTGAGCAAAGTCAAAACGGCCAAGGGAGAAGAGGAAGGGACGGAAGTTGTGCTCGGGGTTGGTAGTGAGGTTACCCAGGACGATGGCACGGTTGAAACCAGTTATGTTTACGTCCCGGCAAAAGTTGAGGACGGCGTAGCCTCCGCTACTTTCGTTCCGACGGATTTTATTACGGAGCCGGAGGGAGAGGCGGAGAAGGAGGCTGCCGGCGAAACCAAACCCACCCGGAGACGTCTGACCTGGGGCTTTTTCCGCCAGGCCTCCTACCTTTCCGATGGCGGACACTTCATTGTCTACTTCCCGAGCCGGGCGCAAGGATTCCAGCTTGATCCCGAAGAGCGTCGGACATTCCTTGCCGATCTTGAATCCACATACGACGAATATCTGAGCAAGGGTTATGCCTACGACAAACGCCAAGAATGGCCGATGGCGGTCTATATCCAAAACCTGGAGCAAAGCGGCTACTATTCCTACCGCCGGGGCGGCGCCGACGGTCAAATCCATCTCAGCCGGGACTTGTTCCAGGACGGCTACCGGGCGGACCTGCTGCTGCCCCTGGTCGCCCGCGAATTCTTCCACTTTGTGCAGTGCAATTATGTCGAACCCGGCAGCGCCCTGACCTGGTTCAACAAGGCCACCGCCGCCTATTTCGAAGGGCAGAAGGCCGGTGCGCAACCGGGTGTGACCGAACAACATGCAGACAAACTGTTTTCCGGTGTTTATCCCGAAAAAGACGATGCTTTTGACGGTTATGCCCGCGTGCCGCTGATTGCGTATTTGGCGCAAAAGCGGGGCGAGGATTTTATCCTCAATGCCTATACCCGCGCCGGGGAAGGGGCCGGCTGGAGTGAAGCTTTGAATTCTTCAGCCGGGGCGCCCGCCGCCTGGGCGGGGGATTTTTACGAGGCGCTCGTCAGGGGTGAAATGGGTTCATTTACGCCGGGGGCGCTTTATGCAAGCCTGGCGGAAGGAAAAGGCGGGCAGGGTGAAATCGGGAGCAGGCTGAGCCTGGAGATTCCCAGCGCTGCGGAGATCGAAGCCTCTGCAGCCGGAGGGGAAGATCCTCTCTTTGGCAGCGCTACGGTGAGTGTCGGTTCTTGCGGCGCGCGGCTGGTCGCGATTACAGTCGATCAAAAAAGCGTGGCGCAGCTCCCCGAAGGAGCCGACCCTGCGGTTTCAGCGCCCGGCGCCGATCTTCGCGTTCTGGCGATCAGCGGCAGTTCGGTTGAAGTGCTCACCGGTGCCGGAGGGTCGGTGACGCTGAAAGATTTCAAAACGCGATCCGTTGATACCACATTCCTGGCGTTGGTGACCGGCCTCCATGAGAGCGGCCAAACAGACTACACTGTTACGGTTGGGCTGCCGGCCAGCCCCACTTTTGACGAGGTCGTGGGGGTTTACCCCGAGAGCAGCCTGCTTTTTGCCAAGATCGACATTTCCGATGAAGCCGTGGCCCGGGCCGAGTCGGGCGACGAGTCGGGGTGCGATCCCCAGGTGTTGTCGATGCTCAAGGGCATGGAAGGACGGAAAGACTCGATCAAGATGGTGGTTGAAAAGAGCGGCGGAAACGACGGTGTTTTGCTGCTGCAGTTTAAATCGGGCGATATTGATGATATGACGTATTATTTTACCTTTGCCGATGGGGTCCTGCTCATCGATCAAAAACTGGAGGAGGAGGGGCAATACGCCACCGGCTCCCTGGAAGCCTCCTATGGAGAAGAGAATGATGTGATCCTGGATGGCGACCTGAACATTGCGGATTTCCATGGGGAGGTTAATATTGTTTTACATCTCAACGGTAGCAAAACCTTGGGTGGTCAGTAGGTAAGATGCGGCCGGAATTGACCTTTCAGTTCTTTGGCCTGGTCGGGCAGCTCCGGGCCTACAACCTGTTTGCCCTGCTGGGTGCACTGACGGGCGCAGCGGTGGCCCTTCCCTTGCTCAAAAGGGAAGGGCTGCCGGCCCGGTGCGCCCTGGGGTTGCTTGCCGGCATGGCCGCAGGATTTCTTGTCGGGGCCAGGCTCCTCAATTTCGTGATCAACCCGGCTGTCTACGGCGGTTCATTGCATCTTTATACCCTGCGCCTGGCCGGCCTCTCCCTTTATGGGGGCATTTTCGGTCTGTTGGGCGTACTGCTGATCTGGGGCCGCTATCGTGCTCGCCGCATTGCCGCCGCTCCCATTCCTACCGTCGTCCGGCCGCTCCTGGACGCGCTGGTTCTGCCCGGGGGGCTGGCCTTTGCCCTGGCCCGGGTGGGCTGTTTTCTCAATGGGTGTTGTGCCGGCAAGGCCACCCATTCGCGGTGGGGCCTGGAATTTCCACTTCCGGAAAGCGCACAGGTGCTTTTCGGCGGTATTTTGGCCCGGCTGGCGAAAAATAATGCCACCGTTAACCTTTACCCGACGCAGCTTTTCGAGTTGGTCCTGGCGCTGATCGGGTTAATTCCGCTCCAATGGCTCTATTTCCGGCGCCGGTTGGCCCCCGGCACCACCTTCCTGCTTTACAGCATCTGGTTTTCGGTGCTGCGCCTGGCCGTCCTGCCGCTGCGCAGCCTGACCTATGCCCCGGGGGTGGTTCACTATTTCTATCCGGGGTTGTACCTGGGGTTGATCCTGATCGCGGTATTCTGCTTGATCCGGTTGGAGCGAAAACCGGAACAGGGCAGTCCCGTAAAGGACACGTGACGCCTCTGAAAGCGATCCAAGGACAACGTTGCCCTAAATTACGCTTTGCTGTTGGCGGTTAGCATTCTTCCGACGGTTTATTTGTTCCGCGATCAAGGCGGCGGCACAATATCTATTTGAAGAGGAAAATGGGAGATAAGGCATCAATGCATCCGCTTGCCGGTCGAAGGGGGCGGGATCGGTCCCCGAGCGGTCCCTGGGCCCGGGCGGCAGGCGCGGTATTTTGCGTTCTGCTGCAGGATTCCCCGCAGGTATGGCGAAAAATACCGTAGCCCGTAAAAAAAGAGAGGGCCGGGCGCTACCGGTCGCGGAAAGGGGTTATACCTCCCGGGGCCGGACCGGGGATAAAAAGCCCAGGCGGGAGGGTTGCACCGGTGCAGCCTGCCCGGCCCGGGCTTTAAAACTGCAGCCCGCAAAGGGTGGCGAACGGCTCAACAGAAAAAAATAATCGGGTATTCTAAGGATAGGTAAGATCCAGCAAGGAAAAGGAGGTTTTAGCGTGGAAAAATTTTTTCAACTGAAAGAACACCGGACCTCTGTCCGCACCGAGGTCGTAGCCGGGATAACGACCTTCATGACCATGGCCTACATCATTTTTGTTAATCCCGATATCCTTGGTAAGGCCGGTATGGACCAGGGTGCGGTCATGACCGCCACGATCCTGGCCGCAGGGTTGACTACTATTTTGATGGGTCTTTTGACCAACTACCCCTTCGCCCTGGCCAGCGGCATGGGCCTGAACGCCTTTTTCGCCTTCGTTGTCGCCGGCAAATACGGCTGGCGGGCGGCTCTGGGAGCGGTTTTCATCTCCGGGGTGGTCTTCGTCATCCTGGCCGTGACCGGGTTTATCGAACATATCGATGCCGCCGTGCCGACGACCTTGAAACGGGCGGTATCGGCCGGGATTGGCCTTTTTATCGCTTATATCGGCCTCCAGGGCGGTGGAATCATTGTCGCCGATGAAGCGACCCAGATTACCCTCGGTCATTTGACCGATCCCGGGCCGCTGCTGACCCTGATCGGAATCTTGATCATCGCCGTGCTCATGGCCCGCAAGGTCAAAGGGGCCATTTTGATCGGCATCCTGCTCACGACCGTGGTCAGTTTTTTGATGGGGATCCGGGATCTGCCCTCCGGGCTTGGGGATATTTTCGGGGCCCCGGCCGGACTGGCGCCGGTTTTTTTACAACTTGATCTGCGAGCCGCCCTGAGCATACCATTCTTTGTGATCTTCTCGTTTGTTTTTGTGGATGTGTTTGATACCATGGGCACGCTCATGGGCGCCGGGGCGCGGGCCGGTTTCCTGGATAAACAGGGACGGTTGCCGAAAGTGCGAAATGCGATGTTGGCCGACGCGATCGGCACCGTGGGCGGGTCCCTTTTGGGGACAAGCACCGTCACAACCTATGTGGAAAGCACTGCCGGAATCACGGAGGGCGGCCGCACCGGGCTCACTTCGATTGTGACCGGAATCCTGTTTTTTCTGGCGCTTTTCCTGGCGCCGCTGGCCGGCCTGGTTCCGTCGGAAGCTACCGCGCCGGCCCTGGTCGTGGTCGGGGTGCTCATGATCGGTGCGGTCATGAAAATCAATTTTGACGATTTTACCGAAGCACTGCCCGCCTTTTTAACGATGGTCACGATGCCGCTCGCCTACAGCATCGCCGACGGCATCGCTTTCGGCTTTATTTCCTACCCGATTGTCAAAGTGGTTGCCGGGCGAGCTAAAGAGGTGCACTGGCTGGTCTACCTGCTCGCGGCAATTTCCTTGATCCACTTCTTTTTTACAGGCTAGTTTAAACAGTTCCGGTATGGTTGTGGAGCTGTTATTTTGGTGAAGGGCCAAACGAAACTTGAACCCCGGTGGAGGGATGACATTGGAAAAACCGGTGGTCGGTATCGTCATGGGCAGCCGTTCTGATTTACCGGTGATGAACGGGGCGGTGCAGTTGCTCGAGGAATTCGGGGTCGGTTTCGAGCTGCTGATCGCCAGCGCGCACCGGCAACCGGAAAAGGTGGACCGGTATGCGCGGGGGGCGGCGGAAAACGGCCTGCGGGTGATCATTGCCGGAGCCGGGGGTGCGGCCCACCTGCCGGGGGTGATCGCCGCCCGCACGATTCTGCCCGTGATCGGCGTTCCGGTGACGACGCCCCACCTGGGCGGGCTGGACTCGCTCTACTCGATCGTGCAAATGCCGCGGGGCATCCCCGTGGCCACCGTTTCGATTAACGGCGCCGCCAATGCTGCTTTGCTGGCCCTGGAGATCCTGGCTCTGCAAGATGAAAATTTACGGCGGCAGTTAAACTCTTACCGCCGGAGACTGGCCGCGGCGGATGGGAACAAAGAAACAGACAGTTAATCCAAATAGTTTGTACCGCAATTTTCAAGGGGTCCACTCCATGGGAGAGGGATTCCGGGAGGTGGTTACAAGTGAACGATCCGAACTGGCGGGCCCTGGGCCTGACCGCCGCCGAATACGAACAGATTCGGGACGATCTCGGACGGGATCCCAACGACGTCGAATTGAACATTTACAGCGTGATGTGGTCGGAACACTGCAGTTACAAACATTCCCGTGCGGTTCTAGGCCTTCTTCCCGGCGCCGGGCCCCGGGTGCTTCAGGGGCCGGGTGAAAACGCCGGGGTGGTGGATTTGGGCGACGGCTGGGCGGTTGCTTTCCGGGTTGAAAGTCACAACCACCCCGCGGCGGTGGAGCCGTACCAGGGGGCGGCAACGGGGGTGGGCGGCATTATCCGGGATATTGTCGCCATGGGCGCTCGCCCGGTGGCTTTGTTGAACTCTCTCCGTTTCGGTCCTCCGCAGGACGAGCGGGGGCGGGCCCTTGTCGGCGGCGTGGTCGCCGGGGTGGCAAGTTACGGCAATACGACCGGCATCCCCGTCGTGGCCGGTGAAATCTATTTCGAAGACTGCTATGCCGGCAATCCCCTTGTCAATGCGATGGGCGTGGGGTTGCTGCCGGCCGCCCGGCTGGTCCGGGGTATCGCTGCCGGTGCCGGCAACCGGGTCCTTTTGGCGGGCTCGCGGACCGGCCGGGACGGCATCCACGGAGTGACCTTTGCTTCCGAAGAACTCGCGCTGGCGGTCGAAGATGAAGGAAGAGCGGTGCCGGTTCAAAAAGGGGATCCGTTCCTGGGCAAACTGCTTCTGGAAGCCTGCCTTGAGGCGGCGGAAAAAGAGCTGCTGGTGGGGATGCAGGATCTGGGCGGGGCCGGCCTGGCTTGCGCCACAACCGAGACGGCCGCCCGGGCCGGAACGGGGATGGAGATCGATTTGGACCGGGTGCCCTTGCGGGAAGAAGGGCTGCAGCCGTTCGAGATCTTGCTTTCGGAATCGCAAGAGCGGATGCTTTTGATCGTGACCCCGGAAAATATAACGGCGACGGAAGAAATTTTCAACCGCTGGGGCGTGCCGCTGGCGGTGCTGGGTACGGTCACCGGGGACGGTATCGTACGGGTGAAGTACCGGGGAGCCGCAGTGGCCGCGGTGTCCGCGGCCGGCGTGGCCGGTGGACCGGCGGCGTTTTGCCGGCAAGACTTGGAATCCGCCGCCCCCGAAAACCGAACCGCCGGTGACCCGGGGCTATTGCCTCCCGGACCGGACCTGGAGCAGGCTTTCTGCATGGTGTTGGGTTCTCTCAATGCCGCTTCCAAGGAATGGGCCTGGCGCCGCTACCATTATGCCGACGGGGGACGGGTGCTACAGGGCCCGGGAGGAGACGCGGCGCTGGTGCGGCTGCAGGAGACGGGGGGGGCGCTGGCGGTAACGATAGACGGGAACGGGCGCCAGGTTTTCCTGGATCCCTATTTGGGAGGAATGCTTGCCGTGGCCGAAGCGACCCGCAACCTGGCCTGTACCGGCGCGGAGCCGCTCGGGATTACCGATGGTCTTAACTTCGGCAGTCCGGAAAATCCGGAGGTTTTCCGGCAATTCCGGCAGGCCGTGGAGGGGATCGCCGCAGCTTGCCGGGCGCTTGAGGTCCCGGTAGTTGGGGGCAACGTCAGTTTTTACAACGAGACGGGGGGGGAGGCGATCTATCCCACTCCGGTGATCGGGGCGGTCGGTTATCTGGCGGATCCGGAACGGGCTTGCGGCGTTGCTTTCCGCCGGGCCGGTGACGCGCTGCTGCTTCTCGGGGCGCGTTGTGTTTCTTTGGGGGGGAGCGAGTATCTGAAAACCTGTCACGACCGCGTTGACGGCACTCCGGCCCCGCTGGATTTGGACCTGGAAAAAGCTTTGCAGGGCTTGCTGCGCCGGGCCGCGGCGGAAGGTTTGATCGCTTCGGCCCACGATCTTTCCGACGGGGGGCTTGCCGTGGCCCTGGCCGAGAGTTGTCTTGCGGGCGGGGTGGGGGCGCGCATTGATCTGCCGCTCGAAAAGGAGGCCCGCCTGACCTTGTTCGGCGAGGGACCGTCACGGGTGCTAGTTTCCTTGCCCCGGGCTGCACTGAAACCGTTTCTTGTCCTGGCCCGGGAGGCGGCGGTGCCCGTGGTAGAGCTGGGGGAGGTCGGCGGGGACGCTCTGGTCGTTTCGGCCGGGGGCTGTCCGCTGTTGCGGGTCGGTGTAGCGACAATGGATCGCCTCTACCGGGAGGCCCTCCCGGCGTTGATGGAGAAAAAGTAGCGGGATGCAACATGGACCGGGAGCGAGAGACGTTTTCAACGAAGCCTGCGGCGTTTGCGGGGGTTGGGGGAGCGGGTTGCCCCTGGCCTACCTCTGTTCTTTTGCCCTTTCCGCCCTGCAACACCGGGGACAGGAAAGTGCCGGCCTGGTCGTCGGCGGCGGGAGCGGGCGAACGCTGTGGCACCGGCGCGGCCTGGGCCTGGTGGCGGAAGTTTTTCCCGACCCGGACGCGCTCAAAGGGATCAACCCGGACGGGCCGGTTGCGATCGGTCATGTCCGCTATGCCTATGCCCGGGAGAAATGTCGCCCCGAGTATGTTCAGCCGCTGATCTTGAAATATAGCGGCGGGGAACTGGCGATCGGGCACAACGGGGCTCTTTTGAACGGGCCTGCCTTGCGGGAAGAGCTGGAAGAAGACGGCGCCATATTTCAGACTGCAACCGACAGCGAACTGCTCGCCCACCTGGTAGCCCGGCAGGGGCGGGTGGATCTGGAGGAGGCGCTGGCTGCGGTAGCGCCCGGCCTGCACGGCGCCTACGCTTTTGTTCTGACCGACGGCCGGCGGCTGGTAGCGTTGCGCGATTGTTTTGGTTTTCGCCCCCTGGTCCTGGGCGCGCTGGGCGAATGCGGCTATTTCATCGCCTCGGAAACTTGCGCCCTCGATACCATCGGGGCCCGATTTTTACGGGAAATCAAGCCCGGGGAGATGCTCGCGCTGGATGCCGCCGGGCTCCGTTCGCAATTCGTGGCGCCCTTGCCCGCGCCGGCTCTGTGTGTTTTCGAATATGTTTACTTTGCCCGACCGGACAGTTTGCTTGAAGGGCGCAGCGTCTATCAGGTACGACGGGAATTGGGCCGGCGCCTGGCCCGGGAACAGCCGGCCGCGGCCGACCTGGTTTCGGGGGTGCCCGATTCGAGCATCCCCGCCGCTTCCGGTTACGCCGCCGCGGCCGGTTTGCCGTACGAACTGGCCCTGGTCAAGAATCGTTACATCGGACGAACTTTTCTCGAACCCACTCCGGAATTGCGGGAAATGGGGGTGGATTTGAAGTTGAATGCGGTGCAAAAAGTGGTGGCCGGCAAGCGGGTGGTCCTGGTGGACGATTCCCTGATCAAGGGCACTACCAGCCGCAAGCTGGTTCAGGTGATGCGTCGGGCCGGAGCACGGGAGGTGCACCTGCGGGTCAGCTCACCGCCGGTGATTGCCCCCTGCCGTTACGGTATCGACACCCCCGAACTGGACGGGCTGGCCGCCCGCGGGCGCACGCCGGCGGAACTGGCGCGCGAACTGGGGGCCGATTCGGTCGGTTTTTTGAGCCTTGAGGCGACGGTGCAGGCCGCCGGGTTTCCGGCCGGCGGGCTTTGCCTGGCCTGTTTCACCGGGCGCTACCCGTGCCGCTAGGCGACGGTTCCGTTCTAAAAGCGGCGCATACAAGTTTTTGTCCGGCGAATGAGGCTTGGGTTGATCTTGCAAGAACGGTATCAGTTTACTTTTGGGAGGTTCGAGCGGTTATGAATCTTTTTTATGCAGCACCCTTGTGTGCTCTGGGAGGTCTATTTTTCGCAGCGGCGATCTGGCTGCGGGTCAAGCAGGCCGACCCGGGGACGTCAAAAATGCAAGAGATTGCCGCGGCGATTCATGAAGGCGCTATGGCTTTCTTAAAACGCGAGTATACTTATCTGGCCTTATTCGTGATCGTGCTGGCGGTGGTTCTCGGCCTGGCGATCAATCCTCTGACCGCGTTTTGTTTTGTCATCGGCGCATTTTTTTCAGCGGCCACGGGCTATTTTGGAATGAAGGTGGCGACCGCGGCCAACGTGCGCACCGCCCAGGCTGCGCGCCATGGGGTCGGCCGGGCGCTGGACCTGGCCTTTTCCAGCGGCACGGTGATGGGGATGATGGTGGCCGGTTTGGGCCTTTTCGGCCTTGGGTTTCTCTACATCCTCATCGGTGATACTGCGATCGTCAACGGCTACGCCCTCGGCGCCAGCTCCATCGCTCTCTTTGCCCGGGTGGGGGGGGGGATCTACACCAAAGCCGCCGATGTGGGAGCCGACCTGGTCGGAAAGGTCGAAGCGGGAATCCCCGAAGATGATCCGCGCAACGCCGGGGTCATCGCCGATAACGTCGGCGATAACGTCGGCGATGTTGCCGGAATGGGGGCCGATCTTTTTGAGTCTTATGTCGGTTCGATGATCGCCGCCATGACCGTGGGGGTGCTCGTTTACGGAGTGCCGGGAGCGCTCCTGCCCCTGCTGGTGGCCTCGGTGGGCATTGTTGCCTCCGTCTTTGCCTTTTTTTTCGTCAAAGCCGGAGAAGGTTCGCGCCTCGGGGCGGTTCTGGAACGCGGCACCTGGATCAGCGCCCTGGTGGTGTTGTTTGTTTCTTATTTTGTGATCCGCAAGGTTATAGGCGAGATCGACCTTTTCTATGCCGTGGTCGCCGGTCTTCTGGCCGGGGTGGCGATCGGCCGCATTACCGAGTACTATACCTCCGATCATTTTAAACCGGTGCAAAATATCGCCCGGGCTTCCTTGACCGGTCCGGCGACCAACATCATCAGCGGCCTCGCGGCGGGGATGATGAGCACGGTCCTGCCGGTGCTGGTCATCGTCGCGGCGATCCTGGTTTCTTTCCATTTTGGTCAGATCTACGGGATTGCCCTGGCCGCGGTGGGCATGCTCTCCACGGTTGGGATGACCGTGGCCGTCGATGCTTACGGCCCGGTGGCGGATAACGCCGGCGGGATCGCCGAAATGGCCGACCTGGAGAAAGGCGTGCGCAAGATTACCGATGAACTGGATTCCCTCGGCAATACCACCGCCGCCATCGGCAAAGGTTTTGCCATCGGATCGGCGGCGCTAACCGCCCTGGCCCTTTTTGCCGCCTATTCCCAGGTGGTAGGCTTGAGCGTGATCAACATTACCAGCGCTCCGGTTATCGCCGGTATGTTTATCGGGGGTGGGCTGACCTACTTTTTCACCTCCCGTACCATGGAGGCGGTGGGCAGTGCAGCCTTTTCTTTGATTGAAGAGATCCGGCGTCAGTTCCGGGAAATCCCCGGCCTGATGGAAGGCCGGGCCCGCCCGGAATACGCTCGCTGCGTCGATATCAGCACCCGGGCTGCGCTCAAAGAGATGGTCATTCCGGGGCTGATGGCCGTGGTTGTTCCCCTGGCGGTCGGCTTGATTCCTTTTTTGGGAAAAGAAGCCCTGGGGGGGCTGCTCGCCGGGGCCCTGTTGACCGGGGTGCTGCAGGCGATCAGCATGGCCAATTCCGGCGGCGCCTGGGACAATGCCAAAAAATACATTGAAGCGGGTGCCCACGGCGGTAAGGGGAGCGAGCCGCACAAAGCCGCCGTGGTCGGGGACACCGTCGGGGATCCTTTCAAGGATACCGCCGGCCCTTCCCTAAATATTCTAATCAAGCTTATGAGTATTGTCGCCCTAGTTTTTGCGCCGCTCTTTTTTTGATTTTACACTTTTGAAACGCCGCTTCATTTCAACCTTGCTCCGGGGGCACGCACCCCCGGAGCTGTTTTATGCTCCGACGGTTTGCCTCGATCTATCTCACGTGCCCGCAAAAATTTATTACCGCAAAAGAGCTGCAGATACAGGAGGCGTGTGCCGCCGCAGGGACAACAGTCGGGCCGGGTTGATCGTCTTGATCAATACCGGCCATGCTGTCTCTTTAAAATAGCCCCGCTGATGCCGATAACAAAAGAGATGGTTGTTGTGCGGGGTTGATCCGTGTCGAACGGAGCAAGTCCGAAACGGCGGGGGGGATAAAATGGATCGTCTGGAATATGCGGATCTGTTCCAATCCGAGGCCGGGGAATATTTGCAAATATTGAACCGGTGTGTGTTGCGGCTGGAACGGGAACCCCAGAACAGGCAAAGTATCCTTGAAGCTTTCCGGGCTGTACATAGTCTTAAAGGCATGGCCGGCACGATGGGTTATGAACCCATTATGGGGATGGCCCATTGTTTGGAAAATCTGCTTGAGGAACTAAAAACAGGAAAAGCTGAATCAAACCCCTTCACTGCAGATTTGTTGTTTGAAGCGGCGGATCTGCTCCAAACAGCGATTGTGAACCCCGAACAGGCTGCTGTTCTGGAAACCGAACAGGTGTTCCAGCGGATCCGGACGATGCAAACCGCAGATCCGGCTGAAACCGGCCCGCCTGCCGGAAGCTGTTGCCCGGAAGTCAAAATTAGCCTTGACGAAGCGGAGAAAGAAACGATCCGGCTTGCCTTGGGGGGTAACAAGCACCTTTCTATCGTCGGGGTCACCCTGGCCGCGCATACACCTCTGAAATCGGTTCGCGTCTACATGGTCCTGCGCCGGCTGGAGGCGCACGGGGAGATTCTTGCCGCCGCCCCTTCATTCCAGGATCTGGAGGATGAAAACTTCGATCGTTACTTCGAGGTCGTATTGGCCGCACCGCAGATGCCCGACGGGCAGCTGCGCCAGGAGCTGTTGAGTGTGACCGATGTGGAGGATGTGGTGCTGGTTCCGTGGGAAAAAAATGCAGCACCCGTTTTTAGCGCGGGCAACCAGCCCCAGGGGCCGGTTGTAAACGAGGGAAAGGCCGTTGACCAAAGTCTTACCGAGAAAATGGTCCGGGTGGAAACA
Organism: uncultured Syntrophomonadaceae bacterium; assembly: GCA_964420065.1. Taxonomy (GTDB): domain Bacteria; phylum Bacillota; class Dethiobacteria; order DTU022; family DTU022; genus CAYQQK01. The sequence goes on along the minus strand of CAYQQK010000002.1, from coordinate 59,667 downwards.
AACAAGCTGGATCAACTGATGAACCTGGTCGGCGAGATGGTTGTGGCTCGGACCGGAATTTTGGAACTGGGGCGGGGGTATTCCGAAGAATTGGACGTTCGGTTGGATCAGCTCAAACGATCGATCAACAATTTACAAGATATTTCGATGGGGTTGCGGATGGTGCCGATCAAACAGGTTTTCGATCGTTTTCCACGCATGGTCCGGGATATAAGCCGCTCACGGGCAAAAAAGGTTCGCCTTCAGATCCGCGGGGAACAGACCGAACTCGATCGGACCATTGTCAACCGGTTGTCGGATCCGCTGGTTCACCTCATCCGCAATGCCATTGATCATGGAATTGAAACGGAAATAAATAGAAAAGCGTGCGGCAAAAACCCGGAAGGGTCGATTTTATTGCAAGCTTACCACGAAGGAAATCATATTGTCATTGTCGTGGAGGACGACGGTGTGGGGATGGATCCCGGAGCAATCAAACGCCGGGCGATTGAAAAAGGGATGATCGATCCGGAGGAGGCTTCCCGTCTCTCCGAGCAAGATCAGTTGCACTTGATTTTTTACAGCGGTTTCAGTACTTCCTTGGAAGTGGATGATGTTTCCGGGCGCGGTGTGGGGATGGATGTGGTCAAGACCAGCATTGAAGCACTGCGCGGTTCAATCCAGATCCAGAGCCGGCCTTCGGTCATGACCCGCTTCACGTTGCGCTTGCCCTTGACTCTGGCGATCATTAAATCATTACTGGTCAAGTCTGTGGGCCAGATTCTGGCCATTCCGGTCGAAGTGATCATTGAAAATGCTTTTTGGGAGTCAAGCCAGGTCAAAACAATCAGGGGCAAGAAGGTGATCAACTTGCGAGGCGAGGTGATCGGGTTGCATGACTTGAGCGCGTTGCTCGGTTATTCCGGCCGCCGTGATCCCCGGCCCCCAGTTTTACCGGTGGTGATCGTCGAAGCCGGTGAAAAGAAGGCGGGACTGATCGTCGATGAGCTGATTGGCCAGCAAGAGATCATGATCAAGCCGCTCGGGCCGATTTTGAGCAATTTGACCGGGATTGCCGGGGCGACGATCTTGGGAGACGGACGGGTTACCTTGATTGTTGATGCCATGGGGCTCTTACCGTAAGGAGGTAAATTGGGAATGGGTAAAACAGTACTGGTAATAGATGACACCGCCTTCATGAGGATGACCTTGAAAAAAATACTGGAGGAAAACGGGTATTCGGTGATCGGGGAGGGAGAAGACGGCTTCCAGGCCATCGAACTGTATAAAAAGCTGAACCCGGCCCTGGTGACCATGGATATTACCATGCCCAATCTGGACGGGATCAAGGCCATTCAAGGCATTATGGAACTTGACGCGCGGGCGGTGATTATCGTCGTCAGCGCTATGGGGCAGAAGGCGCTGGTGATCGATGCTTTGAATGCCGGGGCAAAGGATTTTGTGGTGAAACCGTTTCAATCGGATCGGATTATCGAAGCGCTGCAAAAAGTCTCAGCCGTTCAGGGGTGATCAAGTGCAACGAGCCAAAATAACCGAATGCCGCAAGGATGTGTTGACTGAACTGGCCAATATCGGGACCGGTAATGCCGCCACCGCCCTGTCCCAGATGCTGAGCCATGAAAAAATTACCCTCGAAGTGCCGAAAGTGCAGGTTGTTCCGCTCCAGATTGTTCCGGAAGCGTTGGGCGATCCCGAACAGAAGATCGCGATCGTTATTTTGGATGCGAGCAGCAACGAGGTGATGTTAACGGTTTTGCTGGCCCTGCCCCTGCCGGCGATCAGCGCGTTGATCGCCAAGTTGCTTCCGAAAGGGTTTGAACCGATGGGAGAAATGGGTCGTTCGCTCTTGATGGAACTGGGGAATATCCTTGTCAGTTCTTATTTGAACGCCCTTTCTGCCATGACCGGGCTTACGTTTACGTTGACTCCGCCCGAATTGGGGCTGGATATGGCCGGAGCCCTGCTCGGCTCGGTCATTGCTGAAAAAATTTTAACGGAAGACAATTTTATCTTGATCAAAACGACCATGCACGCATTGAACCAAAACATTGAAGGGAACATTTTGTTGCTGCCCGAGGCGGGTTCGCTCGATCAGATCTTCAATCGTTTGGGAGTGCATTGAATGAAGACCATCTATGTTCGCATTGCCGACCTGGCGGCAATCCGGAACGACGGAATGCTGATTACGATCGGGCTTGGTTCCTGCGTTGGGGTCGGCTTGTACGATCCCGAACACAAGATCGCCGGGTTGGCCCATGTTTTGTTGAATGATAGTAAAAAACACCGCTTCAGATCCAGCGCCAACCACTTCAACCCGGCCAAGTTTGCCGATACGGCTATTCCGGAATTGATTCAAACAATGAAAAAGTTGGGATACAGAGGAAACAGCCTCGTTGCTCACCTGGCCGGCGGGGGCAAACTGTTCGACTTTCAATTTAAAGGAGCGGGCATCGGTCAAAAAAACCTGGAAGCGGTACGGGCCAAACTTCGTGAACTGGAGATCGCTGTTCTATCGGAAGATACCGGCGGAAGTTACGGCCGCACCATGAAGATTTATGCCGCTACCGGAGCAGTTGTGATCAGATCGCTCAGCAAGGGAGAAAAAAACAAATGCCGCCAATCCAACCCAACCACAGCGTAAACAGTCCCGGGGCTGTTTCAAGGGCAAAAAACAACGGGGTAATCGTTGCGATCGGGGGCTCGACCGGGGGAACCAGGGCGCTGGAATATTTGCTTGACCAATTGCCCCCCGGTTTACCGGCGGCGGTGTTTGTTTCCTTGCACATGCCGGCCGGGTTTACGGCGCAACTGGCTCGCCGTCTGAATAACCGTTCGCAGTTGGAGGTTAGGGAAGCGGTGAATGGGGATCCGGTCGTGGAAGGAACGGTATTTATCGCCCCGGGCGATTACCATCTGACCGCGCAGCAAAGGTCGATTGTTTTGAATGCGGGACCGAAGGTCCATCATGTTCGCCCGGCGGTCGATGTCATGCTTTATTCATTGGCCGATTCGAACTACCGCGTCATTGCGGTCATCCTCACCGGGATGGGAAAAGACGGTGTGGCCGGAGTGAAACGGTTGAAGGAGCGAAAACCCGGTTCGATCATCATTGTTCAGGATCCCGATACGGCGGTCATGCCCGGCATGCCGGAAGCGGTTATTAGCGGGGGTTGTTACGATGAAATAGTGCCCTTGTCCGAACTGGCGACAAGGATCCTTGGAGATGCCCGGAGCCTTGCTGCAAATAATTCTCAATAGGATGTTTTTCAGATGACCGAAGAGTGGACTTATGACGATTTTACCGAAAAACTATTGTTTTTAACCGGCCTGGATTTGAGCAGCTACAAGGATCGCCAGATGGAGCGGCGCATCCGCCAGCTCATGACCCGGAAAAAGCAAAATTTTTGCAACCTTTATTCAGAATTGGTCCATGATGGGACCGAGAGGGAGCTGTTCCTGAACTATGTCACGATCAACACTTCCGAATTTTATCGCGACGAATCTGTCTACGAATACCTTTCCGGGCACGTATTCCCACAGCTGTTAAATCGCTGCCATGAATTGAACATCTGGAGCGCCGGTTGTTCAACCGGCGAAGAACCTTATACCTTGAGCATGATCGCTCATGAGCTGAGGGCCGGGGCGCGGGTGAAAATACTGGCCACTGACATCGATCACCAGGCGCTGGAAAAAGCAAGTTTGGGTCGTTACAGCATCCGTCAATTAGAAAAGGTCCCCCCGCATCTGAGGACCAAATATTTTACCTTCGAATCCGGTTCCTATTGCCTTCGGGAACGTTACCGGAAAGCGGTTACCTTTTACCAACATAATTTACTGTCCCCGTTTGATCCGACGATCCCGACCATGCAGCTCATCCTATGCCGCAATGTTTTTATTTACTTCAAGATAGAAATACAGGAACGTTTGATCGAACAATTTTCCACGCAGCTTGCCACCGGAGGTTACTTTGTTACCGGCTGTGTCGAAATAATCAAAAATCCGGCCCGGTTTGCCCTGGAAAGAAAGATTCCGGCGGTGTACAAAAAGCTAAATGAGCCGGTTTGCGAAGGTTGATCAGCCCGCCTTTGTTTATCATGAGTGTTTCTATTTTGGGGGGGAGACGGTGATGAAGAGAAGAAGCAGTTTAAAAGTATTTTTAACGATTCTATTTTTACTGGTCGGGATTGTTCCGGTTTTGATCATCAGCGTGGTCAGTCTTTTCAATTTCAACCGCACCATTGAGGGTGAAATTAAAAGCAATCTCGATACGTTCACCAACCTTTCAAATTACAAGGTGCTTAATTATTGCCGGAGCATCGAAGACCAAAGCCGGGTCCTGACCTACACCAGCGATGTTTACGAAAGCATGAATGTTTTGCAGCAGATCGGCCGGGATGAATTCGCCGCGGAATGGCAGGGAAGGAAAAAGATCCTGGACGGTTTACTTGGGAATGCCGCCCGGGAACTGGGGCTGGCGCGTATTTTTATTACCAATTCCGTGGGCCGGGTGGTTTACGATACCGGTCAGGGTCTGCTCGGTTCGACCCTGCTCAAAGAACACTATGTCCAGGCCGCCCTGAAAGGTTCTCCCTACTGGTCCACACTTTTTTTCTCGGATCTACTGGACGAAAACTGCCTTGTCTACGCTTCGCCGGTGCTTTCCGAAGGGCTGACCGGAAAGATCGAAGGGACGATTAATTTCATGCTCAGCGACGCCCAGGTCAGCGGTATCGTGCATGGCGATCTGGAAGCAACCGGGAAAGAAAGCATGGATTCGTACCTGCTCGATGCCGGCGGCCTGCTTTTGACCGACACCCGCTTCGGTGAATATGCCGCCGGGGCCGCTTTGCGCGAAAGTGTTGATACCAGGGCGGTGCGGCTGTTGGCGGAAGCGATTGAAACCGGCGACACTGAATTTAGAACTCAGGCCCGGTACGACAATTATCTTGGACAGGCGGTGCTGGGCAACCTGGCGGTGACCCGGTTGGGCGACACTCCGGTCGGACTGGTGGTCGAGGTCGAGCAGGCTGAAATCTTTGCGAGCGTGCATCAGATGTGCAATATCGCGATCATCATCGGGGTGATCGCGGTGGCGGCGATCATTGTCATCGGCGTGCTGATGGCCAACGGTATTGCCCGACCCTTGCGGGAAATCGTCGTGGTGGCTTCCGAGATTGCCCGGGGCAACCTTGTTCTGGAAACCGAGGTAAAACGGAACGACGAAATCGGCCGGCTCGGGGAGGAATTCAACAAGATGGGCCAAAGCTTGCGCCGGCTGATCAGCGAGGCGGTGGATATGGCAACTTCGGTGGATCGCGGCAGTGAATCGGTTTCCGCGGCTGCGGAAGAGATGAGCTCCTCCCTGGAGGAAGTCTCGGCCACGATCAATGAGTTTGCCGGTAATGTCCAGCAGCTCAGCAGCAGTTCGCAACAGATGGCGGAGGCCAACGCGGGCATTGTCAATCAGGCCGAAGAAGGCGGCCGGGCCATTGACCGGGCGATGGAACAAATGCAGATCATCAGCCGCCGGGTGAGCGATCTGCAAATGGTGATTGCCCAGGTTGACCGGCGTTCGGGCAGCATCGGGAAGATACTGGTTGTAATCACCGCTATTGCCGATCAAACCAATTTGCTGGCGTTAAACGCGGCCATCGAGGCGGCCCGGGCCGGGGAACAGGGACGGGGATTTGCGGTGGTGGCCGAAGAGGTTCGTAAGCTGGCGGAACAATCGGCCAAAGCGGCGGCGGAAATTGGAGAGTTGATCCGGGCCACCCAAAAAGAAAGCAAACAGGCTTTGGAAAATATGAATTCAGGGGTCAAGGAAGTGGAAACCGGAAGCGGTGTTGTGGCGGAAGTAGGCGCCAAATTCAAAGGAATCCTGCAGGCCGTGGCGGGGATCGGGGCTCGGGTCAACGAAGCCGCGACGGCGGCGGAAGAACTCAGTGCCGGAAGTGAAGAGATGGCTGCTTCGGTGCAGGAACAGTCCTCCACGATGCAAGAAGTGGCCGCAGCCGCTCTGGAGTTGCGGGAGTCTTCAATGAGGCTGTCCAAAGAATTGAGCCAGTTTAAATACCGCCGCGAGGGTTAATTGCAAGGAGGGAAAAGGTGAAACAGAATAAACAAGAAGAAGAAAACCAGTTGGTGGTCTTTCTGTTGAACAAAGAAGAGTTCGCCTGTTCGATCAACCATGTTCGGGAAGTACTGAAAATGGTTCGAATCACCCCTCTTCCACGGGCGCTCCGGTTCGTGGAGGGGGTGATCAATTTGCGCGGCGAGGTGATCCCGGTCATCGATCTACGCAAGCGGTTTAACCTCCCGGAAACGGAATATGGTGAACAGAGCCGGATTATCATTGCCGAAATCGGGCCGAACCAGGTCGGGTTAATTGTCGATGCGGTGACCGAGGTGTTGCGGCTTCCCGGGACGCAGGTCCAGGCTTCACCCAGCGGTATTACCGGGGATTGCTCCGAATTGATCGAGGGTGTGGGCAAGATAGGAGACCGGTTGCTGATCATTTTGGATCTGGAGTACATTTTAAGTACCGAGGAACAACTGGCGCTGGAAGACATTGCCGCCGCCGGACGCGAAGCGGCGGCAGCCCAGAACAACTGATCCGGGAAGCAGGCGGGAGGAGGGGAGGAAGCGGCGGGAAGGTTTTTGAAGTGTAGGACAAAACAGGGCAAGGACGAAAAGTCGGAACGGATCAGAACGTATATTTTGATGATTGGCGGGGGGCAGCGCAAATGGCTGATCGGGTTAACGGTTGACGCCGGTTGGTGTAAGCCTTATACTGGAAAAGCATGATCCGTTTGGCCTGCTTTGGAGCTGCCGGCGGTTTCTTTAAACAGGCACCGGCATGGCGGCAATTCTTTGTACAGGGTGGTGCAGCGGTTGACGGAAGGGATGAACTACCGTGCAGCCGGGGTGGACATCGGAATGGGGGAGGAGGCGGTGCGGCGGATCAAGGGTCTGGCCCGCTCCACCATGCGCCCTGAAGTGCTGTCGTCGTTGGGCGGTTTCGGAGGGTTGTTTGCCCTGGAGGCGAAACGCTACCGGGAACCGGTTCTGGTGGCGGGATGTGACGGGGTCGGCACCAAATTGAAGATTGCCTTTGCTCTGGGCAGGCACGACAGCATCGGGATCGATTGCGTGGCCATGAGCGTGAACGATATCCTGGTCCAGGGGGCGGAACCGCTTTTCTTTTTGGATTACCTGGCGGTGGGCAAACTTGACCCCGAGCAGACCGAAAAGGTGGTGGCCGGGGTGGCGGAGGGGTGCCGGCAGGCGGGATGCGCCCTCCTCGGGGGTGAAATGGCTGAAATGCCCGGCTTTTACCCCGGCGGTGAATATGATCTGGCCGGTTTCGCCGTTGGAGTGGTGGAGAAGGCGAACATTATTGACGGTTCGTCCATCACCGCGGGTGATGTCTTGGTCGGCCTGGCCTCGGCCGGGCTGCACAGCAACGGTTTTTCCCTGGCCCGAACCGTTCTTCTAGAGAAAGCCGCTTTATCGCTGGAGGAAAGACCCCCCGGATTGGAAAGACCGCTCGGGGAGGAGCTGCTCCGGCCCACCCGCATCTATGTGCGTGCGGTGCTGCCCCTGCTCGATCGATTCAAGATCAAGGGAATGGCCCATATTACCGGGGGCGGGCTTCCCGGCAACCTGCCCCGCATTTTTCCGCCGGGTTTGCGGGCGCAGATCCGGGAAGACTCCTGGGAAATACCCCCTATTTTTAAGCTCATCGAAAAAACCGGGCCGGTTTGCCGGGAAGAGATGTGGCGCACTTTTAATATGGGGGTGGGCCTGGTGCTGGTGCTGCCGGCAGCTGAAGCGAAAGCGGCGGTGAGCGCACTGGAACGCCAAGGGGAACGTGTTTTCATCATCGGCAAGGTGATCTGATCAGTTGCCGCTAGAACGGCGGCGCCAAATAATTATTCGCCAAAAATTGATGCTGGCACAACAATCCTCAACATAAACCCCGCGGTTCTCTACAAACCAAATGATCCGGCCGATTCCAATTTGGGTCGCCGCGGTCAAATACCTTGAAACAAGTGTGATCCATGAATTGAACATGAACAGCGGTACCTGGTGCCGGATCAAAGGGATGGAGAATCGCTTCATCTAGAAATGGAATGTTTCTTTCAATCTGCCAACCTGCCGTCGCCGGCGGGAAATTTTGTCGGCAATACTGGAAGGCGAAGGAAAAGGAAAGGCTAAAAGAGAATAACCACCAAAGAAATGTCGAAAGAGGTGGCGGGGACGGATGGCGAAACGACTCGCGGTGCTGGCCTCGGGGGAGGGGACCAACCTGGAGGCGATCCTCGAGGCGGTGAGCAGGGGCGCCGTTGCGGCCCCGGTGGTGCTGGTCATAAGCGATCGGGAGGGGGCTCCGGCCCTGGAAAGGGCTCGCCGGCGCGGGATCCGTTCCTGTCATATCGGCTCCCGGGGTCTGGGCCGGGTTGACTATGATCGACTGCTGTTGGAGGCCCTCCGGGAAGCCGGGGCCGACCTGGTCGCTCTGGCGGGTTTCATGCGTTTGCTTTCACCCCTGTTCATTCAGGCTTTTCCCAACCGGATCCTGAACATCCACCCTTCACTGCTCCCGGCTTTTCCCGGACTGGACGCGGTGGAACAGGCCCTGGCCTACGGAGTCAAAGTATCCGGTTGCACGGTGCATCTGGTTGAAGAAGGCCTGGACAGCGGGCCGATCATTCTGCAGGAGGCGGTTCCGGTGCTCCAGGAAGACAGCACCGCTACTTTGCACCGACGCATTCATGCCGCCGAATACCGCCTTTACCCGAGGGCCCTGGACCTGGCCTGCCGGGATCAAATCGCGGTGGAAGGGAGAAAGTGCATCATCCTTGAGTGAAAACAGAAAGCGCGCCTTGATCAGTGTCTCGGACAAGAACGGGGTGGTTGAGTTTGCCCGGTCCCTGGTGCAGCAGGGTTGGGAGATCCTTTCTACCGGAGGAACCGCCCGGGTTCTGGAGGAAGCCGGTCTTCCGGTGACCGGGGTTGCAGAGGTGACCGGGTTTCCGGAAATTTTGGACGGAAGGGTAAAAACTCTGCATCCCCATATTCACGGAGCGATCCTGGCCCGTCCGGATTCGGCCGTTCACCGCCGGCAACTGGAAGAACAGGGTATTAACCCGATCGGGATCGTGGCCGTGAACCTTTATCCCTTTTCCCGGACCGTATCCCGGGCGCGGGTTACCCCGGAGGAGGCGGTGGAACAGATCGATATCGGGGGTCCGGCCATGGTGCGGGCGGCGGCGAAGAACCACGCTTTCGTGACCGTGGTTGTCAGCCCTTCGCGTTATCCCGGGATAATAGCCGAGCTGGAACGCGAGGGGGAAATCAGTTTACAAACCCGGCTCCGCCTGGCGGTGGAGGCGTTCGCTCATACCGCCCGTTACGACGCCCTTATCGCCGCCTACTTGCAGTCTTTACCGGACCTGGCGGCCGGTGCGTTCTTCCCTCCGCTCCTGGTGAGTGCCTATGCAAAAGTAGAGGAGTTGCGTTACGGAGAGAACCCCCAGCAGCAAGCGGCTTTTTACGTGCCGGCCGCCGGCCGGCACGGAATCGGTGCGGCCCGGCAGCTGCATGGCAAGGCGCTTTCTTTCAACAATATAAATGATTTGGAGGCGGCCTGGGCCCTGGTCCGGGAGTTTAACCGGCCGGCGGTAGTGGCGCTAAAGCATGCCAACCCGTGTGGTGTGGGCATCGCGGCCACGGTGGAAGAAGCATATGACCGGGCCTACCGGGCCGACCCGGTTTCCATTTTTGGGGGGATTGTCGCGGCAAATCGCCCGGTGGATGGAGCAACCGCCCGGGCCATGACCGGGATATTCCTGGAGGTGGTGGCCGCGCCCGCTTTTACCGCGGAGGCCCGGGAGATTTTGAGTCGCAAAAAGGATATCCGTTTACTGGAAATGGCTGCCGTTGCGGAAAGCGAAGGCGGGGCCGTTTTGGAGTGGAAACAGGTTTCCGGCGGGCTGTTGGTGCAGACGGTGGATCGCGAGCCGGTGGATCTTGATGCGGCAAAGGAGGTTACGGTTCGCCGCCCTACTGTTCAGGAACGACAGGCGCTAACCTTCGCCCAGACCGTGGTCAAACATGTCAAATCCAACGCGATCGTCGTCGCCTCGGAGGAGCAAACCCTGGGTATCGGCGCCGGGCAGATGAGCCGTATCGCCGCCGCACGCCTGGCCCTGGCCCAGGCCGGGGCAAAAGCTCGGGGAGCGGTGCTCGGATCGGACGCTTACTTTCCTTTTCCGGATGTGGTGGAGGAAGCCGCCGCCGCCGGAATCAGCGCGATCGTGCAGCCCGGCGGCTCCTTGAACGACGGCAAATCCATTGCCGCCTGCGATCGGTTCGGGCTGGCCATGCTCTTTACCGGGCGGCGCTATTTCAAACACTGACTGGAGACTGAAGCTGCCACGCTCGGGATGAAACCCGGTCAGGCCCGGAAAAACATAGAAGCTACACTGAAGATAAGGGAGGCGGTTTGGTGCGAGTCTTGATCGTGGGCGGCGGGGGGCGGGAACATGCCCTGGCCTGGAAGATCGCCCAAAGCCCCGGGCTTGCTGCGCTTTACTGTGCTCCGGGAAACGCCGGCATTGCCTCGGTAGCCGGGTGTGTCGCCATACCGGTGGATAATACCGCGGCCTTGCTGCAATGGGCCCGGGAGCAGCGGATCGATCTGACCGTGGTCGGGCCGGAAGCGCCCCTGGCGGCCGGGCTGGCGGATGCTTTCCGCCAATCCGGCTTGGTTGTGTTCGGGCCGGGGCGGGCCGGTTCACAACTGGAAGGGAGCAAAGCATGGGCCAAGGAGTTGATGGTCGCCGGCGGTATCCCGACCGCGCCTTTTAAAGTCTTTGAACATTACCGGACCGCCTACGATTATTTGCAGTCCCGGCCGGAGGGGCCGGTTGTGGTCAAAGCGGACGGCCTGGCGGCGGGCAAGGGGGTGACCGTGGCCCGAAACCGGGATGAAGCCGCAGCGGCACTGAAACGGTTCATGGTTGAAAATGTTTTCGGTGCAGCGGGCAGGCGGGTTGTGATCGAGAACCGTCTTGAAGGAGAAGAGGTAACTGTTCTGGCCCTAACCGATGGGAAAAACCTGGCCCTGATGCCTCCCTCCCAGGATCACAAGGCCGCCGGTGAAGGCGACACCGGGCCCAATACCGGGGGTATGGGCGCCTATTCTCCGGTTCCGGTATTGACCCCGGAGCTGGAAAATCGGGTCGAAAAGCAGGTGTTCCGGCCGCTGTTGAAGGAACTGAAGCGCCGGGGGATCGATTACCGGGGCGTTCTCTATGCCGGGCTGATGGTGTCCGGAGGTAGCCTCAATGTGCTGGAGTTCAACGCCCGTTTCGGCGATCCGGAAACACAGGTTGTTCTGCCCCGTTTGAAATCCGACTTGCTGCCGCTGCTGGCGGCGGCCGCCCGCGGTGATCTTTTATCGGTGCCGGCGCCGGTTTGGCACGATAATGCGGCGGTATGCGTGGTCCTGGCTTCGGCCGGTTATCCGGGGGCGTACCGGACCGGTTTTGCCATTTCCGGTTTGGAAGAGCTGGAGCGGGAGAACCGGCCCGGGCTGGCTGTTTTTCATGCCGGAACAAGCCGGGCGGAAGGAGGCCCGGTGACCGCGGGGGGGCGGGTTTTGGGGGTAACCGCATGGGAAAGTAGCCTCTCCGAGGCGGCGGATCGAGCCTACGGAGCCGTGGAGCGGATCAATTTTAACGGCTGTTTCTATCGCCGTGATATAGCCCACCGTGCCCTCATCAAAAAAGATCGGGGCGCTGAAGGTGATCGGGCCCGGAACAATTGAATCGGCCCGGGTCAAGGGAGGTTGTTTGAGCAGGTGCACTTTTTATTGACCGATGAACAGGAACTGATCCGCCGTATGGTGCGGGATTTTGCCGAAACTGAAGTTGAACCGGGAGCCGCCGGGCGCGATGAGCAGGAAAAATTCCCCCGGGATATATTTGACCGGTTGGGCCGTCTCGGGCTGACCGGGATCCCCTTTCCGGAAGATTACGGTGGGGGAGGGTCTGATTGCCTCAGCACAATCATTGCCGTGGAAGAACTGGCCCGGGTCGACGCCTCTGTCGGGATCACCCTTTCCATTCATATTACCCAGGTCGGGCAAACGCTCAACCGTTACGGCACACCGGAACAAAAACACCGTTTTCTTGAACCGCTGGCTTCGGGTGAAAAATTGGGAGCCTTTGCCCTGACCGAACCCGCGGCCGGCTCCGATACGGCCGGCTTGCAAACCATCGCCCGCCGGGAACAAAACGGATACGTTTTAAACGGCCGCAAGATTTTTACGATCAATGCCGGCGAAGCGGAGGTATACCTGGTATTTGCCGTTATCCCGGGCGAGAAGCGGGACGGGGAGAGCTGCGCCTTTATCGTGGAAAAAGGCGACCCCGGTTTTGGTTTCGGACCGGGGGAAAAAAAGATGGGGTTGTGTTCTCTGCCCACGGCGGCGTTAATCTTTGAAAACTGTTTTGTTCCGGAAGAAAACCGGTTGGGACGGGAGGGGGAAGGGTTTTCAATCGCCAGGCATGCGCTTGACGGAGGGCGCACCGGTGTGGCCGCCCAGGCGCTGGGTATCGCCCGGGGGGCCCTGGAAGCGGCCCGGGTTTATGCCCGTCAGCGGGTGCAGTTCGGCCGTCCGATTGCCGGTTTCCAGGCCCTTTCCTTCATGCTGGCCAACATGGCCACCCGGATCGAGGCCGCACGGCTTTTGACTTACCAGGCGGTATTTCTCGAAGACCGGGGTTTGCCCCATGCCATGCAATCGGCCATGGCCAAGCTCTACGCTTCGGAGACGGCGATGGAGGTCACCACCGGTGCGGTGCAAATATTCGGGGGGTACGGCTATACCCGTGATTATCCGGTCGAGCGCCTGATGCGGGAGGCCAAGTTAACCCAGATCTACATGGGGACCAGTGAGATGCAACGCCTGCTGATCGCCAGGCATCTTGAACGGGACGGTTAAAGTGAACGGGAGATATTTGATCGCGCCGCCGTTCGATGGTCAAGTGTTAAAAACTTCCGTGATTGCCGGATCCCGATCCATGAAAGCACCATTTAACCGGCTTTGATGGCGACAGGAAAACAATCGCTTTCATAACCAAGAAAATGAAGAGGTGAAGCCATGAAAGGTAACGGCGCCAAGCGGGGACTGGTTATGGTTTACACCGGGGAGGGCCGGGGGAAAACTACCGCTGCCGTAGGACAGGCGATCCGGGCTCTCGGACACGGTTACCGGGTATTCATGATCCACTTTATGAAGGGCAGGGATTATGGTGAGTACCTGGCCGCTTCCTCCCTGCCCAACCTGACGGTAGTGAAGGCCGGACGCGATGTCTTCGTGAACAGAGAAAATCCCGATCCGATCGATGTCGAACTGGCCCGGGAGGGGTTTAATCAGGTCAAAAAAGCGGTTTTTGGGGGCGAGTATGATCTGGTTATTTTGGATGAAATCAACGTGGCCGTGGACTACAAGCTTGTGCCGGAGAAAGAACTTTTGAAGCTTCTCGATCAAAAACCGGCGGCAGTGGACCTGGTCCTGACGGGGCGCGGGGCAACGACCGCGGTGGTCAAACGGGCCGACCTGGTCAGCGAGATCCTGGCCATCAAGCACCACTATCAACAGGGCGTTCAATCCCGGCAGGGGATCGAATACTAGACAGGTCCTTTTGCAAGGGTCAAGGGAATGATCCGAATAGATTTATTTGCGGGTAGAAGTTGGAGGAGCGGTGCCGGTGGTTAATTTTGAAAAAGCACGCCGCAGGGTTGATGAGCTGCGGCGCGAGGTTGAAGCTCATAACCATTGCTATCATGTTCTGGACCAACCGCGCATCAGCGATACCGTTTTCGACGAGCTGATGCGGGAACTGGAGCAGTTGGAGGAACGCTACCCGGAACTGCGGACGCCGGACTCCCCGACCCAAAAGGTGGGAGGGGAGCCGCTGGAAGCTTTTGAAGCGGTGGCGCACCGACCGCCCATGCTCGGACTGGACAATGTTTTTGACGAAGCCGGGTTGTATGATTTTGACGGGCGGGTGCGCCGGGGAACCGGTACGGCAGAGGTCGAGTATGTCTGTGAATTGAAAATCGACGGCATTGCCGTGTCCCTGCAGTATGCGGACGGGGTTTTCTCCCGGGGGTCGACCCGGGGGGACGGTTTTTCCGGCGAGGATGTTACCGCCAACCTGCGCACGCTGCGGCAGTTGCCCCTGCGCTTGCCCGAGGATGTCACGGTCGAAGTGCGCGGGGAAGTTTATCTCTCGCGCAACGATTTTGAGGTTTTGAACCGGCGACGGGAGGAAAAAGGGGAAGCGCTTTTTGCCAACCCCCGCAATTGTGCCGCCGGTTCTCTACGCCAGCTGGATCCAAAGGTTACCGCCGCCCGCCCGTTGAAAATATTTTTGTACGGCCTGGGCGAACATACTTTACCGCTGGAAAGTCACGGAGCGGTTTTGGAACACCTCGAAAATTTGAACCTGCCCGTCAATCCGCACCGCCGCCCTTGCACCGGCCCGGCCCGGGCCTGGGCGTTTATCCGTTCCTGGCAGGAAAAACGGTTCGATCTGCCGTATGAAATTGATGGGATCGTGATCAAGGTCAACGATCTGAAAATGCAACGGCGGCTCGGCGCCACCGCCCGCAGTCCCCGTTGGGCAGTCGCCTATAAATTCCCGGCGGCCGAGGCGGTAACCCGGGTCCTGGAAATCGGGGTCAACGTGGGGCGTACCGGCGCCGTAACTCCGGTTGCCTTTTTTGAGCCGGTTGTTTTGAGCGGTTCGACGGTGCAGCGGGCCAGTCTGCATAATGAAGATGTTTTGCGCGACAAGGATGTCCGAATCGGGGATATGGTGGTCGTGCGCAAAGCGGGGGAAGTGATCCCCGAGATCGTGCGGGTGCTGCCTGAAAAACGGACCGGGAAAGAGAAGACCTTCACCATGCCGGCCCGTTGTCCCTCCTGCGGCGCGGCGGTGCATCGTTTGCCCGGAGAAGCGGCCCGGCGGTGCCTCAATTTCTCGTGCCCGGCCCAGGCGGTAGAGCGGCTCGTTCATTTTGCCTCCCGGCGGGCCATGAATATTGAAGGGCTGGGCCCGGCGGTGGCGGGACTCCTGTGGCGGGCCGGACTGGCACGTGATGCCGGGGATCTCTATTTTTTGGAGGCGGAAGGGTTGCTTTCCCTGGAACGACTGGCGGAAAAATCGGCGGCCAATCTGCTTGCAGCCATTGCGCGCAGCCGTTTCAACCCTTTACACCGGCTCCTGTTCGGATTGGGTATTCGTTTCGTTGGTGAACGGGCGGCACGCATCCTGGCCGGGTATGGCGGAAGCCTGGATCGCCTCATGGGCGCCAGCCCGGAGGAGTTGACCACCGTTCCGGAAATCGGCCCCAAAATTGCCGCCGCCGTGACTCGTTATTTCAAATCACCGGAAACGAAGCGGTTGATCGAAAAGTTGCGTGACGGGGGGGTCAACTTTTCCGGGCCGGACCCGGGCATCGCGGGTGAAAACTTTTTACGAGATCTCGTTTTTGTTTTCACCGGCGCTCTGCCGGGGCTGACCCGGGAGCGGGCGGCAGAGCTGGTCGAAGCTCGAGGGGGACGGGTTGCCGCCGCTGTGAGCGAAAAGACGGCCTACCTTGTCGCCGGCGCCGGTCCCGGGAGCAAATTGAAAAGAGCTCTCTCTCTTGGTGTGACGGTGCTCGATGAAACTGCTTTCCGGAAGCTGCTGCACCTTTAAATCAAACCACCGCCCATTGGATAGAACAAACATTGAAACGCTGTCTGGCCCGAAAAGGCGGCAAATAAACCCGCCGGGCGACAGAAGCGGGGAGATTACCGTGACGGGTTATGCGCATGCAAGGATGGGCATGAGGAGGGATGATCATGCAGGGGCAATGGACCGCGGACGTAACCGAAATACGGCTGCACGGTCGGGGCGGGCAGGGTATCGTCATCGCGGCCGCTATTTTCGCCGAAGCTGTTTTCCGGGAGGGGCGGTTTGCCCGCGCTTTTTCCCTGTTTGGGGCTGAACGGCGCGGTGCACCGGTGACCGCTTTTATCCGGGTCAGCGAGGGCAGGTTGATGCCGCGCTGCCGTATCTACAACCCCGATTGTGTCGTTTCGATGGGGAATCTGCCCGGGGAGGAAGTCGCCGGTGGGCTCAAGCCAAACGGGATCATTTTATATGCTTCCACGGCTGCGGCACGATCCATGCGCCGGGAGGCGTTTGCCTTTCAAACCCAGCGTATTTATGCCGTGGAAGCCCGGGAGATCGGCACCGCCCTGGACCTGATCATCGCCGGATTGCCCATGGTCAATACGGCCGTGGTGGGGGCGCTGGCCCGGGTGAGCGGGTTTGCTTCACCCGCAAGCCTGCGGGAAGCGGCGTGCCGCCGCCTGCCTCACCGGGTTGAAGCCAATATTGCAGCGATGCTCGAGGGCTACCGGCAGGTGCGGGAGGTGGAAGCCGGTGACTGAAACAGCGGCCCAAAACCGTCTTCTGGCCCGGATCGGTTATGGCAGTAAACCGGGGCTGGCAGTTCAAACCGGGCAGTGGCGCTTCCGTACTCCCGTTTATGAATCAAAGCTGTCTCCGTGCCGGGCCGCCTGTCCCGCCGGCAGCGCCATCCCGGCCTGGCTGGTTGCTTTCGGCACGGGGGATCATGCCCAGGCCTGGGAAATAATCTGCCGTGAGAATCCCTTTCCGGCGATCACGGCACGGGTCTGTTTTCGTTTTTGCGAGGTCTGCTGCAATCGCGGCAATCTGGATCAGGCGCTTCAGGTCCACCGGATTGCAGAAGCAATCGGAGCATGGCGTCACCGTCATTTTCAGGCGGTACCCGCCCCGGTACAAAAGCGGGCCTCCGTGGCCGTGGTCGGTTCCGGACCGGCGGGTCTAAGCTGTGCCTTCTACCTGATTCGGGAAGGGTACCGGGTTACGGTTTACGAAAAGGAGGCGGTGGCCGGGGGTCTTCTTGTTACCGGCATTCCGGAATACCGCCTGCCCCGTGCCGTCCTGGCGGAGGAACTGGCGATGCTGAGCCGGGAGGGGGTTGTGTTCCGTCTCAACTGCACCGTGGGGACGACCGTACCACTGAAAGAGCTTTACCGTGAACACGATGCGGTATTTTTGGCCGCTGGGGCGTCCCGGCCGGCCCGTCTTCTCCTGCCGGGTCTGGACGAAGCTGCAGCCGGCATCACCGCATTGGATTTTTTACGCCGGGTGAATCTGGGTGAAGAGATACCCGTATGCGACCCCGTAATAGTGATCGGGGGAGGCAGTGCCGCCCTGGACGCCGCCCGCCTGGCCCGGCGCCGGGACGGAATAACGGCGGTGACGGTTGTTTACCGCCGCGATCGGGCGGCAATGCCGTCGGATCCGGAGGGGGTTTCGGCCGCGGAAGCGGAAGGGGTCAATTTCCTTTTCAACCGCGTTCCGGTAGCACTGCGCGGTGAAAGTGGGACAAGGCGGCTGGTCCTGGCCCGGTCGCGGAGTTCGGCCCGGGGTGAAAAGCTGTCTTTGCTTCGTCCGGAGGAGAACACAACGCTGCCGTGCGGCACCCTGATCGAGGCGATCGGACAGGAGGCGGATTGGAGTGTCTTCGGCGCCCTATCTTCCGGTTGTATTTTGTTTGCCGGGGGTGATCTGGTGACCGGTCCGGATACGGTTCCGGCGGCTATTGCCGCCGGGCGCAATGCCGCCCGCGCCATCACCGCGCGGTTGGAGGGCAATGCCCCGCCCGACGATATCAACGGGGACGATGACGGCCCGATCCGCCTTGCCGATTTGCATTTACACCCTTCGACGGCCGTTCTGCTGCGCCCGACCGGCGAAGGCTTGACCGGAGAAGCGCAGCGTTGCCTCGGCTGCGGCACCTGCACCGGTTGCGGTCTTTGTTACCTGTTTTGTCCCGATCTGGCGATTGAACCCTGCGATGGGCATTATCGCTTTAATTTGGATTATTGTAAAGGATGCGGGGTTTGTGTCCGGGAATGTCCGGCCCGGGCCCTTTCCATGGGGGGTGATGACGATACCGGTTGAGATTATTACCGGAAATGAAGCAGCGGCATACGCCGTCCAGCGAGCCGGGGTAGAGATGATTGCCGCTTACCCGATCACGCCGCAGACGGCGGTCGTGGAAACACTGGCCGGAATGTGGTCGCGGGGTGAACTGAAAGCCGATTTTGTCAGTGTTGATTCGGAACATTCGGTCCTGGCGGCCTGTATTGGGGCGGCGGCTGCCGGGGTGCGTACATTTGCCGCCACTTCGTCCCAGGGGCTGGCCTATATGCATGAAATGTTGCACTGGGCTTCCGGAGGCCGTTTTCCCCTGGTTTTGGTCGATGTTAACCGGGCTCTCGGCGCACCGTGGTGTCTTGATCCCGATCATGGTGACAGTCTTTCCCAGCGGGATACCGGCTGGATTCAGCTCTATTGCACCTCGGCCCAGGAGGTTTTCGACTTGATTTTGCAGGCCTATGCCCTGGCCGAAATGCTGTTGTTACCCTGCATGGTCGTTTACGACGGGTTTTATATTTCGCATACCTACGAGGCGGTGGAAATTCCGGCGCCGGAGGAAACGGCATCCTTTCCAGGACCGCCTGCCTTTGCCCCGCAAGTGGATCCAAACCGACCCTGTAACCTGCACGGTCTTGTCTCCGGGGAGGCTATGGCCCGACTGGTGCGCGAGCGTCACCGGGATCACCGGCGGGTGCCGGAAGCTTTGGCCGAGATTAATCGGCGTTTCGCAGCGTTGTTCGGACGCTGTTACTTGCCGGCAGCCGGAGCGGCCCTGGAGGGCGCCGGCACCGTTCTGATTACCGCCGGAAGCAACGCCGAAACCCTGCTCAGCCTGCTTCCGCTCTTGAAAGAGCACCGGACAGGCTTGATCACTTTGCGCCTGGTACACCCTTTCCCGGGCCGGGCCGTCCGTGAGCTGCTGCAAGCGTGCGCAGCCCGCCGGGTTGTGGTGATCGACCGGACCTGCTCCCCCGGAACCGGGGGGATCCTGGCTCAGAAACTGCGTTCCGCTCTTTACGATCTGCCGCAGCGACCGGTGATCGAAAACCTGATCCTGGCCGGCGGGCTGGACCTTTCACCGGATATGCTGGAACGGCTGCTCGGAGACGATGCGGCCCCCGCCGATTTTGCCGGGGAAAGATGGGGGGTAGAGGATAAATGAAACTTGGCGGACTATTCGATCAAGCGGACCTGATGTACCCGGGGCACAGCGCCTGCCCGGGCTGCGGGGCGGCCTTGGCGGTCAAGTTGCTCGTCCGTGCGGCCGGCCCGCGGACGGTCCTGGTCATTGCCGCTTCCTGCTGGAGCATTATTTGCGGGGTGCCTCCCCTGGCCGGTTTGAAACTCCCGGTGCTGCATTCCCCTCTGGCCGGGGCGGCGGCAGTTGGATGCGGTCTCAAGCGAGGGCTGGTCGCCAAGGGGGATCGTGAAACGACGGTGATCGTTTTGGCGGGTGACGGGGGCACCTTTGATATCGGGTTGCAGGGTCTCTCCGGAGCTGCCCTGCGGGACGAGGATGTTCTCTTTGTCTGTTATGATAACGAGGCTTACATGAACACGGGGGTGCAGTCGAGTTCGGCTTCCCCCCGGAGCGCCGTTACAACCACCCACCCGGCGCCGCGCCGGGTGGCACGAAAGAAAAAGGACATTATGACGATCATTACCGCCCATGGCGTGCCCTATGCCGCCACCGCCACCGTAGCTTTTCCGGCGGATCTGGCGATCAAGGTTCGCACTGCCGGCCGCGTGCGGGGGTTCCGTTTTCTTCACCTGCTCTGCCCCTGCCCGCCGGGCTGGGGATCCGAACCGGATCGCACCGTCGAACTGTCGCGGTTGGCTGTGGAAAGCAACCTTTTTCCGCTCTATGAAGTTCGGGGAGGAAATCACTACCGTCTTACCTATCGCCCCGATCAGAGCACAGATCTGGATCAATATTTACGCCTGCAGCGCCGGTATTCCGGACTTGTTTCGGAAGAAATTGACAGCCTGCGCCGCCAGGCACGCCTGGATTGGTTCTCCCTGCTTCAAAGAGAAACCCGGGTCTAGCTGTAACTCGACAAAAAAGCTGATCTTGCCCGGCCGAAATGAACGATTTGAACAATATTTGCTCTTAATCGACGGTGTGGCGGGACGGTTTGCCTGGCAATGTCGGAATCTTGGGCCAAGGGGGATAAGGCCGAAAAGCGCCTGTTGCAGGAACCGGGGCATATTTGGGAAGGGGGGCAACAGTATGATTATTTTTAATAGGCAGAAGGAATATTATCGCCCGAGTCGAATATCAATAGTGTGCTTTCAACTACTCTAAAATATTTCCCCAATAGTTACAATCCATCGCGACATGTCTGCACGGTGATGCAACAAAACACGAACTACCATGGGAGGGGGTGATTCCGGGGTAGAATTATGGATGTTTTTGGTTTAAAGGTGGGACTTCTAGGGTAGTTCCCCCTTACCGGTTGTAGAAAAACCTGCACGGGGAAGGGAAGTTTTGTGCGTACTTCTATTTTCCCGGAAAGGGACTGCCGGAAGCGGGGGATAGGGGCAACTGTCAAGTTAATCCATTTTCCGGGTAGAGAAATAAACTGAAAAGGAGAGACTGTATGAGCAAGAGGAAATGGTTGCTGGTAGCGATGGCACTGCTGCTGATCATCGGTGTGGCGGCGGGCTGCGGTCCAAAAGAGGCGGGTCCGACGAACGGGGAAAATGGTGAAGAACCCGATGAGGAAAAACCGGCGGTCGAATGGCCGTCCACGCTTTCTTTGGGCACCGCCAGCGTCGGCGGTGTCTATTTCATTTACGGCGGTTGGGGCAACCTGGTCGCTGAAATTGTCGGCGTTCCGGTCAACCTGGAGCAGACCGGAGGCCCGGCGGACAACATGATGCTGGTCCAGGACAAGGCAGTAGACCTGGGCATGATCACCATGGGCATCGGCTACGAGGCCTGGAACGGTCTGCCGGACACGGCCTTTGCCGGGCAGAAGCACCAGGACGTGCGCGCGATCTTCCCCATGTACAGCACCTACTCGCAATGGTGGGCCCACAAGAACAGCGGGATCACGTCCTTGCGCGATCTGGAAGGGAAGAAGGTCGGGGTTGGCCCCACCGGCGGGACCCCCGGAACCTACCACCCCTTGATTCTGGAAGTGCTGGGTGTCAACGCGACCCCGGTCTGGGGCGCCCTGGGCGACCTGGTGGAAAGCCATGCCGACCTCCAGATTGACGCCAACAGCTTCTCCTCCGGTGTCCCGGTAGCCGGTTTGCTGCAGTACGAGGCGACCGTGGGTTCGGACAACGTGGTCATGCTGCCCATTGACGGCGAGGATCGCGACAAGGTCATCGAAGCCTACCCCTACTGGGTGGCGGACGTGATCAAGCAAGAGATCTATCCCTTCATGGATGGGGACCTGGAGACGATCAACGTCTTCAACTGGGCCGTCTGTCACAAGGATCTGCCGGAAGATCTGATCTACCAAATTGTGGACGCGGTCCTGAGCAATAACGATCGCATGGTCGAGATTCACGCTTCGGCCTGGGAAACCCTGCCCGATTTCGTGGGGACGAACACCTTCCTGCCGATGCACCCCGGGGCCTACAAATGGTTCACGGATAACGGCTACGACGTGCCCGAAGGAGCCAAACCGATCGACTAAAGTCAACAGATGACCGTTACCATAAATATAGAAATATAATGGCAACCCTGCCCCCGGCCTCCAAAAAACCGGGGGCAGGGGATATCGTTCAACATCAAAGGAGGCGAGGTTCCAGTGGCCGATACAAGCAATGGTGCAGGCAGTGCCGATCTGGCCAAACTTTTAACCCCCGAACAGTTGAAACAGTTGGCGGCTCTGGACGCGGCTGAAGATGATATCGAACTGGCATCGCAGCGGCGTTTTGAAGGCGGGTTGGCTACGGTGATCTCCATTTGGGCTGCGATTACCGCTCTTCTGCATATCTATTTTCTCGTCTTTTCTCCCATCGATCCGCTTCTTTTCCGGGCCATGCACGTCGTGACTCTGTCGGTGATCGGCTTTCTGCTTGTCCCCGGCTGGGCGGCGGCGGAAAAGAAGATTTCCATCCTCGATTGGGCCGGCGCGGCCGCGGCGATCTGTGTTTTTGTCTATATGGCGGTCAATTTCCAGGAACTGATCTGGCGCATCCGGGTCCGTCCCACGACCTGGGATATGATCATTGCCATCATCGGTGTGATTTTGGTGATGGAGTTGACCCGTCGCTGCAGCGGTTACTCTTTGCTGATCCTGGCCGCGGTGTTTCTTGGTTACGCTCTTCTGGGACAGTACCTGCCCGGGATCATCGGGCATCCCGGTTATGAATTCAAACGGTTCATGGGTTATATTTACAGTGACTACGGAATTTTTAGCGCTCCGATCGCCATCTCTTCACGATACATCATCTTGTTCATTATTTTTGCGGCATTTCTGCAGAACTCGGGCGTGGGACGCTATTTTGTGGAATGGGCTTTCTCCGTCAGCGGCGGCGCCCGGGGCGGCCCGGCCAAGGTGGCGGTCGTCGCCAGCGCGCTCATGGGGACCATGAGCGGCACCTCCGCCGGCAACGTCGTTGCGACCGGATCACTGACCATTCCGTTGATGAAAAAAGTGGGTTATTCGCCGACCTTTGCCGCCGCGACCGAAGCGGTCGCCTCCTCGGGAGGGCAGATCATGCCGCCGATCATGGGCGCCGGGGTCTTCATCATGGCCGAGATTACCGGTATCCCCTACCAGCGGATCATGCTCGCCGGGATCATTCCGGCGATCCTGTACTTTTTCTCTGCTTTCTTCATGGTTGACTATGAAGCGGTGAAACTGCGTTTGCTCGGTTTTCCACGGGCGGCTTTGCCCAATTTCTGGCAAACCATGCGGCGGGGCTACCTGTTCATCCCGGTCCTGGTCCTGTTCTATTTCCTGTTGAGCGGCTGGTCGGTGATCATGGCCGGTTTTGCCGGGATCATCAGCTCCTTTGTTATTAGCTGGGTCCACGCCCTGGTGAACAAGAACTGGCGTATGGGCATGGACTTTTTGAAAACATTTAAGTCGCTGGCGCACGGCGCCCGGGGCACGATTCAGCTGATGGCGGTTTGTTCGGCGGCCGGAATCGTGATGGGCGTGATCGCCCTGACCGGGATCGGGGTCAAGTTTGCCAACCTGCTCCTGGGGATCGCCGGGGCCAGCCAGCTCCTGGCGCTTGTCTTTACCATGTGCGTCGCGATTCTGCTTGGAATGGGTATGCCCACCACCGCGGCCTACGCCATCGCCGCCTCGGTGCTCGCTCCGGGCCTGGTTAGGATGGGCCTGACTCCGCTGGTGGCGCACATGTTCGTCTTTTACTTTGCCTGCATGTCCGCGATCACCCCGCCGGTGGCGCTGGCCGCCTATGCCGGTTGCGGTATCAGCGGCTCCGACCCGATGAAAACGTCATGGATGTCTTTCCGGCTGGGCCTGGCGGCGTTCATCGTGCCGTACATGTTTTACTATGGCCCCAACCTGATCCTGGGTAACGATAAGATACCGCTAATGATGCAAACAGTGGTTAACGGCAACGTAGTGCTCGAACCGGTTAATATGTTGCTGGTCGTGCTTAATACCATCACCGCCCTGATCGGGGTTTATGCGCTTGCTTCAGCGGTGCAGGGCTGGTTTTTCGGCAGGGCCCCCTGGTTGATGCGGATCCTTCTATTTGGCGCGGCCCTGTGTTTGATTGCCGCCGAAGTCATTTCCGACGGGATTGGGCTAGCCATAATGGTGTTGCTCTTCTTCTTCCAAAAAGTGATCCGAAAAGCCCCCTCTATCCCGGAAAGCACGATCGAAGCAAAAGGCTCCTGAGTCTAAATATTAGAACTAAATCAGATCTTAAAATAACAGCAGGAATTGGTTCGATTATGACGAAGTTTTTATATTAAATATAAGGAGGTGACGGTTGTGCGGGAGTTGGCGGCAGCCACCATAACGCAAAATGTTGCCGAAATGTGCATTGAGGCGAACCTGTACCTGGGTAATGAGGTGATGGATGCTTTCAAAAAAGCACTCGAAACTGAAGAGTCTCCCACGGGTAAAGAAGTTCTGCGTCAGTTGATGGAGAACCTGGAGATCGCCAAAAACGACAAGATCCCCATTTGCCAGGATACCGGCCTGGCGGTGTTCTTTATCGAGTGGGGCCAGGAAGTCCATCTCACCGGAGGTACCCTGGAGGAGGCAATCAACGAAGGGGTGCGCCAGGGTTACAGGGATGGTTACCTTAGAAAGTCGGCGGTCGGCGATCCGCTGCTGAACCGGGTCAATACCGGCGATAACACACCGGCCATTGTTTATGTGGATCTGGTCCCAGGGGACAGGGTCAAGATCGCTTTTGCCCCCAAGGGCGGCGGAAGCGAAAACATGAGCGCGATCAAAATGCTTAAACCGGCTGATGGAGTGCCCGGTTTCATCGATTTTGTGGTGAACCATGTCAAGGAGGCGGGACCGAATCCCTGCCCACCGGTTGTAGTGGGGGTCGGCATCGGGGGCACTTTTGACAGGGTTGCGGTATTGGCGAAAAAGTCCCTCTTGCGGAAACTCGGGGAGCCCAATCCGGATCCCAAATACGCCGAACTGGAGAAACAAATACTTGAAAAAGTGAACGACCTGGGAATCGGGCCGCAAGGCTTCGGTGGGCGCACCACCGCTCTGGCGGTGCATATCGAGGTCCATCCGGCGCATATTGCCAGCATGCCGGTAGCGGTAAATCTTAACTGCCATGCTTGCCGGCATACGGAACGGGTCCTGTAAGCCGGATTTTCGGCAAGTCGAAAGGAGGATTATTGACGTGGCGACCCAACGTATCAGCGCTCCCTTGAGTGATGAGACGGTGATGCAACTTAAAGCAGGTGATAATGTCCTGATCAGCGGGGTGATCTATACCGCCCGGGATGCTGCCCACAAACGGTTGGTGGAATTGATGGAAAAGGGCGAGCCTTTGCCCCTCGAACTTCAGGGCCAGATCATTTATTATGTCGGTCCCGCACCGGCCAAGCCGGGACAGGCTGCCGGTTCCGCCGGACCGACGACCAGCGGGCGGATGGATGCCTATACCCCAAAAATGCTGGAGCAAGGGATGAAGGTCTGTATCGGCAAGGGCTTGCGGAGCCAGGCGGTCAAGGATGCCCTGGTCAAGTATAAAGGCGTCTATATGGCGGCGGTAGGCGGTGCGGGAGCCCTCCTTTCCAAGCGGATTCTAAAAAGTGAAGTGGTGGCCTATCCGGAATTGGGAGCGGAAGCGATCCGCCGCTATGAGGTCGAAGACTTTCCGGCGACCGTGATCAACGACGCTCATGGCAACGACCTCTACGCGGAGGGGATCAAGGCTTACGCCCGCTGATATTTTGCTTCACAAAGAGGTTCGCTCCGCCCCCTTCTTCCGGTGAGAATGAACGCCGGCAGTTGTGGTTCCGGAGGGGGCGGGAGTGATATGGAAGTGAAGCGATGTTTGTCATCCCCCTTGTTTCAAGGGGTCACGATTTCCGCAATATTTCGAGGAAAGGGGTGGGACGCATGCCCACAAAAGAGGAACTTCTGGCCAAGGCTAAAAAGCCGGCTGAAGATGCCATGAAGCTACACCCGTACTATAAAGGGAAAATTCAGGTTGATCTGAAGTGCGTTGTCCGGGGTATCGAAGACTTTGCAATCTGGTATACGCCCGGAGTGGCGGAACCCTGCCGCGCCATCGCCAAAAACAAGGATGATGTCTACAAGTATACCAACAAGGCGAACTTGCTTGCAGTCGTCTCCGACGGGACCCGGGTGCTGGGTTTGGGTGATATCGGGCCCGAGGCCAGCTTGCCGGTCATGGAAGGAAAAGCGCTGCTTTTCAAATACTTGGGTGGAGTGGACGCTTTCCCGGTTTGCGTCGATACCAAGGATCCGGACGAGTTGATCAATTTTGTGAAGCTGTTGCAGCCCAGCTTTGGCGGGATCAATCTGGAGGATATTTCAAGTCCAAAGTGTTTCTATGTCCTGGATCGCTTGAGAGAAGAGTGTCATATCCCGGTTTGGCATGACGACCAGCAAGGAACGGCTCTGGTCAATCTGGCCGGGCTTTTCAATGCCCTGAAGATTGTCGGTAAAAAGATCGATGAAGTCAGGATCACCATGTTCGGGTCCGGATCGGCCAACCTTTGCACGGCGCGGTTGTTCATCGCCGCCGGGATCGACCCGGGCAAGCTGGTCATACTCGATAGCAAGGGGACCTTGCACCGGGGCCGGACCGAACTGGAAGCAATACACCCGGTTAAATGGGAAATGTGCCAAAAGACAAACCGGGATCAGTTGATCGGCGGCCCGGCGGAAGCTTTTGCCGGAGCCGATGTCGCAACCTGTCTTTCCAAACCCGGACCGGGTACGGTGAAAAAAGAATGGGTCGCCTCCATGGCCAGGGATGCAATCATTTTTGCCTGCGCCAACCCCATTCCGGAAATCTGGCCCTGGGAAGCAAAAGAAGCGGGGGCGAAGATCGTCTCTTCCGGCCGTTCCGATTTTCCGAACCAGGTCAACAACTCGCTGGGTTTCCCTGCTATTTTCCGTGGCGTTCTCGATGTCCAAGCTACCACCATCACTGACGGCATGTGTATTGCCGCCGCCAAGGAACTCGCTGCTTGCGCGCCGGATGGCGGAACGAATCCGGATAGAATCCTGCCGACGATGGATATGTCGGAAATCTACCCGCGCATGGCTGCCGCTACGGCCATGCAAGCAATCGAGGAAGGGGTAGCGCGGATCAAGCTCAGCCGCGAAGAGATTTACAAGATGGCCAAGGAAACGATCGACAAGGCCCAGGCGCAAACGAAATGCCTGATGAACAATGGGTTCATTCCGGAGGCTCCGGCCGATTAGACCCTGCATAGACCGAAGGAGGAGCGAGATGAGCGACACCATTCCCCTGGTTGATATTTACATCATGGGCAAGCAATACCAGGTGCCGGAATCCCTCACCATCATTGAGGGGATGGAGTACGCCGGCTACCAGCTGAAACGGGGCTGCGGATGTCGGGCCGGGTTCTGTGGCGCTTGTGCCACGGTCTACCGCCTGGCCGGCGATCCCGAACTGAAAGTTGGCCTCGCCTGTCAAACCAAGGTGGAGCAGGGGATGTACCTGGCCCAGATCCCCTTCTTCCCCAGCCGCAAGGCAATCTTCAATCTGGATGAAATTCACCCTACAATCGCCGATTTTGCCCAATTATACCCCGAGGTATTTCGGTGTCTGGGGTGTAGTTCCTGCACCAAGGTCTGCCCGCAGGATATCGACGTGATGCAGTACATCGCCCATATTCAACGCGGCGAGTGGGACAAAGCAGCCGATCTTTCCTTTGACTGCGTCATGTGCGGTCTTTGTGTCTCCCGCTGTCCGGTCCATATTGTTCATTACAATGCCGGGCTGACTGCACGACGTTTTTATGCCCATTTCATTGCCGAACCCTTTGCTCAATTAAAGGAACGGACCGGTGAGATCGAAGCGGGAAACTTTGATGCCGAATTGCAGGAACTGATGGCTTCAAGTAAGGAACAGTTGCAAGAACTTTACAATAAACGCGAAATCGAATAGTAGGGGGAGGAGGGAACCTTAAGTGCCGTATAGCGGACAGTTGGCTGAACTGGTAAAGATAGTGGAAAAGACCAGGCCCTCCCGGGTCGGGAAAGATCACCCCCGGATGACCCCCGAGGAAAGGCAGGAGGTCCTGCGTCAGTTCCACCCGGACTTTATTGAGGCAGGTTTTCGCGAGATCAATGTGGGAGTGCAGAAGGGCATTCGCATGCCCCTGGAGTTGGCCGATGTGTTCGAGTCGTACAGTCGCTTGAAAGATATCGATCTGGACTTGACGAAATATGATTATGATGTGGATGTATTGATCGTCGGGGGCGGCGGCGCCGGCGCCTCCGCCGCGCTGATGGCTCACGAAGGGGGAGCTTCGGTGTTAATCGCGACCAAGCTCCGCTTTGGCGATGCCAACACCATGATGGCCCAGGGCGGGATCCAGGCTGCCGATAAGGCCGTTGATTCGCCTCCGTTACATTATCTTGATGTCATGGGGGGCGGCGGTTTCTTTAACGTCCCCGAATTGGTCAGGGCCCTGGTGCGGGATGCGCCTTTGGTGATCAAGTGGCTGGAAGATATGGGCTGTATGTTTGACAAGGAACCCGACGGCACGATGATCACCATTCACGGCGGGGGCACCTGCCGGAAACGGATGCACGCCGCGCGCGACTATTCCGGGGCGGAAATCATGCGTACCTTGCGGGATGAATGCTATAACCGCAAGATCGAGGTCATCGAATTCGCACCGGTGGTGGAATTGCTTCTGGACGATCAGGGACGCGCCGCCGGCGCGGTGTTGGTAAACCTGGAAACGGATCAACTCCTGGTCGTACGGGCCAAAACGGTGATCCTGGCTACAGGCGGAGCAGGCCGTTTACACTACCAAAACTTTCCGACGACAAACCACTACGGTGCTACCGCCGACGGGTTGATCCTTGGTTACCGGGCCGGCGCGGAAACCATTTATGCCGATTCGGTGCAGTACCATCCCACCGGGGGCACCTATCCGCCTCAGCTTTTAGGATTGTTGGTTACGGAAAAGGTACGTGGTCTCGGCGCGCAGCCCCTGAATGTTAAAGGTGAAATGTTCGTTTACCACCTGGAAACCCGCGATGTCGAGTCTTCGGCGATTATTCGGGAATGCCAGGAACGGAAATTGGGCGTGCCGCTGCCGACGGGAGTACCTGCGGTATGGCTTGATTCCCCGATCATCGAATTGATCCATGGCGAAGGAACGATTGAAAAACAGCTGCCGGCCATGTTGCGACAATTTGCTCGTTTCGAGGTCGATATCCGCAAGCAGCCGATGCTGATCTACCCGACCCTGCACTATCAGAACGGCGGGCTGAACATAGATGAAAACGGCGCCACTACAGTGGAGAACCTTTATGCCGCCGGGGAACTGGCAGGGGGAATCCACGGCCGGAACCGGCTCATGGGCAACTCGTTGCTTGACATTACCGTTTTCGGACGGCGGGCCGGTATCGCCGCAGCGGCGAGGGTAAAAGAGGTCAAAGCGGCGGAAAAGCTGACCTATGAGCATGCTCGTCGTTACGATGCCGAGCTGAAAGAAATCGGGATCAAAGATGACCGCGTTTCACCGATGTTGCTGCCGCGCTATTCACACCGCTAGGACCTTGACCGGTTGAACCGGTGATGGCCTGGTGTGCGCGATCATTCCCCCGCTCCGTCAGGGACGGGGGAAATTTATAAATGTGTCGTAAAGGGGCGGGTTTTAAATCCGCCCCGCCGTTTCCATGCAAAACGATCGTCACCGCTGCCGGAGCACAAACGTGGTATTCTTTTTGGGAATGGGAAAACTACGGGTAAAACCTTTCCTGGAGGTGTGACGGTGAATAATCCTTTTGAAATCGGCGGCATCCGGGTAACCAGCCATGTCGAAAAAAATGAACTGAATGCTTTTATCTCCAAGTTGCCTCCAGAAAAAAGGGTTGATCTGATGGATGTTCTCCTGGCGCTACACCAGGCAGGTCTGATTACGATCGAAAACACCCCGGTCCATTAGGCAGATGTACAGACGGGGGGACATTTCTGCTGTCTTTCAGATAGCAGAAATGTCCCCCCGTCTGCATTGGTTTACCGTTTTCAATTGTTGGTCTATAATTAAGTTATGGTTAGCTCAAATGCCGGAAACGAAGGTCCGGATCGCCTGCAACAGATTCTTTTTCTGCTGGAAAAACATTATCCCGTGGCGAAAACCGGTTTGCATTACCAGAATCCGTTCCAGCTTCTCGTTGCTACACTTCTTTCTGCCCGGACAACCGATACGCAGGTGAATCGGGTTACGGCAATGTTGTTTGCCCGCGCCGGCACACCGCAGGCTTTGTCCGAGATGAAACCGGAAGAATTGGAACCGTTATTGCAGGAATGCGGACTTTTCCGCCAGAAAAGTCGTCATCTGGTGCAGTTAAGCCGTCTCTTGCTTGAGCGTCACAACGGTTCCGTGCCAAAAACCCGGGACGAGCTGCTGGCCCTGCCCGGAGTCGGACGAAAAACGGCGAATGTGGTTTTAAGCAGTGCCCATGGCATACCGGCATTGGCTGTAGACACTCACGTTTTCCGGGTTTCGCGGCGGATCGGGCTGGCTGCCGGTAAGCGGGTGAAAGAAATTGAAAAGGATTTAACCGAAAATTTGCCGCCTGAAGAATGGGCTCCGTTGCACCACCGCCTTATCGCCCATGGCCGGGCTTTTTGCAAGGCCCGCCATCCCCTTTGCGGCGACTGTTTTTTGCTCCATCTCTGTTCCCACGGACAAAAAGCCTGATCTAAACCCGGATCAAAAAGAAAGGAGAGGGGATATTGTCTTTGAAGGAACTTAAACCGGAAGAGTTGCGCTATACTTGCGATCCCGAGACAATGCATTTTACAACCACGGCGGAGGTGTCGCCCCTGGATGAATTCCTGGGGCAGGAACGTGCCGTTCGAGCTACGGAGTTCGGTTTAATGATCAAGCAATCAGGCTACAATATTTTTATCACCGGTTTGACCGGGACCGGCCGGGCCAGCTATGCTCGGTCAATTATAAAAAAAATAGCTCCCCTTGAACCGGTCCCCTCTGACTGGTGTTATGTTTTCAATTTTGAAAATCCAAGTGAACCGATCGCCCTCGATCTTCCGGCCGGCAAGGGCGCGGTATTTGTGCGCGATATGGAGGTGCTGGTGGAAGATCTTAAAGAGATTATTCCCAAGGCTTTTGACAGTGAGGACTATGAACGTCAAAAAGGAATCTATGTCAAGGAATTTCAGGAAAGCCGATCCGCTATTCTTGACGAACTGAACCAGGCCGCTCTGGATCAGGGTTTTTCCCTGCGCCGGACCAGTTCCGGTTTTGTGACCGTGCCTCTGGTGGACGATGAACCAATCAACGAAGAGGAATATGCGAAATTAGAACAGCCGCTGAAAGATGAGCTTGAAAAAAAGTCGGCTGATCTGCAGCTGAAAGCCCTGGAGATCATGCGACGGATCCAGAAGGCGGAACGGGGGCTAAAGGAAAAATTTAAGCAGCTTGATCAACGGGTTGGTCTTATGTCCAGCGGACATCTTTTCCAGGAGATCATGGAAAAATATTCAGATAACACCAAGGTCTTGCAATATCTACAGGCTGTGAAAAAAGACATCCTTTCCAACCTGGGTGATTTTCGTAGCGATGAAGAAGAAACGCCCCAACCTTTATCTTTTTTACGCCGTCCGGGTTATGAACAACGTGAACTGCGTTACAAAGTAAACCTGGTTGTCGATCACCGTGAGACTGCGGGCGCACCGGTGGTTTATGAAACCAACCCTTCCTATTACAACCTTCTGGGACGGGTTGAATATGAGAATCGTTTGGGGATGGTAGTGACCGAATTTACCATGATCAAGGACGGGGCCTTTCACCGGGCCAACGGCGGCTATCTCCTTCTCCAGGCCCGGGATGTACTGGGCAGTACGCAGTCCTGGGAAGTCCTGAAACGGGCTTTGAAAACCGGGGAGATCCGGATCGAAAACATGGCCGAGCATTATGGGCTGGTTACCATGTCAACGCTGCGTCCCGAGCCGATCCCGCTCAATCTGAATGTGATCATGATCGGTAATTCTTATCTTTACCAGCTCCTTTACCAGCATGACGAGGATTTTCGTAAACTATTCAAGATCAAAGCTGATTTCGATGTTGAGATGGAGCGCACCCCGGAAAACATTAACAAGATGGCGGCGTTTACTTCGACTCATTGCCGCCGGCAGGGATTGCGGCATTTTGATCGGACGGCTTTGGTCCGGGTAGTGGAATATAGCTGCCGCCTGGCCGAGCATCAGGAAAAATTAAGCACACGTTTTAATGAAATTGTGGAGTTGCTCTATGAGGCCGACGCCTGGGCGGGAGTTGAAGGTGAGGATACTGTAACCGCCGCTCATGTGCAAAAAGCGGAACAGGAGAAAATCAATCGTTCGAACAAGTATGAAGAAAAATTACTCGAGGCGATGGCCGAGGGGCAGGTGCTCCTGGAGGTAACCGGCAAGAAAGTCGGGCAAATAAACGCTCTCTCCGTGATTGATCTCGGTGATTACCAATTCGGGCGTCCTTCACGGATTACAGCCGCGGTAGCACTGGGCCGCAAGGGGATTGTAAATATTGAACGCGAAAGCCGGCTCAGCGGGCGCCTCCATGACAAGGGGATCCTTGTCTTGAGCGGATTCCTGGGCAACCGCTTCGGCAGCCGGGTTCCGCTCAACCTTTCGGCCAGTCTCTGTTTCGAACAGTCGTACAGCGGGGTGGAGGGAGACAGTGCTTCAGCGGCGGAACTGTTTGTTCTTCTTTCCGCCATCGCCGGAATTCCTTTGAAACAGGGCCTGGCGGTGACCGGTTCGGTCAATCAAAAAGGGGAGATTCAGCCTATCGGCGGGGTAAACCATAAAATTGAGGGGTATTTTGCAGCTTGCCGGGTTATCGGCCTGAGTGGCGATCAGGGAGTATTGATCCCGTCACGGAACCGACGTAACCTGATGCTGGATGAAACGGTGGTAGAAGCAGTCCGGCAGGGACGTTTTCATATTTACTGCATCAACACGGTTGATGAAGGGCTTGAACTGCTGACCGGAAAACACGCTGGAAAATCGCTCCCCGAGGGTGGCTTCGAATCTGGATCGTTCAACGAGTGTGTCCTGCAGCAGCTCCGGAAGATGAACGAAATACTGAAAAAGGAAGGGGCCGGGACAAAAGATGACGGGGAAGACGGACCGGAAAAACAGTCCGGAGGAGGCTGCGTCCGGTGCTGATCCCTATTCCGGCCTTGCGGCAATTTATGACACCCTTATGCAAGGGGTTGATTATGAAGCCTGGGCCGATTACGTTGAAACCCTGATCGCACGTTATGGTTCCAGACCGCTCAGCCTGGTTGACCTGGCCTGCGGGACCGGTTCATCCACACTTCCTTTTGCCGGGCGGGGATATCATGCCGTCGGAGTTGACCGCTCCGCAGCGATGCTGCAGCGAGCCCGGAATAAAGCCCGGGCCCGGAATGTGACTGCAAGATTTTACCGGCGTGACTTGCGGAACCTGAACTTGCCACATTGTTTTGACCTGGCCCTTCTCTTTCAGGACGGCCTGAACTATCTTCTGGAGGAGAGTGACCTGGCTGCGGCTTTTCGGGAAACGGCTTTCTTTCTTGCCCCCGGGGGGATGTTTATTTTTGATCTCTGCCGCCCGGGAAAACAAGCTGCCGGGGGTGACGGTGCTTCCTGGGCGGAGGAAGATGAATTTACACTTTTATGGGAAATCTGCTACCGTCACGAGAGGGGCCTTTGGGAAGCGGTGGCGATCGCTTTTGTGCGCGGGGAAGATGGGTTGTACCGTCGTTTTTGCGAACGCCATTTCGAACGGGACTACGAGCCGGCGCTAGTGAAAAAGCTATTGGTGGAAACGGGCTTTTCGGTACAGGCCTGTCACCCCAGTTTTTCCCTTGAGCCGGCCCGGGGTGAAGAGCCCAAGCTAACTTTCGTCGCAAAAAAGTCGAGCCGGTTTGAATAGTCACTGCAATAGCCCCGCGCCACCGTCGCGCCGGGAAAGAGAGGATGGGCATGGTGCACCTGGTTTTGGTCGAACCGGAAATCCCCCAAAATACGGGTAATATTGCGCGCACCTGCGTCCTGACCGGGACAACTCTACACCTGGTCGAACCGCTTGGTTTTTCCTTGGAACAAAGAGAGGTTCGCCGAGCGGGGTTGGACTACTGGTCCGATCTGAAGCTGGCCGTCTATCCCCACTTTGCCGCACTGAGACAACGTTTTCCGGAGGGGCGTTTCATCTTTTTTTCAACCGCTAGCAGAGTCTGTTATACCGATTTGAACTACCGGTCCGGAGATTATCTGGTTTTCGGCAGTGAAACCCGTGGTTTGCCGCCGGGCCTGGTTGTTCCCGGCGAACCGGTTGCGCGCATCCCCCTTCATCCGTCCCGGCCGCGTTCCCTCAATCTTTCCAATGCCGCCGCGATTGTCCTGTACGAAGCCTTACGCCAGCAGGGATTCCCGGGGTTAATTTAAACGTCTTTCCAGATAGTAGTGCACCAGTAGTACTTTCAGGACTGCCGCGAGCGGAATGGCGATGATGATCCCCAGCACACCCAGGAGCCGACCGCCGATAAGGATTACTACCACTACCGTCAGAGGGCTCAGATCGACCGCTTTACCCAGGAAAACCGGGGTAAAAACGAAGGCGTCCAGGGCCTGGACAAACAGGTAAACCCCCAGGATAAGGAAAAAGTTTGGCATTCCGGGAAGAAGACTCCAGAGCAGCGCCGGCAAGGCGGCCATGATCGGACCAATATAAAGGACTATATTCAGCAGGCCGGCCAGGATCCCCAACATCAGGGAAAAGGGCATGCCGCAGATGGAAAGGCCCAGACCGGTCAGTAAACCGACCATGAAACATTTCATCAAAGTGCCTCGAATGTAGGCTCCAACCTTCTGATCGACAATGCTGATCACATGCGTCACTTTCTGGTGATAGATTTGGGGAAAAAGTCGGGTCAAGTTTGTTTTGGCCTTTTCCAGGTCCTGGACCAGATAAAATACGAGAAAAACCAGGCCCAAAACGATCCAGAGCTGCGATACCAGCATCATCGAAAAACTGGTCAGGTTGCGTAAAATCTGTTGAATCTGGGCCGGTAATTGCCTGATCAAGAGGATGATCTGCTCCGACATGTACTGGGCTATTTGCAGGTTGAAACGCTGGTCCAGTTCGCGTAAATGCTCGATTCGTGCCGCAACCTCGTTGAAAAATTCAACATTGATAAAAGAAGTCAGGGCGCGCAATTCCAGCACCAGCCTCGGGATGAGCAAGTAAAAAAAAGCTACCAGGGCAAAAAGGATCAATGTGGCGGTGATCAGCGCGGCCCAGAGGGGTTTAATTTTTCTGACAGTGAGGAAGTTAACCAGGGGTGCGATACAGTAAACCAGGAGCAGGGCGATGGTCATCAGCGTCAAAATGGGGGCCAGTTTCCACAGAACCAAACCCGTCACGAAGACGAACGCGGTGGTTAAAACCAGTTTAAGGGCGATCCGCAGCTCCCGATCCTTGATCATTGTTCTTTCACACTCTCGTATTCACGTATCAAAGCGGGACGGTGTTGCTCTCGCTGTCATTATATCGCAAATGGTCGGGCGGGGAAAGCAGATTGTTGAATGGATCTACCACATCGCGGTCAACGGCCGGGATTCGGTTCCCTCCCGATTCGATAAATCAATACGGCGTTGTTTGTATTGCGGGCGGGCGGCATGAAAGTAAGGGCCGAGGCTTATAAATAGAAAAAGGAGGGGTGATGATGAAAGAAGCAAAGTCAATTCTGGGTATGATGTTCGCACTTGGCTTTTTATGTTTCGGTATGCGGGTCTTGCCCCGACCGGGACTGGGCGCGGTAGAAAATATTTTTACCATGTGCTGGCTCGGCCTGATCTGGCTTTGCCTGGCGGCGTTTGTTCGCGAGACCTGGAGAGTGGCCAGACTGCGTACCGTGCACCGCAGTTTCCGCGGGCGACGCCGGACGACCGCTCTTCTCCAGGATGAAACCGCCGCTTTTAACCGGCAGCGGGAGCGGCGTCTAGATTAACGATTACTTCCTCCGCAATCACGATCCAGTTTACCGCAAGGCGGTAGAATTTATCGTTAACGCCCAGAAGGCGTCCATCGAGCAGATGCAAAAGTAAGTGCGGGTGCAAGGTCGTTACGTTTTTGCCGATCAGATCGGCAGTGATCGCCGCAACCTCCTCTTGCAAGGAAAGCTCGTCGAAGGCTCCTGCTTCCGTAACAAGCTCGATCACCACCGCTTTGACCAGATTTTCATCGCGCCCGGCCCACTGTTTTTCAAGTTTGGAGAGCCGTTCGGTGGTTTCAAACAGTTCCACCCGGATTTTCTCTTTTTCAAGGTAAAGCCGGTCCAGATGGGCGGCATTGACAATATTCACCGCAACTCCACCGGCCAGAGCCCCGATCAGAAAAAAAGCCGTTCCGTGCCGCATGACTAGCGTTTCGGCCCCAGGGATAAAACCATGATGTAACCGAGGTGAGATCCGCCAAAAGCACATAAAAGCAGCAACAGTTGTTTCAAAACATCGGTGAGGTGCTTGCCAAAAAGACCGGCTTCGAACCCCCGGATCAAGCTGAAGGTACCGCCCAAAGCCGCTACCAGTGCCCATAGTTTCAGCTCCCCGGCCAACCCGACCATGGTACTCAACGGCGGACGCCGGGCGAGCAAGGCTCCGAGAGCACCGGCCAGGCTGCCCCCCAAACTGACGCCCAGAGCAACGAAGAAGGTAAGGATAACGGTCTGTAAATAGTGCGGCATGATCTTTTCCTCCTGCCCTGTGGTGATAAATATGTCGGGCCGCGGGAGGAAATACCTGCCGGAAAGTCGAACTAGTGACCGGTCAAGCCCCGTAGGGGCACTTCAGGCCGCCGGGAGATTCATTTGATGGTCGATCAAAACAAGTTTGTCCACCTCCATGTCCATAGCGAATACAGTCTCCTTGACGGGGCGGCCCGGGTAAAAGACTTGGTCCACCGGGCCGTCGCCCTGGACATGCCCGCTTTGGCCATAACCGATCACGGGGTCATGTACGGGGTGGTTGATTTTTACGGCAAGGCCGTCGAAGCCGGCGTGAAACCGGTGCTTGGGTGCGAGGTCTATACCGCTCCCCGTTCTCGCCTCGACCGGGAGCCGAGGAAGGATGATCACCAGCATCACCTGGTCCTTCTTGCCGAAAACCGGGAGGGCTATTTGAACTTGATGCATCTTGTTTCCGCCGGTTTTCTGGAAGGATTTTACTATAAACCTCGCATTGATCGGGAAATTTTGTCACGGCACAGCGGCGGCTTGATCGCCCTCAGCGGTTGTCTTGCCGGTGAAATTCCCTCCCTGTTTTTGAGGGGCGAATCGGAAAAAGCACGGGATACTGCGTGTTATTATCGCGATCTTTTCGGCCGGGAAAACTTCTACCTGGAGTTGCATGATCACGGGCTGCCGGAACAAAAAAATGTGAACCGGTTTCTATTTGAACTGGGACGTCGCGAAGGGATTCCCCTGGTGGCGACCAATGACGTGCATTACCTGCAACGTAGTGATGCTGTTGTCCATGATGTGATCCTGTGCATTCAGACGGGTAAGACGGTAATGGAGGAAAAACGGCTGCGCTTTGAATCACCCGAATTTTATTTCAAGTCAGGTACAGAAATGGCTCAACTTTTCGGTGAGATCCCCGAGGCCCTTTCCAACACTGTGCTTATCGCCGATCGCTGCCGGGTTGATTTTGATTTCAAGACCTACTACCTGCCCGATTACGAGCTTCCTCCCGGAACAACTGCGGAAGAATACTTGAGTTGTCTTTGTTATGAAGGGCTGGCACAGCGTTACCCTGTGCCGACAAAGGCGATGCGGGAACGACTGGAATACGAATTGTCGGTCATTAACAAGATGGACTATGCCTGTTACTTTTTGATCGTGTGGGATCTAATTCGTTATGCGCGGCGTCGGGAAATTCTGGTCGGACCGGGACGAGGTTCCGCCGCCGGCAGTCTGGTTTCATACTGTCTTGGTATAACCAATATCGATCCCCTGCGTTACGGGCTTTTGTTTGAACGATTCCTCAACCCGGAACGTATTTCGATGCCCGATATTGACATCGATTTTTGTGATGATCAGAGGGATCAAATACTACACTACGTTGTTGAAAAATACGGAGCGGACCGGGTCGCTCAGATCATCACTTTCGGGACCATGGCCGCCCGGGCGGCCGTACGGGATGTGGGCCGTGCCCTGGGTGTTCCTTATGGCGAGGTCGACAGAATTGCCAAATTAATTCCCCTTGAAGTGGGTATGACTATAGACAAAGCATTGGATCAAAACCGGGAGCTTAAAGCAATGTATTCGGAGGAACGCTATCGCCGGCTTCTGGAAACATCCATCGCCGTTGAAGGGTTGCCCCGCCACGCCTCCGTGCATGCGGCCGGGGTCGTGATTGCGCGGGAGCCGCTGGTCAAACATGTCCCCTTGCAAAAAACTGGCGACGGCCAGGTGGTGACCCAGTTCACCATGGACATATTGGAAAAACTAGGCCTCCTGAAAATGGATTTTCTGGGACTGAAAACTTTAAGTATTATTGACAAAACAATATCGAGCATCAACCGCCGTCATGGTATTTCCCTGGAGATCGATCGGATCCCGATTGATGATGCCGCTACCTACCGGTTACTATCTCGTGGGGATACGGCGGGTATTTTTCAGCTGGAAAGTCCGGGGATGCGAGGCGCTCTCAAGGAGCTGCAACCCGGCCGCTTCGAGGATATCATTGCCGTGGTGGCTCTTTACCGTCCCGGCCCCATGGAACAAATTCCTGCCTTTATCAATAGCAAACACGGCCGGGAACCGATCCATTACCTTCATCCGGCCCTGGAACCGGTGTTGAAGGAAACCTACGGGGTTATTGTCTATCAGGAACAGATTATGGAGATCGCCTCCCGCCTGGCCGGGTTTACCCTTAGCCAGGCCGATCTGTTGCGCCGGGCCATCGGGAAAAAACAAAAGGGGATACTTGATCGACAGCGGCGGCTTTTTGTTGAGGGGTGCCTTGCCAACGGTTATGAACGCAGCCTGGCGGAGGAGATCTATGCGCTGATCTTGAAGTTTGCTTCGTACGGCTTTAACAAATCTCACGCCGCGGCATATGCCCTGGTCGCCTACCAGACCGCTTTTTTGAAAGCCAATTATCCGGTTGAATACATGGCTGCTCTGATGACTGTTTATTACGCCAACAGTGACAAAGTGGCCCTGTATATCGCCGACTGTCGTTTCCGGGACATGGATGTCCTTCCCCCCGATGTCAACGAAAGCGAATCGGATTTTACCGTTGTTTCCGATGACCGGATCCGTTTCGGGCTGACTGCAGTGAAAAACGTGGGGCTGGGGGCGATCGATTCGATCATGGCCACCAGACAGGAAAGACCGTTTACCTCGCTGCGCGATTTCACGACCCGGGTCGACAGCCGTCTTTGTAACCGCAAAGTCGTGGAAAGTTTGATCAAGAGTGGGGCATTTGATTCCTTGGGCGGCAGCCGGGCCCAATACCTGGGCTGTCTCGAGGAAGCCATAACCTTTGGCCAGGCCTCACAGCGAGAAAAAGAGAACGGGCAGATCTCGATGTTTTCCTTGATGGCGCCGTCCGATCGGGAGTCTGTCATGACAGACCGGTTGCCCGGAATTCCGGAGTTTTCACCCAAGGAACGCCTGGATCTGGAAAAAGAAATGCTCGGACTCTATATCAGCGGACATCCTCTTGATCAATACCGGTTTCTGCTCGAACGAATGCCCCGCTTGACCCGTTGTGCCGAACTGGCCGAGGCTGCAGACGGCAGCGAGGCGACCGTGGGAGGGATCGTGAAAACGATCCAATCCATTTATACAAAAAAGGGACGGCCGATGGCTTTTGTGGTTCTGGAAGACCTGACGGGAAGTGTCGAGATAGTCGTTTTTCCCGATCTCTACACAAAAGAGGAACAATACTTTCAGGAGGATAACCTGCTCGTCATTGGCGGGAAGATAGATGCCAGGGAAGAAAAATCACCGAAAATTCTTGCCAAAACCGTTACTCCCCTACCCCGGGAGCCAAAACAACTGTTTATCCGGGTCGGACCGTCGTGTGGTCTGGAAACCCTGGCCGGTGTGAAAAAAATTTTGGCGGGCTGGCCGGGAGGAATACCGGTTTATCTCTATTTTGATGCAGAGAAAAAAATGCTCCTGCTTGATGAAGGGGTCCGGGATGACCCGGAAGTTTCCCGAAGCCTGGAAAAATTGCTGGGAGCGGGGGCAGTAAAACTACAAAATATGAACGCGGGTTACTATAAACCGGACCCGGGGAGTGTTGGTAATGCATAAATTAGCGGTGATCACCAGCGGTGGAGATGCTCCCGGAATGAACGCGGCCGTGCGGGCCGTGGTTCGATCCGGCATTTATTACGGGTTGGAAGTGTTCGGGATTGAGCGGGGTTTTGCCGGATTGATCAACGGCACCCCTCTGCGCCGTATGGAAACCGGTTCGGTGGCGGATATCATTCACCGGGGCGGCACCATTCTCCTGACCGCCCGGGCGCCTGCTTTTATGGACCCTGCGGCCCAGGATCACGCAGCGCGGCGCCTGCTGGACGGGGGGGTGGAAGGCCTGGTCGTCATCGGCGGGGGGGGCTCCTTCCGGGGTGCGCTGGCCTTGGCGGAAAAAGGCTTACTGGTGGCCGGGGTACCCGGGACAATTGATAACGATATTCCCGGAACAGAAACCACGATCGGTTTTGATACCGCTGTGAACACAGTCGTTCACGCAATCAACGGCCTGCGCGATACTGCCACTTCGCACGAACGTATTTTTGTGATCGAG
Source organism: uncultured Syntrophomonadaceae bacterium (assembly GCA_964420065.1). Classification (GTDB taxonomy): domain Bacteria; phylum Bacillota; class Dethiobacteria; order DTU022; family DTU022; genus CAYQQK01. The sequence continues at coordinate 19,108 of CAYQQK010000002.1, read as the reverse complement.
GTTATGGGACGTGATTCCGGTTTTATCGCCCTTGCAGCAGGCCTGGCCGGAGGAGCGGAATCGATCCTTTTACCTGAGGTGAAACTAGATCTGGAGGAAATTTGCCGCCGCCTGATGCAAGGTGTCCAACGGGGCAAATTACACAGTATCATCATCGTTGCCGAAGGAGCTGCCGGCGCCTACCAGGTGGGGGCAGAAATAAAAAAACGGACCGGAATGGAAACCCGGGTTACTGTCCTCGGTCACCTGCAACGGGGGGGCAGCCCCACGGCGGCTGATCGTATTTTGGCGAGCCGCCTCGGGGCGGCGGCTGTAGACCTGCTTCGGGAGAAAAAAAGTGGTTTTATGACTGCGATCCAGGCCGGTGAGGTCGTCGCAGTACCCCTGGAAAAAACCTTTACCGCCGGGAAGACCTTTCCGTTAAACCTGTTTGAACTGACCCGGATTCTTTCCTAGAAAAACCGAAGGGGGTTGTGATCTTGCGCCGGACCAAGATCGTTTGTACCATCGGTCCAAGCACCGATCGGGCTTCAGATATATCCGCCTTGATTGAAGCGGGGATGAACGTTGCGCGTTTAAACCTTTCACACGGGCGTCTCGAAGATCATCTGCGCCGGATTACTACAATCCGGGAACTGGCCCATGAAAGAAAAGCTTTTATTGCGGTAATGGTTGATACGCGGGGGCCGGAAGTGCGGACCGGCCGGCTGGTTTCCGAACCGGTGATTCTGGTCGAGGAGCAGGAATTTATTTTAACCACCGCCGTGGTGGAAGGGGACAGCCGGCGGGTTTCGGTCAGTTACCCCGGTTTAACCGGAGATCTCGCCCCCGGACGGACGCTGCTTGTGGACGATGGACTGATCAACCTTACCGTAAAAGAAATTGCCGGTGACGAGATCTTGTGCCGGGTAGTGCACGGTGGAGCACTTTACAATAATAAAGGGATCAATTTTCCGGGAACGACACTGAGACTACCCGCCTTAACTCCTGAAGACAAGGAAGATTTGAAAAGCCTTCTTGCCGCGGGGATTGATTTCATCGCCGCCTCTTTTATGCGATGCTGGGAAGACGTGGTCGAGGTGCGTCGTCTGGTTGAGGAATGGCGCGGCGATTGTGCAATTATCGCCAAGATCGAAAGTCTGGAAGGTGTTCAAAATTTTGCTTCGATCCTTAATGTTTCCGATGGGATGATGGTGGCCCGGGGTGACCTGGGTGTGGAAATCCCTACCGAAGAAGTGCCCCTGCTTCAGAAAAAAATTATTCGGTGTTGTAACCAGGCCGGCAAGCCGGTCATTACCGCAACCCAGATGCTCGAGAGTATGCTCCACCATCCTCGCCCGACCCGGGCCGAGGTGAGCGATGTGGCCAATGCCATCTTTGACGGGACCGATGCGGTAATGCTTTCCGGAGAAACAGCGGTGGGGCGTTTTCCGGCGGAAGCGGTTCGCACCATGGGCCGCATTGCCCGGCGGACGGAAGAAGCTCTGGAATACAAACAGATTCTGGCACAATTCGAACCGGTCATGGAGAAAACGGTGACCGATGCGATCAGTTACGCCACCTGTCATACCGCCCAGGAACTGCAGGCCGCGGCGATCATCACCGCAACGCAATCCGGGCATACGGCGCGCATGGTGTCCAAGTACAGGCCCCGGTCTTCCATTATTGCCGTCACACCTCGCCACCGGGTTGCGACCCGGCTGCAACTTACCTGGGGCGTTTGCCCGGTCCTTTGCCCACCAACCGAATCTACCGATGAGATGTTCATTGCCGCAACTAGGGCGGCCCTGGCCGAAACGTTAATCAAGGAGGGAGACCTGGTTGTGATAACTGCCGGGGTGCCGGTAGGCGTTTCCGGGACCACCAACCTGCTGCGGGTGGATACGGTCGGCGAAATCATTGTTGCGGGTAGCGGCATCGGCCGCACTGCGGCCAGCGGTTTGGCCTACGTGGTGCGAGGAAAACAACGACCCGGATTGGGAGAGGGACAAATCTTGATTACCAGAAATACCGACCGGACCATGCTCGAAGACATCCGCAAAGCCGCAGCCGTAGTGACCGAAGAAGGGGGCCTGACCTCGCATGCCGCCATTGTATGCCTGAATTTGGATAAACCGGCAGTGGTCGGGGCCTCCAGCGCAACCACACTGATTAAAGATGGGGACCTGATTACCGTTGATGCCTTGCGCGGCCTGATCTATCGTGGCAAGGCTACCGTTATGTGATTAGCATGACGACAGGTTCACAGCACCAGTGGGACAGCGGCCACTTGTGCCGGGCGGTAACAATTGTTACAATTTAGCTGACCTCAAAAATATGGATCATGCCGGGTTTGTTTTATCCTGGTTGGGGTTTTCAGGGGGCGGTTCGCAGTGATTGCATCGATCGAACAGTGGCTGAATGGATGGACTAACATCGATATCTTCTGGATTCAGGCGATGCTGGCCATACTGATATTTTTTATTTTCGTCCTGGCCCGGGGGATTTTCACCCGGGTCATTTTCAAGCTGGTGTTAGGCTTGAGTAGAAAGACCAAAACCGACACGGATGAAAAGATTCTTCTTGCCTTCGAACACCCCTTAAAAAACATCTTTTTTGCCCTGGGGTTTTATTTCGCGCTCCTTTACCTGCCTTTGAGCGCAACAGCGACCGGTCTGGTCACCACGGCCTTTCGCTCGATGGTTGTCGCTTTTGCAGCCTGGGGTTTTTATAATCTGACGGTAGGTATGCCTTTTACCGGATTGGGGGAAAAACTGCGCATTGACCAGGCCCTGGTTGATTTTCTACTAAAATTTATGCGCCTCATGATTGTTGTTTTTGCCGCATTGATGATCATCCAGCAATGGGGTTTTGATGTGAACGGCTTCATCGCCGGCCTGGGCCTGGGTGGTCTGGCTTTTGCCCTGGCGGCCAAGGACGCCGTGGCCAATATTTTCGGCGGGATTGTCCTTATTCTGGACAAGCCCTTTTCTGTGGGCGATTGGATCTACAGCCCCAGCGTGGAAGGCACCGTTGAAGAGATCTCCTTCCGGAGCACCAAGATCAGGACTTTCGCCCAGGCCTTGGTGACAATGCCCAACTCGGTTTTGGCGAACGAACCGATCACCAACTGGACGCGTATGGGAAAGCGGCGTGTTTACTTTAAACTTGCGGTGACCCAGGGTACACCCCGCGAAAGACTAAAAAGTTGTGTCGGGCGGCTTAAAAGCATGCTCGAAACGCATCCAGGAGTGCACCGCGACACTATTTTTGCCTGTTTCGATCAGTTTAACGAAAGTAGCCTCGATATTCTCCTCTATTTTTTCACGGTTACCACTCGCTGGGGCGAATTCCTGCAGGTCAAGGAAGATGTGAACTACAAGATCATGGCAATCCTGGAAGAAGAGGGTGTTTCAATCGCTCCCCCCAGGCGGAGCATTTACCTTGAAAACAGAGATTAAATGTTTTCCTGGGCGCGGAGGATCAAAACACAATAGACGGCAATGAGCGTCAGGGTGAAAACGAGCAGCAGCGGCAGGATCAACGGTGCAAGGGCGGTCGCTCGGCCCAGGGCAATCATGACCGTGCCACAGGTGAGATAGGTAAAGATCCAGATCGTTAAAATTTTTATCCAGGCGAGTAGATCCATCCCGAGGCGCAACGAGCGGGGTGCGGTCTTCTCCCTGGAAGACAATGGGGCCAAAAGCCGGAGCAGGGTCAGAAAAAAATAGAACACAAAAGTAATGACCGGTAGGGCAAGCAAAGTTCCTTTCCCGCCCCAGCCATCCACCACGCCTCGAAAATTGTAGTGCCGGGGCACCAGGTCGGGCAACCGCGGCCAGTGATAAAATAGCAGAGCTGCACTCAGGAGGACTCCCGTCAGAGAGACTAGCTCCAAAAACCATTCAAGCCGGGTATACGGTAGTTTAGGCCGGGTTTTGAGCGACTCCCTGGAGGGCGCTATTTTTGGGGCGGCGCCGGTATTAAAATGGCGTTTCAGATAGGTTTCGGTTGCTCCGATGATCACCGCAAGAGCTGCGAACACCAGACCGAGGATAACCAGCTCGTTGTATTGCGGCAGCGGTTTCCACCAGAGCAGGGCTCCACAAAAAAGAATCACCGCCCCGGCTATATGCAAAGCTTTCGCTGCATAAAGGTTGGCTGCAGTCCAGGTTTTCGGGCTTTTCATCGACCGGGGGGTCCGGTAACCCATGACCGGGTTGCGTGATCCGCCGGCCCCGATCTTCTTCAGCAGAAACCCGCAACCAAGAAATGTTAAGCCAATGATCAAGGCAATTAGTGAGTGCATTCCAGACCTCCCGGACACAAAATTTAAATAACCCTTGGCTTAGATTACACTACCCCGTGGCATTCCCCTTTTTATTTTATCACCGGCGGGTCTACCATGACAGTATTTGTCATAACATCTTTGCTATAATTAAAAGTATAAAGAAAGGGGGGGCTTTTATGTCATTATTGCTACAAAATCTACTGGAGCGAACCAAGTTCGGCGAACCACAGAGTGGGGCCAATCTAATCCTGTTCCCGCTCTTTGTCGAACCCGGGATGGATGGCGCCACTCCATACCTGCTTCTCGACGAGGCTTTTAGAGCGGAGTGTTTGGAGGTAAGCGAGGTCAGCGAGACCGGAAGTGTGGACAGGGTGCTGGTTTTTAACCGGGCCGAACAGCCCGTTCTCATCCTTGACGGAGAAGAGATTCTCGGTGCAAAGCAAAACCGCATGGTCAATGCCACGATCTTGATCGCGGCCAATACCAAGGTCAAGGTGCCGGTCAGCTGTGTCGAACGCGGCCGGTGGAGCTGTCGGTCACCGCTGTTCGAGCGGTCGGGCGAATTCGGGTACAGCGTTTTGCGCAAGGAAAAAGCCCGGCAGGTTGCATTCAACCTTGAACAATCACAGGAATTTATTACTGACCAGGGCGCGATCTGGGCTGAGATCGACCGTAAACAGGAGCGGATGAAGTCACGATCAAAAACCGACGCTTTGCACCAGATCTACCGGGATTATACGGAGGAGCTGCAAAGCCTGATCAGCGGTTTCAAAATCCAGAACGGTCAGAACGGTGTAGCCGTATTTATCAACAACCGCTTTGTCTGCCTGGATCTGTTTGACCGTCCCGAAACTCTCTCCCGGCTTTGGGAAAAACTGCTTAGGAGTTATGCCATGGATGCCCTGGAGGCCAGAGAAGAAAAAGCGACGGCCGGGGACCCGGATCCGCAGGCGGTGCTGGATGCCATTGCCGGCAGTAAGTGCAACACTTACTCCTCGGTCGGGCTAGGCAGCGATCTGCGTTTGGCAGGATCAGGGATAGTCGGAGCGGGGCTTGCTTTAGGTCAAGCCCTGCTACATTTTAGTGTATTTGCCGATGAGGTGGATCGCACGCCGCAGGGTAAAATGAATCGTCCGTCGGCCCGCCGGCGCAACCTGGGCTAGAGTACCAGACCGCCGGTAAAATAACCGGAAGTGATGCGGCAATTTTTCTAAAGGCGATGTAGAATCTTATTACAACACCTGTTTTCATGGGAGCAAGAGGAGAGGACATTGCTTAGCCGTTTGTAGTAGGTTTGCTACAATATAGAAAGGAGTTTGGCTTGGGGGCTAACCCTTAGGGTTGCCCAACTTTGAATTTACAGTTAAAATAGAGTCAATCGACACATAAGTCCAAGATTTCCGCCAGCCATTTCATTTGTATTGGATGGTAACGGCTTTTATTGTTACCCTTCGATGATTTCAAGACTGAGGTTACTCCTGTACACAGGGGAGGAAAACAATGACTGTACTGGAAAAAGAGATAGTATCGTGAAATTTTTGGTGATGCCGTCCGAAAAATTTGCGCTAATAGGTCGCAGGAATATGGATTCACCAAAAAATTGATCAGTGGTGAAGTTGCATGAATAGGGGCCTTTGCTTTGCAGATAAATACGTCGTGGGGTTCATGTACCGGCTGGAGTTAAAATTGAATGACTATGGTTCTTTCCCCCATGGTTACTATCTGAAAAAAGCCCCCCGAAGTTGGAGTTGCGGTTGCCTTTATGAAGCATATCAATTGTACTGGTGGCATAGACCAAGTATCGACCGACGATACTGGTTTTTAGTATCTGTTAACAAGAGGGAGTAAATGGATGACAGTCCAGGACACTTCATATAACGGGGAAACAAGTACCCCTCATGCTTCCTCATTATCCGATTCACTTCGTGATTATTTCCTTGAATGGTTACTAGCAGGAAATGCAGAAAAGTATGTTTCCGCCACTTTAGTCAAATGCCTCGACAAAATGTCTGCGTATGCACTTCGGAAAAACATTAGTTCCAAAGATTTATGGCACATTGCGCAATACAATACCTTCAAATCAATATATGACAAAATGGCGGGTAATAAGCTGTTTAGAATAATCAACAGAAATACATACAAAGTTTTCATAGTTGCCGGGCATTTATATCTAAAATATCTTCAAGAGAAACAAGTTTTACAAGAGGCGGTTCCAGGCCCTTCCAGAACCGACAGTCATTCGGGCTCTTCCCTTACAATTAAAGAGGCCGTAATTCATGTACTTAAAACTGAACAAAAAGGAATGACGGTGGGACAAATCTATAACAAAATAGTTTCAGATGGTCTGTATTGCTTCGGTGCACAGAATCCCCAGAACGTAATTCAGGTAGAAATCGAACGAGCATGTCAATACTCCAACTTTACCACTCGCATATCTGAAGCACATTTCAAATATAATCGGAACCAGGAAGGTAAAAAGGTATATTATTTGCTTTCCCCCGCTCCATGTTTAAATCACGATAAACTAGAAGCTGCTGCTACCCAAAATAAATCAACTGAATCAGTAACGTCAAGAGGCTCATCGCCTAAAGTATCGTTTCAATATGTTGACCTTTCCCATCCTGAGTTATGTTCACATACGCGTCCTGTTGCTTGTACGATAAACGGACGGGCCATTATACCGGAAAAATGGAACTGGTCACGGTTGTTGCTTGCAATTACAGAACATTTTATTGCGGAGAAAAACCCCAACCTAGCGGTTCTTGAAAACGAGCCTATTTACGGCAACAAGGTTTTCTTTTTGTCCGAAAAAACCAGGTTTTACTCTTCCTCTTTATTATCTAATGGCAAATGGATAACTACCTACCACAGTTCCCAGACCATAGTTACAATTATTGCCAACCTATGCCGCCATTGCGGTGTGCCTTTGGACGATGTAGTTATAAAATATTTACCGGTAGATGAGCGTTTTTGGGGAGAAAAAGGAGAAAACCGTACCCCAACGTTAACAAAATCAAAATCGATAGTAAGCGATAAAAGTAATAAAAGTAAGGCTATTGTTGCAGGGATAATTGAAGAACATTTTCCAAACGGCATCCGCCCTCACTCAATGATCGATACAAATAGATTGAGGAAATTCTATCGTAAGACAACGGGTGAAGAGATATCAGCAGATATTGCTGTTCACTTATTACTGAATACAACCGGCATCCGCCATGGTGAAAAGGTATATGTAGTTTCGTCAGGTACTAAGGAAACCATTATAAAATTACTTGATCGGCTCATTACTGAAGGTAGTCGCTTATTTTTCTATAATGAGCTTTACGATGCTTATGTTGACGTTTTAATGGGGTTGAATATATTCTCCACGGAATTATTAAAAACATTAATATCGGACATCTTTCCAACCCTTTACTATTATAGAGATTTTTTTGGGTTAACGAGGAAGGAGACTGTGGAATCAGAGGTGTTGCGTTGCTATGAATCGGATATTTGCTTCTCATACAAACAACTAAAAAATAAACTACCATATGTGCCGATTGGGAAGATAAAGCAAGTATTAGCTCAAAATAATGAGTTTGTTTGGGTAAACACAGGGGTATACACCCATTTAAGCAAGATTAATATTGACGGGGACGACCGGGATTCCATAAAAGATTTAGTTAAAGCAAGAATAGCTGAACACGGTTATACTTCTCTTCCGTCGATTGATATTTCAGCAAGCGTTGAACTAAATCCTTACCTTTCGGAAATTGCTATTAGAAATGGGCTGTTTCAGATGTGTCTCTCCGATCGTTATGAGAAACGCGGAAACATAGTAGCTAGGAAAGGGGCAGCGTTAAATTCTACCGCCATTCTTAAAAATTTCTGTTTAGCCCATGATAGATTGTCCCTGGCTGAACTCCTAGAATTTGAAAAGGAGATTAGTGGTCGTGTTTGTAACAGGGCATTGTTGATTGCTTGCAACACCATGGTTCGTGTGGATAAAAATAACTTTGTCGGTGATAGTGAAATCAATTTTGAAGTAGAAGCCACGGATAATGCACTTGCCTTGTTTGTCCAAGCTGATGTGATTCCGCTCCGAGCTGTGTCGAGTTTTACTGTGTTTCCCTATGTAGATGGTTACCTGTGGAACCTGTATCTACTTGAGAGTTATTGCAGACGTTTTAGTAAGCAGTTTAGGTTCCAATGCCAGTGGGTGAACAGCAAAAATGTTGGAGCAATCTTCCGCAGAGCAGCAGCCTTCACGAACTATCTAGATGTACTTGCAACCGCTGTAGCTGCCTCTGAAATAGAGTTAAGTGAAAGAACAGTTGGTAACTATCTGTTTGAAAAGGGCTATGTCGCGGCTCGAACAGTAAATACAATTATAAAGGTTATCACTAATGCACAGATATTAAGGGAAAGGAAAGTTTGAAGCAATGTACGCATACACGCACGATAAACAAACAGGTGGTTTACTCCTCAACGATAGCACCCTTCAATTTTCAAAAGAGCCACGACCTGTGTATTACCAAGAACTCGATATTCTTGGATTCGGTAGCCACTGGAATTACGCCAAGCAAAACGAAAAACCCTATATGTGGGCGGAGGCAAACCGCTACTGGTACCAAGGACGTATGGTAGCAAAAACGAAGGGAGGTAATCTTTACACCGCGCCGGAACTGGAATTTCTGCTGGACACCAATGGTGAGCGGGTTTTACCGGACGGTGAAACGCTTATCCCGGTTGATATTGGCGCTATGGTTAAAAAAAACCATGCGCTTCTTGAGGTTATAGAGCAAGTTACAGTTAAAAAGATATTTGATGTATATAGGCGTTACCGAAACAAACTTGATTGCTTCCACGTCGCCTTTTCGGGCGGAAAGGACAGTATTGTACTACTTGAATTGGTAAAAAAAGCGTTGCCGAAGAGCAGTTTTATAGTAGTGTTTGGCGACACGGGCATGGAATTTCCCGACACTTATGAGGTGGTTGATAAGATAGAAGAACAGTGCCGTGACGAGAAGATTGAATTTTATCGCGCTGCGTCACATCTAAAGCCGGATGAAAGCTGGCGACTTTTCGGCCCCCCCTCGCGTGTGCTCCGTTGGTGCTGCTCGGTGCACAAGTCCGCACCGCAGACCTTGAAACTACGTGAGGTATTGGGTAAAAACGATTATAAAGGGATGGCTTTTGTTGGTACACGGGCGCACGAGAGCGTAACGCGTGCGGACTATGATTATGAAAATTATGGAGAAAAACAGAGGGGCCAGTACTCACATAATTCTATACTAGAATGGACTTCAGCAGAGGTGTGGCTATATATATACGCTAAAGGGTTGGTAATCAATGAAGCATATAAGAAAGGAAATTCACGGGTGGGATGTGTATTTTGTCCCATGTCCGCAAAGACTGACTATCTCAAAAACAAAACTTATGCATCAACAATAAATAAATATATAGCGATTGTTAAAGAACATTATAGTACTGAAAATATTAAAAACGGTTATTGGTGTGCGAGAACGAACGGTATGCAATTAAATTCCAACGAGGAAAAATGCCAGGAATGGATTGAAAATGATGAATACATTATCAATATAAAAAAACCAAATACAAACTACCGAGAATGGTTAATAACGATTGGTAATTTACCATTCAATTACAGCGTCAATGAAACTGAAGATGGTTATATTGTACGCTTTAACACAAAATTTATAAAAGATCGGCCTACCTTAATGGGGTTGTTCAAAAAAGTATTCCATAAATCTGCATATTGCATAGGTTGCGGTGTTTGTGAAGCTAATTGTCGCAATGGTTGTATATCCTTTAGGGGTGGTTTAAGGATAAAGGACTGCGTTCATTGTCAAGATTGTAATCAGTTGGACGGTGGGTGCATTGCCTATAACACACTGAAATATCCAACGAAAATGGGGGAAGGGCAATTGAAAAAAAGTGTTGACTGTTTTAACACGCACGCGCCGAAAACCGAATGGGTGCAAGACTTTTTCGACAGAAAAAATGATTTTTTAAACGAGAATTCCCTTGGCCCCGAACAAAAAGTAAGATTCAAAAGATTTCTTAGAACGTCTTGTTTGCTGGAAGATGATAAATTTAGTCCGTTTGCTAAAATAATTTTATCTGTTGGTTGGGATGGTGAAATTGGACTAGGACTATTACTTGTTAATCTTGCCTATAATCCACAATTAAACTGGTACATGAAGAAATTGAGCATAGGCAGAGTTTATGGTCGCAAAGAGGTTGTCAGTATGCTGATGCGTGAAGGTAACAGCGAGATAACAAGTAAAATAGTTACTCTAGCTTTCAAGCGCTTTTGCGAACTTCCGTTAGGTACAAAGCTAAATTTCGGCATGGTTACCCTGAAGGGGAAACAGCTTGAAACCCTTACCCGAGGCAAGTCTACACTTAAAGATATCCGTGTTGTTCTTTACGCGTTGTACAAGTTTGCGGAAGCCTGTGAAGGTTATTACCAATTTACACTGTCACGTTTGCTGGATCATACAGTGGAATCTGCCGGCATAAGCCCCACGCAAATTTTCGGCTTCGATCGTAACGAAATGGAGCAAATTCTCCTCGGGCTTACGGTAAGGTACCCCGATTATATTAACGCCACCTTTACTCACGACCTTGATAAAATTACCCTTCGTGAAGACAAGACATCCGCGGACGTACTAACCCTGTTTTGAGGAGGAAGAACATGTGAACAAGTACAATGGGTATTTCGATATTGATCAGGAATATTTTCCGGAAATCAATGAATCATCCATAAGGGCGGGTGTTGACTGGCAAAAGACTTTCCCGCACAAGACGTTTGTCGACCTCCTTAAAGCTACTGAACGTATGCTTGCCCGTGCTACGAACAACGACAAGAAGGGCATATGGATCGAGGGCGCATACGGTACAGGTAAATCTCGTATTGCATGGACGCTAAAAAATCTTCTTGACTGTTCGGGTGATGTAATCAAGGGTTATTTTAACGAATTTTCAGCCTTGCAGGCGGAACCGGACCTTCGCGATAGGTTGCTCGGCCATAAACAGGGGAAAATCATAACTGCGTATCGTTATGCATCCGGCGGTATTGATAGTGATCGCGCGCTCGTTATGACGGTGTACGAGAGTGTGACCAAGGCTCTCCGAAATGCGGGTGTAACGTACAAGGGCGAAAATGCTTTACGGGGAGGCGTTGCAGCATGGCTCTCCGATGAGGTAAATAAGTCTTTTTTTAATATGCTTATTGCCCTGCCGGAATATAGGGGTTTGGGCAGCTTTGCAGGTAAAACCGCCGATGATATTATTGCTTTGTTGAAAAACCCCAACGCCAATGTTGACATGTTGATGGGCGATATATTTTCACTTGCCGCTAGCAGGGGAATCACCGCGCTTTCCACAAATATGGACGATTTAATTGCTTGGCTTACCGATATTATTGAACAGAACAGACTTAAGGCGATTGTGCTTGTATGGGATGAATTTTCAGCCTACTTTAAAAAAAACCGCACATCGCTTGATGAATTTCAAAAACTTGCGGAACTCTCAAACCACAAGCCATTCTACCTGATGATAGTGACGCATATGTCCGGATCTATTTTCAGCGAAGCTGACCAAACGGGGAAAATAGTCCGCGATCGCTTTGTCCACAAAGAAATTGAACTACCAGATTCTATTGCCTTTGAGTTAATCAAACATGCCCTGAAAGTAAAAGATGCGCAGAAAGATATTTGGGAGGGTCTTGCGGAAGACCTGAATAGCCGCATGCCAACTTCCCGGCAAGCGGTATCGGAAGCCGTAAACGTATCAAGAGACGTGCTGAAAGGGATGTTGCCAATCCATCCGCTTGCAGCGTTACTGCTAAAGAACATTTCTAGCGCGTTTGCTTCTAATCAACGTAGCATGTTTAACTTCATCAAGAACGCTAACACTGAAGACTTGCAGGCGTTCCAGTGGTTTATCGAAAATCATAGTCCCGACAATGCGGACATACTTAGCATCGATTATCTTTGGAACTTTTTCTATGAAAAAGGCACGGACGAATTCAGCTTTGGTGCAGGCAGGAGCATCCTCGATACCATAATTAGAACCGTTCTAGATACGTTTCCGCTGAACGAAACTAAACTGCTTGCTGATGAGAAGCGTGTTCTAAAAACAGTGTTAATGATGCAGGCCATCAGCCAAAAACTTGGCGATAGTATGGAGCTGTTTCTTACGACAGACCAAAATATTAATCTTGCATTTGAGGGAACAGAATTAGAACATAATCGTGCCGTTAACATCGTTAAAAAATTGGTACGCGACGGGATTTTGTACACTAAACCGATAAATGGTGGGAAAATCCAATATGCCGCCGCTGCTGTTGCAGGTGATCAGGCCCAAATCGATAAAATAAAGAAACGCATCAGTGGAGAGATAAAAACAATCTCAGTTGTTTTAGACGGGGATCTTATTTCTGCCCTTTCCCTTTCACCAGCGCTTCGTTTCCGCTACGATGTCAGGCCGGCAACGGTTGAGAACTTCAAAACCACTATTAATAAAATCATTAATGAGCCATCACTATTTAAAATTCATGCCGTATTGTCGTTTGCCCGAAATGATGAAGAACAAAACAAAATCCGTGAACTCATCAGGGGTGCAATGAAGGATAATCGTTATGAAGGCCTCGTGTTTGTTGACGCTTCGTCCACGGTATTAGGCGGTGAACGTTTTGGCCAATGGGTTGAGTGCGCCGCCAACGAGGAATATTGGAGAACGAAAGACGGCAAACTTGCAAATGAAATGTCCCGCAAGGCAAAAGCGATCATTGAAGACTGGAAGACAGATGTTGCCAACGGTTCATTTACTGTTTATTCGGTTTACGCAAAAACTGGTGAACCTTGTGTAAGCGCTTTATCTACGCTTACAGCCCTTTCAAATGCGGTTATTAAAAAATTTCCGTTGTCTTTTGACAACGCCAAGGTAAGTGAACAAATGTTTGCCGCATCAAACCTTCCATCTGGCGCCAGATACGGCATATTGCAGACATATGGTAGTTCATTTCAGAAATCCTTTATTGTGCCCTTAATGCAGGGTGTATGGCAGGCGCCGAGATATTGGGAGAAAGCGCCGGCACTTCCACTTTCAAGGCTGAAACAGATGGTAGAAGATTTAATGAACGCCGCCTTTAAGTGTGAAGGTCGTATAGCAGTCGGTGCTGTTTTTGATATGTTAATGGAACAAGGCTTTATGCCCTGTAATTTGTATGCTTTTTTAACCGGCTTCCTCTTAAAGGAATATGCTGGTGAGACTTATCGGTACAGCGATGGTGAAACAGGCGGTAGGATGTGTGCCGAAAAGTTGGCGGAAATTATCGGTGAATATATCAAGCATAAAAACGTACCTATTTCGCGCTATCGGGAAAAATTTGTTGAGGTGATGACCAAAGAACAAAGGGCCTTTGCGGATTTTGTAAGGGTTGCCTTCAAAATCCCTGACAACATATCTATAGAGCAAATGGCAATTCGCATCCGCTCCAAATTAAAAGAATATGGCTACCCGATTTGGTGTTTTAAGGAGATAGCCCCCTCCGGGTTGGAGGATTTCATTGATAAAATAGCCGCACTCGCAAACCCAGATAATGGTGGTGACAGTGTAACGAATATTGCAACTGCGGTTGGGCGCATGTCGCTTCAGATACCAACGGCGGCGGAGAATCTAGCCAAGCTACTGACGAGGGATAACGCCGAGAGAGCGATGAAAGAGTTCCTGTTTTACTTTGAAAACGGCGCTTTATTGAAATTGGCCGCCGACATCAATGTTAAGAATGTGTTACCGGACATCAGGCGACAAATAGGTTATGGGGAGGCGCTATGGCTTTGGGACCAACAAACCGGCGAGGATGAAATTCGCAAGTTACTCACAGATTATAAAATTATTGCTGTAAGTAATTGCATAAACCCTAGGACCTCCTCCTTATCAGCATGCCTAGAGGAATGGCGTGAAAAAGCAAAGTCCATTCGTATCCCGTGTCCTTCACTGGTGATGGAAACTCCTCCACTTAGAGAGTTTTTCCCAACCTTGCATAATATTGCGGCAAATGGTGAACTTCCCTACGAAAAAAGGGTTACTTTCCTTTCTGAACTTGAAACTAATGCCAATACTATTATTGATTTCTTTGAGTCAAAGGTTGAAGTGTTTAAAAACTTGTATTCATTCTATTTAACGGGATTCAGTGATAACGAAGTGAACACATTGTACTCAAGGTTACCGATGAATTCTTTTACGTGGGAAAAAGCGGAGTATGAACGGAACGTGGCAGCGCTTGCAGAAAAGGTTCGGCATGAACAAGAAAAATTCAAACTACACCAGCTGTGGGAGGAAAAAACTTCGTCAAAAACACCGAAAGAATGGTCGCGCAAATACAGGACACCCATATTGGCCCTTGTTCCCGCTAACCTTCAAATTGATGCCCGCCGGGCCTTCGATACAATTAACCGAAACAACCCAGAAGATACTGAGGTGTCATTTGCACTTGGCTTTTTACAGACAGAGGCAGCAGCATTCCTTGCCGATCTTTCCGATCTGGTAAAAATCAATGCGACGTTTGCGCGTGTTATTATCGGGAGGTTTTCCATTTTACTTCCCGACGTTGACGAAGTACGGACCCATCTCGAGGCGGTAGTTCCGTCCGAGCACTATGACTATTATGGTAACCCCACCATGCTGCGCGAGATCGAGAGATTCGCTCAGGCCAGATATAACCAAAGCGGGAGTGAAAAAGTTTTAGAAATAATTGAGAAAATGGATGATTGCAAGGCCAAAGAGTATTTTAAACGGTTGATCAAAAACAACATGAATGTAGGCATTGAAATCATGTTGGGAAAAGGGGGCCATCCATGAAAACTGTTTCAGTGGAATCTGCCCTAGCAAACATATATGGGTACCTCAACAATAATCTTGCCACGCCATTTATTGTTGTTGTTGACGACAGTACGGAATATTTAGATGTTATGAACGGCCTAAGTACACTTGCGCCTATACGGGCTAGTGACTACTGTGCCGGCGACGACGTTTTCCCGGATATCGATGCACTTTATACCGATCTTTCAGCAATTACCGAAAACAAAATGTTACTCGGGCTAGGTGAAAGCATCGCACTCGGTGGAAGGGAAAATGTAATTGGAAAGCTTAAGGACCTACCACTTATGACGAAAGTTGTTGTCCTTTGCCGTGGCATACGGTCCACAATGAACAGCCTTTGCCTAGAGGATAAAAAATTAAATAGTCGCAGGGCATGTTTTTTAAAGTCTGGGGCGTCATACGAAGTAGTAAAATTTCCAACTTCGTTTAACGTTTCTGCAATAGATGGTTTTAAGTCGCTGCTTGTCCGCCTAGAAAATGGTGCAGGCGGCGCCCTGTTTGTAAAAACTAACTTGCCGCTCTGTAATATAAAACGGATATGCTCTGCCTACGAAGCGATACAGCAGGCCGAACCTGCTTTTATAGTTTCGCGGTCTTGTCTGCCGGACACGCTGTGGGAGGAATACCTCGCAAATAAAAACCTTGAAGGGTATGGCCTGTTCCATTGGCGTAACTTTCTTAAGCTGAAACTTGAATCAACAACAAATATTTACCTAAAATATGTAACGAATACGTCTACTGATTACGATATGTACAAAAAACAACTTCTCTGCGCACTGTTGGATTTTGAGATAAACGACAAACAGTTCCCCGAACTGTACTCCGCCCGGAAAATTTTATTGAAGGATATTAAGGATAATGATGTTGCTGAATACATTTCTGAAACAAAAGTTAAAGACAACAACCGAGTCTATTATTTAACTGACAACACAGCGGCAGAAAGGAAAGCCATCATAGAAACCATGGATGGCCTTGTAACAATAACAGGTATGCTCAAAGAGATATACCCTTCCTTGCATGAATACCTGCATGATTATTCATTTACCGGAAATAAAGGAAAGCTGTTGTCTGATTATTTTGCCGAGTACAAGCGTTTGAAACTAACAAACAGAATTACACCAGAATTCTACTGCCAAGTGCGAAAAATGGCTGTTGATGGGGGCCGCCCGTACAATAGCTTGAAAACACGTGGCGAAGTTCTTGACAGACTCGAAAAATCAAATTCGACCTTGTATTGGGTTGATGCACTTGGTGCTGAATATCTTGGTTATATTCAAAGCCGTGCTAAAACACTAGGCTTAAAAATTACCATTCATATCGTACGGGCTAATCTTCCGACCATTACATCCTTTAATAGTGATTTTTATGAAGTGTGGTGTGGTGATAAGGCGCAGACAAAAAAACTGGATGAAGTAAAACATGGCGGCGAACATGATTTCAATTATCAAACGGTTAAAACACCGGTTTATCTTGCTGAGGAACTGCGCATAGTAGACGATGCCTTGGACTGGGTAAAAATAAGACTTGCCGGAAGGAGCACCGAAAAAGTCATTCTTGTCTCCGATCATGGGGCAAGCCGTCTCGCTGTGATCAATGAACAGGAATGCAGGTGGGAAATGGAGTCAAGGGGTGAACATTCAGGAAGATGCTGCCCTTGCAGTGACGTGGACATTAAATCAAAATATGCAACCAAAGAAAATGGCTTTTGGGTTCTTGCAAACTACGACCGTTTCAGGGGGGGGCGTAAGGCAAGCGTAGAAGTCCATGGGGGAGCAACTCTTGAAGAAGTCGTTATCCCAATTATCGAGATTACATTGTTTGACAGCAAGATTGAGGTAAAAAATACTACACCTGTAACCACTGCTAGTTTTAAGAAGAATGCTGAAATCGTGCTGTTTAGCAAAAATATACTCGAAGGTGTTTCGGTAAAGGTGTTTGGGCGGCAGTACCTCGCCGAGGCAGTCGGCAATAATAAGCACAAGATAGTATTCCCTGACATAAAGCGTGCGGGAAAATACACTGCCGATGTACTAGAAGGTGATAATCTGATCGGTCAAGTGGAGTTTGAAGTTCATCGCGAAAGTGGAAAGGTAGTCGACATGGACTGGTTTTAAAGGGGGGTAGTACAAAATGATCGACAAGCTAAAAAATTGTTTTGATGAAATGGTTGTCTACAAGGATTTAAAGACGAGTAACTTTTTTTCGGCATTAAGCCTTCCGTCATTTATGCGTGACTGGCTTCTTCGTCGATTTGGGGATGAATCGGGTGTGTTCGATGAGGATGATCTAGTATTGTTTGTTCGTGAATACATCCCCCGGAAGGAAGACTGGACTGCCCTAAAGAACCGCATTATCAAGGAAAATGAAAGAGTCAAATTCCTGGCAAAAATTCTTGTGGACATTGATATTCGGACTGGCGAAGTATCTTTTTCATTACCGGATTTTGGGTTAACCGCAAAGCAGACTATTATCGAGGATTCGGTGTGGGATTCCTGCAAGCATGAACTTGTCAAGGGACGTGAGACTTGGGGCATGCTTGAGCTGGGCTATCGCCCTCCGGATGATAGCGTGACACCGAAACTTCAAGGGAAAATCCGTCTTATCAATTTTAAAAATTTCTGCCCATACTCAATAGAGCTTGATTATTACAAGGATGTGCGTAGTGAATTCACCATTGATGAATGGATTGCCATTCTTCTAGGCGCAGTGGATTATAATGCAAATGGATACAAAAGCGAAGAAGAAAAATTGACTATGCTGACTAGGCTTTTGCCTTTTTTGGAAAAACGTTTAAACCTTATTGAACTTGCCCCGAAAGGGACTGGTAAATCATACCTGTTTGGGAGGGTTAGTCGTTTCGGTTGGCTTTCAAGTGGTGGTGTTATGAGCCGAGCCAAAATGTTTTATGACCTTTCTAAACGAACGGAAGGATTAATATCGGGGAATGATTTTATTACTCTTGATGAGGTTCAGACGATATCCTTTACTGATGTGGACGAAATGCGCGCGGTGTTAAAAGGATACCTAGAATCGGGTGTGTATACTGTTGGTAATTACGAAGGCGTCTCTGATGCGGGTGTTATTCTTTGCGGTAACATATCCAAAGAGGTGATGGATTACGATGGCACGACAAATATGTTTGAGGAGCTGCCCCCGGTATTCCATGAGTCTGCATTAATTGAACGGTTTCATGGTTTTATAAGGGGTTGGCATATCCCCCGCATGAATGATGACCTGAAAATATCGGGGTGGGCATTAAATTCAGAGTACTTTTGCGCAATTCTTCATGAACTTCGAAGTGACACTACCTACCGAGCTGTGGTTGATAAATTAGTGAAAGTTCCCGAAGCGGCGGATACACGTGATACAGAGGCAGTTAAGCGAATTGCCACCGCTTACTTAAAGCTACTTTTCCCAAATGTAAGAAAGGTGGAAGACATTTCAGCACGTGACTTCAATCGCTACTGTCTAAGGCGTGCCTGCGCCATGCGCGCTACCATAAAACTACAGCTGGGCATTCTCGATTCGGAATACCGGGGCAAGGATATACCCCAGTTTACAGTAAACAAAGTTAATCAGAATGAGGCAGCAAACTGTTAATATAAACTGTTTTCCCTGTAGCAACAAAAAGGCTGCATAAAAATGAAATTACTTTTAGTAAGAAAATGCTTGGATGTAATGATGGGAGTAGTGCAATTTAATTAGGGCTTCCTGCACAGCCGCCGTTTTCGAAAATTAAACTGCGACAGGCAAAAACCGGCTTGGCGGTAGTGAAATTATTGCCCTTAAAACGCGAAAAATGCTCTTTGAAAAACAGACAAAAAGGCCCCTTTGCACACGGGCCAGGTTCATCACGATCAGGTTCATGATGATCACCGTTTCGCTTGTTTCCTTGTAAGCGTCAAGCCCGTCCTCACATGGACTAGCCCCGCCCTGGTGGTACAATCA
>CAYQQK010000001.1:0-169135 GCA_964420065.1 uncultured Syntrophomonadaceae bacterium | reverse complement strand
CTATAACCAACATGGCTTTGACCTCATTTATCAAAGCGCATTTGCGGAATGCCTGCGGATCAAGGCGTTACGCAAGCGCAGGTAGGAGCGGGGAGCAAGCCGCATCAAACTGCGTTTGGTGACGTTGAGCAGCCAAGCCCAGGCGTTGTAAAAGGCAACACAAAGGGGCCGGGGCAACAAGCGGGTGCAAAAAAGCCAGTCGATGCAGCGTTCCGCCGGCCGGGCCAGGGGTTGTGGTAGGGCAAAAGTAAAACGGTAAAGGGCGGCAAAAGCGCGGAAAAAACGGTGCGCAAAGAGCACCTGGTACTTGGAATAGCCGGGCTGTTTCAAGACAACCTGCCCTCGATAATCGACCGTATCGCCAATGTAGCCCGCCTCCCGGGCAATTTCAGCCAGACGGGTACTTGGGTAGGGGAAAAATATACTGACGATCATCCGTTTCGCCCCGGCCCGTGCATTTAATTTGATCGTTTTCAGGGTCCGGCGCAGATCCTCGTCGGGCAGGCCAACGATATTGTAGGTAAGGACAGGGATATTATGACGATTAAGCCACCGCATCGAATCAATGATCTGTTCATCACTCATGCGCCGCGAAAGGTAACGCGAGCGCATCTCCGCGTCACCCGATTCAATCCCCAGGTGCCCAAGATAGCAACCGGCCTCTTTCAATTTAAGCACAATCGCTTCATCGAGCAGGTCGGCCCGCAAACGGCAATGAAACGGAAGACCGATCTCCTGACGGTAAAGATCGGCAAATTCCATGAACCAGGCCCGTTTCAACGGCAGAATGCTGTCCATAAAATTAAAGTAGCGAATAAACGGGTAGCGGTCCAGGATTGCCTGCAGGTATTCAATCGATTTACGCGGGCTTTTAAAACGGGCGTAGTTACTTTGGTTGGGATAGATCTCCCGCAATTGAGGGTTGGCACAGTAGGTACAGTTAAAAACACATCCTCGGGAAAGCATCACCAGCGCCGTCTGCATCCGGGAAGAAAGGAAATTTTCGAAGTCGAAAAGGGCGAAATCGGGCAACGGTAGTTCGTCCAAGTTTTCGGGATACGGGCGCACCGGGTTGCGCACTATTTCCTCGCCCCGGCGAAACCACAAGCTGGGCAGAGCATAGAAGTCCGTATTACGATCACAAAACCGGTTGCAAAGGTCCAGCATCGGGTACTCCCCTTCACCGATACAAACGGCATTGATCCCTTCTTCCCGGATCACCTCTTCCGGGGCAAGGGTGGCATGGTAGCCGCCGCAAACGGTAAAGTAATCCCCCGCCTCCCTGGTCCAGCGCAAAAAATCCTGGATGTACGGGTAAACGGCGGTCCAGGCGGTGAATCCTACGATATCCGGTGCATGGCCCTGCACGGTTTGTATATATTTATCTCTGGTTGGCGGGGAATTAAGATGATAAAGGGAAACCGTGTGCCCCGCTTGTTTTAAAATGGCGGAAATAGAAGCAAGCCCCTCGGAATAACTGCCTCGTAAGTGAGTACCACCACGTGATTCGATAAAATCAGGATAAACCAGCAGGACCTTGGCGGACACGATGACTCTACCTCCCTGCGAGCCGCGACAGCTTGCTGCCAATTTGCCCGGCTCTTCATTCTACCCGCTCTTATTTCGACTAACCCGGGGAATGAGGCTTATTTTAATTGAAACAGTTCCACCAGTAACCGGCGCACCCGGCGCAGAGCCCGGCCGCGATGGCTGCATTTGCTTTTCAGCCGGGAATCCATCTCGGCAAAAGTCAACCCCAGGGGAAGAAAAATAAAAAGAGGATCGTATCCAAACCCGCCGGTTCCCCGGGGTTCAACGGCAATCCGCCCATGGCATTTTCCTTCCACCAGGTGTGTTTCACCACCGGGCAAGACTACCGCCATGACACAGCGGAAAACGGCTTCACGCTTTGCAGGCGGGACCCCCTTCAACCGGGACAAAAGAAGACGGTTATTGGTTTCATCACCGGCGCCGGGCCCGGCGAAACGTGCCGATTGCACGCCCGGGCCTCCCCCCAAGGCGGTTACTTCAAGACCCGAATCGTCGGCCAGGGTGATCGCACCGGTGATACGGGCGATCACGCCGGCCTTCTTGGCGGCATTGCCGGCAAAATCAGGGCGATCCTCGATCACTTCCGGAACGGGGGGAAAATGATCCAGAGCTAAAATTTCCAACGGCAAATCCTGCAAAAACGCCTGTATTTCTTCCATTTTTCCCCTGTTGCGGGTGGCCAATACCAGGAGACGTTTCACTGAAAGGTTCCGCCCATCCGATATTCCGCCATGGCCGCCTCTATTGCGGTGCAACCTTCCTTGAAAACTCGCTTCTGTTCCTGAACCAGCATTTCCACCCCGATCGCCGCCAGGTCCAGGAGGTAATCAAGCTGATCCCGATCAAACGGTGCTTCTTCAGCGGTACCCTGAACCTCCACCAGTTTCCCGGATCCGGTCATAACCGTATTAAAATCAACCGCCGCCATGGCATCCTCCTCGAAATCCAGGTCGAGCAGCGGCTCGCCCTGCACCAGACCGACACTGACTGCAGCCAGATAATCTTTTAAGGGGAGCCTTTCAATTCGCTGTTCCGCCTTCAGCCTAAGGAGCGCATCAACCAGGGCCAGATAGCTGCCGGTGATTGCCGCGGTCCGGGTTCCGCCATCCGCCTGGATCACATCACAGTCCAGCCAGATCGTGCGCTCACCCAGGGCGGATAAGTCGACCACGGCACGCAGACTGCGGCCAATCAGACGCTGAATTTCCTGGCCGCGGCTATTCACGCGCCCGCGTGTTGAATCACGCACCAGGCGCACTTCGGTCGCGCGGGGCAGCATCGCGTATTCCGCGGTCACCCACCCTTTCCGTTCACCCCGCAAAAAGGGAGGCACTTTCTCTTCGACCGAAGCGGTGCAAATGACCATGGTTTCTCCCATCTTCACCAGGGCGGAACCTTCAGGATGTTTTAAATAGCTCCGAACCAGGCGAACCGGGCGCAATTCGTCATTTTTCCGTCCGTCCAGGCGCATCCTTTTGAAGCCTCCATTCCTTCACCGTCTTCACCCGTTACCCCCGGGCA
Source organism: uncultured Syntrophomonadaceae bacterium (assembly GCA_964420065.1). Lineage (GTDB taxonomy): Bacteria > Bacillota > Dethiobacteria > DTU022 > DTU022 > CAYQQK01. The sequence goes on along the minus strand of CAYQQK010000001.1, from coordinate 166,063 downwards.
TCCAATCTCGTTGACATATTATATCACAACCCCTTCCGGAAAAAGAAATTACGGTTGAAGGGTTTGGGGATAACCCCTGAAACATTAAAATGTCACCGGGACGATTTTCGCAACCATGCGATCGCGGAAAACCGTCCCGATGACAGGAAGCGTTACGACAACACGAACGCGGCGATACGGCTAGGATGGGGCGAGAAGATTATAGGGATAAAGGGGAGGAAGGGGGTGTTCCAGGTCGGGCCCCCTTTTGAACACGGCGGGTTTCCCCTCGACCAGGATCTCTATTTCATCTACCCCCTCCAGGGCGCCCAAGGTGAGCAAGAGTTGGCACGCCACATTTTCCGCCCCGGTACGCTCACCCTGGTAACACAATATTTCCCGAGAAAAGTTGGCCACGACCCGGCCGTCCTCCACCATTATTCCGAGTAACCTTGTTCCGGCTGGAATTTCGGAAAAAAGTCCGCTGCCGTCAGAAGGACCATTCAATAATTCACGAACTGTAGCCCGGAGCGAATCTGTTTCGGGAGTAAGAATACGGGTAACCGGAACATAAAAAATGTTCCCGGAAGGAACGCCGTAACAGAAAAACAGCTTTACCGCACTGGTGTGGCGGTAATCTTCTACCGCTCGGCCTATTTCCAGGTTGATCCAGCACTGGGGCCCCAGGGGAACGAGACCGGAGGTACCCCCGGGGTACCTCTCAAGAGGCGCCCCCTCCACCATCACCTCTACTTCCCGGATGGTAGGGAACTGCCGTAGGGTGCAAAGCAGGCTGCCCAGGACCAGGCGCTCTTCCTCGGGTGGATAATCCAAAAAAGAAGCACTAAAATCAACCCTTGCCAGGCCCGTTTCGGCGATCGAAATACCACGGATGCCCACGGCTGGGGGGAAAATGAAAGCCAATCCGTTTCCCTGCAGGAGGTCGGCCATCCCGGATGACGGGAACAGGTGCTCCAGGGTGGCCCTGGCAATTCCCTCCTGATCGGGGACGGGATAACAGACCGGTACCAGGAAACGTTTTTGGGCATCAGGATAGAAAAGCATCCCCAGGCGTATCCCCGGTTTTGTCGCGACAGGCAATGCCGGCGGCGCCGGCAGGACAAACTCTGCCGGCGGTGCCTTTGTGTTGCCGTCCAGGAAATATTCGGACCATAAAACCCGGTTACAGCCTACTGTACAGCAACCCATGATGGAGAACAGCAGCAGGAGATAGGAAATGGAACGGAAGATAGACCGGGCAGGCTCCACGACAATCCCCCTCGCCATATGGCATGATCGCAGCCTGCTAATATATATGGGGGGACTGGGGCAATTATACCCCTACCGGGTTGAGTAAAACCTGATAGGCCTTGATCGGGCGATCCAGGAGCCGTCCTCCGAGCTCTTCAAAAAGAGAGGGCGAACCGCTGACGAAAAAACGGTGTCTTGGAAAATCGCTCCCGAGCGGGTTTAGAAGCTGCTTTTGAGTCAAGATCGCTTCAACCTCGGCAGCGGTTTCTTCAGCCGAACTGATTAGCCTGACCGCCGGCCCCACCGTTTGTTGGATCAAAGCGCTCATCAGCGGATAGTGCGTACACCCCAGGATCAGGGTATCGACCAGGGCTTGTTTGAAAGGTTCGAGATATTGTCGGGCTACCGCCAGCGCCTCCGGCGTGCCCACCAGGCTGTTTTCAACCATAAGTACAAACAGGGGGCAGGCTCTGGCGGTGATCACCAGGTTTGGACGAAGACGTTTCAATTCTTTTTCGTAAGCAGAACTATTGATGGTCCCGGCGGTGCCGATCACCCCGATCCGGTCGTTGCGGGTTGCAGCCAGAGCGGCCCGCACTCCCGGCTCAATCACCCCGGCCACCGGAAGACGGCAGTGCTCGCGGTAACACTGAATCCCGACAGCCGAAGCGGTGTTGCAAGCTATCACAAGCATTTTGATTTCTTGCGTCTGCAGAAAATCGATGATTTGCAGCACAAAACGGCGTACTTCTTCGGAGGGCCGTGATCCGTAAGGCATGCGTGCCGTATCACCAAAGTATACGATACTTTCATGGGGTAATTTGTGATGAATTTCCCGGACTACGGTCAGCCCACCGACACCTGAATCGAGAACGCCGATCGCTTTGTATGTTTCCCGGTTCACAATTGTTCCGCCCCCGTAAGACTATTTATCCTTGAGCCTGGCAAAATAGCCGCCCATGATTTTGCGGGTATCAAAAATGGAAACAACGGCCTGCCGGTCCAGCTCGGAGAGAACTTTCAAAAAAGACGGCAGATCACGACGCTTTAGCAAAATATGTAATATCCGGTGAGTGCCGTCCTTTCCATAACATTCCATGGCTGTGACACCGTAACCGTATTCCCGCAGGTTATAGTCAAGATCCTTCCCATCCTGCAAGGTCACAACCTGGATGGTGACGAAGCCGACCGCAACCTTTTCCTCAATGAAACTGCCCACCAGGTTCCCCGCCGCAAAACCGAGTCCGTAAATCAATACGGACAAAGGCTGGTGCAGGTTGCCCACTACCAGGCCCAGGGCAACCACGTAAATCATCACTTCAAAAAAACCGATGGCTGCGGCCAACTTGCTCTTCCCGCGGGTCAGGTAAATAATGCGCAGGGTCGCCAGACTAACATCAAAAATACGGGAAAAAAAGATGTAGATGTAGGTCGCGATCACCGGCAACGGCTTCTCTCCCCCCCCTCGCAACAACAATTTGCAATATTCGATCAGCCCGCCCCATTCAGCCGCTACGGGTTGGACAACTATGAAAGATCCCCCTGCTGTAGGATATGTGATTCATTGCCGCAACATCAATCAAAACGATCTGCTTACAACAAAGTTAACAACAAGCCGGCCACCACCCCGCCAACAATACCGAGGGTAGCCGCATAACCGGAACTCAGAGCCTTGGCGCCAGGAACCAATTCATCGCAGGTAATGTAAAGCATTGCTCCGGCGGCAAAACTCAAGGCCACACTCAGGAAACCGGGCGAAACACGGCCGACCACCGCTCCGCCAAACGCACCGGCAGCCATGGGCAAACCAGCCAGGGCCGACCAGAACACCGTCCGCCTGTTGGGAAAACCACCGATACACATCGTTGTGGCCATGGCCATTCCCTCCGGGATGTTTTGCACGGTCATGATCAGGGCTAGGCCGAGACCAAGTGTTTCACTGGCAGCATAACCGGCACCGATCGCCAAACCTTCCGGAATATTGTGCAAGGCGATCCCGATACCGAGAAGCATCCCGGATTTGCGAAATTGGCTTTCGCGGCAATCCGGGGAATAATGATGGTGGTGCGGAAAATAGATATCTAGCAGGAACAGGATGACAATACCAAGGATTAGCCCCCCGATCCCGCCACAGTAACCACCAATGGCCATAGATTCCGGTAGTAACTCCATGAAAACCACCACCAGCATCACCCCGGCGGAAAAACCAAGAACCGTGCTCAGAAGGGTAGCACCGGGTCGTTTCAGGAGGTAAACAATGGAACCGCCCCCGCCGGTACCAACAACACCGGAAAGAAGTCCGATCAATGTTACTTTGAAAATAAATGCTGCATCCACGATTTAATCTCCCGATCATATTTTATCGTTGCGATTGCTGTTGGCGGAAAATTGCTTTCGGAACAATTGTTCAACTTGACGGTATATTTCTTTCAGCGGAAGAGCGGAACGCCGGGCGACGGCAACGCAATCCGCGTATTCGGGGGCAAAATGTAACGGCACGGATTCCCCTGTACCGGGGGCGGCGGGGACTGTTTTGACCCGCACCGTCCCCCATGGGGTTTCTACCGAAACCAGACAACGGGGACGCACCAGTTTGCGCACCCCGGTTATCCTAATCCCCAGGGTTGAAGTTTCTCGGAAAATCAAATCCGTCAGTACCGTCAAAAGGTCCGGCGACACCATTACGGAAAGTTTTACCGCCGGACGATTTTTTTTCATTTGAATCGGGACAAAAAAAACATCATCCGCCCCGGCCTTAAACAGCAATTCCATCAAATAACCATGAATCTCTGGGCTGAGATCGTCCAGGTTTGTTTCGACAAGGCATGCTTTTTCTTCAAAAGCAGTGCCTTTTTCAACCACCTGCCCGGTGATCAACCGTAAAAAATTGGGGTAACCCGGATCCATCGTTCCCGCACCGTAACCGATTTGCTTGACGACCAAAGATGGGGGTAGGGGACCGAAAGACCGGACCAGGGTAGTCAAGACCGCCGCCCCCGTCGGGGTAACGAGTTCCCCGGTGACGCTACTGCCGCAGGTAGGCACCTGCCTCCGGCAGAGCAGCTCCAGTACCGCCGGTGCGGGAATCGGAATATTGCCGTGCGCACACCGGACCATACCACGGGACAAGGGCAACGGTGAAGCAAATATTTGTTCCACCCCGAGCAGGTGGAGGCCGCCCACACTGCCCACGATATCAATGATCGCATCAACAGCGCCAACCTCGTGGAAATGAACCTCACCCGGGGCGATGCCGTGGACGGCGCCCTCCGCTTCCGCCAGGTTTTGGAAAACAGCGGCGCTCCGTTTACGAACCGTTTCCGGAAGCACTGAACGATCCAGCAAGGTTAGGATGTCCTGGAGGCGGTGATGCGGACCAATCTGTGATCCGGTTTCCACCGTAACCCGGGTGCCTCGCAGACCGTAAAGGTTTACCGGGTGAGCTTCCAGGCGCCATCCGGAGAGGGGCAGGGCGCCCAACAAATCTTGCAATCTTGACAGTTCCAGGCCGGCATCAACCAGGGCGCCCAAAACCATATCCCCGCTGATACCGCTATAACAATCAAAATAGGCCAGGCGTTCGGCAGAAGCAGTCATATCCGGATCAGGTTCCAGAACAGCAGCCCCCCCCTCCGGCCCGGTTCACCAGGGCGGCTATGTAGCCAGCTCCAAAACCGTTATCGATGTTGACCACCGCCACCCCGGCAGCACAGCTACTGAGCATGGTCAGAAGCGGGGCCAGCCCTCCAAAGTGCGCCCCGTAACCGCTACTGGTGGGAACGGCAATAACCGGCCCGCGGGCCAGCCCTCCGACCACGCTGGCCAGGGCTCCATCCATGCCGGCCGCCACTATCAGAACCCGGGCCCGATCGATAAGGGCATGCCGGTCCAGAAGGCGGTGCAAACCCGCCACCCCAACATCATAGAGACGCTCAACCCGGCTGCCCATCAGTTCCGCCGTCAGGACAGCCTCTTCGGCTACCGGAATATCTGCCGTGCCGGCAGTAATGACGACGACACAACCGCTGCGTTCCGAGGGAAGATTATCTGCAGGAAGCACCACTGCCCGTGCGGCGGAGTGGTATATGGCGGCGGGAAATGCTGCTTGCAGGGCTTTGAAATCTGCCATTCCTGCCCGGGTAGCAAGGAGCATCGTCCCGGAAGCGGAAAGGCGAAGGGCAATGGCGACAATCTGTTCCGGGGTTTTCCCGGGGCAGTAAATGACCTCCGGGAAACCTTTACGGAAAAGACGGTGGTGATCCACCTTGGCAAAACCCAGGTCCTCGTAGGGTAGGGTGCGCAGCGCCTGCAACGCCTCCGCCACGGAAGTTTCACCCCGCCGGACCGATTCGAGGAGGCGGGCGACCTGCTCTTCCCTCATTGATGCCTCCGGTGTTTACATTTGGCCGGACCCGGCCGTGCGGCGCGAGGCGCGGCTGTTTGATTCCTGTTATCATCTTACAGCAAACACCCGTTTTAAACAACTTAAACCGGTCCCGGTGGCACCCAACAACGGAACACCGCCAATCATTGCAAACAACGGTAATAAATGAGTCCATAAACTTATTTTCATCAATAGGTTCCGGCGCAATCGTCGGCTATCCATCCATCCCCCCGTAAGGTCTTAACGATAACTGGAAATAAAAAGGGGGCAAACACCGGTTGGTGCCCCCCTTTTGTCCGGATTGTTTCTGTTCTCTCTAGTATTCGGCCGGCATCTTGTTCAACTGGGCCAGGGTAAAAACAGGCCCATCCTTGCATACGTAAAGGTGACCGATATTGCAGCGGCCACACTTGCCGATGCCGCATTTCATACGCATTTCCAGGGTAGTTACCACCTGCTCCGGCTTGAAACCAAGTTCCGCCAGGCCCTGGAGGACGAACTTGATCATCACCGGCGGGCCGCAGGTAATGGCGATCTTGTTTTCCGGGGTAAAAGCCAGTTCGGTCACGTATGAAGGGACAAAACCGACATGGCCATCCCAATCCGGAAACTGGGCGTCCACGGTGAGGTAGACATGAGTGTCCGGCTGGGAGGGCCAGCGTTCGTTGATTTCGGCTTTCTGGATCAGGTCCGCCGGGCTGCGCGCCCCATAGACGATATCGATCCGGCCATAATCATCCCGATACTCCAAACAGTAATTGATCAAGGAACGCAAAGGGGCCAAACCGATTCCGCCACCGATAAAGAGCAGATCTTTACCTTTGAGCAGGTCAATCGGAAAATTGTTCCCGTACGGACCGCGCAGGCCCAACTCCTGCCCCGGGTTGATCGCATGCAGGGCGGCGGTCACTCGACCCGCCTCCTTGATGCTAAACTCCAGATATTCTTTGCAGGACGGGGATGAAGTGATCGAAAACAGGGCTTCGCCGATCGGGGGCAGGGAAAGCATGGCGCATTGCCCCGGCATGAAGTCGAACGGGGCGCCCTCCACACCGGCCACCCGCAAGGTCTTGATATCCGGGGTCTCGGTGATCACTTCGCGCACGGTTGCCGTAAAGGGCATCAAGGGATTAGGATTTGGCAACGGTCTCACCTCCCAGGGCACGGATGGCCTGAACAATGTCCAGATTTACCGGGCAACTGCGCAGGCAGCGCCCGCAGCCGACACAGGCGAATTCTCCACCGAAGTTTTCCGGGTAATATTGCAGCTTATGCAAGAACCGGTTGCGTACCCTTTCTTTGCGGGTCGGGCGCGGGTTGGCCCCCCCCGCGAGCAGAGTAAATTGTTTGTACATGCAGCTATCCCAGCAGCGAAAACGGTGCCCTTCCTCCGTATGACCGTAGTCCTCAACGTCGAAACAATAACAGGTCGGACAGATAAAAGTACATGTTCCGCAACCTAAACAGCTCCGGAAAAGATCGTCCCAAACCGGGTCCTCAAAACGTTCCTTCAAGTTTTTCGGCAAGCCCTCCAGGTTCAGCCCAAAATCGGCCGTTTCCGGAGACACCGGCCCGACAGCGCTTTTTTCTTCGAGTAGATCCCCGGCCGTTTCCAATACCGCTTCTCCTTTGGGAGTGCGAGCCTCCAGGATCAGCTCTTCCCCCTCCCACCAGGCCGCAACATCGGCCCCGTCCGCTCCGGCCGGGTCGATGCCGAAAACTGAACAGAAACAGTAGGGATCCGGCTCGCTGCAGGCCAGTACCACCACGGCGGTGTTGGCGCGGCGATCCGTGTAGAGCCGGTCGGGCGGATCCTGTTCCGCATAAACCTTATCCAGCAATCCGAACGCCTTCAGATCGCAGGCGCGCACCCCAAATGCTACGGCCGGCCCGGCCGGTTGCTCCACCGGTTGCATCTGCAACCCCGTCCCCTCACGTTTAAACTGAAGGTAAACCTGGTCTTGGGGCAGGAAGATACCCTTGGGAGAAACAGTGCTGTTCACCGTCTCCAGATCTACCACCGCTTCGGGTTCCCATAGCCGAAAACTGACCGAGTCGCTCTCCGCCACCGGGAGAAAAAGCGGCCCGCGGGAGGCCAGGCGCTCCCAAAGCTGTCCTAACTTATTTTTAGCGATGGCTTTGCTCATGCCTGTCACCTCACTTTTCCGAAAAAGCTGCCGGATCGTCGGGCTGGTAGGTGAGCAAGGGTGGTTCCTGCTCCGGATCCAGACCGGCTTCGTATTCGCCGTACAGCTCATCGATATCTTTGATTAACTTGCGGTTCAATTCCATCAGGTTGATCCCCATCGGGCAAGCTCGGGCACATTCGCCGCACTCGATACACCGGCCCGCACAATGGTAGGCCCGGACCAGATGAAAAGAGAAGACTTCGGAAAGCTCGACCGATTTACCGAGCCAGCGCGGGCATTCCTGCTCCACAAAACATTCCCGGCAACTGCAGCACGGGCAGACCTCCCGGCAGGCATAACAGCGCAGGCAGCGCTGCAGTTCACCGGTCCAGTAGGCATAGCGCTCATCGGGGGAAGCCTTTTCCCGTTCGGTTACCGCCGTAAAACGTGCCGCCGCCTGTCGTTTACCCAGCGGCTCCAGGAGCAGTTGGTCATAGGTGACCGGGTCCGGATAGCGGCAATCCCGGCACCGGTCCTGCAGCAAGTCGTTTCGGGGTACTGTTTGCGAACCGTTTGCGCCCTGCACGGTTACCTGCTCGTTTGATTCGGTAATCCCTTCCAGGCGGCCTCCGGCCGCCTCAACCAGGCGGTCGTAGTCGAGTATCCCCGGGCAGGGTAACCCATAAGCGATCACCTGTTTCCGTTCCACAATGCGGTCCTGGACGAGGCGGTTCAGGGCTCTGGCATCACAACCCTTGACTAAAACACCCACCTTCTTTTGCCCGTTGAGCTCATCCGGAAGGTAGCGGCTCAAGTTGACCCCGCAAAAGGAATCCCAGACCAGGCGATCCAGATCTTCCCGGGTAGTGGCAAAGAGGGGGCGGGATTGCCACCAGTAGTGACCTTTTTCCCAACCCAGCAACAGGTCGATCCGACCACTTAAAAGGTCCTGGGCCACGGCGGAACGGATTTTTTCGACCCCATTCCCTGTTATTTGGTCCGCCATCTTTGATCCCTCAACTTTCCATTCGGCCCCAGGGCCTTGATCTTTTCAGTCACTTCAGTCATTACCTCGGCAAACTTATCACCTTCGGAGGCGGAGATCCAACGAATCTCAAAACGCTCCGGCTCCACTCCGGCAAATTCAAGCAGCCGGCGAAAAGCGGAAAAACCCCGGCGCACGTAATAGTTGCCGGTGGAATAATGGCAATCACCCGGGTGGCACCCGGCGAGGAGCACGCCGTCAGCGCCGCGCTGAAAAGCACGCAGCACGAACAGGGGGTTGACCCGGCTGGAACAGGGAACACGGATCACCCGGACGTTGGCCGGATATTTCAAGCGGCTCGTCCCCGCCAGGTCGCCCCCGGCATAACTGCACCAGTTGCAACAAAAAGCGACAAGGAGAGGTTCCCAGGTTTCCGGTGCTGCAGCAGCGTTGGCCTCTGCCTTGTTGTTTACCGCTGTAGACATATTGCATCCACCTCCGCCACGATTTGTGCGTTGGTAAAGCCTTGCAGGTTGATCGCCCCGGAGCGGCAGATGGCAGTGCAGGCACCACAACCCATACAGAGGGCCGAGTTGACATCGGCCACGGTCCGTTTTTGAATTGCGCCGAGAACTTTCTCTTCCAGCTCAATCCCGGAAATGGCACCATACGGACAAACTTCCTCGCAGTGCAGACAACCCGCACAAAGGGCCTGGCTCACCAGGGAGGTGCAAGCTTCCCCCTCGAGCATGTCGTGGGAAAGCAAACCGACCGCTTTGACCGCGGCACCGCTGGCCTGGGCCACCGCATCGGGGATGTCCTTGGGCGCCTGGCAAGCACCGGCAATAAAGATCCCGGCGGTATGCGTTTCCACCGGGCGCAGTTTCGGGTGAGCCTCATTAAAAAAGTGGTAAGCGTCACTGTTGATGCCGATCAGGCGTCCCACCTCCAACGCATCGGCCCGGGGCACCGAAGCATTGGCCAGAACCACCAGATCCGCCATGATCTCGATCGGACGGTTGCTCAAGGAATCAATTCCCTTCACCAACAACCGGTCACCTTCAGGAAAGACTTTCCCGACCTGCCCGCGCAGGTAGGTGACCCCGTATTCTTCAGCGGCACGGCGCTGAAATTCCTCGTAACCTTTGCCGGCAGCGCGCACATCGATATAAAAGACATAACTTTTGGTTTCGGGCAGCTTTTCTTTCAGCAAGATAGCCTGTTTGGCAGTAAACATGCAACAGATCTTCGAACAGTAATTCATGCCGCGGGCCTTGTCCCGTGAGCCGACACACTGAACAAAGACCACCGTCTCGGGCGGCTTGCCGTTGGAAAGACGGATCACCTTGCCCTCCGTCGGTCCGGAAGCATTAAAAAAGCGCTCAAACTGCAAAGCCGTAAGGACATCGGGATGCTGCCCGTAGCCATATTCGCCATATTTCTTGACATCCATCGAGTCAAAGCCGGTCGCCACCACGATAACCCCATATTTGCGTTCCAGGATTTCATCTTCCAGATCAAAATTGATCGCTTCGGGCGGGCAAGCCTTGGCACAGATCTCGCAACGCTTCCGTTTGAAATAGATACAGTTTTCCCGATCGATTACCGGCACATTGGGTACCGCCTGCGGGAAAGGAACGTAGATTGCCTTGCGTTTGCCGATCCCTTCATCAAATTCCGAGGGGACCTTGACCGGACATTTGTCGTAACAAATACCGCACCCGGTGCATTTTGTCATGTCCACGCTGCGTGCTTTCTTGCGAATTTTTACGTCGAACTGCCCCACGTAACCGCCCACCTCTTCCACCTCGGAGTAGGTGTGCAAGGTAATGTTGGGATGTTGGGCAACCTCAACCATTTTCGGAGTAAGAATACAGGCGGCACAGTCAAGGGTGGGGAAAGTTTTTTCCAGCTGGGCCATGCGCCCCCCGATACTTGGGGTGCGCTCGACCAGGTCCACCGGGAAACCCGCCTCGGCAATATCCAGGGCCACCTGAATCCCGGCGATGCCGCCGCCGATCACCAGAGCCCGCTTCTCCACCGGCGCCAGGGGCGTGGTCAACGGTGTATTGAGAATGGTCTTGGCCACCGCGGCCCGGATCAATGCGATCGCCTTGGCCGTCCCTTCTTCCATGTCCTTGTGCACCCAGGAGCAGTGCTCGCGCAGGTTGGCAACCTCCAACATAAAAGGGTTTAACCCGGCCTCGGCGGCGGCCTTGCGGAAAGTATTCTCGTGCATACGGGGTGAGCAAGTCCCAACTACCACCTGCTCCAATTTTTCCTTTTTGATTGTATCCTTGATCAAGTCCTGCCCGATCTCGGAACAAAGATAGCGGTAATCACCGGCGTAGACTACGCCCGGAAAGGCCCGGGCCGCCTCTACCACCCGTTCGATATCCACGGTGCCAGCGATGTTCGTTCCACACCAGCAGATGAAAACGCCAACTCTGGGCAAAGCCCATCCCTCCCTTATATCACAGAAGTCAGAAGTCGGAGGTCGGAAATCAGAAATTTAGAACAATATTCGGCCTCGACAGGCTCGACCAACTACCACTACCACCGGCCTATTTGGCATACTTGCGGAACCCGCTCACCATGGCCTGCTGCGGCATATTCTGCAACTGTTCCGGGGTCAGGTCCGTGGGGAGAAGGCGGTTGGAGTCACGCCGGCGGAGGACAACCAGGCGTACCCCCTCCATCATACGGGCCAGGTCCAGATCCCGCGGGCAACGAGCAGCGCAGGTAAAACAGGAGGCACAAACCCATGGTGTCCGGCTTTCAACTATTTCTTCAAGAAAGCCTAACTGCAGGTAACGGATCACCTGGTGCGGCAGCAAGTCCATGGCGGCCACAACGGGGCAAGAAGCGCTGCATTTGGTGCACTGCATGCACTCCAGGGGATCTTGCCCGGTATGCTCCTTCAAGTCGGCGATAAACTGATCATGCTTTTTCAGGGTGATCACTTTGACGCCACCTCCTCCGATACGGCGTCTTTGATTCCGAGTGCTTCCGGCAGCAGTTCACTGAAGTAGTAAACCGGAATTTTTTCGGATTCAACAGCACAGTTTTCGAGGTTGTAGCGACACAGGGGGCAGGCGGTAATGATCGCTTCAGCACCGGCCCGGCGAGCGCCCTTAAGAATGGCATCAACCGCCGATTCAGCCACCTTCCCTTCGGTCACGGACAGGTACGCCCCGCAGCACTCGGTCCGGTAGGGGGTCTGAACCACCTCGGCGCCTAGAGCGCGCAGGTAGTCCTCCAGGATCGAAGGGTTTTCGGGATCGTCAAACTGCATTACCTTGTCGGGCCGGAGCAAAAGGCAGCCGTAATAGGCAGCCACTTTACGCCCTTCCAGCGGTTTGACCACTTTCTTTTTCAGGGCATCGAAACCAAAATCATCCCGGAGTACCTCCAGGAAGTGCAGGACCCGCCCTTCACCGGAATACTCCACTTCCAGAAAATCGGTGACCTTTTCCCGTGCATCTTCGTTTCGCTTCATGACCTCCTGGGCCCGTTTCAGGACATGGTGGCAGGCCGAACAAAGGGAAACCAGCGGCTCCCCTTCAGCAGCGGCCAGGGTGCGCACCGGAGAAAGAAGGGTAACCAATTCATCTTCGGAAAGCGGGAAGACCGCCCCGCAGCATTGCCACTGCGGCAATTCTTCCAGTTCTATTCCCAGGGCGGAGGCCGCGGCCAAAGTAGTGTCCTCCATACTTTTGGCCTGGCCTTTCAAGGTGCACCCGGGAAAGTAGCGGTAACGCACTGGCAGGCACCTCCCATCACATGGGGATATAAATATTGGAACTGCTTTTTTAGTATTCGCCATAGGCAAGATTATCCCTTTTTTAAATATTAGAAATGGCTTACAATTCTTAGAGGAATGCCAGTTCATGCCATGTGAGCAAACGTTATCAGGCCTATTTATTTTATTGCGGGGATTAATTTATTTCCAGAAGGAGGATGCAAGGAAAGCGGCACGAAACTTGGCTCGTAGATCGGGATAACAGCGGTTCAATTTTTCCACCAGGGCGGTCATTTCGGCCCTCCGGGTTCTGCCGCTAACCGGACAGGGATTGGTCAAAACCGGTAGTCTTTCTCGCCGGGATAAAGCGGCAACCGTGCGCCCTTCAAGCAGGATCATGGGGCGGACGGCGATTAGTCCGGTCCGGTTCAAAAAAGTGCGGGGTTTGAAAGTGGTCAGCCGGCCGGTAAAAATGAGGTTCATGAGAAAGGTTTCAACAGCATCGTCGAGGTGGTGTCCCAGCGCGATCTTGTTCGCTCCCCGGGCCAGGGCCGCTTCATTCAGGGCGCCCCGGCGAAGGTTGGCACAAAGGGCACAGGGGTTGTTTTCGCGCCTTCGTTCAAAAACAATGGTATAGATCCGGGTTTGTTCCCGGTGAAACGGGACGTTGTACGCCGCCGCCATCCGGTCAAGCGGCCCGGAATCGACCTCGCCGGGAAAACCCAGGTCAACATGGATCGCCTGAAGATGAAACCGAAACGGAGCATGGCGGCGGAACAAAGAAAGCAAATAAAGGAGTGCGGCCGAATCCTTGCCCCCGGAGAGGCCCACCACAACGTGGTCCCCCGCTTCGATCAGGTTGAACCGAAAAATGGTCTGTTTGACCCGGGTAAGAAACCAGCGGCGATCGTTTCGGCCCATCGTCCGGGCCTCCCTTCAACCCATATTTTACAGCACCTCCGTCCGTTTAGAAAGCACGAACCCTTTTTTCCTTTCTTTGACCGGTTTCAGCAGCAAGATCGCCGACAAGTTGATCAGGGTTATCACGAATGCTATTTTAAAAGCAAGGCCGTAGCTCCGGGTTAAATCAAAAACATACCCGGCAACAACCGCTCCCAGAGCACCACCGATCGTATCACCCGTAAAGATCACACCCAATATGGATCCATGGGCACGCATTCCGAAAATATAGGCTGTGATCGGTGATTGCATGGTCGCCATGCCCCCATGGCCGAAACCAAATAAAATGGCAAACAAAATAAGCACCCAAAGCCGGTTGGAAACAAGCAGGCAGAAAAATGAAATGATCATGAGTGTTGCGCTGGTCACTACCGCTCGTTTATGGCCCATCCGGTCGCCAAAAATACCCATTAAAACCCTACCCGGAATGCCGGCCAGGCCCAAAACGGAGATGACCGCTACCGCCCTGTCCAGTGAAAACCCTATCCCGGTGGCAAACAGAACAAAATGGCCGATAATCATGTAATACAGCAGGTAAGTGCAACCAAAAGCAACTGCCAGCAGATAGAGCTGCAGGGTGCACAAGGATTCTTTCAGGGTCAATCCGAACACTGTCCCTGCGGAAAGATCCGCCTTTGGCGGCTCGTAGCCATAGGGCAACTTGCCCACCTGAAACGGATCCCGGATCAAAAACTGCGCACTGACCGTGATCACGATCACGGAAATCAAAGCTCCTGCCTGATAGGAAAGCCTCCACCCGTGGTCAACAATAAATCTGTTTGCCATGGGGACAACAAAGAGCAGGGCTACACCGTTGCTGACAAGGACAATCCCGGACATGAAAGCTCGCATTTTAACAAACCAGCGGGCTATTGTAGCCATGATCGGGATCAGGACGGCGCTCATGCCGATATTGATTACACCATAGTAAAGAAAAAGCTGGGTGATATTACTCAAGGTCGATGTTAAATAATATCCCAATCCCAAAAAACAGCCGGCAACGGTCATGATCACGCGAGGACCAAACCGGTCATTCAATCGGCCGACGAGAATAGACAACAGGCCCGCCCCGATATAGGTAAGCGAAAATGCAGCCGAGGTCAAACCCCGTGACCAACCAAACTCATCCAGAAGGGGCCCGATAAAAACCCCGAATGAAAGGCGGGCACTCCACATGGCAACCGAGATCAAAAAACAAGCCATTACTATGACATAGCCATAGAAAAAACCGGTTTCAGATTTCGATCCTTGCCCGGCCGCTGTTGCGATTAAATTGTCATCTCCAGCCATTGTTCGCCCCCATGAACCTGCTGTCAAAAATATCTTATACTATATATTTTTATTCGGCGCATTTATTGATAATCCTGCAAGAAGCAGAACGCGGGGAATTATGAGGCGTTTCTATTTTCAAAAATCTGATCCGGATCGGTAAAATCATCCAACTCCAAAACAGGAAACGCTATGATAAAATGATCGCAACAGGCTGGAAAAGGGGAAACCGATCATGCTCAAAGGGAAACAGAAAAGGAGACGCGTGATTACGATTTTACTCATCACCGGCCTTCTGGTTGCCGGTGCAGGTTCTGTCTTGAACGGCGGGGGAGGATGGGAAACGACACGCAAGTTTTTTGGAGAACTATGCGGTACTATTGTTCAAGCCGTGCCGCCGGAAAACGGATCCGGGAACGAGCCGGATTCAAATCCACCCGGACCCGGGGTTGAACCGGATGTCGATCTGGACGAACCCGGACCCGAACCGGAAGACAACCCGGATCACGACGCCGGCGAACCGGGTGAGAACCCGGAACCAAAGCCGGATGATCCCCCGAACAGGCCTGAAACTGTGGTAATCTACCCCGGCCAAACCCTGCTCATCCCCGGGAAAACCGGCTCATCCCGGGTCATTGACAAAGGCGCCGTGGAGACCGGGAAACAGGAAATCGCTCTCACCATCGATTCCGGGTGGCTCGACGATCAGACCCTCCCCCTGCTGGATCTGTTCGACCGCTACCGGGTGCAGGTTACTTTCTTTCCACGCGCCCTGTGGGTCCAGGATCATCCGGATCTGGCGTTGGAGATAGTCCGCCGCGGGCATACCATGGGTAACCATTCCCTGACCCACCCGCACATGCGGGAGATGACCTCCGATGAAATGCGCCACGAATTGCGGGAATCAAACCGGATCATCGAGGCGGTTACCGGCGTGGAGCCCTACCTTTTCCGCCCGCCCTACGGGGAGTATAACCAGGAGCTGCTGGATGTCCTGGGCGAAACAGGTTTCCCCTATACGATAATGTGGACAGTGGACACTCACGATTGGGCCGAAACGCTGAACGGGGTCACGGTGACAACGGATTATATCGTTCGCCGAGTGCTGGATAACGCCTGCCCGGGCGGGATCATCCTCATGCATATCGCTTTTGCCAAGACGGTGCAGGCGCTGCCTCAGATCATCGAGGGGCTCAGCGATCGGGGTTACACTTTCACTACCGTCGATCGGATGATGCCCCCGCCCGGAGACGGACCGGTCACGCATACCGTCCATGAAGGGGAAACCCTTTACGGTATCGCCCGCAGTTACGGAATTCCGGTTGAAACGCTGATCAGGGCAAACAATTTGCGCTAGAATTGGATCACGCCGTGAAACTCCGCTTTACCGGCCAAAGGGCCGGGGCTAGCGACGCCGGATCAACATGGCCGCCAGGCGAAAGACAACCGGGAGGGCCAACAACCCTCCCAAAAAAGCGTTTACAAGTTGGGGCAACAGTAGTACCTGCACCAGCGGCGACGACAGGGCCAGCAGAAAACGCACCCCTCCGGCGATAAGGACAAACTTCAGCCCCGCTCCGGCCGTCACGCCGGACAAAGCACCGCCCCACCCCTGGAAACGGGTCGAAAATATGCCGAAAGAAAAGCAGTACACGGCATTGCCGGCCATAATGAAAGGCACCGCCGGGGCCAGAGGAGCGGGCAAGATCCCCAAAAAAAGGGCCGCCCAGGGGGTGAGTAAACCGATCAACACCCCTCCGGCGGTGCCGGCGAGAGCCGTTGAAAGAATCAGCATCCCATTGACCAGCGGTCCGGTCACCGGTGCGGGCAGGCGCAACCCCTGCACGGCCAGGGTCATCGCCATCAACAGGGCGATCCGGACCAGCCGCGGCACTGTCGGCGCTGAATACACGGTCCAAATCTCCTTCCAATACCTCCATTTTATTCGTTTTGATCGCGCTTCATTCTTTTTTCTTGTTGCACCACCCTTTTCCAGGTATACCGGCCCGGCAGGAGTCTAGTCTAGTTGTGTCTATGCATGGCGGGGACACCGCGGGGAGGGGTAACCCGATGAATGAAGAGGAAGGCCCTGGAAACGAGCAATACCGGCAATTATCCCGGGCGCTGAAAAAATACAGGGGCAAACGGGGGGTGCTGATCCAGGCCTTGCAGGAAGCCCAGGAAATATGCGGTTACCTGCCCCGCCGGGTCATGATTCACGTGGCCGGCGAGCTCGGTATCCCCTTCGCCGAGGTCTACAGCGTGGTCAGCTTCTATTCCCTCTTCTCCACCGTGCCCATGGGCAGGCACCGCCTGGAAGTATGCCTGGGCACCGCCTGTTACGTCAAAGGGGCTCTCGATCTTCTTGAAAAATTGCGTGAAAAACTGAAGCTGGAACCGGGGCGGGTCTCGCCGGACGGGCTTTTCAGCCTGGCTACGACCCGCTGCGTCGGCGCCTGCAGCGCCGCCCCGGTCTTGAAGGTCGGTGCGGAGCTGCACGGCGGCTTCACGCCGGAAGGGATTGAGGCCTTGCTAAACGAGTTAAAAGAGGCCGGTTCGGCAGGGCCGGCCACGCGGGAACAGACCCCGCAAACTTCCCCCGGAAGGATGAAAGATATTTGAGCACTCTCCTCGAAGAATTGTCAACGGAACGGATTCGCCCGGAAACAGAACACCGCATCGTCCTTTGCGGCGGCGTCCCGTGCGTTTCCCTTGGATGCCGCGCGGTGCGCGACGCCCTTGACGGTGAGCTGGAACGATCCGGCCTGGGCGGGCGGATCGGGATCGAAGAGGTCGGCTGCATCGGCAATTGTAGCCTCGGGCCATCGATGATCGTTTACCCCGAAGGGATAGTTTACCGCAAGCTGGAGCCGGCGGACGCACGCTTGATCGTCCGCGATCACCTCCTGAATGGGCGGGTCGTGGAAAAGCTGCTCCACCGGGACCCGCACACCCGGGAAATTCAGCGCCGCCAATCCGACATGTCCTTTTACCGGAAGCAAACCAGGCTGGTGCTTCGCAACTGCGGCGTTGTCGCCCCGTCGCTCGACGGCTACATGAAATACCGCGGTTACGCCGCTTTGACCAGGGCTCTAGCAGAGATGAAGCCGGAAGAAGTGATCACCATGATCACCGCCTCCGGGTTGCGGGGCCGGGGCGGCGGCGGGTTCCCTACCGGGCGAAAATGGGCTCTCGTCCGTGCTGCGGAGGGAAACGAAAAATACGTCATCTGCAACGCCGATGAGGGCGATCCCGGGGCGTTCATGGATCGCAGTCTCCTTGAGGGTGATCCGCACAGTGTTATCGAGGGGATGACTATTGCCGGGTACGCCGTCGGTGCAAGGCAAGGCATCATCTACGTCCGGGCGGAGTACCCGGTGGCGGTACGTCGTTCCCGAGAGGCCATCGCCGCGGCCCGGCGAGAAAAACTGCTCGGTGAAAATATTCTTCAGCAAAACTTTTCGTTCGAAATCGAAGTCCGCCCCGGAGCCGGAGCTTTTGTCTGTGGCGAAGAAACAGCACTGATTTCCTCCCTGCACGGCATCCGGGGCGATCCCGATCCGCGCCCGCCTTTCCCGGCCGAAAAAGGGTTATGGGGCCGGCCGACCCTGATCAACAATGTCGAAACCCTGGCCAATATACCGCTGATCGTTCTCCACGGCAGTGATCGCTTTACCGAACTGGGTTTTAGCCGGAATCGCGGCACGAAAGTTTTCGCCCTGGCCGGCAAGGTACGGCACACCGGCCTGGTCGAGGTGCCCCTGGGGACAACCTTGCGCACGATCATTTTTGAGATCGGCGGGGGCATCCCCGGCAACAAGGCCTTCAAGGCGGTGCAAACGGGCGGTCCTTCGGGAGGATGCCTCGGAGCGGCACACCTGGACACCCCGGTGGACTACGAAACCCTACGCGAGGCCGGTTCCATGGTCGGGTCGGGCGGAATGATCGTCATGGACGAAGAGACCTGCCTGGTCGATCTGGCCCGCTTTTACCTCGATTTCACCCGGGACGAATCTTGCGGCAAGTGCACCCCGTGCCGGGTAGGAACCCGGCGTATGCTTGAAATATTGAACCGGATCACCGCCGGCCGGGGAGAAGAGGGAGACCTGGAACGCCTGGAACAGCTCGGCCGGCTGATGCAGGACGGCTCCCTGTGCGGCCTGGGACGCTCCGCCCCGAACCCGGTTTTGAGCACCCTGCAACATTTTCGGGCGGAATACCTGATTCATATCCGGGAGAAACACTGTCCGGCCGGGGTCTGCCCGAACCTGTCCCGGCCGGTCATCACTGAAGAATTATGCCGTTCCTGCGGCCTCTGTGCCCGCCTTTGCCCGAGCGGCGCCATCAGCGGGGCCAAGGGCAAAAAGTACCGTATCGATCCGGCCAAATGCTCCGCTTGCGATCGCTGCGTGCAAGAATGCCCCTTCGACGCCATTATCCGCCGGGGAGGGAAAGCGCATGCCGAAACTGCGGATCGATAACCGGGAGATAGATGTCCCCGACGGCTCGACCGTCCTTGAAGCGGCCCGGGCGGCCGGAGTGGATATCCCCACCTTGTGTTACTTGCAGGACTTGAACGCCCCCGCCGCTTGCCGGGTCTGCCTGGTCCAGGTGGAAGGCCGCCCGACCATGGACGCCTCTTGCGTTTTACCAGCCGAAGAAGGAATGCGGGTCCATACCAACACCCCGGAGGTGCTGGCAGCCCGGAAAATGATGCTCGAGCTGCTCCTCTCGGATCATCCTTTTGAATGTCTAACCTGTGAGCGAAATCTCAATTGCGAGCTGCAGCGGCTGACCAAGCGTTTCGGAGTGCGGGACCTGCACCAGGAAGGCAGTCGGAACCATTTCCCGGTAGATGATCTGTCACCGGCGGTGGTCCGTGAGCCGGACAAATGTATCCGCTGCCGCCGCTGCATCGCCATCTGCGAAAATGTGCAAGCGGTACGGATCTACCGTATGGTCGAGCGCTCTTACGAGGCCATCGTCGGCCCGGCTTACAACGGTTCGCTCATGGAAACCCCGTGCATCTACTGCGGTCAGTGCATCACCGTTTGCCCGGTGGGAGCACTGCGGGAACAGGATTCCACCGCCCGCGTCTGGGAAGCGCTGCGAGATCCGGGGCTGCACGTGATCGTCCAGACCGCCCCCTCGATCCGCTCCACCATCGGTGAGGAATTTGGTTACCCCATCGGTACGCTGGTCGCCGGGCAGATGGTGGCGGCACTGCGCCGTCTCGGCTTCGACCGTGTTTTTGACGACTGCGTCGGCGCGGATATTACCGTGATGGAGGAGGCCACCGAACTTCTGGAACGGCTCGAGGGCGGAGGCCCTTTCCCCCAATTTACCTCATGCTGCCCGAGCTGGGTCCGCTTCTGCGAAAGTTTTTACCCACAATTCATCGACAATTTATCCGAAGTAAAGTCGCCGCAGCAAATTTTTGGTGTTCTGGCCAAGACCTATTACGCCCGCAAGGCGGGGATCGATCCCGGTCGTATTTTCTGTGTTTCGATCATGCCCTGTACCTCCAAGAAGTACGAATTATTGCGACCGGAGATGAAAGCCAGCGGTTACCGGGATGTCGATGCCGAACTGACGACCCGGGAATTCGCCCAGATGCTCTTCCAGGCCGGGATCGACCTGCGCAAACTGCCGCAGGAAGACTTCGACGCACCCCTGGGTTATGCCAGCGGAGCAGGGGTGATCTTCGGTTCGACCGGGGGGGTAATGGAGGCCGCCCTGCGTACGGTTTATGAATGGCTGACCGGGGAGGAACTGCCGCAGGTAGAATTTACCGAGGTCCGTTCGGCCGAGTACAAAGATGCGGAGATCCGGATGGGAAAGCACCTACTCAAGGTGGCCGTGGCCCGGACTACCGGGGCGGCCCGGCGTTTGCTCGAGGCGGTCCTTAAAGGAGAAAAAGAGTATCATTTTGTCGAGGTCATGGCCTGCCCGGGCGGCTGCGTCGGCGGCGGGGGACAGCCGATTTATATCGAAACGAACAAGTGGTCGGAACAACTGTCCCACCGCACCGGGCGGGCTGAAGGGCTGTTTTTGCAAGACCGGCTCAAAAAATACCGCAAAGCCCATGAAAACCCTGCGGTAAAGGAGATCTACGCCAAATTTTTGGGACATCCGGGCAGTACTGAAGCACACCGCCTCCTGCATACCGGCTACGTTTCTCGCAAGCTTTATTCCCCAAGAGCACTGCTGCTGGATAAACGAAAGGAAAAGGCGCCGTTGTAATCATCCCTGTGCGCCTCCTTCAACTTGCCCCCGCCCGACCAGCCCTGACGAATTCCGCCTTTTATTTCATTGACGTTCAAGTATCAATTCGAAACGGGGCAGGCGCAGGCCGGATCGCCTGCGTAAAAAGGGCAGTCCCTGCCCGATCCGGGCCACCACCTGCAAGCGACGTACCCGATCCCCCAAACGTTCCAGGTAGGCCGAAAAGGACTGTCCGACCTTATCCGAAGCGAAAGAAAGGCTGCGCGCGTTGATCACGACATGGAAGGAACGCCCCGGAAGCAACCGCGCCATCGTGCGACTCAGCTCCCGTAAAGACGGCCGATCAAGCAATCCTTTCAAACGCAGGTAGAGTACCCCTTTTCTCTCGGTAATATAGATACGTAAAGGAGAACCGGGCCGCGGAATCAAGGCGGATCCCTTCACCCTGCCCACCGCCGCCACCCGGCGGAACAATAACGGTACCGGATAGGAACCGGAGGTTTCCAGCACCGGCAAGGCCCGTTGGTACCAACGGTTGTGCTGTGCAAAACGATGCACCAGCCAGCAGCCGACACCCCGGTAAAAGACGGAACCCCATCCGGTCAGGCGGACGTTTTGGAAGAGATGCCTGAGGCCGTAAAAACGCTTCATGGCGGTAATCGAGCCGTTCTGAAGCTGCTTTGCGGACATGCCATGGGGCTGGAAGACGGCATGAAGCCCATCATAAAGATCCCAGTTGTAGGTAAATATGCGTTGTTCCCGATCCAACTGTTCAAACAGGGGAGTCCCCGGAAGGGGGGTCAAGGTGGCAAACTGAACACTGTCGATACGCGACTGCAGGGCAAAATCGGCTGTCCGGGGCATGATCTCTACCGTGTCCTCTTCGCCCCCGAAAACAAACATGCCATGCACCCGCATCCGGTAATCGTGACAACGTTCGACAAAGTAACGGACATCTTCCACGGTTTGCCCCTTGTTATAGGACTCCAGGGTGGCCGGGTTGATCGACTCCAGCCCGACGTAAAGGATCCGACAACCGGCACGCTGCAGAAGCTCCATCATTTCCGCATCCCGCGCCACTTCCACCCGAACCTGGGCGCCCCAACCGCCCAGCCTGATCTCGTGATCGAGCAGGCCCCGCAGCAGCTCCTTGCTGCGCCGCGCATTGGCGGTAAAGTTATCATCACAAAAGAAAACCGGGCGTCCATGATAACGAGCCAGCTCCTCCAGCACCAGATCGGTCGAGCGGAAACGGTAACGACGGCCGAACATGGCCGTGACGCTGCAAAAAATACAGTTGTAGGGACAACCACGGGAGGTCATCACCGGAACGGAACGAAACGGGGGGCGCGGTCCGTAGAGGGAAAAATCGGGAGCGGGAAGATCATCCAGGTTTACCGGGTGTTCCGGAAGCGGGTTATGGATAAAGGTTTCTCCATCCCGGAAGGAGACCCCGGGCACCGCCCCCGGATGCCCCTTGTCCAGAATTGCCCGGACCAGTTCCAAAAATGTGTGATCGGCTTCGCCCCGCACGACATAATCGGCGTAGTTCAAAGCTTCCTCGGGGTAAAAAGTAGCATGAATGCCGCCGATAACAACCGGGATGCGGTGCGTGCGCAGATAGCCCGCGATGCGATAAGCCTCGCTGCTGGTGGAAGATGTGGTGGAAATACCGACCAGATCACTCCCGAGAATTTTCGTCCAGGGCAGGGCGGTACTTTTCCCGGTATGCAAAGAGACCGTATAACCGGCATTGTGCAAAATGGTACCCAGCAAGGGTAAACCGAGACGGGGCATGCGGACGCTGCTAAAGACATGGTTGGCGCTGCCGCACGGTTCGATCAAGGCGATCTTTTTCATGGTAACACTCCTTTGATTTAGTTTGCCCCAAAGAAATAATGATCATGGCAGGGAACACGGCAAATAGTCAAAGGGGTGCACCTTGTGCCAGAACATTGACTTTTTCCGAAAAAAGGTCCGTCCTCATGTTGCCGGGACAACGTCAAGCTTGCGCGAGATCATGCCGTCACAAGCCCGCCCGGACTACTGCCATCACAACATGTTGTCAAAGAGAAACGGCATCAGACCCAGAACTGAAAAGAGAATCGTTAGTAGGACACCGGCCAAACCTACGATCAGAGCGACAAGGGACCAGGTGCGGGCCTTGTTCGATGCTTCCGTGGCCTCCTGATAATTACCGGCGGCAAGAGCCGAATTCACCTGTGATGCATAAACAATGGCCACAATGCCAAAGGGCAGGCAACAGAAGATGGTTACCAGGATCGCTTGGACAAGGTAATTGGGTATGGTCTGGGGTGGAGGTGAGGGGGGCATCTGCTGATAATCCATTTCTTGATCAGCTCCTTAATTGTAATATCTGTTCATTTCTAAACGCTACCGTAATATTCCTCTTTAAAGAAGGACAGACGATGAGAAATAGCAGAAGCAGATCATGGTTTGTCATGTTCAATCCCGGGTCTGTCCGACACCAAGGAGTTGAAGGGCCCGCCCGGCCACATTTGCCGCAGTCAAGCCCGCTTTTTCCAGAAGCACTTCCCCCGGTGCCGAAGCACCGAACCCGGCCAGGGCGACCACATCCCCGGCAGGCCCGGTCAGGGCCTCCCATCCCCAGGGCAAGGCCGCCTCAACCGCAAGACGTTTGGTTACTGCAGGGGGAAGGACCTCCTCCCGGTACGATCTTTTCTGGTTCCGGAACAGCTCCCGGCTAACCATGCTCACCACCCGGACATCGATCCCTTTTTCCCGGAGCAGCTCCCGGGCTTCCAGTGCCAGCATCACCTCGGAACCGCCGGCCATCAGGATCAGTTCCGGATTTTCCCCCCGCTCGGAAGCGATCACATACCCCCCCCGGGACGCCCCGGGACCGGAGCCCGGCAATAAAGGCAGGTTTTGGCGGGTCAGGATCAGCGCGGTCGGCCCTTCGGTTCGACCGATGGCGTGCAGCCAGGCCGCCACCGTCTCCCGGCCGTCGGCCGGGCGCAGCACATGCAAGTTGGGGACAGAACGAAGGTGGCCCAACTGCTCCAGCGGCTGGTGGGTCGGCCCATCTTCGCCCACGGCGATACTGTCGTGGGTAAAGATATAAACCACCGGCAAACCCATCATCGCCGCCAGGCGCACGGCGGGCTTCATGTAATCATAGAAAACGAGAAAGGTGGAACCGAAGGGGCGCAAACCGCCATGCAGGGCCAGCCCTGAAAGGATGGCAGCCATGGCGTGCTCGCGCACCCCGAAGTGGAGGTTGTTCCCGCCGGGTGTACCCGCCTGGAAATCACCCCGGCCATGCAGGTAGGTTTTGGTGGAAGCGTTGAGATCGGCCGAACCGCCGATCAAGTTGGGCAGGTGCCGTACCAGGACCTGCATCACCTGCCCCGCCACGGTTCGTGTAGCCGCCGCATTTTCGAGCTGCCATAAATCGGGATCCTCCGCCAGTTCCGGGGGCAGCACCCGGCTATGCCAGCGGTCCCAGCGTTCCGCCAGGTCGGGATGGGCACGGCGATAGGCGGTTATGAGCTTTTCCCACCCTTCCCGGCGCCGTTCAAGGGCGTGAAGCTGGGCTTCAAGGCCGGCCCGCACTTCCGGTGGAACGAAAAAGGCGGGCTCCAGCGGCCAGCCCAGGTTTTCCTTGGCCCGGCGCACTTCATCGGCTCCGAGCGGGGCACCGTGGGCCGCCGCGGTACCCTGCTTGCCCGGGCTGCCGTAACCGATCTCGGTGCGCACCATGATCAAAGACGGCCGCCCTTTTTCCGCCCTGGCGGCAGCTATGGCCCCGGCAACCGCTTCCGGGTCCTGCCCGTCGGTTACCTGCAATACCTGCCAGCCGTAGGCCTCGTAACGCCGCCCGACATCCTCGGTGAAGGTGATCCCGGTGCCGCCGTCGATGGTAATGCGGTTATCGTCGTAAAGGCAGATCAACCGATCCAGTTTCAGGTGACCGGCCAGGGAAGAGGCCTCCGCGGTTACCCCCTCCATCAGACACCCGTCCCCGACAAAAACATAGGTATAATGATCCACCACCGGGAAGCCGGGGCGGTTGAATTCCGCCGCCAGGCGCCGCTCGGCGATGGCCAGTCCGACCGCATTGGCAAAGCCCTGCCCCAGGGGGCCGGTGGTGGTCTCCACCCCGGGAGTGCAGCCGTACTCGGGATGGCCGGGGGTACGGCTGCCCCACTGGCGAAAGTTGCGGATCTCTTCCAGCGACAGGTCATAACCGAACAGGTGCAAAAGGGCATAGAGCAACATCGAACCGTGACCGGCCGAAAGTACAAACCGATCCCGATCGGGCCAGCGCGGACAGCGTGGGCTATGTTTCAAATGGCGCGACCAGAGGGCGTAAGCCGCGGCGGCCCCACCCATGGGCAGGCCGGGGTGGCCGGACTGGGCCGCTTCGATTGCATCCACGGCCAGAAAACGAATGGTGTTCACGGTAAGTGCATCAATATTGTGCATTTTTGCCCCCCCAAAGAAAACCGATGGTCTTCAAGTGTTGTCGGTCGACCGGGCGGGAGTGGGAACGCAGCCCGCCTGTTGATCACAACCAACATAAGAATACCATAAACCCCCGGTGACGGCGAATTATTGGTTGGTGCCACCATTTGCGCCGAGAAAGCTGCGCCGGTTACGGCCCGGAACCGGTCCTTTTTTTACCGGGCACCCGGCAAAATTTGATCGCCCTGAAACACGGGTTATGGTTTGAAGGACAGTTATGTTAAACTGGAGACATGCATTTGGAAAAGAAGAGGCCTGTGTTCGTCAAATCACCCGGTAAAAAGCGGCGTAAGCCCTTCCGGGATAGGGATAAAACCACCCGGGCAGCATTACCTGGAAAGGGTTGCAGCCGGTTCCACTGGTTGCTTCCCCTCGTTTCGGGGCTGCTGCTTCTCGGCGCCTTTCCCCACTTTGAGCAGGGCTGGCTGGCCTGGCTGGCCCCGGTCCCTTTGCTTTGGTTTAGCTTGCAGGTTCCACCCCGGCAAGCCCTGGCCGGAGGATTTTTGTTCGGTCTGCCCCTGCACCTCTACCTCAATTACTACCTGGTCAAGCTCTTTTTTACCTACCTCACCGCGGGTCTTGCCTTGCTCACCGCCTCCGGACTCATCTTTGCCCTCTGTCTTTTCTATGCTTTTTTTGCCCTGGCCGTCAGTCTGGCCAGGCGAGCCCGGCCCCTTACCCTGGCATGGCTGATTCCGTCCCTTTGGCTGGCCATGGAATACCTGCGTTCCCTCGGTTTCCTGGGATATACCGCCGGTTTTCTGGGCTATACCCAATGGCGTTACCCGCCCGTACTCAACCTGGCCGCCTGTTACGGCTACTGGGGGCTGCCTTTCCTTATGGTTGCCATCCAAACACTGACCGTCCTGTTTCTGCAAAGAAAATTGCGCGGCCGGTCAGCCGGGCTCGCCTTTGGCATATGGGGGCTGCTGCTCGCCGCCGGGTTGCTTTTGCCTGAAGTTTGGATCGCCTCCACGGCAGAACCGCCACTGCGGACCACCCTGATCCAGGGCAATACCGCCCCGGAAGAGATACTGGAGCACTCCGGAAAAGAGCCCATCCTGCACCGTTACCTGTCTCTGACCCGGCAAGCGGTGCAAGGGCCGTCCGGGGTAGAACTGGTAGTCTGGCCGGAAACCGTGATCGACCTGGGTGGACCGGAACCGACACATTTACGGGAGATGGAAGAAGTGGCCCGGAAACTATCGATCAACTTGCTTTATGGAGCACGCCTGGATACCGGGGCATCACTTTTCAACTCTGTTGTCCTGCTCGAACACGATCAACCCGGTTTCAAAGTCTATCACAAGCAGCGTCTGGTCCCTTTCGTCGAGTACTGCCCCCTGGAAAAAGCATTGAATTCTATTGTGAACCTTGATCTCCGCCTCGGATGTTACCGGGCCGGGGAGGACACGTTTGTTTTTAATGTGAAAGGGTTGCCCCTGGCCGGGGTCGTCTGTTTTGAGTCGTACTTTGGGGATCTCACCCGCCGCTTCGCCATTAAAGGAGCGCGCCACCTTTTCGTCTTGACCAATGACGGTTGGTTCGGCGGAACCACGGCCCTGGAACAGCACGCTCAGGTTGCCGCCATCCGGGCGGCGGAGATGGGCCTTGGAGTGACCCAGGTCGCCAATAGCGGGCTCACCGTGTCTTACGACTACCGCGGTCGGGAGCGATTGCGCTCGGGAAAACAGCGGGTGGAGATCTTTACCGTGGAGTTGGATCTAACCGGACGCCCCACCCCGTACCGCCTGCTGGGTGACTATTTTCCCGCCTTCTGGAATTTTTGCCTTGCTGCCTATGTCCTTGTTCACCTCCGCCAGTGGCATTTGAAAAAATCAGGGAAAGTAAGAAAGGGTGTTTAGCAAACCCAGAGCGGCGGTATAATCTTCCCCGGTATTGATGTTGAAAAAGGAGTAATGCTGCGAATCGAAACGATTGATTTCAGATTCAACGATCTCTTTTACTCGCACGCGATGAAAGAAACTGATGACCTTGCGGTTCCCGCGTAAAAGTTCATCGGCAATGACACCACGGCAGTGCCGGCTATAAAATGCGTGCAGGGGCTGGTAATGATGGCCGATACGAGGCACGACCACATCATAATCGGGCGCAAAACCGGCCATATATGCAATCAGTTCCCGGTTCAAAAAAGGCATATCGCAGGCGGTGACAAACTGGTACGGTAAGGAGTGTAGGCTTAAACCGGCATGAATGCCCCGCAAGGGCGTTTTTTGATATTGAAATAACAAGTCTGCAGTCAGGTAGACCGGCAGATGCTTGAAAACCTCCATCCGGTCGGCCACAACCGTCAACGAGGGAAAAAGGGGAGCGAGCAGTTCGATCACCCTATCGATCAGGGTTTTTCCGGCCAGTTCAAGGAAGGGCTTCGGCCGCCCAAGACGCTTGCTGTCCCCCCCCGCAAGAATAATCGCCCCCGGTGCTGCGTATTCCGACATTCCAGGTCAACCTCCTCCGCCTCCGGGTCCGGTAACTGCACTATTCCACCCATTTTTATTCTTCCCTGCAAAAAGGAAGCCCGCATCAACAGCTTGCAACCTCCAGCTTTTTTCTCCGCTGGTATTCGGCCAAACAGACCAGGGCAATGCCCAGCTCGTAGAGGAACAACAATGGTCCGGCCATGATCAGTTGCGAAACTACATCGGGCGGCGTCATGACCGCAGCCAAAAATAGGATGCCCAAAAGGGCGATTTTACGATGCCGCCGCAGGAAAGAGGACGATAAAAAGCCCGCTCTGCCCAAAGCCCAGGTCACAAGGGGCAACTGGAAGGCCAGGCCACAGACCAGCATCAAAAAAACCGCAAATGAAATATAGTCGCTGATGTTGAAATAGGGCTCCAACCCGGTCGATGAAAATTTAAGAAAGAACTGCAGGGCAAATGGAAGCACTACCCGGTAAGCGAAATAAGCCCCCGCTGAAAACAGCAAAAGCACCCCGGAAAGGACCGCCAGAAAGAATAATTTTTCGCGTCGGTAGAGCGCCGGAAAAAGAAAAGCCAGCCCCTGACACAGTAACACCGGAAAAGCCAGCGCCGCCCCGGCAATAAAGGATAATCTGAGGTTGGCGGTAAGCGCTTCCGGCGGGCTGAAAAAAACAAAGGGCATTGGCCCCAACGGGCGGGTGATGGCGGCCCGGATTGTTCCGATCCGGGCAAAACAAAAAGCGGCTGCCATCAAAAAAACGACGCCGCTGACCAGAAGGCGCCGTCGCAACTCCGACAGATGTTCCAGTACCGTCATGGTCCCATCCCGGTTTTTATTCACAAGTTTTGTCAGGCCTCCCGATCGGTTCTTGGCGGGTCGTAACAACATCGTCTGCGGCAGATATCCCCCCGGGGGACGGTTCTAGCTCTGTTCTTTTTTGGAGGGAGCCGTCGGCTCACCGGCCGGTTTCTCGCGCAGCCCTTCTTTTAATTCAGCCACGCTTTTGCCGATGGCCTTGGCCAAACCGGGTAGTTTCGACGGCCCGAAGACGAGCAGGACCACCGCAAGGATTACGGCAACTTCCAGGGGGCCGATCCTTTGAAAAAATCCGAACATTTCTGTTCACCCCACATTCAGAGGTTACTTGCAACGCCGCATCAGGATTCCTTTGGTAATTCTTTCTTTTCCTCTTCGTCTTCGTCCAGGCGAATGCTCTGCCCGATCTCCCGGGTGGCCTGCCTAAATTCGCGAATACCCCGCCCGATCGATCGGCCCAACTCGGGAAGCTTGGCCGGGCCGAAAATGATCAGCGCCACCACCAGGATCACTACAAGCTCCAATGCGCCAATCTTTGATCCAAACACATGACCCACCCCCCCGTGATACACCGATTAATGGCCTCAGCGCACAGTTAGCGCAATTGTTTAAGTTCTACACCACGATCAAATATCCTTTATACTGGAACCGTTTGACCGCTGGATGATCCTGCCGGTGTCGGTAGATAGCAACATAAAGGATCAATAGGGGTCAATGACGTCTGTCTCGCACCGGTAGCACCATGATGATCCAATGCCAAAGGCAGCGATGAGCCGGACCGCACTTTCATCCGACCCGCCGCAGGTCATGAACCAGAATGACGTGGTAAGAGAGGACGGGATCCTCTACAGTCACCGGAATCAGGGTTAGCTCCTCCCGGAAAAAGGCGGTTTCGAGAAGCCGGCGCACGCACTCCCGGCTCTGGGGACGGCCGGGATGGCTCAAGATTACTGCACCGCCGGGGCGAACTGCAGCGGTAATGATCTCCTGAAGGAAAGGCAGCAGGTACGGTTCGTAGGTGATATCTGCACCCAGAACCAGGTCAAACCTTTCCCGGCAGTTAAAGACACGCCAGTCCTCCTGCAGTAAACGGTAGCCGCGTAAATTGTGCAACCGGGCGTTCAAGTCGCATAATCGCAGCGCCAGGGGCTGGAAATCGGAGAAGGTCACCCGGGCTCCCTTCAACCCGCAAACCAGTCCCGGCAGCCCCACTCCCGCCCCCAATTCCAGCACTGACCGGTTATTTAACCGTTCTTCCTGGTGCCAGAAATAACGCGCCAAGCCGATCGCCGCCGGCCAAACTTCGGCCCAGCAGGGTACCTGGTCCGGATCTTCCGGATCATATTCCAGTGAGTCCAGCTCCGCAACCAGAAGCGGTGTCATCTCACCGGCCAGGTTGATTTCGATCCGGCGTGTCTGCAAAGAAATAAAAACCTCCAATCTCACCCTCACAACATCGCTGTCCTCAGGGTTAGTCCTCCCGTAACCCGGAGCCGGCCCCACCTTTTTCGGCTTGTTTCAGGGCCTCCCGGGCTTCATCGAACAAGTCCGCCGGCACGAACAGATCAAGCCCGTAGGCCTGCCCCATGATGATCCTGATCCCGGTTGTGAATTGTTTTTCCCGTTTGATGGCAGGAATGCCCCGGGAATGCAGCACGGTCAGCAAAATGTCAGCTTCGATATCATTACAAGCTTCGGCAAAAACCACCCATCCCTCGGGAGCGGCCATGTTTGTTCTCGCCTCCCCGAATTCAACTTCCAACCCGATCAAATTATATCACGGAGGATCCGGAGGAGGAAATGGAGCAGATTCTACTACCTGAGCCATACATTGACGGGGCGGTCCGGGTGCGGATATGATCGTTTAAGGAGGCCTTTTGAAAAATGCAGGAGGACCGAATTCAAACCCTGGCCCGCGAAGCCGGCCTGGACCTGGCCGGGGTGGCCCGGGTTGAACCGCCGGCCGGTCTGAAAGAGAAGCTACGGGCGCGGCAGCGGGAGAATCGCATCACTCCCTTTGAAGTGCAATCGATCGAACAACGGTTGAACCCGGACCGGGCCTTGACCGGATGCCGTAGCATGATCGTGATCGCTCTGTCCTACTTGACGGCGGCAGATCCGGAACCATGGGGCCAGGGCCCCCGTGGCATGGTAGCGCATTGTGCCCGGGGATTGGACTATCACCTGCTTTTGAAAGAACGGGCCGGGAAAATGATCGAGTTCCTGCGCCGTGAATTTCCCGCGACAACCAGATTCCGTTTTCTATGCGACAGCAGCCCCCTGGTCGAACGTGCGGTAGCACGGCAGGCCGGTATCGGATGGATCGGAGAGAATTGCACCCTCACGACCCCCGCCCACGGTTCTTTTGTCGCTCTGGGGACGATTCTACTGGATCGGGAGCTGGAACCCGCCACACCGGAGCCCGAAAACTGCCGACACTGCGGACGGTGCCGCGCCGCCTGCCCAACCGGAGCCTTGCTGGAACCGTATCGCCTTGACCCTTTTCGTTGCCTTTCCTACCTGACCCAGGCGGCCGGGATAGTCCCGGCCGCCTACCGCCCCCTGCTCGGGACACGGCTTTACGGCTGCGACCGCTGCCAGGAAGTCTGCCCTCACAACCGGGCCGGGCGAAACCTGCCCCAAAACGCGTCAGCCAAAATCGCCGCGCGTGACTGCCCCGCACCGGTTTTGTCATTTCCTTTTTTCCCGGCATCCACGCCCCTGCTGCCGCTACTGCAGATATCACGAAAAGAATTTGAGCATACCATAGGCTACACGGCCGCGGGCTGGCGGGGAAAAACCGTCATCCAGCGCAATGCAGTGATCGCATTGGGTAATAGCGGACACTGCGAATCAGTTCCGGATCTGGCCCGGGTCCTGCGCGAAGATCCGCGCCCGGTGATCCGTCTACATGCCGCCTGGTCTTTGGGAGCTCTCGGCGGAAACCGGGCTCGTTATTACCTTGAACACTGCCTGCGGTACGAACAGGATCCGGCGGTGCTGGGGGAGGCCCGGGGGGCATTGGAAAAAATGGTTTAATCAAACCTTGCCTTGCACGAAAAAACAGCTTTCATTTTTATTTCCCGTTATTTCCCGGGAAATAAACAGAATGACCCTTTTTTTGCAACCGCCGCCACCGGCGACGATCTAAATTTTTCACCCCCCGCCCCGATAACCGATGGACTTGAGACGACCTCCTTCCACAACCACGGGCACCTGTTTCGCGCCGTACTCCTCCTTTACTTTCTTCCGCGCCGCCAGATCCCGACCGATATTATGGACTTCGTAACGCAGCTTTTGGCGATCAAATTCATCCATCTGCTTTCGGCAATAGACACAACTGTCCTTGATATAAACCTGCAGCACCCGGAAAGCACCCCCCTTTGCGGCAATTTTGCGCGGCTAGTATACCATATACTGCTCCCCGGCGCACCTCCCGGCATAACGTGCAGCCTTGCCGGGAGGCATCACGGCATCAGTCCACACCCCTTCCCTTGCCCCGGGACAGGTATGGTAAAATAGGGTGGAAAGGAATACTAAAACCTTGACGGAGGAGACACGGCATGCGCATCGCCCTGGCCCAGGTAAACCCGACCGTCGGTGCTTTATCCCGCAATGCGGCACAGATCAAGAAAGCCTACCGGGAAGCCCGTGCCGGCGGAGCCGGTTTGGTTCTGTTTCCCGAACTGGTCCTGACCGGCTACCCGCCGCAGGACCTTCTGTCCGACCGGTATTTTATAGCCCGTGCTGCCGCCGTGGTTGAAAACGACCTCGCCCCCCTGACCGCTCGCGAAGGCGGGACTCTCCTGGCGGGGGCACCCTACCGGGACGGGAACCGCCTCTACAACGCCGCCCTGCTCCTGGCGGAGGGAAGTCTGCAAGCAGTGATCCCGAAAACTATCCTGCATCACTACATCACATTTGCCGAACAGCACTATTTCAGCCCGGCTACAGGACGACACCCGGTATCGATCGCCGGAACGAAAACGGGCATCACCATCGGCGAAGATCTCGGGGACAATCCGAACCCCGGATCCGGCATTGATCCGCTTCAAGAACTGGCCGGCCTGGGTGCGCGGCTCTTGATCAATCTTTCCGCCCGTCCCTACCGTTTTGGCAACAGGATCCGGCGGGAAAGAGCGTTTGCCGTGCAGGCACGCAAACACCGGTTCGCTCTTCTCTACCTCAACCAGGTCGGGGGAAATGATGAACTCGTTTTTGATGGAGCAAGCCTGATCTTCAATCATCGCGGCGAGCTGCTCCGGCGCGGCGCCTCCTTTAGCGAAGACCTGGTATTTATCGACACGGAGACGCTTTTCGCGCCCGCGGCGGAACCACAGCCGGAAAGGGAGGAGAACATCGAGTCCGTCCATGCCGCTCTTTGTCTTGGCATTCACGATTATCTGGCCAAAAGCGGTTTCAGCAGGGCGGCACTTGGCTTAAGCGGCGGTCTCGATTCGGCTGTAGTGGCGGCACTGGCCGTCGCAGCCCTGGGTCGGGAAAACGTGCTGGGAGTACTGATGCCCTCACCCTATTCACCGGACCATGGCATCGCCGATGCGCTCGCCTGTGCCGACAACCTCGGTCTGGCCCGCCGGATTATCCCGATCCATGAACCGCTGCAAGCCGTGAGCGGCCTGTTTGGCTCCAACGGCCTGCAGGCCCCGGATCCGGCCATAGAAAACCTGCAGGCACGGCTACGGGGCACCGTGCTCATGTTCATTTCCAACCGGGAAGGGTACCTGGTGCTGACCACCGGTAACAGGTCGGAACTGGCCGTCGGTTATTGCACGCTCTACGGGGATATGGCCGGGGGACTGGCGGTGCTAAAAGATCTGCCCAAGCTTACCGTTTACGAGCTGGCCCGTTTCATCAACCGGAAGCACGGCCGGGCCATAATCCCGGAAAACACCCTTACCAAACCTCCGTCGGCTGAACTGCGCCCGGATCAGAAAGATGAAGACTCACTGCCCCCGTATACCGTGCTCGATCCGGTCCTATCCCTTTATCTTGATCAAAAGCTCGCGGCGGCAGAAATTACCGGCCGGGGCTACCCGGAGGAAACAGTGCGCAAAATAACCGGGCTGGTGGATCGATCCGAGTACAAACGCCGCCAGGCCGCACCGGGCTTGTACGTCGTCTCCCCGGTTTCCGGTCCGGGGCGGCGTATGCCGCTCGCCCGTGGAGATGAAACGGCCCGTTGACCGGTAAACCCGTGCCCGGAATTGCCCGCTGTCCCGCTAGCCGCAGGCATTTGGTCCGGGCGAAAGGATAATTAACGATGACCGAGCGACAATATTCGACAAAAAGTTCGGCGAGGGAACAACTCCGCTCCGATCCAGCTTTCTATGATGTCATCGTCGTCGGCAGCGGTCATGCCGGTTGTGAAGCCGCCCTGGCTTCTTGCCGGCTGCGCTGCCGGACCCTGCTCATTACCCTGAACCTGGACCTGGTGGCAGCCATGGCCTGCAACCCTTCCCTGGGGGGACCGGGTAAAGGGCATCTGGTGCGGGAAATCGACGCTCTTGGGGGAATCATGGCCGTCAACGGGGATAGAAATCTTTTGCAAATCCGTCTTTTGAATACGGCCAAGGGGCCGGCGGTGCAGGCTTTAAGGGCCCAGGTCGATAAACTTGGCTACACCCGCACGATGCGCCTCGCTCTGGAACAGGAACCACTGCTTTCATTGCGCGAGGATATGGCAGAAGGACTCCGGGTAAAAGGGAACCGGATCACCGGGGTTCGGGGCCGCAGCGGCGCCGTTTACCATGGGCGCTGTGTCGTTCTGGCCGGGGGGGTTTACCTTCGTTCGGTTATTTTCAGCGGCACAAAGCACTACCCCGGAGCCCCCGGGGGCGTCATCCCCGGCCGGAACCTTTCGAAAAACTTGATCGCCCTCGGCATCACCCTGGAGCGTTTCAGAACCAGCACCCCGCCCCGGGTCTACCGACGCAGTGTCAATTTTGACCGGCTGACAGCGGTACACGGAGAACCGGGCTTGCCCGGCCTTTCCTTCAGCACACCGGTATCACCGGCCGAACAGATGCCTTGCTGGATGAGTCATACCAATCCGGACACCCACGCAATCATCCATAATAACCTTGGCCGGGCCCCGCACCTGGATGCAATCAACCGGATCAAGGGACCGCGTTACTGCCCTTCGATCGAAGACAAGGTCATACGTTTCGCTCACCGCGAACGCCATCCCATTTTCATCGAACCCGAGGGGCCCGATACCGAAGAACTCTACCTGCAGGGAATTTCTACCGGGCTACCCCCGGCAGTGCAAGAAAACTTTCTGCGCACCATCCCCGGTCTGGAGCAAGTCGAGATCCTTCGCCCGGCCTATGCCATTGAATACGATTACGCCCCGCCGCAGCAGCTTCACGCCACCCTGGAAACGAAAAAAATTCGTGGTCTCTTTTTCGCGGGTCAGGTCAACGGGACCACCGGGTACGAGGAAGCGGCCGCCCAGGGCCTGGTTGCCGGGGCCAACGCCGCCCTGCAGGTGAAAGGAGCTCCACCGTTGGTCCTCAAACGGCATGAAGCCTACATCGGGGTTTTGATCGACGACCTGGTCACCCGGGGGGTGGACGAACCGTACCGCATGTTTACTTCGCGCAGCGAATATCGTCTCTTGCTCCGTCACGACAACGCCGATCTGCGCCTTTCCGAATTGGCTTACCGGCTCGGACTGATCGATGCGGTTAACCGGAAACGCACCCGCACAAAAAAGGCGTTTGTGGAAAAGGAGACGGCCCGCCTGGAACGGGCCCGCTTTGCCCCGGCCGGGCCGGTGGATCGGGAACTGGTCCGGTCCGGTTTTGCACCCCTGCAGCATCCGGTGAGCGGGATCGATCTGCTCCGGCGCCCCGAGGTCAGCTACCACCGCCTGGCACGGTGGGAGGGCCGTCCGAAACCGGATCGGCCGTTCGATTTTCTATGCGAGGTTGAAAACCGGATCAAATATGCCGGCTACATTGCCAAACAAGAACAAACCATAGCCCGGACGATACGCCTGCAGGAAAAACCCATCCCGGAGAATTTCAACTATGACCGTGCCACCAACCTTTCTGCGGAAGCTCGCCAAAAGCTATCACGGGTGCGCCCCCGCACCGTCGGCCAGGCTTCCCGGGTCAGCGGTGTCTCCCCGGCCGACATTTCAATGCTGCTACTTTACCTGGAACAGCCGCGGATGAAGAATCGAACTTCCCCCCAGGCGGATGAACGCAATAACGAACACCCCCGGCCCGACCGGTAACACCAATAAAGCCGGGCTGTTGCAACGGCTCACCGCCGTAGAAACCCTCTTGCTTTTTTCGACATTTTTTGCCTTCCGTGATTTTGTTTGTAAAACAGCGATCGGCGACGAAACGCCTCCCTTCCTGTCAAACCGGGGCGCTGTTCAATTAAAATTGTAGGTCCGTGACAAATGGGAGCGATCCTTGGAAAACCCGGCACCGCAAGAACCGACAACTTGCGGCCGCACCATCGCCCAGAAAACAGCCACCCGAAGAAAAGGTGATCGCCCCGCCCGCAGGGAAATAAAGTTTAGTTAGGGGACAAAACAGTTAAAGGCGTGTGGCTGATGGCCAAACTGAAGGAAATATTAAACGGGTGGCGTGACAACCCTGGCTCCAGGCCGGTGTCCCGATCCTAACGCTTTACCAAGGCCTCAATAATCCATGAATTTTCGGGAGGGCATCCTTCAATGTGGAGTGCTTTTCGATCGGTTTTTCGGGCACAATTCCCCACCAGAAAAGGCTCCCCGGGCGGCAACTCACCCCGGACCGGACCGGCAACCACCGTCAGCCCCTTGAAGTGGTGAAGTAAACCGCAGCGGTCCATTGCTACCAGCACCGAAATCACGGTATTACGGCAGCCGGTACATGTTTCCGGTGCAAAAAGAAGGTTACATGGCAGAGCCCCCTTCAAAATTTCCGCTTCGCTGCAGCGCTTGAAAGGCCTCCGGACCTCATCCACTTGCAGGCCGGTCACCGTAATCCGGCCCGAATCGGCCGTACCCAGGCCGGCTTCCGCCGCCCGACGGGTAATCGGCACCTCCTGCGGTGCAAAACCGATGATCTCCCCGGCCACGGCATCAACCGCAACTGGATCCGCCCCGGCAATCAATAGATCCATCTCCACCGGTTCCCCGTAGACCGGACCTACCCCTTCCTGCCCAAAAATCCCATCGACCAGGGTGAAACATGGTTTAAAAAAGGCGGCCGTTTCAATAACCGCTTCCACAACACCGCAGCGATGGGCTGCTTTTTTGGCCCGATCCTGGAGTAGCCCCTTTAGATTCTTCAATCCCAGGGTAATCTCAACCTGGTCATGCGTTTTAAGAACGGGCAAGTTGATCACGGCATCGGCTTCCAAAACCGCATCAAAGGTGTGGAGCAGCGGCAGCACCCGCCCTCCCGGGTTTTTTGCCGTCACCGCCCGGTCCTGTTTTAAATCCAGCACAGCTATACCCTCACGGCGCAATACGTCATACCCCATGAAATCGATTACCGCTCCTGTATCGACCCCTACACCCGCCGAATCGGCGATAAAAGGAAACGCGCCCCGGGCGATCACAGCGGCAGCCATGGCCCGGCAAACTTCCGGGTGGGTCACCGCCCCGCTCTCACGGGTGGGAGGCACGCTGACCAGGTTGGGCTTGAGCAACACCCGGGCCCCCTTCCGGATCGCCGGCGGTAACCCGCCGGCCAGGGAAATTACTTCTTTTACTGCAACAGCAACCGCGGCGCGATCCGGCCGGGGTGCAGTCCGCGCAATACCCACGATTGCATTTTTCATGTTTCGGTTGCACTACCTTTCCACTTACTCCGGGATCATGGTCCCATTATATACAGATACAACCCCGGGGAGAAGGATAACCGCCGTCTTATCCGCAAAAGCTAAGGCATAACATAACAAGTGAGGCTGGCATGGCTATGCGCAATACCGGCAATTTTATCGCCTGTTTATTACTACTCGTGCTGGGGCTGGCGACGACTTCAGGAGCGGCTGGAATCAATTCGTTCGAAAGCATCGCCTCCGCCCCCCCCATTGAAAAAAAGAAACCGGTCATAACCCAACCCGACCGGGTCGGGAAAAAGGAATTTCCGTCGGGAGGGGCGGTTGCACTTCATTTCCTCCTCATCGGCAGGCACTCCGGGGAAACCATTCCGGCCATCGTGATGGTAGTGACCCTGGTTCCCCAGTCGTATTCCCGCCTGCTCGATCTTGATCCGACTCTCCTTTTTCCCCCGGCCGGTGATATCACCGGCACGGGCATGCTCAGCGGCACTCTCACCGGCCGGCGGGAAAACTGCCGCCGCCTGACCGATCGGGCGGGCCGGCTGACCGGCCAAAACATTTCTTTTTTGGTTGAACTCGACTTGAAAGGTTTCGTGGCCATGGTTGACCTGATGGGAGGTAGTCCGGAATATCCGGAGGCAGATCGGGAACGCGGCGATATTCTGGGGGGGGAAATAGTGCTGCAACGCCTGCTGGAAGATTCAGGATCGGGCTGCAACACCAAGCAAGGATTGATCACCGCCCTTCTGGAAACCGCCCGCGACCTCGATGGAACGTCCCTGGGCTGGAAATTGCTCTGGACTGGATACCGGAACCTGCAGACCAATATGGCCCTGTCGGATCTGCTCAGGGTGCGGGAAATTACCCAAACCATCAGGCCCGATCAGGTTTTTTTTCAAGAGTTTCCAACCCGGAAAAAAGGCGGCGCTTCGGGGAAAAATTTTCAGACGCACCCGACGAACAATGATGAAGAACAACCGGCAACATGCTGAAAATTACGGACGGGGCAGGAATTTTTGGAAGCATACCGAATAATAGTGTGAACATCTGTAATCCTTAAGGAGCCGGTATGTTATGAAACAACCGCGACTGCGAACGCTCCAACAGGCAAGCCTTTTTTTGGCAACGGCATCCCTGTTGGTCCTTGCCCCCCTGGCCTTGCAGTACCAGCAGGAACAACATCGGCGCGAACAGGCCTACCTCCAGGAACGGATCGAGGAGATGGGCCGGGCTTATACACATACCCTGCGGGAACTGGGACTGATCCAGGAACAAAGCAACTTTCTACGGGAACAACTGCAGAATCGAGAGTCTGATCTGGAACTGCTGGAGCAGTTGAACAGTGAATTGGAACAGATCCTTTTTAACCAGCGACAAACATACCGCAATGCAGTAGGCCGGACGGGGCCACGGATGGAAATATTGACCCCCTCCTGTTTCACGGCAAAAATGTATGAACGGGCCTGGGCGCGGTTGGGGGCACATGGCTTGAAGGGAACCGGGGAAGACCTGGTGCGGGCGGAGGAATCACACGGCGTGAACAGCCTCGTCCTGGCAGCGATAGCCTATTTTGAAAGCGGTGGAGGCATGTCCGCCCTGGCTCGGGGGAAAAACAACCTGTTCGGTCTGGGGGCGGGAGGGCCTACCCCGTACGCCAGTGCCCGCAGTTTCGAATCCCGGCGTGATTGTATTTTTTACACAGCCCGGTTGCTGCAAAACAGTTACCTGGACCGCCATGGTCGTTTTTATAGCGGAAATGACCTTCATGCTGTTGGGATCAATTATGCCCGCGATCCGCTCTGGGCCGAAAAAGTTGGAGAGGCCATGGACCACATCGCCCGGGCTGCCATCCCGGAGGGAAGGTAAACCCGAAGGCGGGGGGATGGAGAAACTCCCACAAGCGGCGCCTCCCGGTCGGTCCACCTCATCGGGAATTTCTATTGAGATAAATTCAACAAAGTAGTAAGATAAAGAAGGGAAACGCAAATATTTATTAGAATAATTATAAATGTTTGCATTAACCTTATCATTCTAAACAAGGAGGATTAGTTCATGACGTACAAGCATAGCGTGGAAACTGTAAACGGAAACACCGCCGCAGCTTATATAGCCTACGCCCTGAGCGATGTCGCTGCCATTTACCCGATCACCCCCTCTTCCGACATGGCCGAAACCTGCGACGCCTGGGCCGCCCACGGACGAAAAAACATTTTCGGTCAGGTTCTGCGCATCAGCACCATGCAATCGGAGGCAGGGGCAGCCGGAGCGGTCCACGGGGCACTGGTTACCGGAGCCCTGACCACTACTTTTACCGCCTCCCAGGGTCTGCTTTTGATGATCCCAAACATGTTCAAGATCTCCGGTGAGCAGCTACCGACCGTATTCCACGTTTCCGCCCGCGTCATTTCCGCCCATGCTCTTTCCATTTTTAGCGGGCATTCCGATGTCATGGCCGCTCGCCAGACCGGTTTCGCCATGATTTCGTCAGCCTCGGTTCAAGAAATACTGGATCTCGGCCTGGTTTCTCATCTGAGCACACTCCGTTCCCGGGTTCCTTTCCTGCATTTTTTTGACGGTTTCCGTACCTCCCACGAGATCCAGAAGGTCGAGTTGATCGATTACGAAGAGATCAAAAAAATGGTGGATTGGGAAGCGATCGCCGCTTTCCGCCGCCGCGCCCTCTCACCGGAACGGCCTCATCAACGGGGCACGGCCCAGAACCCGGACATTTTCTTTCAGAACCGGGAGGCACTGAACCGTTACTACCGGGCGGTGCCGGGCATCGTTGCCGAAGAGATGGACCGGCTCCACGGGGTTACCGGCCGCCGCTATCATCTATTTGATTATGTCGGCGCTCCGGATGCCGAACGGGTGATCGTATGCATGGGTTCAGCCGGTGATACGGTCGAGGAAACGGTGAATTACCTTCGCGGGACCGGAGAAAAAGTGGGCTTGATCAAGGTGCGCCTCTTCCGTCCCTTCTCCACCGAGCATTTCCTGGCGGCGGTACCACCCACCTGCCGCCGCCTGGCCGTTCTGGAAAAGACCAAGGAACCGGGTGCGCCGGGTGAACCGCTTTATCAGGATATTTGCACCGCTTATATGCAAAAACGGCAAACTCCGATCATCGTCGGCGGCCGCTATGGATTGGGTTCCAAGGAATTTTCCCCCTCGATGGTCAAGGCCGCTTTTGATAACTTGAAGGCGGATGAACCGAAAAACAGCTTTACCGTCGGTATCACCGACGACGTCACCTTTACCTCTCTCCCGGTCACGGAAATCATCGATACCGCCCCGGAAGGAGTATTCCAGGGCAAATTCTACGGCATTGGCGGTGACGGTACCGTCGGCGCCAACCAAAACAGCATCAAGATCATCGGTGATTCGACCAACCTGTATGCACAAGGATATTTTGTTTATGACTCCAAAAAGTCAGGCGGGGTTACCATCTCACACCTGCGCTTCGGTCCGACACCGATCCAGGCGCCGTACCTGATCGACCAGGCCAACTTTATCGCCTGCCACAACCCCACTTACGTCACCCGTTTTAACATCCTCAAGGGGATCCGGGATGGGGGAACTTTCCTGCTCAACTCCCACTGGTCCCAAGAGGAGATGGATGAACGGCTGCCGGCGGGAATGAAACAGACCATCGCCCGCAAAAATTTAAAATTCTACAACCTGGATGCCTTCAAGATTGCTGGCGAAATCGGACTGGGCAGCCGGATCAACGTAATCATGCAAGCGGCATTCTTTTATCTGGCCAAAGTGATCGATCCGGAACTCGCCTTCGAAGAAATCAAGAAGTCGATCCGGGCTACCTATGGCAGCAAAGGTGACAAAGTGGTCAACATGAACGTGGCCGCAATCAGTAAAGCAATTGAAGCGCTTGAAAAGATCCAATACCCGGACAAATGGTCCGAAACAACCACCGGAGCCAAATTCATTCCCGAAGAAGCCCCGCAATACGTCCGGGAAACGATCTACCCCATGCTTAGGCTGGAGGGCGACGATCTGCCGGTAAGCGCATTCAATCCGGACGGAACTGTCCCTACCGGAACGACGCGCTATGAAAAACGGGGTGTGGCCGTAAATGTTCCGGTATGGGATCCGGAGCACTGTACCCAATGCAACCAGTGCGCCTTCATCTGCCCCCATGCGGCGATCCGGCCTTATCTGCTCACCGATGATGACCGGACGCGGGCTCCGGAAAGTTTCGTCACCAAGGACGCCATCGGCAAAGGGCTCAAGGGAATGTATTATCGCATGCAAGTATCGCCGCTGGATTGCACCGGCTGCGCAAATTGCGTCGATGTTTGCCCGGCCAAAAAAGGGACCCCCTTAACCATGGTCCCCTTTGATCAAGGTTTCGCCGCCGAGGAGGCCAATTTCCGGTTTGCGATCAGCCTTCCGGAACCCGACGTAGAGATCGCTCCCGACACTGTCCGCGGCAGCCAGTTCAAACGCCCCTTGTTCGAATATTCGGGAGCCTGCCCCGGCTGCGGAGAGACACCGTATGTCAAACTGGTAACCCAGCTTTTCGGTAACCGTATGCTGGTGGCCAACGCCACGGGATGCTCCTCCATTTACGGCGGAAACGCTCCTACCGTTCCCTATTGCACGGACGACCGGGGCAGGGGACCGGCCTGGGCCAGTTCGCTCTTCGAGGACAACGCCGAGTACGGTTACGGCTACCTGTTGGGTGTTGAACAACAGCGTAAACTGTTGATCGAAACGGTAAAGCGGGCCTTAACCCTGGAGATTCCGGCTGAATTGAAGGAAACCTTGATCCACTGGTTGGAAGTAAAAAATGCAGGGGATGCTTCCTTAAAAGCGGCGGACCGGATCCGCGAAATCCTGCCCTCCGCTCTTGAAACCGCCGCGGGTGAGGCAAAGACAGCTCTGGCACAAATAAAAGAAAAAGAAGACCTTCTGGCCAAGCGTTCCATCTGGATCATCGGCGGGGATGGTTGGGCTTACGACATCGGGTACGGCGGGGTGGACCATGTCCTTTCCACCGGAGCCGATGTCAATATTTTGGTGCTGGATACCGAAGTCTATTCCAACACCGGCGGTCAGTCTTCCAAATCCACCCCCACCGGAGCCATCGCCAGGTTTGCCGCCGCGGGCAAAGAAACGCCCAAAAAGGATATGGGGCAGATGGCAATGACCTACGGCTATGCCTACGTCGCCGCTGTCGCCATGGGAGCCAACCAGCGTCAGACTTTGCGAGCTTTCCTCGAGGCGGAAAGCTATCCCGGACCCTCGCTCATCATTGCCTACTCACCGTGCATCAACCATGGCATCGATATGTCCAAGAGCCAGCGCGAGAAAAAATTGGCCGTGGACTCGGGTTACTGGATCCTTTATCGTTACAACCCGCTTCTGGCCAAGGAGGGTAAAAATCCACTGGTCCTGGATTCCAAAGATCCGACGGTAGATCTGCGCACTTTCCTGATGAACGAAGTCCGTTACCGTGCGCTCGCATCCCAGTTCCCCGAACAAGCCGAAAGACTCTTCGCCCGGGCGGAACAGGATGCCAAGGCCAGGCTGAACCGTTACAAACAGTTGGCAGCAATGAAAATGGAATAAAAAAGACAATCTAAAAAGGGTGTCTTGATCGAACGGATCAAGACACCCTTTTTTCTTTTCAAACCTTTACGTCCAACAGGTTGCATACGTTTTCCATCCGGTTGCAGATGCTGGCCTTTTCCGAGCCGGCAAAAAGAAGCCCGACGGCCCGGTTTTTGTCGTCCACCAGAACAGAACCGCTATCCCCGGGGCGGGAAATTGCCGAAATAACAATTTGATCAACAAAGAACACCTCTTCTTGCGGGGATATCTGGACGTAAAGGCTAACCTCCCCGGCCAGGATCCGACCGCGTTGCAGGCCGCTGCTACGGCCGCTAAAACGCACCGCCGTCCCCAGCTTCACTTCACCCGGCCCGAACAGCGGGCCGATACCTAATATCTCCGGATCGAGGTCTTCATCCCGGACCGGCCGGGCCAAAGCGGCATCGGCCAGGTTGCCTCCGGTGAAGGCGCGTGAAAAATCTACCCGGTACTGGGGCCGGAATACGGACAAAATACGATTGGCCGCCTTTTCCCAGAAGGCGGCTGTGACACAGGAAGAACGTTGAAAAGTGCGCTGCATCGGTATGAAACGTTCAAGGTGTCCGATCACGTCCCCGGGGACGCGCCCGCCGTCAAAAAAACCGGGCTGTAAAATCGGATCCCCCAAGGCGGCCC
This sequence comes from uncultured Syntrophomonadaceae bacterium, assembly GCA_964420065.1. GTDB lineage: Bacteria > Bacillota > Dethiobacteria > DTU022 > DTU022 > CAYQQK01. Next base: position 122,312 of record CAYQQK010000001.1, on the reverse strand, counting down.
GCCCATCTTCACCGGCGGAGGCATTGGCAAAAACATGGTTGTTTGAGAGGGCCAATAGTGCGCCGGTTTGGCGATCCCGAACCGCCGTGCCCAAGGTGCCGGCGGTAACCCGATAATGGCCGGCACTGACTCCCCCCGGCGCCGGGCGATAACGTTTCAGGCGATCCACCTCGTGCCGCCGGGTTCGATCTGGATCCCCATTGTTTTCGTGGAGCAGGCGCACCTCTCCGATTTCGACCACATCGACCGCAGCCCCTCCCAGGGAGCGGGGCACCAGATCGACCTCATGAAGCGACTGCCGGGGCATTTTTTTTTGGACAAAAACGACCATCGCCGTTTCCCGGGTGGGCCGGCCCTCTTTTTCCCGATACCCCACTCCAACCCCGACGACATTCTTTTTCCGGAACAGAGCGCGACAGTGTTTACGTTTGGCCTTGATCACTTGTTTCATGGTCAATCCTTCCTTCAGGGCATACCGCCGTTACTTCAAGGTATGAAGGAAGGAAGTAAAGGGTGCCGGGAGGGCAGACCCGAACCGGGAGAAAAAGGGATCGAGGCTCTTCCCGGGAAGTGATCCGGTTATCCTGTTGACAGGATTGGGTGTAGAAACCGTATCCGAGGTATTTGATATTGGTGGCCCATGCTGGGCGCACCTAGAAAAGGGGCCGCTCTCTGGGAACGGCCCCCCGGAGATCAAAGAAGCTAGAACTCAACCAGAGTCTCTACAACCCGGGTTACGACCTGAGCCAGGACCGGGGAGGACAGATCACCCCCGGATGAAGAAAAAAGATCGCGCTGCAAAATATTGTCCATCACAGTTTCTACTTCTGCTGCCTCGAGATCTTCACGAGCATCGGCCATGGAAATGGTGACATTACGGCCCCCGTCATTTTTGAATATCAGTTGCAGCGTCCGGTTCATGACACCCCTCCTTTGTTTGGTTTAATTTCACCCTGCAACGCAGCTAGATCTCTTCCACTTCCAGATCCATCTCATCTACCCGCCGAATTGCTTCCAGGGAGTGAACCTGAAGTGCAGCCAGATCCTGCCCCGTGAGGTAGAGCGCTTCATGCCCGGCCTGGGGCTTGACATTGTTAAATGTTCTGGTTCGCATGATCGAATTGCCCTGGTCATTCGTCCCCACGTTTAGACGGAGTTGAAGGCGAGACTGCAAGGGCACTGCGGTTACCGCCATTTTGAAAAACCCCCTTTCGACCGGCTCAGCCGGATTTTTGTATTCCGGTATCGGAACAGCACCAGTATAGATCCGGGAGGGAATGACGTAAAATATCAAACCGCACCGGGTCGCATGGGGAGTTGTGCCTGCTTCCCGGCCACAACAACATCAGGCGCACCCTTGTTGTGCCGGCCCGCCCGGAAACGGAAGACGGGCTGCACCTGTAACCGCAATCAACACCCCGGCAAACACACAAAAACCTCCCGAAACATGACGATCCGGGAGGTGCGGTCGTAATAAAAAGGTATGTTTTAGGCCGCGTCGCGGTTCAATCAGTGGGGGAGCCGTGTCGACGGTAAATAATTTTTAATCCTTCCAGGGTTAAAAAGGGGCTAACCCGGTTGATCGTTTCTGATTCTTCGGCGAGCAACCCGGCGAGACCGCCTGTAGCGACCACCAGAGGGGTGGATTCCAGCTCCCGCGCCATCCGCCGCACGATACCATCCACCTGGCCGGCAAATCCATAGATGATTCCCGATTGCATACTGCTGATGGTATCTTTACCGATCACCCGCCGGGGTTTGCACAACTCAACACGAGGTAGCTTGGCCGCCTTTTGAAAGAGGGCTTCGGTGGAAATGTCGATCCCCGGCGCAATAGCTCCACCGAGATAGTCCCCCCTTTCGGAAACGGCACAAAAGGTGGTTGCCGTCCCGAAATCGACAATAATAAGGGGCCCACCGTAGAGACTGTAACCGGCAACCGCGTTGACGATGCGGTCTGCTCCCACTTCACGGGGGTTGTCATAAAGGATATTCAGACCGGTATCCAGGTCGGGACCGATCACCAGGGGATCCAGAGAAAAATATTTACGGGACATTTTCACCAAGGAGTACATCAGGGGGGGAACAACCGATGAAATGGCAAGAGCGGTGATCTCTTTCACCTCCAGGCCGGCCTGGAACAACAAACTCTTGAAAACAATGCCCAGCTCGTCCTCGGTGCTTTCGGAATGGGTGGCCAGGCGCCAGCAAGCCCGAATGCGGTCCCCGCTAAAAACCCCAACCATTATATTGGTATTCCCAACATCGATAGCAAATAACATCGGTAGCAACACACCTCCCGAGTTTACTATAGCAAAAAAAGACGGCCTTGAAAATAACAAAAAGCCGTTGTCACCGGCTCGGGCGCCAAGGATGATGGAGCAGGAAAATGCTGCTTATCGTCGAAGCTAAAACAGCGGCCGTAAACCAGACCATGTTCCGGGGGGCGGCAAAGTGCCTTTACACCGTTTCACCAGGGTAAACTACTTCGTGAAGCTGATGATCATGCTGGGCGTGATTGTGGTCCTGGCAGTTGCCGCTTTTATTTTGGCTTATTCGTTCCCGGGAATTCTGGCCTCACCGCCCCTCCATTTTGAAACTCGTGAAATTTATACTTTTGAACCATGGGCTTTTGTCCTGAACGGCATGAACATTTCTTTTCCCGGGGGAGGCACGATCATTCCCCTTTACATAGAGGGAAAACAATTTGGGGTGCTTCTGCTCGGTTGCGGGCAGTATGGCATGACGAGCCGGGCCGGGGAATCATATCGCAACCCAACCGGTTTTTTCGCCGCCATGACGGAAGAGGTCATGGCGGAAAAACAGGGTGATATTATTTTTATGCCTGTTGAAAGGCCGGTAAACCGCCGTCGCGCCCTCAAGATCCTGGAACATCAGGCCGCATTACCGGTGCTTTGGGAGGGGTTCATCCCACTGACCTTCCGACCCATAGCCGGGGCTGCTTATTATTATTTCCTTGATCAAACGGGTGCCCCACTTTTCCCGCCTGTATTGTTACAGCAACCGGTTATTCCGTTCCTGGCCGCCTTGTTTTATTTGCTTTTGTTCGCCATGATCCTGCTGGTGCTGGCTATTTTTACAGCGGACCACCACTATACCCCGTATACGAAACAACTGCTGCAGACACCCCCCCGGAAGACCAACCTGGTGGCGCTATTTCCGGTCCTCCTTTTGACGATGGGTGGTGAACTGTTGTCTCTTTCCGGTGTGACACCCGCCGCAACAGCTTCCGCCGGCTATTGGGCGGCCATACTTCTACTTATTTGTTTGGCCCGCTCCGGGCACATCGATTACCTGGACTTCGGGCTGCGCCGGGAAACAGTGTTGAGGGGCTATTTCATGGCCGTCGCGGCGGCGGCCATGCTGGCCGTAGTTACTTCTGGCATACCCAAAGGAATTGCCTTTGCAGGCTGGGATACCGGCGCAACCTTGATCCGGCTTTTTGTAGTCGCCGGCTTGGCCCGGGAAGCGATCTGGCGCGGATATGTCCAAACCACCTTGAGCAGGCGTTTTGGGACAACAACAGGACTTTTTCTGACCGTTCCGGTGGCGGTTACGGTCCACCTGACCCTGCTTCTATTTACGGCACCATGGAAATTCGCTTATCCCTACACCCTGGTCGAAATAGCTGTCCTCGTCCCGGGTCTGACCCTGGTCCTTGGGTTTGTTTACCTGCGCTCGGAAAATATAGCCGCTTGCGCTTTTTTGCATGCCCTGGTACTGTTCCTGCCGCAAATACTGGTGCCTTGAAAGGAAGGATCAGCGTGGTAGATGAAGCGAAAATTGAACGCGCAGTAAAGATGATCCTCGAGGCAGTAGGAGAGGATCCGGATCGTGAAGGGTTACGTGACACCCCGAAACGGGTCGCCAAAATGTACGGTGAACTTTTTTCGGGAATGTTCCGGAACCCCCGGGAACCTCTGGCTACCTGTTTCATGGCTGACGGGCATGATGAAATGGTTATCGTTAAAGATATTTCCTTTTATTCGATGTGTGAACATCACCTGCTCCCCTTTTACGGCAAAGCACACGTCGCCTACATCCCCGATGAGGGACGGATCGTCGGCCTGAGCAAACTGGTCCGGGTAATCGAAATTGTTTCCCGCCGGCCCCAGTTGCAAGAAAGATTGACCAGCACCGTGGCCAATGTCATTGCCGAAGAATTACATCCGAAAGGGGTGGTCGTGGTCGTGGAGGCGGAGCATTTATGTATGAGCATCCGGGGTGTCAACAAGCCGGGGGCGATCACGGTAACCTCGGCAGTTCGCGGCCTTTTCCGGCGTAATGCAAGTTCCCGGGAAGAAGCCTTCAGTCTGATCAAAGGAAACCGCGGATAACGTAACATGAGAAAAAAGATCAAAGGAAGCCTGGATCGGGTCAACCGGATTATTGCCGGCAAGGAATACCAGTATTATCTTTCAAGAAACAAGGCATTGGAAGAAAACCGCTGTTTTTGCCACCATGACTTTGAACACCTGCTGACCGTGGCCCGCCTGACCTACCTGCTTTTGTTGGAACGGGGCGAACGCTTCATTTCAAAAGAAATGGCATACGCCGCAGGAATTTTGCATGATATTGGGCGATTCCGGGAGTACCGGGATGGAACCTGTCATGCCCGGGAGAGCGCGAATTTGGCCGGGCCGATCCTGGAAGCGGCCGGATTTACGGCAGCAGAACAGGAAATGATCATCGCCGCCATTGCCGCGCACCGGCATAAACCGGAAACGGAGGCCGGTTCTCCCCTGGCCACGGCTTTGTGGGAGGCGGACCGGTTTTCCCGTTTGTGCTACTGTTGCCATGCCCAGCCGGATTGCCGTTCCGCCGGCCGTCGTCCCACGGTCAATGGGTTACGGTACTAGGTGATCTTGCAGTAACAATAGAAAAAGCGGGCCGGTTGATTGACCCACGGCAACCGGTTCAAACATGAAGAGGTGTAGCCAATGCCCGGACAATGTTTTCTTTACCGCCTGGTTGATCCGGAGCGGGAATTGGCCCGGATGGGCTGTGCGGCGGAGGCGGCGGTTGCTTTCATCCCCGCAATCGGGTCCATTACCGTTAAAATGCGTGGGCTGGACCCGCTGGAGACAAGGTTTGTGATCAGGAAGGCGGGTGAGGCGGGGGCGGCGGTGCTGACTTATTCATCGGGAGGCGGCGGTTTACTTCTGAGCGGTGCCAGGGGCATACTGGCCCAACTGGCCCGAATCCTGTCCACCCGCCCGGAACTGCAGGCAGCCGGTGCCGCCCTGAGCGTTACCGCACGAAATGCTTATCGCAAACCCGCCGGCACGCTGGACCTCGGCTCGTGGCGTTTGCCCCTGGGCAAACGAACCCTGGTCATGGGTATTCTTAACCTGACCCCCGATTCCTTCTCCGACGGGGGGCGTTTTCCCGGTATCGACGCCGCTGTAACCTGGGCCAAGGAGATGGCCGTGGCGGGTGCCGATCTGATCGATATTGGTGGCGAATCTACCCGGCCGGGAAACCGCCCGGTTCCGGCTGAAGAAGAGCTGGGCCGGGTCCTACCGGTCATCCGGGCCCTGCAGACCTCCCCCGATTTCAATACGCCTATTTCGATCGATACCTACAAGGTTTCCGTGGCCGAGGCGGCACTAAAATTGGGAGCGGTGCTGATCAACGATGTCTGGGGTTTTAAAAAAGAACCCGGCCTGGCCAGGTTGGCGGTCCGCTACGGTGTGCCGGTCTGCCTGATGCACAACCAGGAAAATACCGTTTACGACGATCTGCTTCCCGACGTCATGGCTTCTCTACAACAAAGTGTGGGGCTGGCCCTGGCAGCGGGAGTGCGGCCGGATCAAATTTTTATAGATCCGGGTATCGGTTTCGGTAAAGACCTGGAGCAAAACCTGGAGGTGATGCAACGTCTGGAAGACTTTACCGGACTCGGTTACCCCATTCTGCTTGGGACTTCACGCAAGTCGATGATCGGTAAAACGCTGCATCTTCCCGAGGGGGACCGCAAAGAAGGCACTGCCGCCACCGTGGCTCTGGGCATCGCTGCGGGAGCCGCCGTGGTGCGAGTACACGATGTCCGTGAAATGGTGCGGGTTGTCCGCATGACCGATGCGATCGTCCGGAGGTGAACTCGAAGATGACCCGGATCATCATCAATCAAATTACTGCCTACGGATACCATGGCGTCCTGCCGGCAGAACGCTCCCTGGGACAGGAATTCCAGGTTACCGTAACGATTACGACCAGCCCGGCCAAACAGCCGCTTCAAGACAACCCGGACCGGGTTCTGGATTATTGCACTGCAGTGGAAGCGGTGCAAGCGATCCTGACCGGACCCCCCTGCCGCCTTTTAGAAACGGTGGCGGAACGGATTGCCGGACGGATCCTGGCCCTGCCCGGCGTACTGGAAACAACCGTACGGGTCGGTAAACCGAACCCCCCCCTCCCGGGAGTACAGGGCGGGGTCTGGGTTGAAATTTCTCGTGGCAAAACATAGGCCGGTGCAACGCCGCCCTTGCACAAACAAGCCCGGCCTGAACTTGCAGCGCAAAAGGGAGGAAAAACCGTTCTGAACTGTGCGTACATCGGTCTAGGATCCAATGTAGGAAACCGGTTACAAGGCCTGCAGCTTTCTTTACGTAAAATTATCGGCCATCCCGATATCGAGCTTTGTGCCGTTTCATCCGTTTATGAAACGACGCCTGTCGGGGGACCGGCCCAGGGGCCTTTTCTTAATGGAGCATGCGCCATCGGGACCAACTTGCGTCCGGCGGCACTACTGCGCCTTCTATTGGATACGGAGGATCAGCTCGGCCGGGTGCGCCGGGAACGCTGGGGGCCGCGCACGATCGACCTGGACCTGCTCCTTTACGGTACCTGTATCCTTAAGACCCCGACCCTGGAAATTCCCCACCCCCGCCTGATCGAACGCAGTTTTGTTCTTGTCCCCCTGGCCGAGATCGCACCCGCAGCCCCGGTACCGGGGACCGATCGCACGGTCGCCGAATTTTTGCGGAACCTTCCGGTAACCGGGGTGCGCCTCTACCGGCGGCGCTGGTTCCACGGATGAATGATGTTCTGTTTCCCGCTTAAAGTTGGGCCCCGATTCTATCGTTAACCGTAAACCGGAATCTTTCATCATGTTCCTCCACCTCCAAAACCATAACCGCATTACTCCCCTCGCCTGCGGCACGCACAGAAAGGGGACGCCGCCGGGCGGCGTCCCGCATGGTTGATTTTTTCCGGATTATTTTCGTTCTAGAAAACCCCTTGCACTTTCCCTGTTTCCACATCCACATCAACACGGCGGAAAGCCGGGCTGGCCGAGGTGCCGGGCATGAGCGAGATCGCCCCGGCAACCGGCACAACAAAACCGGCTCCACCATAGGTAAGAATATCACGAATGTACAGTTTCCATCCTTTGGGCACACCTTTTATCAACGGATCGTCGGTCAGTGAAAGATGGGTTTTCACCATACAGGTGCCCATGGCCTGGAATTTGGGATCCTTTTCCATCCGCCTGGCTTTTTCCAGCGCCTCGGCCGAATATTCCACCCCGGCAGCCCCGTAAACCTCGGTCGCAATGAGGTTGATCCGATCCCGTAACGGAGTATCAAGCTCGTACAAATATTTGAAATCTGATGGTCCTGCGCAGGCTTCGATCACTGCATCGGCCAGTTCCAGTGCTCCCTCGCCGCCGTACTGCCAGTGCTTCGCCAGTGCTACCCGCGCACCGGCCTGCTCCGCGATACGGCGCACCAGTTTGATTTCGTTATCGGTATCGGTATGGAAAGCGTTGATGCAAACAACCGGGTTAATGCCGCTCTTCTTGATCGTATTGATGTGATGAACCAGATTTTCGCAACCTTTCTCGACCCACTCCAGATGTTCGGAGCTGTAAGCCGGGTCAAGAGGCTGGCCGGGCAAGGGTAGCGGAGCCCCGCCGTGACACTTCAGGGCACGAATGGTGGCAACCAGCACGGCACAGTTCGGCTTCAATCCCGAAGTACGGCATTTCAGGTTCCAGAATTTTTCAAATCCGATATCCGCGGCAAAGCCCGATTCGGTAATGCAGTAATCGGCCAGTTTCAAAGCTACCTTGTCGGCAATGATGGAGGATTGCCCCATGGCAATGTTTGCAAATGGGCCGGCATGAACAAAAACCGGCTGCCCTTCCAGTGTTTGCAACAGGTTCGGGTTGATCGCTTCCGCCATCCAGGCGGTCATGGCGCCGGCTACCTCCAGATCCTCGGTCGTGATCGGATTGCCGCGCTTGTCATAAGCGACAACAATCCGGCCCAGACGTTCCCGCATGTCTTTCAAATCGGTTGCCATGGCCAGGATCGCCATCACTTCGGAAGAAACAGCAATCGCAAAACCGGAATGCATCATCAGCCCATCTTTTCGACTGCCCAAACCGATGACGATGTTGCGCAGAGCTTGGGCACAAAAGTCGATAATCCATCTCATTTCGACGTTGCGGGGGTCAATATTCAGACGCTTCACACCCCGGCGATCCAAAAAAGCATCGCTGGAGTTGAATTCATGTTGAAGCCGGGAGGTGACTGCAACCATGGCCAGATTATGGGCATTCATGACGGCGTTGATATCACCGGTAAGACCGAGTGAAAATGGAGTAAGAGGAATGCACTGGGAAAGGCCCCCGCCGGCGGCGGAACCTTTTACGTTCATTGTCGGCCCGCCGGAAGGCTGCCGTATCGTGGCAAAAACATTCTTGCCCCGTTTCCCCATGCCTTGAGCCAAACCCATGGTTGATGTGGATTTCCCTTCGCCCAGGGGGGTGGGGGTAATCGCGGTAACGTTGATGTACTTGCCTTCAGGATGATCCTTCAACCGGGCCAAAACCTTTTTGTAGTCTACTTTGGCCACGTAATGACCGTGGGGGAGCAGTTCCTCCTTTTCCAGACCCAATTCTTCGGCCTGCTGATACACTGTTTTCATTGTTGCTTCGGCTGCTTCAGCAATTTGCCAGTCCTCATATTTGGTCGGATCCAAGGGCATACCAATACCTCCTTTTTTTAAGTGCCGCTGAAAATACTGAACCTCCTGTATTGGCACAAATATCATTTTATTTCGCCATGGTGGGCGTAAATCCTTTCTCCTACAAGTGATAAAAATCACGAACCGCCGGATCGCCGGGCCAGGTCACATACTCCCGGGACATAGCCCCAACCTCCCCGAGATATTTTGTTCACAAAAGCAAAAGGAGCCGGATGGCTCCTGAGTATGCAGGCAGGAAAATGGTTTTCGTAACCTTTAATGTTCTTCTTGCGGTTGTTCCAACTCATCCCCACGGGAGTGAAGCGCAGCCCGTGCGGCCGCCTTTTTGCAACCCGTTACTTCTGTTCCGCTGACAGGCGATGTTTTACGGGCCGTTTCTACGGCAGCGGGTATTCCCTGAAGCGATGGTTCCCGGGTATCTTCCGCTTCCGTTTCTTCCCGGGGCAACTCACGCCCTTCGATCAAAGCAGAGATCTCTTCAGCGCTGAGAGTTTCTTGTTCCAACAGCGCTCGGGCCAGCCGTTCCAGTTTATCCCGGTTCTGTTGCAGGATTTCTTCCACCCGCTGATAGCAATTGTCCACGGTGACACGAATCTCCTGATCGATAGCCTTGGCAATTTCTTCACTAAAATCCCGATCCCGGGCCAGGTCCCGGCCCAGGAATACCGCCTCGTGTTTTTTCCCGAAGGTGATCGGTCCCAAAGCATCGCTCATGCCATACTCCATGATCATCTGGCGCACCATGTAGGTTGCCCGTTCTAGATCGTTCTGAGCACCGGTGCTAATTTCGTCCAAAACCATTTTTTCCGCCACCCGGCCGGCAAGGAGGACCGAAACACGGTCCAATAGTTCCGAACGGGTCATATAGTAGCGATCTTCCTCGGGCAACATCAGGGTGTAACCGCCGGCACGCCCGCGGGGGATAATCGAAACCTTATGCACCGGATCGGTATGGGGTAGCAGGTAGCCCGCCAGGGCATGACCGGCCTCGTGGTAGGCAACTATTTTTTTCTCAAACTCGCTGATAACCCGGCTCCGCTTCTCGGTTCCGGCAATGACCCGGTCGATCGCTTCTTCAATTTCTTCCATTCCCAACTTTTTTTTGTTGCGCCGCGCGGTAAGCAACGCCGCTTCGTTGACCACGTTCTCCAGATCGGCCCCTGTAAACCCCGGGGTGCGCCGGGCAATTACCTTCAGATCAACCTGCTCGCCAAGAGGTTTATTGCGAGCATGCACCTTCAAAATTTCTTCGCGGCCCTTGACATCCGGGAAATTTACGGTCACCTGGCGATCAAATCGTCCCGGACGGAGCAAGGCCGGGTCGAGAATGTCCGGGCGGTTGGTAGCGGCAAGGATAATGATTCCCTCGTTTACATCAAAACCGTCCATCTCCACCAGGAGCTGGTTTAAAGTCTGCTCCCGTTCGTCATGACCTCCCCCCAGGCCGGCACCGCGCTGCCGTCCGACTGCATCGATCTCGTCGATGAAAACAATACAGGGCGAGCTCTTCTTGGCATTTTCGAACAAGTCCCGTACCCGTGCCGCCCCGACACCAACAAACATTTCTACAAAATCCGAACCGCTGATACTAAAAAAGGGCACACCCGCTTCACCGGCGGTGGCCCGGGCAAGCAGCGTCTTGCCTGTCCCCGGCGGTCCCACCAAAAGGATGCCCTTGGGAATACGCGCGCCGAGTTCGATATACTTGCGCGGGTCCTTCAAAAAGCCCACCACTTCAGCCAGCTCGGCCTTCTCCTCATCGGCGCCGGCCACATCATCATAGGTCACTTTTTTACGTTCACTGTCGCTATGCAGCCGGGCCCGGCTTTTACCAAAGTTCATCACCCGGCTCCCGCCGCCCTGACTCTGCTGCATGAAAAAAAAGAAAATGCCGAAGAGAAGCAGGAACGGGATCATATAGGTTAAAGCGGACTGCCACCATTTTGGCCCCTGCTTGGTTTGAGATTTTAGAGGAATTTTATTTTCCAAAAGTAGCTCGGTCAGGCTATGGTCCGGCGGGCGAACCGTTTTGATCGTGGTGCCGTCCTTCAGTACGGCGGAAATTTCTTCCCCCCCGAACATGGTTACTTCCTTGACTTCTCCCTTGTTGATCAGCTCGACGAAACTGTTATATGTGATCTCCTCCGGTACTTTCTCGCTATTGAAAAGAGTCAAGAGCATGATAACCACCAGAGCGATGATCAAGTAAAAAGTTATCTGGCGCAAGAAAGGATTCAAAAAGCCTCCCCCTTCCCGGTGTATTCTATATTCTAACACACCGTTTCCCGATCTTCAATCAATGTGTTCTCCGGCGCATAGTAGAGTCCGGTTGGGCTTTTTCCCCTTATTTCAGGAGAGAAGGCATAGATCGGGCAGGTGGCGGTACTGTTCGCCGTAGTCAAGACCGTAACCGACGACAAAATAATCGGGAATGATAAATCCACAGTAATCGGGATTGAGAACAACCTTGCGTCGTTCCGGCTTATCCAGAAGAACGACTACTTTCAGCGAAGCCGGATGCCGCTGCTGCAAATTTTCCCGCAGGTAATTCAGGGTCAGTCCGGTATCGATGATGTCTTCGACCACCAGAACATGCTTTTCATCAATACCCCGGTCCAGGTCTTTCATGATCCGTACCACCCCCGAAGAAACGGTGGAGTGCCCGTAACTTGAAACAGCGATAAAGTCGACCTCAACCGGAACATGAAGGTGACGCATGAGATCACTTAGAAATACTACCGCTCCTTTTAAAACAGCCACGAGCAGCAACGATTTACCGGCATAATCCCGGTTTATTTCGGCGGCCAATTCATTTACCCGAGCGGCGATTGTAGTTCGGCTTAACAGTACTTCAGTTTTCCGGTTCATCATGCCACTCCTTCCTTGGAGAAAGCTTTTCTCCCGGACTCTTTTCCACCGAGGCTGATCAGGGTCCCTGCCCGTCATCACATTTGAGTGCCGTTCCATATCTTTTGATCAGTTTTTGTTTTCCCGCCCCTTGCCCCTGCTTCCCTTCGAACACAACCTCGAGCACCAGCACTCGAACAGTATCGGGGGTAACCCGGTAAGGATGGGCAATTCTTATCCCTGCCACCCACAAGATTTCTTCCCCTGCGGTAACCAGGGGGAGGCGATCCCGCCGTTCCCGAGGGATTTTGGCATCAATTAAAAACTTTTTTAGTCTTTTCGGGCCTGCCGCTCCCAGGGGGTAAAAGCGGGCTCCCCTCCAACGGGTCCGGACCAGGAGCGGGCCGGGAAGAAGATCCCGATCCAGGTAGGCCCGCACCGATGGCGGCGGCCAATCCAGTTCATCCGGAAAGGCCGGCCATGCACTGATCCAGCCGCCGGCCCAGGACAGCACAACTTTGCCGGGAACCGGCAATATAACCGGTTCCGGCGGTTCGCCAGGTTCTTTTCGGGAAGATACGATCACCAACCGGCCGTAAGCAAACCGGGCCATACCCCCGCCCGGCAAGGACATCGCTGCCGGACGGGAGGAAGCACACAGGTCCAACAGACGCCGAACCTGTACCCATCCGGCTTTCCGGGCCGGAATCATGGTGCGAAGGGTCAACCGAGCAACTCGACCCCGTAAAGCCGCGGGCAGTGCCAGCAACCCGGATACGGGTAAAATAACCCGGCCCGCCCCCTCACGGTGCGCCAATTGCAAAAAAGCGTGCCGCGCCTGCCGTCGCAGGTACTCCCGGTCGGCTGCCGCCTGTGCTCCAAGCCGGAACAGGGCCTCGGCCAGACGCGGGTTGTACCGTTCCTTTAAATGAGGAATCAACTCCAGGCGCATGCGGTTGCGGGTGTAGATCGGTTCCAGGTTGCTGGCATCAAGGGATGGCTCCAACCGGTAACGCCGGCAGTAGGCTTCAATCTGGGTGCGGGTAACACAAAGAAGGGGCCGGATCAAGTGCACCGATCCCAGGGGGCGCCGTGGCAACATACCGGCCAACCCCTCCGGACCGGTCCCGCGTAAAAAATGAAAAAGTACCGTCTCGGCCTGGTCGTCCATATGGTGGCCGACGGCAACAGCGCTTGCACGAAAACGACGGGCCGTTTGCAGCAGGAACCGGTAGCGTACGATCCGGGCGGCTACCTGGGCGGAAAGGCCGCCGGCGAAACAACAGGCGGGGACATCGACCGCTGCTCCAATAAAAGTCAACCCCAGGCGGCGGGCCGTCCGGGCGACCCGGGCGGCCTCGGCCCGGGCTTCGGGACGGAAACGGTGGTTGAGATGGGCCACGATCAGTTTTAATTGAAGGGCGGGAGCAAGCCGTTGCAACAAGTGCAGCAGGCATAAGGAATCGGGACCGCCTGAAACTGCCACCACTACCCGCTCGCCCTGCTCGAGAAGCCGGTGTTCGGCAATGTAACATCGCACCCGATCAAAAAACACCACAAACCCTCCGTTTGTAAAATTTGATTTATGTATCGTGGGGAAAAACCCTGCGGCACAGGATTGCCCCGTGTGCCCTTCTGCTTCCGGCCCCCAACGCAATCTTACCATATCATGCACGACACGGGCCGGAAGATTCCGGGTTTTGCCGAAAAAAGGCAACCGCCCGCGCGGTTGCCAAAAACAGTGCACTGTAACTCTTCTACCGGGAGAAACTTGGAAAGGTTAAGGAGGGCGGCCGGTGCGCAGGGGCATCAGACGGCAGGCAATCACCGTCAAATCATCCCGGAGGCAGCCGCCGGAACGGCATGTTACCTCCTCGACGATGCGGTCGGCCGCCACCTGGGGCGGGCTGTAATCCATTTCTTCCAGAAGTGAACCCAGCCACGCGGTATCCCCGTCAGGATCGGCCACTCCATCGGTAGCCATCACCAAAAGATCCGCAGGGGAAAGCTTCACAAGATGGCTTTCCGCTTCCAAGCTGGAGAGAATCCCCAGAGGAAGGGAAGAGGCTCCAATTTCCAGGACCCCGGTCCTTTTTTTCAGGTAGCCGGGGGCAGCCCCCAATTTGATGAGTTCCGCAGCCCCTTCCCGCAGGTCAATCACAGCCAGGTCAACGGTGGCAAAGCTGTCCTCCCCCGACCGCAGCTGCAGCAAAGAGTTGGCGGTGCGCAAAACCAGCTCCTTCGGGAGCCCCGCCTCCAGCAGGAGCTCCAACATACGCGTAGCGGCTTTGCTCTCTTCCGCTGCCTGCGGACCTTTGCCCATCCCGTCGCTCAAGATAATGGCCTCCCTGCCCGGGTCCAGCTCGATGAAGCTATAGTGGTCACCACAGACCTGTTGGTTGTGCCCGGCTTTCTGGGCCAGGCCCAGCTCCAGGTTGTAGAGGGGCGTCTGCTCACCCACACCGGTAGGGAACGGATCCGCCTCGACCTCGCCGGCCAGCTCCTCCAGCACGGTCGAAATTCCGGCCAGTTGGCCGGCGACCAGTTCCTGCCCCTCTTTTACCCGTCGCTCCCAAAACCGGTTAACTGCCCATACCTCCTTCAGGTTATTCACGGCTTCGACCAGGATACCGGGTTGATGGCATCGCTCCCGGAAAGCAGGAGGCAGATGAGCCTCCCCTACCTTACCCTCTACCTCGGCTCTGGCCAGAAGATCCAGGATCAAACGGTGATGGCTGTAAAGGTCCTTTTCCCAACACCTCTGACGGAAGAGGCAAGAACGACAGACACGGTTCATCAGGTTTTCCAGCAGGGGATATGGTTCGTCTTCCCGCACGCTCCCATTTCCCGTTGCTGCCCGGCTGAAATCAGCGGCCAGCTCCCGAAAAATACCGGCAAACAGGTACATCCGCCGGGCAACCTGCCGGCGCGTACTCTCCCCCACCGCCTCCTCTGTTCCTTGCAATCCCGCCCGGAGGAACTGCCGCGACAGCGCCTCCAGCCAGTGCGAAGGTAAGGCCAGGAATATAACCAGGGAGAGCAGACCTTCCCTCCAGTCAATTCCCGGCATTTCCCCCGGTGCCAGCAAGTAGAGGACCGGCAGGGAGAAGATGAAACCGGCGGTGCAAACCCATCTTCCGTAACCTCTTAAAAGCCCCGCCCAGAAGCCACCAAAAGAAAGGGACCCTATTGTCAGGTAAAAGTGAGGGTTTCCCAACCCCAGTATTGTCCCTGTGATTATACCTGTGGCGGCTCCCCAGCCTGCCCCGGCCAGGTAGGCAATGCCCAGGAGGCACAACATGCTCACCACGGCTTCTACGGACAAGCGGCCGACCATGACCCCTTTGAGGCCAAGGAGGGCAAAGACAAAAAGAAGAAAAACGGCCATCATCTCTTCCTGCTCCAGCGGCCGTGGTAACGGCCGGTCGCGACTGCGGGGCAAACAGCCGGCCAGGCGTACGCCGGGCTGGAGCACCACTACTGCCAGTAACCCGATCACCATTTCCAAAAGAACCAGGACCCCATCCAGGGAAAGGGGAAGTCTTAAGCTTAAGACACTCGGGTAGCGGCTGAGGGCCAGGAGCACCGCCGCGGCCGGGACCAGCGGGCATCGGCCGCGAAAAAGGTGCAACCATAGTCCTTCGAGCAGCCACAATACTACCATGGCTCCCAGGAGGTAAAGCGCCGACGGCCAGCCGTATGCGCCTCCCCGGCCGATAAGAACGGCAGTCGCTACCAAAAAGTTTTTTTGTGGTTTCTCCCGCAGAACCAGCAGCCAAAAAATGATGCCGAAGGGCGCTACCTCTCCCAGGATGGTGGCCCGCCCCAGCAAATAACCCGCCACCGCCAGAAGCAGATTTGGCGCTGTAAGCAGAACCCTACCTTTTTCATAAAGAACCCCAAGAGCCTGTAGACGTTTCCTTCCGCCCATTGTCGGCTTGTAGGCAGCTTGAGGGGCTAAACTTGTCCCCCCCGTTCTCATCATGTCCGGTCACCCCCTTTATGCAACTTCATTATAGAAGGGGACCCTCACAATGTCTGTAGAACAATGGAGACGCTTAAATTTTTTTTTACGACAAATTCAACCAGCAGTCAGTTCCGACCGGGAAAACACGGCATAACTTTGACCGGAGGTTCCCCTCCGGCACGGCGATCCGGCACCAGGCGCGTAAAATCATGGCGAAACAAAAAAACACTCTTCATGGTAGAGTGTTTGTGAAAACCATTTTGCCAAAAAACGCCCCCCGGTTAGAGCACAGCCGGTTTGATTGGCTTTTTATTAAAAAGCTTCTTTAAAGGTACCGCGTCCTCCTCGCTTCGATTCGGTGTTCCGCCGCAGATCCTGCAACCGCTCATCGCTTTCTTTCATAAACTTGGCCAGCTTGTCCTCAAACGTCGCCCGGTCACCACGGCTATAACGGGTCCGGCGGGCGCATCCTTCCTTTGCTTTTCGAATGGAAAGACCAATTTTGCCACCGCCGTCTACCGATAAAACCCGCACATTGACCTTTTCGTCTTTTTTCAAATAATCATTGATGTCTTTGACGTACGAATCGGCAACCTCTGAAATGTGTACCAAACCGGTTGAACCGTTCGGAAGCTGGACAAAAGCACCGAAATTGGTTATTCCCGTAACCACCCCTTCAACAATGCTCCCAACTTTCAGGGGCATCCCCACGCCAGGCCTCCTTGTCTCTGCTTGTACTGAACCCAAGTTCATTATAGCCTGTTTCAAGGTATTGTCAATCCTGCCGCCGGAAAACCGTTTCGTCAGGTTTAACCAATCCAAGATGCTTCCGTGCAAGAAATTCAAGATACCCGGGATCCGACAGAAGACGATCGATCTCCTCGTGAAGGCTCCGGTTCCGTTCTTCCACCTGCGCCAGTTGCAATTTGAAACGCTGAACATCTTTCCGGATCCGCGCCTGCTGGAAAAATTGCACGGCAATGATCGTGCAAAAAAGCACAGCCGTCACGATCCCCGCCATAAAAACCAGCTTGCCCACGGTATAACGACGCCTGCGGGGCAGCCTGGTCACCATGCCATGATGCAGTTTCTGAACCGGCCTCGAGCGCTTGGACAACTCCTTCCTCTCCCCTAAAGCTATCTCCAAACTTATTTTCGGCACCACAGGGAAGATATCCTGCTCATAAAAGGGCGAACATGCAAACCGGCCTTTTTTACAGTCGAGCCGGCCCTGCCGCGAACACAGGTCAGGGGCCGGCCCAACCACCGGACGGCCCGACCGAAATAACGTTTGATTTTTTTTAACCCGTCAAAGAAAAGATCAAAGGCGTGACGCCATAGGGGTAACAAAAACCGGCTTGGAAAAATAAAGTACAGCAACGCACCCGTTGCCAGACCGGCATAGGTCGGGAAAACCACCTCGCCAAGGCGATAAGTAAACAGGTGCCATAAACTAAAAACCGTGGCAACAACCCAAAAAAGAAAGTCGATGCAAAAGATTGCCGCTGCAGACTTGAGACCGCTGCCGTAACGAAAAGCTCGGTAACAATCGTAGCCCGCAGCCAGCAAAAACCCGAGCAGTAAAGCATTGATCATGCCGGCCAATTGATTGCCAATTAAAGGCGGAGGTAGCTCCATGAGCTTACTTGAACAAACGCTCCAACAGGTTTTTACCTTTCACGCCCCGGCCTCCGGTTTCGGCATAGGCCAGTTCCAGAATATGACCGTCGATGATCACTTCTCCTTGTTCCAGGTTGAGATGCTTGATATGCAAGTTTTCACCCCGCACTGCCAGCAGTCCCAACTCCGTTTCCATGACCACCTCTTCATCATTGAAACTGGCCACATGCATAACCCCGGAAACCTGCGTATTTTCCCGGTTTTCAATGACCAGCCGGTGCTGTCCCCCCCGGAAAGAATATTTCTCTTCCACCGCGCCCTCCCCTTTGTACCTGGGTTGCTGGGGAAAATACATGGCGGCGGCCGCATCCCACAAACTGCGCCCGGTACAAACAGCCTGCAGGACGGCCGCCTTTTTATATATATCCGGGACGAACCCTGTTTAGACCACACGGCCCACGATCGGCTCTTCATAAAACCATGGCCACGGGGAGAACCCTGCCAACACGCATCCCTCTAATCCCAGAGCTTGATCAGCTCGACATCACGGTAAAAATAACCAGGGATATCACGGCAAGACCAGCCTTCCCCGGCCAGCGCCCGTGCGCCCCACTGGCACATACCCACCCCATGCCCGTAACCGACTCCTTCCAGGTACAACTGCCTCCCCTCCACCTTTAAAGATTCAATGAAAGTTGAGCGCAGCACCGTACTGCCAAGAGCCAGGCGCAATGCAGGAGCTGAAATTTCCCGACCACTGTTGATCCGGATCCGGGTCGCCCGACCGGAGGGACCATATCTGCAAATATGCACCGTTTCCACCTCTCCCGGATCAAGACCGGATACTTCCGTCACCGCTTCACGAACCTCTTCCAACGGAAAGGAGGCACTCCAGAAACGTTCCTCGGCGGGAACGATCTCCCCGGCCGGACTGTCCACCATCTGAATATAGGGGGGGTTTCCCTCCTTGAATTCCAACCCTTCATCGGCCAAGGCGGTACGGGGCCCGGCAAAGGCATGAAACCAACCCCTGATAAACTCCCCCTCGTACACGAGCACCTCTCCCCGGGTCTGGGCTACCGCCCGCCGTACGTTTTCATTGATCCGAGCCGCGTCATAGGCCTGAAATTCCTCGATGTCGGTTGAAGCATGCGCCCCCTCCCGTCCGGGTACACTGCCCATTTCTCCAATTTTTTGCAAGGTAAAACTCCGGGCAATAATTGCCTGGGCCGCCAACGCTTCCCGTGGCCATCCCGGATCCATTTCCGCGGCCACTACCCCGGCAATATACTCTTCCATTTTCATTTCTTGTGTTTTTTCGGTCTCATGCAAGTAGACCCGCAAAACCGGTTCTTCCCCTTCTTTTGCCTTCAAGGCTCCGGGGAGGGCGGGCCTGTGCAGGTCGGGAACAGAAGGCCGGTTCCGCGGGTGGAATGTGCAACCGCCCCAACCGACCGTGAAAAATACCGTAAACAAAACCAGCATAAACCGGCACAACGAGATCATGGTCTCAACTCCTACAGGAATAAAGCACACTTCTATTTTTTGTCCAGCCCGTTGAATTATGCAGTTAAAAAACAAAGTCCCCCGTTCATTTACGGAGGACCAGTATTCCTGGCGAAGAGCAGTCCTGTTTACCTGACTTTTTCTTTCAATGTTTTACCCGCTTTGAACACGGGCACCCTTAAAGCCGGAATTTGAATTTTTTCACCGGTGGCTGGATTACGTCCTTCCCGGGCATCCCGGTAACGTGCCTCAAAGGTTCCAAAACCGATTACCTGTACTTTCTCCCCCCGAGTTAGACTTTCAGCAATACTGTCAAAAACAGCATCGACTACCTTTGCCGCATCCTTTTTCGATACTTCCGCCCTTTCGGCTACAACACCGATTAGTTGGGACTTATTCACGCTGTGAATCCCTCCCTGTCTAAGGAATAAATAAAGATATTAAGTCGTAAATTCGCTATCTTTTCCAAGACTCCTGCCCCTTTGGCTGGAATTCCCTTTATTCTTCACCTTTTCCCACCACCGGTCCAGTTCCTCCAGGGTAAAATCTGCAAAATCCCGTCCGGAACGGGCCACCTGTGCCTCAATATAGCGGAAACGATGGATAAATTTAAGTACTGCCCGCCCCAGCGCCAGCTCCGCGTCAACCTTGAAAAAACGGGATACATTTACCGTGGCAAAAAGAAAATCGCCCAGTTCTTCTTCTATTCTGGCCTGATCCCCCATACGGTATGCATCTTCAAGCTCGGCCAGCTCTTCTTTCAGTTTGAGTACCGCACCGGAAGGATCGGGCCAGTCAAAACCCACCGCGGCTGCATTCTCCTGTACCTTCCGGGCCTGTAGCAGGGCGGGCAAGCCTTTCTCTACCTGCACCAGAGAGCCCTGTTTGCCTTTTTCCTTGCCCTTGATCTGTTGCCAGCGCCGCCGCACCCCGTCCGCGGTTGCAATCCGTTCCTGCCCAAAAACATGGGGATGCCGTCGAATCAACTTGGCGATAATGTTTTCGATCACCGTGAACAGATCGAAAGCGCCCCCTTCGTGGGCAATCTGGCTGTGAAGGACTACTTGCAGGAGCAGATCTCCCAACTCCTCGCACAATGCTTCTCCTTTCCCGGAGTCGATGGCCGCAATGACTTCATACGCTTCTTCGAGCAAGTAAGGTCGCAGACTGCGGTGATCCTGCCGGCGATCCCAGGGGCATCCTTCCGGTGCGCGCAACCGCTCCACAATTCGGGCCAGACACCCCAGGGTGCGTTGCCGCGCCGCGGGCAGGAAAAGGGAAGTATAATGATCGAACCAGGGACCCCGGTCAAGCCGGTACAGGGGCAGGCGCCGTACATTCCCGCCGGCCAGCCCGGCCTGGCGCACTATCGCCACCGGGGTCGAGGAGGGGTACAGTTCCAGTAGTTTCAACTTAACCCGGGAGGCCACGGCACGGCTGTAAACTTGAGTGATCACCAGACTCCAGGGGACGGGCTCACATAATTTTTCCAGGCGTAAGGCATCGAGAACAGTCACCCCCCGCAACAGGTCCAAATGCAGGGTCGTTAAAAGGGGTTCCAGGAAACTTAATCCGGGTACCACCCGGACCGACAGCCCGGGACGGGGATGGCGGAGCAGGTTTCCCACCACCGCTTCTCCGGCCAGGGGATGCCCGGGCACGGCATAATAAACAGCACGGTGGCACCGGGCTTCCCGGAGCAGCTTTCCAAGGATGGCCCGGTAAACCCGGTTAAAGCTGC
This sequence comes from uncultured Syntrophomonadaceae bacterium, assembly GCA_964420065.1. GTDB lineage: Bacteria > Bacillota > Dethiobacteria > DTU022 > DTU022 > CAYQQK01. The sequence continues at coordinate 101,616 of CAYQQK010000001.1, read as the reverse complement.
TGCCACGCCGGTAGTACCGGTCGAAGCTATGATAATTGATTCCACGATTGTTAAGCCAGCGCGAAACCGGATGACAGGCGGTACGCAGGTACAGGGGTTGCCCTTTGACAAGGCAACGTCTGGCCTGTTCGGTCATGTTTTGCGGTGAACCCGGCCCCAAACCGATGACGACGATAACAGCCATATACCGGTTCTCCTTCCTTTTTTCCTATTTCCCGTCCGGATCAAAGCGATCGACCCATCGCGCCAGGCGCCCCCCGATCCGCGGTATCAGAACCAGATCCTCCCGTTTTATCCCACCCCCCAGCAACAAGACGGCGATATAAACGATTACCCCCACCCCGACCGCCGCCAGGGTCGCCAGGGCGTTAGTTGCCCCCGGTGTCAAAAAGGATAGATTGTGAAAAAGATCAAAAGTCAAGAAGACTGCGGCGGACATGACCAGGGTGGAGAGACCGGGCCGGAGGACCAGATCGGCTGCGTGAAAACGCCATCCGGTATAACGCGCCGTTGCGAAAAGGTTCAGGATTGCGGCCACTGAAAGCCCGATCACCGAAGCCAAAGCGGCCCCGCCGATGTTCCAGGAGGGAAGGGCGGTCAGATGCCAGGCCAGCACACTCTTGAGCACCCCACCGTAAACCATGTTCAGCACGGGGATAATCGGACGCCCCAACCCCTGCATGACCCCGGTCGTTGTGATGTACAGGGAAAGAGGGATCACCGACCAGGAGAGCACCGCCAGCGAAAGGCCGGCCTCGACGTTGTTGAATAGGAGCACGGTAATCGGGGTTGCCAGAAGGAAGAGCCCGGCGGCAGCCGGAAAGGAAAACAACATCGCCAGTCTAATGCCAATTGCCGCACGATTGGCAATGGAGCTGCGTTTGTTCAAGGTAAAAGCCCCGGATACGGCCGGCACCAGGCTCATGCCCAAAGCAATGATGACCACGTTCGGGAAATAAATGATCGAGCTGGCCATCCCGGTTAATTGCCCAAAAAGAGCGGTCGCCCGATCCAGTGAAAAACCAGCCGCCTGCAACTGCCGGGGCACGATGGCAAGATCGATCAAGTTCAGAAGCGGCATGATCAGGCTGCCGAAGGTGATCGGAACCGCCAGAGCGAAAATACGGCGGATAATCCGGCGGTAGCTTCCGCCGGGGCGGTGGCGGATTTGGGTTTGTCCGGCCATGCGCCGTTGGAAAGAAGGCCGGTGACGTAAATAAACCCAGACCAGCACAAGCAGTCCGGCCAACCCGCCAAAAACCGCCCCGGCGGAAGCGCCGGCGGCAGCATATTCAAGTCCGGACGGCAGGAACACAAGCGTCAGGCTCAGGGATACGATCACCCGTCCCAGCTGTTCAACTATTTGAGAAAAGGCGGTCGGCCCCATTCTTTCCTGCCCCTGGAAAAAACCGCGCACGGCGGACATAACCGTTACAAAAAAAATGGCGGGAGCGATGGCCAGAAGCGAATAAACCGCCCGCGGTTGCTTCACGACAACCCGGGCGATAAAATCGGCTCCCAGTAAAAGCAATAGGGTAATTGCGAGACCGCTGGCGGCAAGGATCAACAAGGCTGCCTTGAAAACCCGAAAAGACTCGCGGTAATCTTTCAAAGCAATGTTCTCGGCTACCAGTTTCGAAATGGCAACCGGAATACCGGCAGTCGAAATTGAAAGCAGCGTGGAGTAGATCGGATAGGCCATTTGATAAAGTCCGATACCCTCATCCCCCATCAGGGCTGCCAGAGCAATGCGTAGGATCGCTCCCATTAAACGCACCGCCACCCCGGCCAAAGCCAGGATCGCGGTACCCTTGATCAAGGAGCTATGGCTGGACATTTTCCCCCTCCGCTCTCCGCCCTCCGGACCGCTGCAGCGGCAAAAACACACCCCAACAAAATCAGGGATTCTCTCTCCCCTGACGGTTACTGTTCCATCTGTTTGGCAAGGAAGGAGGCCGCCGTTTCAACCAGTTTTTGTTCCATACCGGTCATTTTTATCGCTGGATCTTTGCTGCCCATTACCACCGCCCCGATCGGATCCCCTTCGGAGATGATGGGAGCAATAACCTCGTTGACGAAGTGTGGTACCCCCACCCCGTCGGAATCCTGGTAAAAATGGTGTTCGGCGGTATTGTTGATGAGGACGCTTTTACGACTTTCCATAACCTGCTCCACGGCATTGTTCAAGGGGCGGTTGACAAATTCTTTTTTCGGGGCGCCCGCGACGGCAATAATGGTGTCGCGGTCGGCAATGCAAGCGGTATGCCCCAGGGCTTCGTGCAAGGAATCGGCGTATTCCTGGGCAAATTCACCCAGTTCGCCGATCGGGGAATACTTTTTTAGAATAACTTCGCCGTCCCGGTCAACAAAAATTTCGAGAGGGTCACCTTCACGAATACGCAGGGTCCTCCGTATCTCCTTTGGGATAACCACCCGCCCTAGATCGTCAATACGCCTTACTATGCCCGTTGCTTTCAAGATTTGCTCCTCCTTGTAGTGCCAGTTTGGGTCTGCCGCTTTCCCTCATAGTATTCAACTGCCCCGGGGCTTTTATGCATTCAGCGGCCGGACCGTATCAGCAGCTACATTCCCAGCAGCTCACGTCTTATGATTACCACTTTTGCGCGTTACCACTGCCCGCGTTTACCGGAACGATTTTAAACGCATCATCCAACTCACCCAGCAAAAGGATCAGGCCGGCCAGGAAATCGTCTCCATTTCCTCCGGCGCGCATTTTTAACGTTAACTTCCGTCCCGTCATTAGCGCAACTTTCCCCTTGTACCGACGTAGAACCGCCCAAAGCGCCTCCCTGTCCGGAACATTATGGGCAAACCGGATCATCACCTGCCCCTGTTCCTGACGGATCAAATCCACGCCCAGTTCCAGGGACAGCAAGCGCAGCCTTGCCACCGCCAAAAGGTTCAGAACCGGCCGGGGCGGCTGACCGTAGCGATCGCGCAAATCAGTTTCCAGTTCTTCCAGGGCAGCAGCATCGCCGGCGGCATAAATTCGCTGGTAAAGATCTATTTTTTGATCCTGCCCGGCGATGAAAGAAGAGGGCAAAAAAGCATTCACCTGCAGATCCAACCGCGGTTCCGGGACGATTTTTTCTTGTACGGGTTCCCGGCGCAACGAGCGCACCGCCTGATCAAGGAGGCGCACGTAGAGATCAAAACCGACCGCAATCATGAAGCCGTGTTGTTCAGCTCCTAAAATATTACCCGCTCCCCGTATTTCCAGATCGCGTAGGGCAACCTTGAAACCGGATCCCAGTTCGGTAAATTCGGTAATTGCCTGAAGCCTTTTCCGGGAAAACCCGGTCATCATTTTTTCCCGCCGGTAGGTCAGGTAAGCATAGGCAAGGCGATTGGAACGTCCCACCCGGCCGCGCAACTGGTAAAGCTGGGATAGGCCAAAATGATCGGCATCGTAAACGATCATCGTGTTCACGTTCGGTATATCCAGGCCCGCCTCAACAATGGTGGTACTGACCAGGATATCGTAACGCGCTTCCAAGAAATCATTCATGACTCTTTCGAGCTGCCTTTCGGACATCTGCCCGTGGCCGACGGCGATGCGGGCCGCCGGCAAGAGTTCCTGCAAATGGGCAGCCATGGCTTCGATCCCCCGCACCCGGTTGAAGACAAAATAGACCTGCCCATGACGGTTCAACTCCCGCTGGAACGCTTCTCGCACCATCTGGTCGGAATATTCAACCACAAAAGTCTGCACAGGGTAACGATTTTCAGGAGGAGTTTCGATCACACTTAAATCACGGGCCCCGGCAATTGAAAGATGGAGCGTGCGCGGAATGGGGGTGGCGGTCATGGTCAATACGTCAACCTCAAGGCGCAGTTGTTTCAACTTCTCCTTGTGCCGAACACCAAAACGCTGCTCTTCATCAACAATCAGTAATCCCAAGTCATGAAACCGGACATCCCGGGAAAGTAGGCGATGGGTTCCGATCACAATATCCAATTTTCCATGGGCCAAGTCCTTCAAAATTTCTTTCTGCCTGGCCGGAGGGACAAACCGGCTTAGCTGGGCGACCTGCAGTGGAAAATCGTGGAACCTTTCGGAAAAAGTACGGTAATGCTGCTGCGCAAGAATAGTCGTCGGAACCAGAAGGGCAACCTGTTTTCCTTCCAGGGCGGCTTTGAATGCCGCCCGTAAAGCTACTTCGGTTTTACCATAACCGACATCCCCGCAAATAAGCCGATCCATCGGCGCCGGTTTTTCCATATCCGCCTTGACCGCGGCAATCGCCTGCAGTTGATCGGGCGTTTCCTCGTACGGAAACCGGGCCTCGAACTCCCCTTGCCAGGGATGATCCGGTCCAAAAGCGTAACCGGAAACGGTTTCCCGGGAGGCATAAAGGGCCAGCAGGTTTTGAGCCATTTCCTGGACCGAAGCCTTGACCCTGCTTTTCAAACGTTGCCATTCGCCTCCCCCCAAACTATGCAAGCGGGGTGTTTTCCCTTCCTCACCCACATATTTCCGGATTAAATGCACCTGTTCCACCGGGAGATAAAGCTTATCGGCGCCGCCGTACTTGATCTGCAGAAAATCCTTTTTGATGCCGTTGATTTCCAATGCATTCAAACCGAGGTATCTTCCGATACCATGCTGTTCGTGCACGATATGATCTCCGGCGGATAGTTCCCGGTAATGGCTCAGGGTAATGCCCTCTTGACGGGAAAGGCGCCTTTTTTTACGACGGCGCGGAATTAAATTGTTTTCGGCAACGACAGCCACCTTTAAGCCGGGCAAGACAAAGCCCGCTTCAAGGGCGGCTACACCCACTTGCAAACATTCCCGGCCTTCTCCGGGCTGTCCTGAAATAAAACTGGCCGCAAGGTGGTGTTCCCGAAACAGGCCAACCAGGGATTGTGCCCCTTCGGGGGTGGAGGAAAGGACAACGACGCGAAAGCCGTCATCCAACCAGCGCGCCACATCGTGAAAAAAGACGTCCCACTGGCCGTGATAATGAGGCATTTCCTTGGCCGTGAAGCAGATCTCAGGAGCGGTAAAAATTCCTTCGGGAAAGAACGAAACCGTCATGGCAGGGTGATCCAGGTGCGCCAGTAGTTCTTCCAGGGTCCAGATTGGATCAAGCTGGGAAGGCAACAACTCTCCCTTTAAAAACAGGTTGCCCCGATGATCGGCCAGTTCACGGCACAATACCGTTGTATTTTCTTTCACCCGCACCGGTTCATCAAAAACAACGACGGCCCGGGCAGGGAGATGTTCCCAAATAGCCGCACCGCGGCCGTAAAAAAAAGGGAAATAACCGGATAACATCTCCAAGCCGCCGGGCTGACCAAGCCGCTGCAAATGCTGTTCAACCTTGTCCTGTAAATGCCCGGCGGCGCAATCGCGGGCCCGACGCAACCGGGCCACGGTTTGGACGGCTTCGTGCCGGAGATTTTCCGCACCTCGATCATAAATTGCAGCCGGAAGGACGAGTTCGCAAGCCGGCAAGATCCGAATCTGTTCCATTTTCCTGATCGAGCGTTGTGTTTGCAGATCAAAGGTACGCAACGAGGCAATGCTGTCTTCAAATAATTCGATCCGAACCGGTTCATCCCGTCCAGGAGGAAAAAGATCGATGACCTCCCCCCGGACGCTGAAAGAACCCCTGCTTTCCACCTGCGAGTAGCAGCGATAACCAAGCTCGACCAGGTGGTTCAGAAATTGCTCCCGGCCGATCTCCCGGCCCGGTTTCAGATCCAGCAGAAGGGAACGCCAGGTTTTTACCGGCACAACCCGGGGCAGGAGGGCGGCTACGGGAGCGATATAAATACCGGAACCGCCGGTGTAGGCCCATTCATAAAAATGCTGCCTCTGTTCAAATGTATCGATGCTCATGCCGAGCAGATCCCCGGTTACAAAAAGTTCCCGGGGGGGTAGGATATGGATATAGGCCCGAGGCAAAAACGCAAGCAGATCTTCAAAAAGTTTTTCCGCCCGGCCCATATCGGCGGCAACAACCAGGAGAGGACGTTTGGCCGATCGGGCCAGGGCAGCCATGAAATAAACCCGTGCATTCCCGGTCAGGCCGTGCACCATAGCCCGGAAACGCGGTTTATTCAGACTGAGAAGAAGCTGGTCAAAGGAGCTCTCCCGGGCCCACCGGCCGAGAAGCGCCTGCAGGATCATGGGCGGTATTCCTCCACGGGGGGTGCATCAAAAACAAAAAGAAACCAAAAATGATAACTGCGGATAAATCTTTCTGAAAATGGCCCCTTAAATGATCCGGCTTCAGGTATTAATGCCAATCGGGCGCCCTCCGGTACGGAAGGTCACTTTCATGCCAGGCCATGGTTTCGGTGCAATCATCACAAAGAGAATAGACAAACATATCCCCAGTTTGAACGTCTTTTATTATATCTTCCCGCCACTGCGCCGTCAACGGATCCAGACCCAACTCCAACAGTTCCCACCCGTCCAGATCGAGCGCCCCGATCAGGGTGCCACAGCGGTTGCAAACATAAGTAACCTTGACTTTGCTCATTGCCGCCGTTCTTCCTTCAAGCTTACTACCTACCTGACAGCAATATGCTTCCCTTCCGGGAGGGCAATTATCCCCGAGCAGGCAATACCGGCGGCGGTATCAAGGCGATCATCGTCCCTCTTCTGCCCGGGGGTACGAACCAAGGATCTTCAAAAAACTGGTCTCACGCTGCAGGGAGCGAAACAATTGTTTTAACCGGGGTTCGCGGCGATGCCCCTGACAATCAATAAAAAAGAGATAATCACCCAGGTTGCGCCGCGAGGGTCGCGATTCAATCCGGGTCAGATTGATTTCCCAGCGGGCAAAAAAACCAAGAATCCGATGCAAGCTTCCCGGGCCATCCGGTCCGGCCAGTACAAGGGAGGTCTTGTCCCGGCCGGTCGGGGGCGATTCGGTATTGGCCAGAACGATGAAACGGGTTGTACTGCCCGGATGATCCTGAATCCCCTCCGCCAACACCTCCAGATCATAAAGCAAAGCGGCCCGGGCGGGAGCCACGGCGGCAATACCCGCATCGCACGCCGCCAGGCTTGCCGCGGCGGCGGTACTCTCCACGGGACGGCAAATCAAATCCGGAAATAAACGGCGCAGGTAAAGGCGGCATTGCCCGAAGGCATGGGGGTGTGAACAAACCATCCGGAATTCCCCCGGTTGGGAACCCTTTTGGGCCAGTAAACAATGCTGGACCGGGTAAAGCAGTTCCCCGATGATAACAATACCTTCCAGGAGGGCCAGAGCGTCCAGGGTCGCCCCCACCCCACCCTCCAGGGAATTCTCCAGGGGCACAATACCCCGTTCCGTTCTCCTTCCGACTACCGATTCGCAGACCTCTCCAATCGAAGTGAACTCGCATAAATCGATCCCCCCGTGATGACGGCGGTAAAGCAAAGCCGCTTCCTCGGAGAAAGTGCCCCTTGGGCCAAGGAACCCCAGTTTAATGTTCGGCACAGCGCGCCTCCCCGGAATACAGTTTTTCCAGCGGAGCCGAAAGGAAACGCCCCACCGCAGCAGCCAGCCGTGCCGTTTCAGCCATGAGAGCGGCAAAGTTTGCCGGGGTCAGTGACTGGGTTCCATCACAGAGTGCTTCCGCCGGACAGTGGTGTACCTCCACCAGAAGCCCGTCAGCTCCGGCCGCCACCGCCGCCAGGCTCAGGGGAAGGGTCAATCGCCAGTGACCGCCCGAGTGGCAGGGATCGGCAACGACCGGGAGATGGCTTTGGTGTTTCACCAGGGGGATTGCACTGATATCGAGGGTGCTGCGCGTCGCGTGTTCAAATGTACGGATGCCACGCTCGCATAGAATAACACGGTAGTTTCCTTCCGCCAGGATGTACTCCGCCGCCATAAGCCACTCATCAACGGTATTGGCCATACCCCGTTTCAGGAGCACCGGCCGGCCGGCCCGGCCCAACTCCCGTAACAGGGGGAAATTTTGCATATTGCGGGCACCCACCTGGAGCAGGTCACAGTGTCCGGCCACCAGTTCCACATCCTGTGGGGTCAGGACTTCGGTAACCACCGGCAATTCCGTTTCCCGGCGGACCCGGTCGAGCATCTCCAGCGCTTTTTTCTCCAGCCCTTGAAAGCTGTACGGGGAGGTACGCGGCTTGAAAGCCCCGCCACGCAAAATTTGCGCGCCCGCTGCCTTAACCTGGCGGGCGGTGGTCAGTAACTGTGCCTCGCTTTCCACCGCGCAGGGCCCGGCCATGATCGTCAATCCCGGCCCGCCAACCCGAACCGGCCCCACCTCTACCACAGTGTTCTCGGCCTTGCTTTCACGACTGACCAGTTTGTACGGCGACATGACCGGAACCACTTTCTCCACCCCGGGTAGAATTTCCAGGCCGGTCGGAAAAGTAATTTTTTTCTCCCCAACCGCACCGATCACAATGCGCTCCACCCCTTGAATTAGCTGTGTCCGGTAGCCCATCTCCGCCAGGCGTTGTTCCACCCGCTCGATCTGTTTCCGCTCCGCCGAAAGCTTCATCACCACAATCATTTGCTTTCCAGCCTCCTTTTGAAAGTAAAAAATATCCGCCCTCAAAGGGACGGATATGATCCGCGTTACCACCCGATTTAGCTGCAGCAAACAGCCCGCCTTGTCAGGTACGGGAGAGTTACCCCCGGGCCGGGAACCCACCGATACCCTCTTCCGCTAACGAGGAAGAACCGGTTAAGCCTACTTAACCCCGGTTTCAAAACGGGTTTTCAGCCAACAGCTTCGAAGGGAACTTCATCCGGTCCTTTCCCGGCAGGGCTTGCAGCCCGTGGCCCCGCTTCTCTACGCGGGAAGAATCCCGGCTTACTTTCCTCCTGCATTGCCTTTACTGAAAATGCTTTTATCCATATTACCACAGCACGGGGAAAGGCACAAGTAAGGATTTGCAAAATTTTGTGGAATCAGATTCGAACTACGCCGGGGTACGGTTAAAACGGTTTGCAGCCGGTTCAAAGCCTTCTTCAACCCACATCATCACGGCCTGGACCGCCTTTTCCACGATCCCACGGAGCAGCTCGTTTTCCCCGGCCGAGAAGGGGGCCAAAACGTAGCCGCCCGCTTCTATCTCCCCCGAGCGGCCAATCCCGAACCGGAGACGGTCAAAACAGGCTGATCCCAGGTGCTCGATCACCGATTGCACCCCACGGTGCCCGGCGCTGCCGCCGTTTCTTTTCAGGCGCAGCGTTCCCAGGGGCAGATCCAGGTCATCATGGACCAGCAAGAAACAATCCGGGCTGACCGGGTAACGCCGCCACAATTCGACCGCCGCTCGGCCGCTTAAATTCATATAGGTCAGAGGCTGGGCCAGAACAATTAAACCGCCGGGACGGCGAATTTCGGCACAAAGGCTATGTACAAGGCGGAACGGCCGGCCGACGGACAAGTGCCGGGACAGCGCTTCCACCACCCTGAACCCGGCGTTATGCCTGGTACCGCTGTAGCGAAAGCCGGGGTTGCCCAACCCGGTAACCAGGTGCACTTTCCCGGCACCTTTCCGGTCCACACGCGGGGCCACCTTTAACCCTCATCAACCCTTCCCGGAAACTCTTCCTCAGACGGCTTTTCCGATGCTTCTTCGGGTTCCTTTTCCGCCTCTTCCTCTTCTTCGAGCATTTCCGGCACCGTTACCAGGGCCACGGTTTCATCCGGGGAAGTGATCAGTTCCACCTGTTCGTCCAGGGCGACCTCGCCCACGGTAATGCTGTCGCCGATCCCCAGAGGCGAAAGATCGACATCCACTGTTTCCGGAATGGCCGCCGGAAGACAGCGCACCAGGATTTCCCGCAGAACCTGCTGGACAATACCGCCTTCCTGCACCCCGGCCGGTTCCCCGGTAAAGTTCAGGGGCACGGATACCTCGATCCGTTCCGTCATGGAAATACGGATAAAATCAACGTGGACAATCCGGTCCATGAAAAGGATATCCCTCTGGATGTCCTTAAGCATCACCGTTTCTTGCTTCGCTTTTTCATCCTTCCCGTCCCCGATGCGCAGATCCACCAGGACGTTGGTTCCCCCCATGGCCAGGATCTGGTGCAGGTTTTTACCATCCACCAGCAATGCTTCGCTATCCTTCCCCCGGCCGTAAATCACCGCCGGCACCCGGCCCTCGCTTCGCAGGCGTTTCAATTTTCCTTTACCGACCCGCCGGCGGGGTGCCGCCTCCAATGTCAAATGTTCCATGGTTCATCCTCCGTTTTTCTTGACAGGAAAATATTATACCCTATCCGGAAACCGTGATCAATGACGGGCTTCAATCAGTTGTTGCTTGCGGGTTGTTTAATCAAACAAGACACTAACAGAACGTTCTTCGTGGATCCGCACGATCGCCTCGCCAATCAGGGGCGCTACCGAAAGAACGCGGAATTTGTCCGACGGAAGCCCTTCTAGAATCGGAATGGTATTGGTGAAAACTACTTCCCTGAGGGGAGTCCCGCTTAAACGCTCCAGAGCAGGCCCGGAAAAAACCGGGTGGGTACAGCAAGCATACACCTCCCGGACACCCTTTTCCAAAAGCGCCTCCGCCCCCTGGGCAATGGTACCGGCCGTATCGATGATATCGTCCATTAAAATGGCCGCTTTGTTTCGAACCTGGCCGATAATGTTCATTACCTCGGACCGGTTGGGCGCAGGGCGTTTCTTATCGATCACGGCAATGGGCATTCCCAGGCGATCGGCGAGCCGGCGGGCCCGTGTAACTCCCCCCAGGTCAGGAGAAACCACGACCCCGTTAAAAATGTTTTTTTCTTGAAAATATTTCGCCAGGATCGGGACGGCGGTAAGATGATCGAATGGAATATTAAAAAAACCTTGAATCTGACCGGCGTGCAGGTCCATCGCCACGACCCGATCGGCTCCGGCGGCCGTGATCAGATCCGCCACCAGCTTGGCCGTGATCGGATCCCGGGCCCGCGTTTTCCGGTCCTGGCGGGCATACCCGTAATAGGGCACGACGGCATTGACCGATTTGGCCGAAGCCCGGCGCACGGCATCGATAAGGATCAACAGTTCCATGATGTTTTCATTAACCGGGTTGCAGATGGGTTGAATCAAGAAAACGCTGTACCCGCGCACACTTTCCTTGATATTTAAAGTGATCTCACCGTCACTGAAACGAGACAGGTCAATCTTGCCCAGGGAAACACCGATGCAACCGGCGATCTCCCGGGCCAGGGGGCGGTTGGCATTGCCGCTAAAAACTTTAAGCCTGCTGTTGATTTGCACCGTACCAAGATCCCTTCTACACCAACCGTCATTTTTATTTTTCTCGATCGGTTTCATCGTTTCCTGCCGGAAAAGATTTTTCTTGATCAATCCAGCGGTTCGCCAGTCCGGGACGGTTGACCTGGCGGGCTCGTGCCACGGCCAGGTCGCCACCGGTTACATCACGAGTGATGGTTGAACCTGCCGCCACATAGGCGCCCGCCCCGATACGTACCGGAGCAACGAGATTGCTGTTACAACCGATGAAAGCACCCTTTTCGATGGTGGTCCGGCACTTGCGCCTGCCGTCATAGTTAACCACGATTACCCCGGCGCCAAGATTCACCCCTGCTTCAATATCGGCGTCACCGGCATAGCTGAGGTGGGGCGCCTTGGCCCCCGCCCCCAGAACGGAGTTTTTGATCTCGACAAAGCTGCCAATCTTGACCCCGGATCCGATCCGGCAACCCGGGCGCAAATGGGCGAAAGGTCCGACCTGAGCCCCGCTTTCCAACATGCTCTCTTTAACGACAGAGAAAGATACCGTAACGCCGTCGCCGAGGGAGGAGCAGGTGAGGTGGGTCTGCGGCCCCAGGCGGCAGCCCTGTCCAACCCGGCATGCCCCTTCGAGCATGGTCTGGGGATAGATTACCGTATCCGTACCCACGGAGACCCCGTAATCGATATAGATGCTTCCCGGGTCAAGCAAAGTGACACCGGCCTGCATATGAGCTTGGTTGATCCGCCTCCGCCAGACGGCGGCTGCTTCGGCAAGCTGACTCCGATCATTGACTCCAAGGACCACCCGGTAGTCCTCCACCGTGTGCAGGGCTACCGGTAACCCCTCACCAACCATGAGTGACAAAACAGCGGGTAAATAGTATTCGCGCTGGATATTATCATTTTTCAGGCGAGGCAGAAAGCGCCGCAGCACCGCCAGTTCAAAACAGTAGGTGCCGCTGTTGATCTCGGTGATCGCTCTTTCTCTTGCCGTGGCATCCTCTTCTTCCACCACCGCCCTCAGGGTACCGTCCGAGCGGCGCACCACCCTCCCGTAACCGGCCGGATCGGGCAGCACCGCGGTCAGCACGGCGGCAGCGCTACCTGTACAAGCCCTTTTCAGGTCCTGCAGGTGGTGCGGTAGGAGTAAAGGAGTATCCCCGCCGAGAACCAGCACCCGCCCCTCTTCCGGCAATACGGATAAAGCCTGTTGCAGGGCATGCCCGGTCCCCTTTTGTTCGAACTGGGTTACATAAAGCACCTCCGGACCAAGTGCCTCCCGCACCTGAACCCCACCATGACCGATCACCGCTACCACTTGTTCGGCCAGAGCCGAGACACAATCGAAAACATAATGTAGCATCGGCCGGCCGCACAAGGGATGCAACACTTTCGGCAAGGACGAGCGCATCCGCTTCCCCTCTCCGGCAGCCAGGATCACCGCCCATACCGGTTTCATGATCGCCCCTCCTCAATTTTTGGACATAACCCCGCAGCTATTTCATTATACACTGCCTTTTTGATTTCGGCCTTCCCGGCGGGCCAGCTCCTGCCTGACTATTTGCAGGTCTCCCGGCTTGTCCACGTCCAGGCCCAATTCAACCAGGTCGCAGGGGACGGCCCTGGCCCGCAGGTGAAGTGCTTTCGAAAAGGCATCTTCCAGGTCGATTACCGCCAGGCGACCGCAAAGAAATTTGAACAGGATCAACGGGGGCAAAAAGCGCCATAGCTTTAGCGGGTTTTTCCTGGTCGCAATAAATATTTCCAGTTGCCCCCGGTAATCCCGGAACCAGGAAGGACGGATCAGGACCAGATTACCTCCGGTCAAAGCGCCGTCTCGCAGGCGCACGTAAGTGCGCTGTGTTTCCGGAAAGGACCGGTAGCTTTCCCGGCTCAGGACCGGATAGAAAAAATCGGCTTCCCGGGGCCGGCACAGTGCCAAAAAATGTTCAACCGTCCCGGCGGTGAGCAAGGGAATATCCCCCGTGGAAAGCAGGCAAAGTCCATCCGGGGCCGCCTGTTCCAGACCGGCGGCGGCATTGTCCAGCATTGATCCGGTTTCGGGGACAACAATTAACGGAAGCCCCCCCTCCCTCAAGGCTTCCAACTCAACCGGGGGCCCGACCGCAATCACCCGGCGAATTGAAGGGGCCCGGGCCAGGCTTTCCAGAACGTATGCCAAAAGGGGCCGCCCCGACAGGAGAATAAAAGCCTTGTTGGTAACGCCTTCCTGCCGGGCCAGGGGGTCGATCCCGCTGCTTCCGGCCATAACTACAACATCAAACCCATTTTCCCCCTGTTTCCCCGAAAGGGTTGATTGCAGGGGTGATCTACCCGTCTGTATTTCCTTTCCCCCCCAACAAATAACCTCAGGATCTGTTCCCCGGCGTTCGCTCTCCGACCCAACACAGGTAAGCTTGCCGGCCCTCCTCTTGAAGCCGGCGGGATACCGCAAAAGCTTTTTGCCGACTCGGAGTGAGTCCAAAAACTGCCGGTCCGCTGCCGGAAAGGGCTGCCGGAAGACCGAGACCGGTCAGGGTTGTTAGCAAATCGTGTACCTCGGGATAACGGGGTCGGACCACCCCGGCCAAAGTATTGATATTTCCCCCGGCAAGCCACTGCAAAACCTGTCCCCGGTCTCCCTGTCGGATGGCCCTCAGGAGCGGCTCCAAACCGGGCGGCGGCGGCAGGGGATCCGGCAGAGCGCGATAAACCGCGGCAGTGGAAAGTCTTAGACCGGCCGGGAGTGCCAGGACGGCCCATAAAAACGGTAAAGGGGGCAGGACCGTAACGATTTCCCCTCTTCCCCGGGCCAGGGCGGTCGGCCCGTAGAAAAAAAAGGGCACATCCGAACCGAGCGCCGCACCAAGGCGGGCCAGTTGATCACGATTACGACCCAGCCCCCAAAAACGATTCAGGGCGATCAGTGTCGCGGCGGCATCACTGCTGCCGCCGCCGAGACCGGCCGCCCGGGGAATAGCTTTTCGAAGAACTATTTCAACTCCCGGCAGCGCAGTGCCGGCATCCTCTTCCAGGGCGCGGGCAGCCCGGTAAACAAGGTTATCTACATTTTCCAGTTCCGGGGCACTGCACCGGAAAAGCAGCCCGGGTTTCCGCCGGTGAAAAAAGGTTAGTGTGTCCGCCAAGGGCACTGTTTGAAGCACCGTTTCCAGCGTATGATAACCGTCGGCCCGGCGCCCGTGAACCGCCAGGGCCAGATTGATCTTGGCCGGCGCTTTGATCAGCAGTGACGGTGCTCCCATTTCCGCCCTTCCCTGTACCTCCCTTGCCCCTGTTTCCGGTTTCCAACCCCTGCAAGCCGGCCCTTGATCTTGGTTGGATCATCAAATCCTTGGTTCCCACGCGGTTTTTACCCCGCAATAAACGAAAACATCAACTGCAAAATAATCTTTCCGGCTTTGGCCGCGGGATAAAACACCGCTTTCGCGACACATGTTAACCGGCTCCAATCATGAAATTAACTTGTTCTTGATCCCGGTTCGCCTTCAAAGCCGTCTGATCAGCCGCGGGTTTCCGGTAATGCCCGGAATTCTGCCCCGTTTGGCAACGGCCCGGCTGCGGATCTCCTTCAGGTCCAGGGTCATATCAATCGCCGGGGCACGGGCAATGTAGCTGCCCACTCCAAAAGCAACCGCGCCGGCATCCGCCAGCAAGGTAATGCGTTCGGGGGTCAAACCGCCGGAAACAAGGATTTGGACATGCTCAAAACCGGCCTGATCGAGGCGGGCCCGCACTTCCCGCACCAGGCCGGGGGTCACCCCACCGCGCTCTCCGGGAGTGTCCAACCGGATCCCCTGCAGGTGATCGCCCAGCGCTTCGGCCACGCGCAAGGCCTCTTCCGCCTCGTCTTTAAATGTATCGACCAGGATCACCCGCGCCGCTTCGGGGGGCATCAGGCGATGGTAATCCCGGGCCAGTTGCACCGTGTCGCCGACAATCAGAAAAGCAGCATGGGGTACCGTACCCGATGGTGTGGTATTCTGCAAAAGCGCTCCAAGGATGCAACTGCAACCGTCAGCCCCGCCGATCAAGGAAGCCCGTTCCATGACCGACGCCACCGCCGGATGCAGGTGCCGGGCTCCAAAACAGAACAGGCGGCATGAACCGGCTGCCTTGCGGCACTCCCGTGCGGCAGTCGCCCAACCGCTGGCGCTGGCCAGCATACCCAAAAGGGGAGTCTCGTATATCCCAAACTTCCCGTACGGCCCGCGTAAACGCAGCACCACCTCATGGGCTTCCACCTGTTCGCCTTCGGGAAGCGCCCAAACCTCCAGGCCCAGGTTCCGGAGCAAGGTCAGCACTTCCTCGATCCCGGCCAGAACCCCTGGACGGGAGGGAAAAACCTCCGCCGTGACTGGAGTATCCACCAACCCCATTTTTTGTAAAAGTTCTCTGGTGCGGACAAAATAAATATCACTGGTCCAACCCCGGCGAATTTCAGAATGGGTTGCCGAATGGAACCGGCCCTCGGGATCGAATGCGGTGGAAGCGATGTCTTTCAATTCGATCAGGCGATCTTTCACTGTAACCTGTGCTCCCTCGGAATAATTATTCTTGGCCAAGTATTCCACGCCCCGGTGAAAGATCCTTTTTCAAAACGGCGCTAGCCGCTTTCGTGGATCACGGGCGGCTCATCGCTCTTTCCGGAAGGGTCCGTTGATCGGGCGGCCGCCCATGCCGGGCGCCCCTAGAACAGGGGCTGCCCTTTTGGGACAGCCCCGGCCACCGTTTACTCATGAATTCCTTTGGAGTGCCCGCTCAGCCCGTTCAATCGCTTTCCTGACGATATTACCGCAATCACGGGAGGAAACGCTGCCCCATCCTTCGCGCCGGACCAGGTCCTGCACCCCCAGGTCTGCGGCAATTTCATACTTCAATTCCTCGGACATGATCGGTCGCCGCTTTCGCGGCATCGGCATCAACTCCTGTTGCCATAAGATTATGGTGGCTTCTTAGTTTGGATCAGGAGCGGGCAAGATAAACCCGTTTATTTCTGGTGATCCGAGCGATCTTTTCCCCGCAAAAAAATGGAAGGTAATTTAAACCTTCCATCCGCATGGACTGCCAACGACCAACCTTGCCGCCTGTTTTACAACCCGACGGAACGAGGCTGTTTTTTACCGGCAAAACTCAACTCCACTGTTTCAGTAAGCACATCGGCATAACTGAAAGAGAGGCGTTGGAAATAGCTGTTTTCATCAACCCGGACCACAAAAATAGAGGGATAGGTGCTCTCCAAAACTCCTTCCTTTTCGTAGGTCTTGCGTCGCCCGCGATTCGCTTTTAACCTTATTTTTTCGCCTACGTGTGGTTCAAGTTGTTTGCGAATTCGGCGCAACACGTCTTTCGCTGCCATCAATTAAACCACTCCTACCATTCTTTAACTTATTCACTTTAACATAATATCGGATAAATGTCAACAAAAGAGAACAGCCTAAAAATGGTTGTATCCGGAGCGAGCCTCTTGGAGCCCGGGAGGGGTGATCCAATTTTTCTGTTTAACGGGTGTGTTTATCGGCGACCTTGCTTGCACCGTACGAATCGGGCTTGATCCGGGCATGGTAGCCGCTTCCGATAACCATCCCGACCACTTCCTTGATCATGGTCCGGGTTTCCCCTTTTTCCCCAATATCGAGATGGATTTCAACATTTAGATCGTCGTGGCCATTTTTGACCAATTTTTCCGTAAGCCGTGTTGCCACTTCAAGACTCAGAAAAGTTTCGTAATAGATGCGCTGACGCAGGCTGCCCACGTAATGAAGTTTCTGTTTGTGAAAGAAATAACGCCCTCCCTTGCCGACACGGTGGATAATAATAGCGGTAACAAAAACAACACCGTTGTCAAGGAAAGTATGGGAGTCGGTGCCGATGATCAGCTTATAATTCCCCTCGGGCTGTTCATTGACGAAATGAATAATTTCATCAAAGGCCTCCGTGAAAGTAAGCTTGCCCCGGGTGGGGCTTATAAAATCCATGGCCGCTCCTTCTTCTCAATTCGACAATTAATATTGTAGTCCCCCGTATTATAAATCACCCGGCAAAGGTTTGCAAATTCACCCACGGATAACGATTCCGGGCGGAGCCCCGGTTCCAATCCGGCTCCGGCCAGTACTGTCTTGGCCCGGGCACGCCCCCCGGATAAAAGGGTGGCCAGGCTGTTCACCAGCATTTTTCGACGTTGTCGAAAAACTGTACGAACGACAGCCCATAACAAGGGCTCTTCCTCCGGGGACAGTTGCGCCGGGCGCGGCTTGAGGCGAAGCACGGCCGAGTCCACGGCCGGTCGTGGCCAGAAAACATTACGGGAAACTTTACGGCGTAGTTCCGGGACGGTGCAGTAATGGCAAAGGACGGAAAGGCCGCTATAATCCGGGGAACCGGGCCCGGCGGCCAGCCGCCGGGCCACCTCTTGCTGCAGCATCAATACCGCCGCCGTGAAGGGAAAACGTAGGGCAAACAACCGGTACAACAACGGTGAAGAGATATTGTAGGGCAGGTTGGACAGGAGCACAACCCGTTTTGCCCCATCACAATGTTTTTTTAAAAAAGCGGACCAATCCAAGGCCAGAGCATCGGCATGAACCAGGGTTACCCCCGTGTACGACCGGCACAGCCCCCGGAGCAAGTGCAAGAGATTCGGATCGATCTCAACCGCCGTAACCCGATTGTTTCCCCGTGCAGCCAAATTTAACGTCAGCGCACCCAGCCCCGGCCCGATCTCTACGATCGCGTCACTCTCCTCGGGTGCGGCGTCGGCGATGATGTGTGCCGCGACGTTGCCGTCAACCAGAAAGTGCTGCCCCAAAGAACGACGCGGCTGCAGGCCATAACGGCGGCACAATGAAACAACCTCCCGGGGGGAGGTTGGGTTAAAGGGATGATCCACGGTCGCACAACCTCTCGTTTCATTGTCATTGTAGCCTGCACCGGGTTCCCGGTCAAATGGCAGCGGCGCATTCCACCGGCTCATTCGGCTCATGGGACGAATGAGCCGAATGAGCCGGGAAACGCTTCGGGGCATTATAAAAATGACAAAGGCGTTCCTGTCCTTTATAATCTTGCTAAACGCTGGGACATCAAACATGAATAACAAGGAGGCGGCCATGATTTCTTTTGCAGAGACCGTAACGGATCTGAAAAACAAGCTCAAGACGGTGGACCCCGACAAAATCAAGGAAGTCAACGCGGTTTTTCAGTTTGAGCTAACCGGTGATGATAATGGTGTGTTTCATGTCAAGGTAGAGGATGGAAAATCGGAGGTAGTGGAAGCAACCCATGATACCCCCAATATAACCGTAACCACGGCTACAGCCGATTTAAAAGCTATGCTTGACGGTAAATTAAGCGCAACCGCTGCATTTATGACCGGCAAACTGAAAATCAAGGGTGACATTTCCCTGGCCATCAAGTTGCAGGGGCTCCTGGGCTAGCACCCGGGGCAGGGTTGGCCGTCTCACCGGGCTGGCCCTGTCGAGGGCAGGACACCGGTTCGGGGGAAAAAAGACGATGGGCGTTTTCCCAGACCTGTTCCGCCACCTTACCGGGATCAAGATCCAGGTCCACGGCAACACGCCGGTAGGTTGCGGTAATAAAAGACGGTTCGTTACGCCGCCCACGATGGGGTTGAGGGGGGAGGAAGGGGGCATCCGTTTCCAAAAGCAGCTTCTCCGGCGGGATCACTTTTAACAGCGAGCGCAGCTCGCGAGCCGCGGGGTAGGTTACCGGGCCGGCCAAAGATATGTAGAATCCCAGTTCAAGGAAAGCGGCGGCCTGAGACGCATTCCCGGAAAAACAATGCATCACCCCGGGGCGCTCCGGCAGGGTTTCCTCTTGCAACACCCGCAGGGTGTCGGTATAAGCCTCACGGGTATGAATAATAACCGGTTTACCGGCAGTGACCGCAAGACGCAGCTGTTCCCTGAAAAACCACTCCTGCACCTCCGGCGGAGACAGACGGCGATAAAAATCGAAACCGGTCTCCCCTACCGCCACAACCCGGGGATGCCCGGCCCAGACGGCCAGTTTTTCGATCGTCGCTGCAGAAGCTTTGGCCGTATCATGCGGGTGTACTCCAACTGCGGCGTACACTTCCGGGTACCGTTCAGCCAGCTCGATGGCGTCGCGTGAACTATCTTCATTGATAGCGGCATTGATGATCAAACCGATCCCGGCCTGCCGGGCGCGCCGGATCACTTCTTCTCGATCCGGATTGAACTGTTTCAAATCAAGATGAGCGTGGGTATCGGCTAGCAGGGCCATCCTAGCTGACCTTGCTGCCCGTATCGATCTCCCGGTCCACAGTAGCAAGGGCAAAACGGCCCCCTTCGTCGGAGGCGGCCAGGAGCATCCCCTCGGAAAGGATGCCCTTCAATTGAACCGGTTTGAGGTTGGCCACAAAAAGGACCTGCCGACCGGTCAGCTCTTGCGGAGCATAGTGCTCGGCAATACCGGCGACGACTGTCCGCCGTTCTCCGGCCCCCAGTTCTATTTCAACCCGCAGTAGTTTTTTTGTCCCGGCAACAACCACGGCGCCGGTGATGCGCCCGACCCGCAAGTCAACCTGCTGAAACTGGTTCAGGGTGATCAAGCCCGTCCGCTCTTCTTCTTTCGACCCAACCGGAGCAGCGGCGAGCGTAGTCCCGACCGCTACCGTCCCCCGGTTCCACCGTAACTCGATCGCCGGGTTACGCCGTGGAAAAAGATCTTCCCCCCGCTCCACCATAGTTCCGGGTTTGATCGCCCCCCAACGCCGCAGACTTTCCCAGGAATGCATTTCGGGCCGGTTGGAAAGGCCGATCTGTGCGTAGATCCGATCGGGGGTGCGGGGGATAAAGGGCGCAAGCATAACCGCAATGAAACGAATGCTTTCCACCAGATTGTAGATCACGGTTCCCAGGCGCCCGGCCCGGGACGGATCTTTGGCCAGATCCCAGGGTGTGTTCTCGTCGATATATTTGTTGCTGCGCCGGACTAACTTCCATAACCCGGTCAAGGCCTCGTGCACCTGCAAGCCGGCCATGGCATCTTCCATCCGCCGTGGTGTTTCCTGCGCCAGTGCAATCAGGGCGTCGTCACCCGGCCCCGGTTCCCCGGGTTCCGGCAAGACTCCACTCAGATAACGTCCGGCCATAGTCAAGGTCCGGCTGACCAGATTGCCCAGATCATTGGCCAGGTCTGCATTGATCCGTTGGACCAGGGCTTCGATACTGAACACGCCGTCGGATCCAAGAGGAATCTCCCGTAATAAAAAATAGCGCAAGGCATCGGAACCGAAGCGTTCAATCAAAGCCTGCGGATCAACCACATTCCCCTTGGATTTGGACATTTTCCCTTCCTTGAGCAAGACCCAGCCGTGACCAAAAATGGTACGGGGCAACGGCAGCCCAAGGGCCATCAGAAAAATGGGCCAGTAGATGGTATGAAAACGCAAGATATCTTTCCCGATCAAATGTACTTCCGCCGGCCAGTAACGCATCAATGGCGACTGCGGTTCGCCATAATCCAGGGCGGTAATATAATTGCTCAGGGCGTCCAGCCAAACGTAAATGACATGATCGGGATCAAAGGGGATAGTAACACCCCAGGTGAAAGATGTACGAGAGATGGAAAGATCATCCAGCCCGGGTTTGAGAAAATTATTGACCATTTCGTTCTTCCGGGACACCGGCAAAATAAATTCCGGGTGGGCCTCGATATGTTCCCAAAGACGTGCGGCATACCTCGACATGCGAAAAAAGTAGCATTCCTCCGCAACCCGTTCCACTTCGCGCCCACAATCCGGGCAACTGTGGTTTTCAAGCTGGCGTTCCGTCCAGTAAGCCTCGCAGGGAATGCAGTACCAACCTTTGTAATGCCCCTTGTAGATATCGCCCTGTTCGTAGAAACGCTGAAATATGGCCCGAACCTTTTCCCGGTGTCGTGATTCGGTCGTACGAATAAAATCATCATAACTGATATCCAGATTGCACCAAAGTTCCTTGATCCAGGCCACGATCTCATCAACAAATACCTGGGGCTTTTTACCTGACGCTTCCGCCTGGCGCTGGATTTTCAGTCCGTGTTCATCGGTCCCGGTCAGAAAGTGAACATCGTATCCGATCAGCCGGTAGAAACGAGCGATCGCATCGGCGGTTACAGTAGTATAGGCGTTACCGATATGCAGCTTATCACTGGGATAATAAATGGGAGTCGTGATATAATATTTGCCGGAACCGGTCACCTTTTCCTGCGCCTCCTTGTTGCAATGTCGTCATTATACCAAACAACGTTCCCCTGTCAAGGTATCCAAAATATGTAAACACAGGATGTTGCAGCATTTCCTATTTTGAACAGTTATATATTGACTTTGCATGTCAATACTTGGTATGATAGGGATGCGGTATTTGTCGAAACATGTACATAAGGAGGAGAAACATTGAAATCGACGGGTATTGTACGCAAAGTGGACGAACTGGGCAGAGTAGTCATCCCGATCGAATTACGTCGGACTCTGGGCATCGAGGTCAAAGACGCGTTGGAAATATACGTGGACGGAGAAAAGATCATCCTCAAGAAATATGAGCCGGCCTGCATTTTTTGTGGTAACGCAGATCATGTCAAACATTTTGGCGGACGGATCATCTGCCAGGAGTGCATCAGCAAATTGATTGAAAACTGATACCGACGGCAGTATACAATCTTGGCTGCCGGGAACCGGTATTCCGGCAGCCAAGCAAGTAAGTGAAAACGCCATCACTGAAACACCGGGGATGGTTTACCCGTCAACCTTTTCCAATCTGCTCCACTTCTTCCAGCGGAAATTGTCGAATCTTACCGCCCTCGCATAGCTTCACCCGAACGGTTTTTTTCCTGGCCGAGGCTTCTTCCACCCTTCCTTCTCCATCGGGGGTAATCACCGGATCTCCCTTGGTCGGCAAAACCGTTCGTGCTTCGGCATAGGTATCCATCTCAAAACGTAGGCAGCACATGAGGCGTCCGCATACCCCGGAAATTTTATTTGGGTTCAACGATAGGTTCTGCCCCTTGGCCATGCGAATCGACACCGGCGCAAATTCATCAAGGAAAGAAGCACAACAAAAACTGCGCCCGCAAGAACCGATTCCCCCCCTGATCTTGGCCTCGTCTCGCACCCCGATCTGGCGCAGTTCAATGCGGGTCCGGAAAACAGTAGCCAGATCCTTCACCAGTTCACGAAAATCAACCCGACCGTCGGCGGTAAAATAAAAAATTATTTTACCGCGATCAAAGGTGTACTCGACGCCAACCAGTTTCATCTCCAACCCGTGCCGGAGGATCAAAGTCTGGCATTTTTCCAGTGCTTCCGCCTCCCGCGAAAGGTTTTCCTCGTGTTGAAGCAGATCCGCCTCACCGGCGGGGCGAAGCACTTTTTTCAAGGGCAGAACCAGTTCCGTTTCGGGAACATTTTTTGCGATAATCGCTACCTCGCCGATCTCGAGGCCGCGTGCGGTTTCAACAATGACTTTCTGGTCCGCATCGTACCACCTGGAACAGGGGTCGAAATAATATATTTTACCGGCTTTCCGGAAACGCACCCCTACTATTTTCGGCATCGTTCAGCCCTCCTCCTGAGCACGATCAGTAAACTTTCCAGCGCCAACCTGCGGTTGGCGCTGGTTGTGTTCAAAACCTGAATGGTTTCTTTTACAATCTCAAGGCTCTCCTGGAGACAGCCGTCCGGTAAAACGGGTAGCCCCTCCCAGCGCCCGGTATTAATCAATAAATTTGGATCGGAGGTGAGCGACCACACCAGCCGGTCCCGGAAAGAAAGGCAAAGCAATTCAAGAATATAAGGCATATCCGGCCGGTCAGCCAGTGTCGCCGCGACCTGCAACAGGTCCGCACCGTCATCCGTCATCGCCCCGCCGCACATGACCGCCAGCCCGGCGGCCGCCTGGAGGCATTCCGGTAAATCGGGATCCACAGCCAGGGCCAGAGCTTTTCCCGGAAGACCGCCGCTTAGGGAAACGACCAGGTTCAATCCAACCGCTTCCGGGACGGCGCCGGCCTCGCGCAACACCTGTTCAATTTCATGTCCCGCCAGCGGAGCAACATGGTAACGACGACAACGGGAAACAATGGTAGGCAACACCCGGCCCGGCTGGGGCGAGGTGAGAAGAAAACAAAGGCCTCCCGGCGGTTCCTCAAGTACCTTTAAAAGCGAATTGCCGGCTTCGGCGGTCAGCAGCTCCACTCCGGTTAGAAGGCAGATCCGGATCCCGTTTCCCGCTCCGGAGAGATAAAAACGCCCGCGGCTTTCCCGGATCTGTTCCACCTTCAAAAAACGACCCTCCGGTTCCAGCTCCCAGAACAGAGGATGATTGCCCGACCGGAAACGGCGGCAAGAAAGACAGCTTTCACACGGTTCCCCCCGCACCGGATGGGAGCAGAGCAGCGCCCGGGCCAAAAAGCGAGCCCAGGTCCGTTTACCGCTTCCTGCGGGTCCGGTAAAGAGAGTGGCATGGCTGGCAGTCCCACCGTCAACGCAACGAGCCAGAGCATCGCGCAGGCCCGCCTGGCCAACTGGAAATAAAGGGTTGTTCATCCCTGTTTCACCCCGGCTGGAACAGCAGGGGCTGCACCTGCTGCCATATACATTCATGTAATTCATCCCGGTCCCTGGAAGCATCCAGCAGAACAAAGCGTCCCGGTTCCTTCCCGGCCAGCGCCAGGTACCCCTGCCGGACTTTCCGATGAAAAGAAAGATCCCGGCTTTCAACCCGATCTTCCGCTCCGTTGCGTCGGCGCCTGGCAACGGCCGTTTCAACCGGTAGGTCGAGAAGAAACGTCCGTAGCGGTTGCAATCCCCGGGCCGCCCGTCGGTTAAGGGAACCGATCCAGTTGCGATCGGCGCCATGACCGTAACCCTGATAAGCCATGGTGGAATCGGTGAAACGATCGCAGATCACCGCCCGCCCGGCGCCAAGGGCCGGCGCAATGACCGTCCGAACAAGTTCGGCCCGGGCGGCTACAAAAAGCAAAATTTCCGTTTCCGGAGACAGTTCCACTGCCCGGTCCAGTAACAGGTCCCGCAAGTGCTCACCGACCGGGGTCCCACCGGGTTCCCGTACCAGCAACGGCCGGAGAGAGAGGCCGCCCAGCCTTCGGGCCAGAAGCCGTGCCTGGGTTGTCTTGCCGCACCCGTCAACCCCTTCAAATGTCAGCAACAGACCGGGGGACATTTTCTCAGCTCCTTGGAGGAGATACAGTACACCAGAGAGGGATACTCTCTTCCGCGGCTCCCGCCTGTACTCGAAAAAACGCAGGCCTGTTTCCCTGCGGTTCCTCCGTGCCGGCAGCTTTGGGCGTTGCTAAAAACTATAGTTGGGCGCTTCCTTGGTTATTTGGACGCTATGGGGATGGCTTTCCCGCAAACCGGCCCCGGTAATGCGGATAAAGCATGTTTTCGATTGTAAATCATCGATCGTCCGGGCGCCACAATAGCCCATCCCGGCTCGCAGGCCGCCGATGAGCTGGAAGACCATGTCGGAAACAGTGCCCCGAAAGGGCACCCGTCCTTCAATGCCTTCCGGAACCAACTTTTGTTCGTGTTCCTGAAAATAGCGGTCCCGCCCGCCCTCTTTCATTGCCCCAAGGGAGCCCATACCGCGATAAACCTTGTAGCTCCGGCCCTGGTAGATTTCGAATTCACCGGGACTTTCCTCGGTACCGGCAAAGAGGCTGCCGATCATGACCACGTTTCCCCCGGCAGCAATGGCCTTGGTAATATCACCGGAAAATTTGATGCCGCCGTCGGCAATGAGCGGTACATCCTGCTCCCGGGCGACCTTGAACGACTCGGAAATAGCGGTGATCTGGGGGACACCAATTCCGGCAATAACCCGGGTCGTGCAAATCGAACCGGGACCCACTCCGATCTTCACCGCATCAGCCCCGGCCCGGATCAAATCCCGAGTCCCTGCCGCAGTGGCTACATTTCCCGCCATCAGCTCCGTATCCGGAAATTTATTTTTGATTTGTCGTACCGTATCCAGCACCACCATCGCATGGCCATGCGCAGTATCGACCACGATAATGTCCACTCCCGCGGCAACCAGCGCTTCCGCCCGGGTGAAAGCGTCGCCGCCTACCCCTATCGCCGCCGCCACCAGAAGACGGCCGGCGCTATCCTTGGCCGACCGGGGGTACTGGATTGCTTTTTCAATATCTTTGATTGTAATCAAACCTTTAAGGTTGAAAGCATCGTCAACGATGGGCAATTTTTCAACCTTATGGCGGCGCAGAATTTCCTGGGCCTCTTTTAACGTGGTCCCTTCAGGTGCGGTGACAAGATTTTCACGGGTCATGACCGCCTCAATCGATTGGGTATAATCGTCTTCGAAGCGCAGGTCCCGGTTGGTAATGATACCCACCAATTGTTCCCCCCGGGTAATCGGTACGCCGGAAATACGGTAGCGTTCCATCAAGGCGGCGGCATCGTTGACCGTGTGTTCGGGGGAAAGGCAAAAAGGATCTGTGATCACCCCGTGTTCGGAACGCTTGACCTTGTCCACTTCTCCGGCCTGTTTTTCAATGGACATATTGCGGTGGATCACCCCTAGGCCGCCCTCCCGGGCCATGGCGATCGCCATGCGAGACTCGGTCACCGTGTCCATACCGGCGGAAACAAGGGGGATATTAAGTTTAATTCTACGCGTAACGGACGTGGTTATCTCTACATCCCGGGGAAGCACCCAGGATTTATCGGGAACAAGCAACACATCGTCAAAAGTAAGGCCTTCCTGAACAAGTTTGTCGGCCACGGGAGTATCCCTTTCAGTAAGGAATTGTTGGGATAATCATAGCAAACCCGCCGGGGAGTGTCAACGATAGTTGGCGGAAAGCAGGCTGGAGATCCACCGCCTTCGGACGGTTAAAAACGCAAACCGGGACAAAGGGATCATCTTATTCCTGAATTACGGAAGCCTTTTTCCAGTTCTCCTCACTGTAAACATCAAAGCCTTCCCGCCGGAGCAAGGCGGCGGTAACCCCCATACCGTCCTTGGCCCGGCCCTGAAAAGACCCATCGTAAATGCGGTGGGAACCGCAGGAGGGGCTGCCTTCTTTCAAGATTATACCGTCGGGAGTGTATAGCCGCGCCAGCAACAGTACCTGCTCCGCACCCCGGACAAACCGGTCGGTCACCTCTTCCCCGGTTAGAAAGTAAACCTCCGCTTTCTGTTGCAGCACCAGGTCGCCGTTGCCTCCGGGAGCAATTTCCGCCGGTGGGCGCGGGGTGGGCAAACCGCCCAGTTGTTCCGGGCAAACAGGCACCGCCCGGAAGCGCCGGACAAGGATTTCCACGGTCGGGCAACGGTGATGGCAGCCGTCAAAACGACAGCAGAGACCGATCAGGCAGGCACTGACAAGGTAGCATTTGTCGGACATTATCGTCCGATCCCCCTTTCCGGTAAACCGCACAGCCGTTTGCGGCCCCGGCACCATTATGGTATTATGAATCGGAAAAATCAATCAAAACAGGGGAGGGAACCCCGATCAAACCCCAGAAACCCCAGGGCGATTTTTTTAACCTCGATGTCACCCGCACCCGGGCGGTAGAAGCCCTGGGACGGCTTGATCCGGAAGAAATCGGAGCATGCAGCCTTGCACCGTATCGGGATAACAACTTCCGGCTCACTTTCCTGAATCGTTTCTACCGGGTTTCTTATCCTGCAGGCGAAGTTGCGGAAAAAGGGGGAAACCCTGCTTCCCTTTATCTGTCCATCCTTATTTTGCATTACCTGATCACTGCCGACGGGCGTCCTCTGGCAAGGGAATGGGTCACTTTCCGCCATCTTCCCGGGGGGGATATTTATCAAAATCCCTTTCGAAAACGTGCCGTTCTTCCATTCATCCAAAATTTTGGGGATTGCCCGGACGAATTCACCCGGGCTGCAGCGGTACTGGGAGGATCCCCCGGTTCTTTCCGTGGAATAAGCGCGGTCATCCCCGTTTTCCCACGCGTGCCTCTGGCCTTTGTCCTTTGGCCCGGGGACGATGAATTTCCAACAACGGCCACAATATTCTTCGACGCCAATGCACCGGCTTACCTGCCTACGGAGGACTATGCCCACCTGCCCGCTCTCGTTATTTCGGCCCTAAAGCGTGCCGTTTGAGGAAGGCGCCCCCGCTTCTCTGATGATATCGATGGCCGCATCCGGGCAAAGAAACTGGCATAGGCGACAAGCGGTACATCGTTCAATCCGTTTTGCAGCCACTATTGGAACTCCATAAACACCGATAAGGTCCGACCAGTCAAGAACCTGGGATGGACATTTTTCAATACACAGACCACATCCCTTGCATAGATCGGGGGAAATGGTAAATACCGCTTTTTTACCCGCGGTTTCCAGGCGAGAAAAGGTTCTGGTTCCGGTCAACGGATCGCTTCCTGTTCCCGGCTTGAAACAGCCTGTTGTTTACGAACCAGATCAAAACCCAGTTCCAGTGCGGCATGGTTCTGGTTGCGTAACTGCGGATCGGCGCTGAAGCGGTGACCCAGCCTTGTTTCCAGGGCTTCCCGAATTCGACCCAGCGGGATCGTTTTGACCAGGGCGGCCACCCCACCGAGGACAATCATGTTGAAAACTCTGGGATTCAGCCGGCGCCGGGCCAGATCGGCCGCCGGCAAACGGAACACCTCCCGGAACGGACCGGGCTTCTCCGTTTCCGGAGTTTCACGGTGTCCATTCGGCCACGCAAACGCTTCGGGAGCAATTGTTTCGAAGACCTGCCTTCCGATGACCTGATCGGCCACCTCCGGTGCTTTATGGCGCGAGCTGTCATGAAGGATTAATGTTCCGGGGGCATCATACTGTCGGCATCGCTTCAGCGAACGCGGGCTTAAAGCTACGATCAGACCCGCTTTTTCAAATTTGGGCGCCCCGATCGCCTCCGCCGAAAATTGCACCAGAGCCAGCGAAACCCCGCCGCGCTGTTCAATCCCGAAATTGGGTATGTAAAGACTGTTCAGCCCGTTGCGGTGGGCCGCCAGGGCCAGGGTGGCCGCCAGGGCTTGCACCCCCTGCCCCCCTTCTCCGGCAACAACGATTTTCCAGTGCGGCAAGATAATCCCCCCCAAAAAAGCGTCCCGCCGGATTGCGCAAATTAATGCTTTATTTCTCCGGGTGGATAAGTGACAGACATCTCCTCTTCAAGAAAGGCCCATGTTCCGGCGGCGTCGGTGCGCCAGTTTGTCGGACAGGTCGAAAGGGCCTCAATGAAAGCAAAGTGCCCGCTCAACTGGGTTTCCAGGCCGGTGCGGAAGGCTCGCTTCAGGGGAATCAACCGGGCCACCGTACCCCGGTAAAGGTACGCAGCCGGGTGAACCACCTCGCGCAGCGACTCCGGGCCCCTTAAAGGCGCCCCGGTCGTTTCCCGGTCACGCCCTGCGGAGGTTGTCGCCGTAGCCTGTCCCTCCAGGGTCGTCGGCGCCATCTGTCCCCCGGTCATGGCATAAACAGTATTGTTGACCAGGATCACCGTGATCGCTTCATCGCGCAGAGCCGCGCTAAAAAGATGTTGTAACCCGATGGCGTAACCGCCACCGTCACCCATGTAGGCCACCACTGATCTTTCCGGGGCAGCCCGCTTGAAACCAACCGCCACCGGTATGGTCCTTCCGTGATGGGTTTGCAACGAATCGATTTTAAAAAAATCCCAGGCTAGCAGGGAGCAGCCGATATCGCAGGCAAAAAGGCTCTTTCCGGCCAGGCCCAGTTCGTCCAGGGCGAACCCTAGCGCTTTCAAAACCAGACCGTGGCCGCATCCCGGGCAAAACCGGTGCGGTTTGCTCTCCAGATTGTAGCAGCGAGGCATTGAAAGTTCACTCATGCCAGGACCGCCTCCCGGATCTGTTCCGCCGTGATGCCCACCCCGGGGCGACATAAACTTCGCCAGGCGGTGATCTCTTCACCGGCCAGGGCTTCCTTGACCAAACGCCCCAGTTGACCGCCGGCCGATTCGGCGACAAATACCGATCCGCCACTGTTCCGCAAAGCTTTACGCAAAGATTTTTCGGGAAAAGGACGCATCGTGATCGGACGGAAAAAATTTACCGCTTGCCCCGCTTCACGCAGATCGCGCACCGCCCAAAGCGCCGCCCGGGCGACGATGCCGTGGGCCACCACCAGCAAACTCCCTCCTGGCAGACCTTCATAGTGGTGCTCGACCAGTTCTTCCGTCGCCACGGCATAACGCAGCAGAGCCTGGTCCAGCTTTTCCGCCAGTTCTTCCTCCACGCTAAAAGCATTTTGCAGGTGAGTAAAGGCCGGTTCATCCCCTTCGACCCGCAGCCCGCCCAAGATCGGACGGGCTGGAATCTCACTCAGCCCGCGTTCACGGGGGGAATATAGTTCTACCGCTTCACTCATCATCGCCTGGTAACCGTCACCAAGGACGATCACCGGAAAACGCCAACGCCAGGCGGCATGAAACGCCTTGATCACATAATCGTAAAGGTCCTGGTGACCGGCGGTGGAGTAAACAATGCGCAGCCCTTCTCCATTTCCGCCAAAACAGGAAAGGGTCAGTTCCTGCTGGGAATAGATCACCGTTGCGGTCGAAGGGCCGCCCCGTTGTTGCACTACCAGGACCAGGGGCAGCCCCATCATCTCGGCCATGGAAAGCGGTTCTTGAAAGAGGACATTCCCCGGCCCGGCCGTGGCTGAAAAAGCAACTTGCCCGGTCAGAACCGCCCCCAAAACGGCAAACCCCGCCGCGAGCTCGTCTTCAGTCTGCAAAAAACCAAGGCCATGCGCAGCAGCATAGTGCTGCCAGTGATGCATGATCTCGTTTTGCGGAGTGATCGGATAGCCAAAAAGATACTGTGCACCGGCAGCCAGGGCAGCCCGGGCGACGACTTCATTCCCGGTCATAAAAGCCTTGTTTGCTATCTTTGCCGCCTGAGCCATGCCCTGCCTCCGGGTACCCCCAAACATGCCCCTGTTCAAGAGCGGGTATTCTGACTAAAGTTTACCCGTAACCGGGCGGAGGCATGCGCCGGGCCGTTTAAAGCAGACCATGCCAATGCGGTGGGTTAACCAATAATCCGGCACAAGGCGACCAGCATCAGCAATCCCGGCAAGCCCATAACCCCCACGATCAAGGCACTGAGTGGGTTCAAGCCGATGCTCAAATTCCAGGCCGCTCCGATAAGATTATAAATGACAATAAGGCTGCCTCCGGCCAAAAGATGCACCGCCCCCCGCAATAGAAGGCGCAAAGGCTGGAAAAAAACACGTGACAGAATATAAAGGATAAACAGTCCAAATACCGCCGCGGCAATAACATTTGCTCCCGGCAATTTAGAGACCTCCTTCACGATATTCGCCTTCCGCCAAAAGGGTCAGCCCTGCCGTCTTTTCCGCAACAGGTAGCGGTAACGGTTTTCGGCCGCAGCCAGGGCATAGACGGCATGGTCCACCAGGTCGGGATCATCTATCTCGTTAAACCGGATTCGCGCATCAAGCAGCTCCTGATGAGCCCGTTCCACCAGGGTATTGTCATCCGTTAAAAATACAGCCCGCCCGGAACCGGTAACGGCTGCAAAACGTCCGCCCAGGGCGGGTAAAAGGCGGGAAATTAACTTGTACACGATGCGTGCCTCCTTCTACCATGGTATGCCCGCACCGGGAAAAGTAGTATTGTCCCTCCATGGAACGGCAAAACGAACAGGATCGGAAAAGCCCCGGACGGGGGTTTTCCAATCGGGGAAAATGCTTTTCGACCGGTCACTTCGCAAAAACAAAAACCTCTTTGTTCTCAAAGAGGTTCCCAACTATCCTTGCCCCGTTCCGAAAGGATGTTTTTACGTTTTGTGACGGAGGGGGCCGGCTAAATTTCTCTTCGCCCCTCCAGGGCCCGGCTCAAGGTGAGATCGTCGGCATATTCCAGGTCACCGCCTGCGGGCAGGCCAAAGCCGATCCGGGTAACCCTGACTCCAAAAGGCTGAACCAACTGCGCAATATAGACAGCGGTCGCATCCCCCTCCACCGTGGGGTTGGTGGCAATGATCACCTCCCGGATTCCTTCCGTTTCCACCCGGCGGGCCAGTTCCGGCAGCCGCAACTCCGCAGGACCCAATCCATCCAGGGGAGACAGGGCACCGTGCAAAACCTGGTAGAGACCGCGGTAGCGCCCGGTTCGTTCCACGGCCAGAACGTCCCGTGGCTCGCTCACCACGCAGAGAAGGGTGCGATCACGGCGCATATCGGTACAAAAAGAACACAACTCCGCTTCGGTAAGACAACCACAGCGAATACAGAAGCGTAATCGATCCCGGGCTTCAAGCATGGCCCGGGCCATGGCCGCCACCTCTTCGCGTGAACGGGAAAGGAGAAAAAAAGCCAGGCGTTGGGCCGTTTTCGGTCCGATTCCCGGAAACACACACAGGGCATCGATCAGTTTTTGCAGGGATGTTGGATAACCCATGGTTTAAATCAATCCGGGAGGTAAATTGATCCCTCCGGTCAGTTTATGCATTTCAGCATTGATCATCTCGTCAACCTCTTTCAAGGCGCCGTTGATCGCAGTTAAAAGCAGGTCTTCCAGCATGTCCCGGTTGTCTTCGGTTAAAACCTCGGGATCAATAACGATCGCCAGGAGTTCTTTCCGGCCATTAGCCGTAACCTGCACTGCACCACCCCCGCTGTTGCCCTGCACCGTCCGCCGGGCCAGCCCCTCCTGCAACCGCACCATTTCGGCCTGAGCCTTTTGAAGCTGTTTCATCATCTTCCCCATGCCGCCGTTGGACATTGTTTAATCCTCCTTATCACCCGAAGCGATAATCGTTCCTTTAAACAATCGCATCGCCTCGCCAATCAATTCTTGCCCGCCGGGCTGCGGCGCAGCGGGGGCCGGTTTACCGGCGGTTCCACCAGGTTCTGAAACAGCCGTGCCCGCATTCCCGGCGGCGGACTCCACCGGACCGGGAGCTGCCTGGTCGGCCTTGATCTGGATCGGACGCCGGCAAAATTGTGCCAGGACCTCTTCAACCAAAAGGCGATTGCTGTTTTCCATCAATCGCACCTGGCTGGCATAATCCTGGGATTTAAAATGCAAAAGGAGAAGATTGCCGCTTACCGCCACGGGTTTACCCACGGCCAGGTATTCCCCGGCACTGCGCTTGCGCCGCCGCACCGCACCGGCCAGCTTCGGCCAGGCTTGATTCAGTTTTTCCAGGAGCGTCGCTTCGTCGGTTCCGTCCGGGATGCCCGCTGAACTCGCTTCCCCCGGGAGAGGATCCGAAAGAACGGAGGGGGAAGGGGGAGAAAGATCAGGCATGCCGGACCGGGCTTTGCTCCGGGGCTTGACAGCCGGACGGGGTGAAATACATGGCGGTATCCGGCGCGGGGGCGCAGGCGATTCCGGCTCTTTTGGACTTGCCGCCGCACTTTCTTCGGCCGGCCCATGCAACGTCCGCAACAGGCGCAGCAAGGCCATCTCCAGGACTATCTGGGGTAACTGGGAGCGGCGTAATTCCGTACCGGCCTGATAGAGCAGCTCCGCCGCCTCAAGAAGCGGTTGCCGCTCAAAACGACCTGCAAAACGTTGTTGCAGTTCCTCAAAGCCGGGTTCAACGGCGCCGGCGTCGGGCCCCAAAAGCAACCGGCTGAAAAGATAAGCCAGATCCCGCAAAAACAACTGCAGGTCCCGTCCACTGTAGAGAACCTCATGCAACACCGCCAGTCCCGCGGAAGGATCGTCCAGAGCCACCGCTTCGACCAGGGCGGAGATGGTCCCGGCCCGGGTGGCTCCGGTGATGGTACGCACGTGTTCAGCGGTTACTGACGCCCCGCTGTAAGCCTGGGCCTGTTCAAGCAGCCCCAGGGCATCGCGCATGGATCCTCCGGCCAGACGGGCGATCAAACGCAGACTTTCCTTTTCAGCCTGCCAGCCCTCCTGTTCCACAACCCGCCCCAGGTGCGCCACTATTCTCTCCGTGGTCAACAGGTTAAAGTTAAAGCGCTGGCAACGGGAAATAATGGTGGCGGGCAGTTTGCCGGGATCGGTGGTGGCCAGGATAAAAACCACCCCGGCCGGCGGTTCCTCCAGGGTTTTCAAAAAAGCGTTAAACGCCTCCGTCGTCAGCATGTGTACTTCATCGATGATATAAACCTTGTAGCGCCCCCCGCCCGGAGCATAGCGAGTTTGTTCCCGCAATTCCCGAATCTCATCGATCCCCCGGTTTGAGGCTGCATCCATCTCCAAAACGTCCAGGGAGGAACCGGAGGCTATTTCCAGGCAGCTCGGGCAGGATCCGCACGGTTCGGGAGCAGGATAACGTTCGCAATTGAGCGCGCAGGCCAGAATCTTGGCGGCAGTAGTTTTTCCCGTGCCCCTTGGGCCGCAAAAAAGATAGGCATGGGCCAACTGTTCCCGGGAAAGTGCATGACTCAGGGTCCGGCAAACATGTTCCTGGCCCACCATATCACTAAAATTGGAAGGGCGCCGGCGCCGGTAAAGGCTGCGGTAAGACACAGATCGACCCCCCCGGTCCAAGCAACAGTACATAATAAATGGCCGTGCACCTGCCTTTGATCGGAACCCCCAGGCGCTTTCCGGACAACCGGCTCCAGCCCGGCTACCCCGTGGCACCCGCGAGGCTTCACTTACCGCTGCTTCCTCCCGGATCTGACGGGGTTCATGAGCTCGCGCCGCACGGGACCGGACTTTCTTCACCGGCTGAACCGGCGCCGCCCTGAAAGTTGCCGGGACCGGGGGCAGGAATTCGACCCCGCTCCAGCGGATTGCGGGTACAGGGCACCGCTACCTCCCCATCTAGCACGGCCAAAACAATACTGGCGGAGAGAGAGGGATTCGAACCCTCGAGACGAGGTTATGCCCCGCCTACTCGCTTTCCAGGCGAGCGCCTTCGCCCAGCTCGGCCATCTCTCCACGTCACAAGCCGGAAGCCGGTCAACCGGCTCCGACCGTTTTTATTGTATCGCAAACCAGACCCCCTGGCAACCGGCCGCGATCGATCGCAACGATCTGATTCTAGATAAGGATCGCCCATCTTCGCGAAATCCATTTCTCTCCCGGATACTGTACAGCGACAAACAGAAAATGACGGTCATCGGGGGGATCATTACGGGCCATGGCGCCGACTCTGAAATAGAAAAGGCATTTCCACCACCGGCGGAAATGCCCTTCCAAAAGCCTTGATATCACTTACAAGCAGACTACGTTGGCCGCCTGTAAACCACGATTTCCTTCGACGACATCAAACTCTACCCGCTGTCCCTCGTCAAGGTTCCTGAATCCTTCCCCCTGGATGGCGGAATAGTGGACAAAAACATCCCCGCCCTCGTCACTTTCGATAAACCCGTACCCTTTGTCGGGGTTAAACCATTTTACTGTACCGACCATTTTTGGTTCGGCCTCCTTAAAGTGTTTTCGGTCAAAAAGCGGAATCACAATTACACTTGCGCCTGACCGGTGCACCAGAGGCCTGTCGTGATCTTGTTCATCTACTTTTTAACACCAAGATTCAACTTACCACAAAACCAAGCCGAATGCAAACCGGTTGCGGCCCTTTTCTAAGCTTAAAGGTACCGGCCGGAAACAGCCGGTCAAGTGGATCATGCCCTGCGGCTTGAAAAAAATTCCCGTAACAGCGTCGCGCATTCGTTTTCCAGGACCCCCCCGGTTACAGCCAGCCGGTGGTTCAGCCTCTCGTCCTGCACAATATTGTAAAGGGCCCCACAAGCACCACCCTTGGAATCGGCCGCCCCGTACACCAGCCGCTCCACCCGCGCCTGCACCAAAGCTCCGGCACACATCGGACATGGCTCCAGGGTCACATAAAGGGTGCTCCCGCACAGGCGCCAACCGCCCAGTATTTCCCCGGCGCGACGCAAGACCAGGATCTCGGCATGGGCAGTGGCATCGCGGTACTGTTCGCGCCGGTTGCGGTCTGCAACAATCACTTGATCATCGCGCACCAGAACGGCCCCGATCGGGATTTCACCCCTTGAAAAGGCCTGCTTGGCCTGTTCAAGGGCCAAAAACATGTACCTCTCCTCCGGCCCGGCCATAGATCATCCCCCCCAAATCGGACGCTGGAACCGGGGACGGGGACGCGTCCCCCGTCCCCCTTTCCTTCAAACTAGATCTCTATACCCAAAAATGCCTTGGCGGCCAGGCCGATGAGAAAAGCAATAAGCGCTACACCCAGGCTGATCCCGGCCATCTCACCAAAACGTTTTCCAAAAGGTAAGTCCTTGGCTACGCTAATGTAATAGTTAAAAAAGAAAATGATCAAAATGACCGTTAGCAGCATGGTCGCCAGGGCGGCGGCATAGGCGTGCTCCGGATAGAGCAGGTAGGGTATGACCAGCAACACCACCGTTACCAGATAAGCCGCCCCCGTGTAGAGGCTGGATTTTAAAGCATCGGGGTTGCCGTCTGCTTTTTCGGCCAAATAATTGGAGGCCGCCATGGATAGAGTAGCCGATGCACCGGTAATGATACCCGCAAGGGCCACCAGGCGGGTACTGGCCACGGCAAAGGTAAGACCGGCCAAAGCCCCCGTCAGTTCTACCAACGCATCATTTAGGCCGAGAACCATGGCGCCTACATATTGCAATCGTTCCTCATCCAGCATGTTCGCCAGTTGGGACTCATGCCTTTGTTCATCTTCGATTATCCTGGCTGCTTCGGGTATCTCCCGCTGCAACTGCCTGTATTTCCTGCCGGTGGTATACTCTCCTTTTTCCATCATTTTGATCATAAAAGTATACCCCATCAGCCGGCTGAGTAGACCGTACCAGATTACCTGCCCGCGTTTGGGCTTCACCTCCCTTCCGGTATACTTTTTCCAAATGGCGGCATGCTCCGCCTCCTCCCGGGAGATCTGTTCCAACACGGCTTTATTTTGCCGGTTTTTTTCTCGCCTGGCTATATGCCCATAGATAGCATGGTCGGTAATTTCGTTCTGCTGATAGCCAAGCAGCAGTATTTGGGTCTGCTCTGTCAACTTGAGACTCATTTTGACACCCCCCGACGCGGTGCAATGATCAACAATTGCCGTTTGATAAATTCAATCGCTTTCTTGCCCGCTACATGGTCACGTTTGTGACCGATTTTAAACTGATTCTATTATTTGACTGAAAACAAAGATATCCTGCTTGGTGAAGCTTGGATCACGTTGCTTCACACCAGAACAGGAGACAACTGACCTGCACAACCATCCCCGGAATAGCCGCAACCAGTGAGATTTTATAACAGATCTTTTAATTTTCCCCTTCTATTTTGCATGCGGTAATACAAATTCAGCAAACGATCCAACTTCCGACTCAATTTGATCACGTCCACATCGTAAAAGCAATACCCGGCCCGTCGAAGGCACTCCGTCATTTCCAATCTGGTGCTTTCGATGGCGTGAATAACCCGGTCCCGACCCTTGTCGCTATCCATCATCATCCCGTATAGTTATATTTTCCAACCGGGGAGCTGTTTTTTCCAGTATATATTACCGGGTCGGTAATCGCAAACCCCATGTTTCCTTTTCGGCAACTTCCTTTAAATGCGCTTCTCCTTATGCTATGGTACGTTTACTTGGATTCAAAAAGAGGAGTTAAATGGGGCTTGGGGATCGTTTAAAAAAGCTTAGGAAAGAAAGTGGCATCTCGCAGTTGGAGCTGGCAAAACAGCTTCAAATAAGTAATGTCACCCTGTCGCGATACGAAACAAACAAACGATCCCCCGACTACGATACCCTTCATGCACTGGCTGATTTTTTCGATGTAACGACCGATTACCTTCTTGGACGGAGCAATATTCGAAACCCTGAAAAACTTATCGTGGCTGACCCTTCGGGTTCATACGCAATCCTTCCTCCCGAGATTTATATGCACCTTAAAAAGGTGATGGAGCATTTTATTGAAAAGGAGCAACATCCTTCTTCCCTGGAAAGAAATCACAACAGGAACAAACCCAGGAAAAACTGACCATCATACAGTTGATACATGATCTATCCGGCTTGTTGGGTTACAGGGATCCCGATGCTAACACCGATTTGTACTATCCCCCCAAATATTAAAATTTCTTATATTGGACGGCGGTGCATTGAAGAAATACGAAATTGATGTAAACAGGTGGATGAGATGGGAAGAATAGTCCCTGTTCCGGTGGCGAACCCGGGTACCGATTGATGAAGATCCTTAAATGAACCAATAGCCACGGTGCATTGAAAGAGGACCGTGGCTATTTGGTTCATTCCTGGCGCGCCCGGCAGGATTCGAACCTGCGACCTCCTGATTCGTAGTCAGTTACTCTATCCGGACTGAGCTACGGGCGCATATGGCGGAGAGAGAGGGATTCGAACCCTCGAAGCAGGTTTTTTCCCACTTAGTCGCTTAGCAGGCGACCGCCTTCAGCCTCTCGGCCATCTCTCCTTCGGGTTCAGGTTGGTGGCGGAGGGGGTGGGATTCGAACCCACGGCCCTTGCGGGACACCGATTTTCAAGACCGGCTCCTTAAACCCCTCGGACACCCCTCCTCCTCTTCGCTCCAAAAGTATAGCACACGGCTGCAACCGCTGTCAATTTGCACCGGACGTCAGATGGGCCCATTCTGCAGGCGTTGTTCGCCGTCAAAACACCACCCAAAACGGTCACGCCCAGGATTACTGACGGCTTATTTTATCACGATCACCAAAGTAGATGCGCAACACTTCGGGTATGATAACGCTACCGTCCTCTTGCTGGTAATTTTCCAGGATCGCAGCAACGGTCCGGCCGATGGCAACACCGGAACCGTTCAGGGTATGAACAAACTGCGCTTTTTGTCCCGGTGCTGAACGATAACGAATCCCCGCCCGGCGGGCCTGAAAGTCAGTGAAGTTGCTGCAAGAGGATATTTCACGGTAAGTTCCGGCTGAAGGTAGCCAAACTTCCAGATCGTATTTTTTGGCGGCGGCAAAGCCAAGATCTCCCGTGCACATCAACATGACCCGATAAGGCAACCCCAGAAGTTGCAATACCTTTTCTGCATCTTGAGTCAGGTTTTCCAGCTCCTCCGGTGATTTTTCCGGCAGGACGAACTTGACCAGCTCAACTTTGTTGAACTGGTGCTGGCGGATCAGCCCGCGGGTATCCCGCCCGGCGGCACCGGCTTCGGCACGGAAGCAGGCGCTGTAAGCAACATAATGCAGGGGCAGTGCGGCCGCATCGATGATCTCCTCCCGGTGCAGATTGGTCACCGGCACTTCAGCGGTGGGAATCAGGTAATAATCGGTGTCTTCGATCTTGAAGGCATCTTCGGCAAATTTTGGCAGTTGCCCGGTTCCGGTCATGCTGCCCGAGTTGACCATAAAGGGAGGAAAGATCTCGCGGTAACCGTGGGCACCGGTATGCAAATCTAGCATGAAGTTGACCAGGGCCCGCTCCAGCCTTGCCCCGTCGCCACAGTAAAGGGCAAAACGGCTACCGGCAATCTTCACCGCCCGAGGGAAATCGATGATGCCGAGCATTTCGCCAATTTCCCAATGCGGACGTGGCGTGAAGGAGAAGGCGGGGAGGCGGCCCCATGAACGCACTTCCATGTTGTCCGCTTCGTCCTGTCCGGGCGGCACTGCCGGATCCGGAAGGTTTGGCAAGCGCAGCAGGATTTGCTCCATTTCTGCCTCTACCCGGCGCAGTTTGACATCAAAAAAGCGAATCTGCTCGTTGGCCTGCCGTATTTCCGCCTTCATGGCCTCCGCGCCGGCTTTGTTCCTCTGACGGCCGATCTCCCTGGAAACGATGTTGCGCCGTCGTTTCAGTGCTTCGGCTTCGGAGAGGAGATCCCTTCTCTCTTCATCGAGGCGAAGCAGCTCGTCCAGGTCGGCCGTTTCTTTTTTCAGCTCCATGGCCCGGCGCACCGCATCCGGATTTTCGCGTACCCGTTTCAAGTCAAGCATTTTTGGTCTAGCCCCCTGCATTGCAAAAGCTTCAGTCGTGCCAATCGCTGTAACTCGGTTTCCCCCCTGTTTATGAAACCTCTAGTCCGCGATCCTTTCCCTTTGCGGATGACATGAAAAAGTCACGGGATAAACCACCAAAGAAAACCGTGATTTGCTGTTGACCCCCTATTCCCCTTGCCCGAACTCGCTGGAACCGCTCCCCCTCCCGCCTGCAAGGAGGGAGAGACGAGAAACCGATCTAGAGCCCCTTTACATTTCTTCCGGGGCGGCGATGCCGAGCAAAGCCAGGCCGTTGGCAATTGCCTGACGGGTTGCGTCAACCAGGAACAGGCGGGCTGATTGCAACGGTTCCGCACTGCCCAACACCGGACAACAATGGTAAAAGCGATTGAATTCCCGGGCTATTTCGATAACGGCGCGGGCCACCACCGATGGACGATACTCCCCGCCCGCCTCATCGACCCGTTCCGGCAATAGAGCCAGAGCTTTAAGAAGGGCCTTTTCTTCCTCCCCCTGGAGTTGTGCAGCCACACCGGCCATGTTTTCCCTTTTTGGGATGGGCACTTTCCGCAAGATGCTGCAAATGCGCGCATGAGCATACTGGATGTATGGCGCGGTTTCACCGGCAAAATCCATCACCTGATCCCAATCAAATTCGATGTCTTTGATCCGATCATTGCTCAGGTCCCCGAACCGCACCGCCCCGAGGCCAATTGCACGGGCCACAGCCTCCTTTTCGGGCAGATCCGGGTTCTTTTCTTCAATGATCCCCCGGGCCAGCTCGATCGCCCGCTGCAATACTTCTTCCAAAAGAATTACCTTACCCTCCCGGGTGGACATACGACCGCCTTTAAAGCGAATCAGTCCGAAAGGGATATGGGCACAGCGGTCCGCCCATTCAAAACCGAGCAGCTTCAGAACCTGAAATAGCTGGGCAAAATGCAGCGTCTGTTCGGATCCGACCACATAAAGAGCCCGGTGGAAGCGGAAAGTGCGATAGCGGTAGATGGCGGCAGCCAGGTCCCGGGTAATGTAAAGGGTGGCTCCGTCCTTTTTCCGGAGCAGGCACGGAGGCAGTCCGTACTTTTCCAGGTCGATGATCAGGGCTCCTTCGCTTTCCCGGGCGAGCCCTCTCTCCTGAACAAGCCGGATCGTTTGCTCAAGCATATCATTATAGTGACTTTCTCCATGGTAATAGTCAAAGTGAATTCCCAGCAGGCGATAGATCCCGGCATAACTGCCCAAGCTTAAATTGCGGAAACGGTTCCAGTATTCCGCCGCCTCGCTATCCCCCTCCTCGAGACGCCTGAACCAGTCCCGGGCCTCTTCCTCCAGGGCCGGAACCGTTCTCGACTCCCGGTGAAAACGGACGTAAAGCTGGAAGAGGTGCCTCACCGGATCTTTCTGAAGGACGCCCGCCTCACCCCAACGGCGGAAAGCCGTAATTATCTTACCGAACTGGGTCCCCCAGTCACCAAGGTGATTGATCCCCACACAGCGGTAACCGAGCGCCTTGAAGATCAGATAAAGGGAATGGCCGATCACCGTTGAGCGCAGGTGCCCGATGCTGAAGGGTTTGGCAATGTTTGGTGAAGAAAAATCAATGACCACGGTGCGTCCCGCTCCAACCGTTGAACCGCCATAGTCTGACCCTTCCCGGAAGATCCGTTGTAACACCTCTTGCCCGAAAGTGGCGGTATCAAGAAAAAAATTAAGGTACGGGCCCCGGGCAGTTGCTTTTTCCCAGTACTGACCCCGTTCATCGGCCAGGTTCGCAGCCAGGGCTGCAGCGATGGCCCCCGGGGCTTTCTTTTCACGAGAAGCCAAAATGAAACAGGGAAAAGCAAAATCCCCCATTTCCGGGGAAGGTGGTATTTCCAGTAGTGCTTCGGCCTGCCCGGCATCGAGAGATACCAGGGGTGCCAGCAGGCGCCCGATTTCTGCCCTGCCTTTCTCCATCTCGTACCCCTTTGCGCTTGTTCAACGTCATCATTTTAACTCATGTTGTAGCAAATAACAATTTGGCTTCGGTTTTTGCATGGTTATGGTCCCGTGCGGAGCAGGGTAAAACAAAAAGTACTGCCCTTGCCGGGGCTGCTTTCGGCCCAGATGCGCCCCCCATGAGCTTCGACGATCTCCCGTGCGATGGCCAACCCCAGTCCCGTTCCCCCGGCCTGCCGCGAACGGGCCGGGTCAACTCGATAAAAACGCTCGAAAAGGTGGGGCAGATCCCCGGCCGGGATACCGCAACCGGTATCCTCGACTTTGACCCGGGCCAAGCGACCCCATACTTCTGCAGAAACACGGACCCATCCCCCGGGGGAGGTATACCTTATCGCGTTATCTAGAAGGTTATGCAGCACCCGGCGAATTTGCAAAGCCGACCCGTATGCCTCAACCGGCCCGGCAGGTTCGGCAGCAATAAGACGCATCCCCTGCCGCTGAAAACGGGGGCCGAGCTGATCCGCCACTTCGCGCACAAGAGTGGAAAGGGAAAATAGTTTCTGCCGGCTTTCCTGGGACTGTTCCAGCCGGGTCAGTTCAAGCAGGTCATTGACCAGAAGGATGAGCCGGTCCAACTCCCGGTCCATATCCCCCAAAAATTCCTGCCGCTGTTCCGCCTCCATCGGGTACTGTCGCAGTGATTTGACCAGCAAACTTAAAGAGGCCAAGGGGGTCCGCAACTCATGTGAAACATCGGCGGCAAAGTTTTTTAAATTGCGGGTCATGGTCCGAAGACGGTTTGCCATGATATTGAACTGGTGCGCCAGCCCCCCGATCTCGTCGGCCGAACGAACCAAAATTTGCTGTTCCAGTTTCCCCTCGGCCATTTCCGCCGCCGCGGCAGTGAGCAGCTCGATCGGACCGGTAAAGCTCCAGGCCAGGATCACCGAGCCTCCGCCGGCGATCACCATCGCGATCAGGGTAGTCAGCAACAAGAAACGCTGGATGTCCTGAAGGGTCTTGTAAATATCTTGCAGGGAGGCGGATAGAAACACCGCGCCGACCAGCTCACCGTTTTCCACCACCGGCACCGCTACCTGCATCACCTTTTGCCGGGATTTAGCGCTGTACTGGATGGTCGTCCCTACCTCACCGCGGAAGGCGACGGCAACTTCGTCACGTTCAAGCTTTTGTCCGAGCAGAGCGCCGATCCGGGCCGAATCCCCAACCACCATCCCGCCCCGGTCGATCAAGATCACCCTCGCCCGGGCCTGGCGATTAAAAATTTCGGCCAGGCCGCTTAAACGAACCGGGTCCAACTGATCACGCAAATGCTCGCCGACAAATTCAGCGGCAGAATGACCGGTGCGGGCCAGGCTCTCCTGGAGATGGTGCAGGTAGTAACGTTCAAGGAGGTTGTACAAAAAAAGGCTGATCATGACCATTACCGCCAGGATTACAACCAAAAAAGTCACTGTCAACCGGGCGCGAATACTGCGCAAAACCGGCATCAGTACTCCTCCCGAAACTTGTACCCGGTCCCCCAAACGGTAATGATCAACTCCGGGTTACCCGGATCCTTTTCCAGTTTTTCCCGCAGGCGTCGGATATGCACATCCACGGTCCGGGCATCCCCCGGGTAGTTCTCACCCCACACCCGTTCCAGGAGCTGGTCCCGGGAGTAAACCCGCCCGGCGTTGGCCGCAAGGAAACCGAGCAGAGCAAATTCCTTTGCGGTCAGTTCGACCTCGCGCCGGTTCAAGCGGACCTTGTGCCGCAATAAATCAATCTGGAGTGCACCGACCTGAATGTACTTGCGCAACTCCTCTTCGACCCCGGTGCGACGCAGAATGGCCTTGATCCGAGCCACCAGCTCCCGGGGATTAAAAGGCTTGGTCAAGTAATCGTCCGCCCCTAATTCCAACCCTAAAATCTTGTCGATGTCGTCGTCGCGGGCAGTGAGCATAATAATCGGCAGTTCCATCTTTTTACGGATGCGCCGGCAGACCTCAAAACCATCTACCCCGGGTAACATTAGATCGAGGACAATAATGTCAGGCGGTTCAGCCAAAACTTTTTGCAACGCTTCCTCGCCGTCAAAAGCTTCTTCAACCCGAAAACCTTCCTTTTCCAGGGTGAATTTAAGGGCTTTGACCAGGGTTCGTTCATCATCGACCACTAAAATATTTTTTTTGGTCATCAGGGCCCGTCCCCTTCCGGAAGTCGACGATAATACTGGGCTACCTGCTGGAAATCCTCCCAAACCGGCCTTTTTTTATTCGGATCGCGTAAAAGCGCCGCCGGGTGAAAAGTGGGCATAACCAGCCGCTCCGCAAGGCGGTGCCAGCGTCCCCGCATTCGGGTAATGGAAGCTCCGCCGACAAGAGTGCGTGCAGCAACTGCACCCAGGCAAACGATCAAGGGCGGATCGATCAGGGAAAGCTGTTCCCACAAATATGGCAGGCAGGCTTCTTTTTCTACCGCCTCCGGCAGCCGGTTTCCCGGAGGCCGGCATTTGACCACATTGGTGATGTAAACTTCTTCCCGGTTAAGCCCAACTGCTTCCAAAATACGAGTCAACAACCGGCCGGCTGCGCCAACAAAAGGCCGGCCGAGGCGATCCTCGTCCGCCCCCGGGGCTTCACCAATGAGGAACAACCGGGCACGGGGATTACCCGCTCCAAAAACGACCTGCCGGCAGCCGGCACGCAAGCCGCAACGGGAACAGTCCCGGCAACCGGCGGCCAGTGCAGCCAACTTTTCGACCGGATCTATCCGGGCAGGCGGTTTTTTTATTGTACTACCCTCTCCCATGAATTCCGCCAGGGTCAGTTGACAGATGCGTTCCACCCGATTGCCTCCCTGATTCTGAACCTGAAATGCAGGCCAAACCCCACCGCCGCACCTTAAAGCGGGGGCCGACATCGCTCCAATAGAACTTTTTGCGCCGCTCGCACCCCGGCGCCAAGCTCCAACCGGTACCCTTGTAAATGCAAGGCCATTTCAAGGGCTGCAACACCGGTCACAATGTCTATTTCAGTCACCGCGCCGAGGTGTCCAATACGAAAAGTGCTTGAGCTTAGCTTACCCTGGCCCGCGGCAATCTCGACTCCAAAACGTTCGCGCATGGTCTCACAAAGTTCGGGCAGGTTCACCCCATCCGGCCCGATGATGGCGGTAACAGTCATCGAAGCGTACCGATCCTCGACCAGCAGTTCCAGACCCAATGCCCGTGCCGCAGCACGAACCGCGCCGGCCATGCACCGGTGCCGGGCATGACATTGTTCCCGTCCTTCCCGAAAATAAAGATCCAGGGCGGTCCGTGCCGCCACCATCTGGGGCAAGGCCGGTGTCCAGGGGGTTTGTCCTTTCGCACAGAATGTGCAGGCGGTATGCAAATTGAAATAGAAAC
Organism: uncultured Syntrophomonadaceae bacterium; assembly: GCA_964420065.1. Taxonomy (GTDB): domain Bacteria; phylum Bacillota; class Dethiobacteria; order DTU022; family DTU022; genus CAYQQK01. Next base: position 57,098 of record CAYQQK010000001.1, on the reverse strand, counting down.
TTTTCATTTGGGCCGTGGATGAGACTTCCCAGGCACGTTCCCCAACACTGATCAGCGCCAGTCCCGGTGGTAACATCAACACCTTTTGTGAACCGGTCAGACAAACATCGACCTGCCATTTGTCAACCGGAAAGGGTACCGCCCCCATTGAACTAATCGTATCAACGATGAGCAGCGCCGGATGATCGCCCCGGAAGCGGCTGATGCGCTCGACGTCATTCATCATACCGGTAGAGGATTCATTATGGACGACCGTTACGGCCTTGATCCGGTGCTCGTGGTCGGCACGCAAAAGTGCTTCCAGGGCATCGTAGTCGAGCGGTTTTCCCCATTCGCTCGCCAAGCGTTCCACGGCGGCGCCATAGGTTGCGGCAATAGCGGCCAGACGATCGCCAAAAACGCCGTTGGTCAAACAGAGCACCCGGTCGCCGGGCGAAAGAAAGTTGACCACCGCCGTTTCCAGTGCTCCTGTACCGGAGGAGGTAAGAATGAAAAGATGCCCGGCGGTCATAAAAACTTCTTTTAACGAAGCGGTTAATTCCTCCAACAGTTTTTTAAAACGTAAACCGCGGTGGTTAAACATTTCGGTCGTCATCGCCTGGGCAATCACCTGGGGAATGGGGGTCGGTCCGGGAATCAATAACAATTCTTTGTTCACGGGCATCATCTCCTTCTTTTCGGCGTGCCGCCGGGCGATCCGTGCCTATTCCGGCGGTACCGTTTTCAATGCGCGCCGGTGCGCAAAACGTTCCTCCGCCAGTTCCAGCAAGCGCGCAACCAGGTTGCGGTAGGAAAGGCCGCTGGCTTCCCACAGTTTCGGAAACATGCTGATACTGGTAAAACCCGGCATGGTGTTAATTTCATTTACCGTCACTTTGCCCGCGGTGGTGTCGACAAAACAATCAACCCGTGCCAGACCGCTACCCTCTACAGCCTGGAAGGCCCGGACAGCGATATCCCTTACCCGCCGTCCCAGTTCTTCCCCCAGATCAACCGGAACCACCAAAACAGAGCGGTCATCGATGTATTTGGCCTGATAATCGTAAAATTCATTGCAGGGGATAATTTCACCGGGCAAAGAGGCAACCGGGGGGCAATCGCCCAAAACGCTTACTTCGACTTCCCGCCCCGGGATCAATGCCTCAACAATCACTTTTTCGTCGTACTCAAGGGCGGTTGCCACCGCTGTCATAAAATGATCCGGGTGCGTCACCCGGGTAATACCCACGCTCGAGCCCAGGTTGGCGGGTTTAACAAAACAGGGAAAACCAAGTTCCCCCTGCACCCTTTGCCCCCAATAGCGTGGCCGTTTCCGCCAATCCCGGTTATAAAAATACAGGTATGGTCCCACCGGGAGACCGCGCCTGGCAAAGAGAATCTTCATGATCACCTTATCCATGGAAACGGCCGAAGAAAGCACTCCCGAACCCACGTACGGCAACCCGGCCAGTTCCAATAGCCCCTGCACCGTACCGTCTTCACCGAAAGGACCGTGCAAAACCGGGAAAACCAGGTCAAGGGGAGTGAATCTCCAACCGGAGCCATCACCCGCCGCCTTCTGCACGAGCAAACCCGGGCGGGATGGGTCGGTAACCAACTGGGCTGGACGTGAACGGCCGGACAACTTGCATTCCAACAACTCACGCCAGCATTCCTCTCCGGTAAACCAGCGCCCTTCCCGGGAGATACCTACCGGAACGGCGGTGTAACGATCCGGATCGAGCGCTTGCATCACCGAGGCCGCCGAACGCAAGGATACCACATGTTCCCCGGATTGCCCTCCAAAAATTACGGCCACCCGTTTACGGATCAATGCTGCACCGCCCTCCCTGACCGGTGAAAACAGGCCGTTTGTTCTCCACACACGGCAGGCGTTCGTTTCCTGTCCTCATAATATGAACCGGTACAACAGGGATTGATGCCGGACCAGGGGAAAAACTATTCTTTTTCCCGGGCAGCCCTGGCGGCGGCAGCCACCTGTTCGGCAATTTGAGCCGGTACCTCTTCATAGTGGGAAAATTTCATCGCAAAAAACCCCCGACCCTGGGTCATGGAGCGCAGGTCGATCGAATAGCGGAACATCTCGGCCATCGGGACCTGGGCCAGGATCTTCTGGACGCCACCGTAAGGTTCCATCCCCTGGATCCGCCCGCGGCGGCCGTTTAAATCACCCATGATATCCCCCATGAAATCTTCGGGAACCAACACTTCCACGTTCATTACCGGTTCCAAAAGGACCGGGGAAGCCTGCTCCATCCCTTTGCGAAACGCCATCCCGGAGGCGATCTTGAAGGCCATTTCCGAGGAGTCCACGGTATGGTAGGAACCGTCCACCAATTTTACCCTCACGTCAACGACAGGGTAACCGGCCAACACTCCTCCGTCCATGGCCTCACGGACGCCTTTTTCGACAGCCGGAATATACTGTTTCGGCACTGCCCCGCCAAAGATCTTGTCTTCAAAAATCAGCCCTTCCCCAACCTCGGCCGGTTCCAGATCCAGAAAAACATGACCGTACTGGCCCCGCCCCCCGGTTTGTTTTTTATGCTTTCCTTCCACCCGGGTCGATTTGCGGATGGTTTCCTTGTAGGGCACCTTGGGGGTAGATAACTCCACCTCTACCCCAAATTTTTGTGCGAGCCGGCTGACAATGATCTCGAGATGGGTTTCTCCCATACCGGAAATAACCGTCTGCCTGGTTTCAGCCCGTCGTTCAAGACGGAAAGTGGGGTCTTCTTCAATAAAACGGGCCAAGCCGCTTGAAACCTTTTCCTCGTCCCCTTTCGTTTTTGGCTCAACGGCAAATGAGATAACCGGTTCGGGAAAATCGAAACCCGGAAATAACACGGGGTGACTGCGATCACACAAGGTATCACCGGTTGCGGTATGTTGCAACTTGGCAGCGGAGGCGATATCACCGGCAACAACCTCCTCCAAAAGAACTTGGTTTTTGCCGCGCATTGTAAAAACCTGCCCGATCCGTTCCGCTTTTTCCCTGGTCGTATTGTAGATCTGGGAGTCCGGTTTTAAAATGCCCGAACAAACCCGAAAATAGGTAATCCGCCCAACGTATGGGTCGGCCAGAGTCTTGAATACCAAGGCACTGAACGGTTCGGCCGGATCGGGTTGGCGCGTCACCTCTTCCTCTTCTTCCGAACGGGGCAGTTTACCGGTAACCGCACCCCGGTCCGCCGGTGAAGGAAGATAGTGACCAATGATATCAAGCAGAGGCTGGGAACCATAATTACGTGTCGCCGCACCACACAAAACGGGGACTACTTTTCCTTCAAGAACACTCCGGCGCAGGGCGCGCAAGATTTCCTCCGGATCCAGCGGCTCCCCTTCCAGATACTTTAATAACAGCTCGTCATCCGATTCGACCACCGCTTCAATCAGCTTTTCTCGCAAGGCGCCGGCTTCCTCTTGCAAATTGTCGGGAATATCGTCTTCCCGCACTTCCAGACCCTCACCCTCAAAATAGAGGGCCTTCCCGGCAATTAAATCGACCACCCCGTTGAAACCGTTTTCCTTGCCGATCGGTAGTTGTAAGGGGGCGACGGAAAGACCAAAATATTGTTGAAGTTGGCCCAGAGTCCGCCCAAAATCGGCGTTTTCCCGGTCCAGCTTGTTGACAAACACAACCCGGGGAAGGTTCATTTCGTCGGCAATGCTCCACATTTTCTCCGTGCCCACTTCCACCCCGGAGACGGCACAAACCACCACCACGACACCGTCGGCGACACGTAAAGCCCCGAGAACATCACCGATAAAATCAAAGTAGCCCGGCGTATCCAGTAAATTCACCTTCAGGCCGGACCATTCCAGGGGGGCCAGGGCGGTATTGATCGTAACCTGCCGTTTTATTTCATCCGGATCGTAGTCGGTCGTGGTATTGCCCGCCTCGATTTTTCCAAGACGATTGATCGCCTTGGCCGTAAAAAGCATCGCTTCCGCCAGGGAAGTTTTACCGGCACCACCGTGGGAGATCAGGGCCACGTTGCGCAGGTGATCGCTCGCATATTTTTTCATCCAGTCGCCTCCTCGAAATGACCGTTCAAATTTCATTATAACTGAAATAACAACGATTGCAAAACGGTTGCAGGCATTCGCCGGAGCAAAACAGGAAGCAGCCGGGCCGGCAAAAAACCGGCCTGTTGCCCGTTACCAGCCCCAAAAACCTGTTTTACCACCTCAGCCTATTTCCCGGCCGCCGGTTCGCCGGCGCACGTGTTCAATGAGGCCTCCATCATCAATAATTTGTTGCATAAAAGGAGGAAAAGCTGTGGCTGGCCAGCAATTGCCTTTACCATCGCGGATCAGTCCGGCTTTTCGGTCCACCGTGATTTCTTCCCCTTCAATTAGTTGCCCGGTCAGGTTTTCCGGACATTCCAGAATCGAAAGGCCGATATTGATCGCATTGCGAAAAAAAATGCGAGCAAAGCTGCGGGCGATGATACAGGCTATCCCCGATCCTTTCAAGGCAAGCGGAGCCTGTTCCCGGGAGCTGCCGCAGCCAAAGTTGTTTCCGGCCACAATCATATCCCCGGGACGCACTTTCCGGGGAAATTCGGGCCGTAAGTCTTCAAGGCAATGAGCAGCCAGCTCCTGCGCTCCGGTAGCGCTCAGATAGCGGGCTGGAATAATAAGGTCGGTGTCCACATCGTCATTGAAAACCCAGATCCTGCCTCTAAGGGTCATTTACAGCACCTCCTCGGGATGAACGATTGTCCCGGCAATAGCCCCGGCCGCCGCCACGGCGGGACCGCAAAGATAAACTTCGCTTTCCGGATGTCCCATCCGGCCGATAAAATTACGGTTGGTAGTGGCCAGGGCCCGTTCGCCCTTCGCCAAAACGCCCATGTGCCCGCCCAGGCAAGGACCGCAGGTCGGAGTGCTTACCGCCGCTTCGGCCTGGATAAAGATATCAAGCAGCCCTTCCGCCATGGCCTGGCGGTAAATACGCTGGGTCGCCGGGATGATGAGCAGCCTTACCCGGGGATGGACCCGGCGTCCTTTCAAGATGGAAGCGGCTGTGCGTAGATCCTCCATACGGCCATTGGTGCAAGAGCCGATCAGCACCTGATCGATGGTAATCCCTCTGGCCTCACGTACATTACGCACACGGGCCGGGGAAGGCGGAAAAGCTACCTGGGGCTCGAGAGCGCTGACATCCATGGTCAGTGTTTCAATATAGCGGGCATCGGGATCGCTCAAGACAACTTCATAGGGCGTCTTGACCCGGCCTTGAAGGTAAGCCGCCGTGATCCGATCGGGCAACACGTAGCCGCATTTACCCCCAGCCTCTATGGCCATGTTACACATGGAGAAGCGACTGTCCATGGATAGTTCCGTCACCGCTTCGCCGGTAAATTCCATGGCCCGGTAGCGAGCGCCGTCGACCCCGATCCGGCCGATGGTATGAAGGATCAAATCTTTTCCGGTTACCCATGGCGTCAGTTTCCCGTTGAAAATAAAGCGCATGGTTGCCGGTACCCGAAACCAAACTTCCCCGGTAGCCATGGCCGCCGCCAAATCGGTGCTCCCAACCCCGGTCGCGAAAGCACCGACCGCACCGTAAGTGCAGGTATGAGAATCGGCTCCGATCACCGCCGCCCCCGGCCAAACCAGGCCTTCCTCCGGAACAAGAGCGTGTTCAATGCCCATACGCCCGACTTCGTAATAATGGGTAATCTGGTGACGTTGCGCAAACTTGCGCAACAGAAGACATTGTCCGGCAGCAGCGATATCCCGGTTGGGGGTAAAATGATCTGGTACCAGAACCACCTTGTCCGGATCGAAAACCTGTTTCGCACCCAGTTTTTCAAATTCCCGGATCGCCAGCGGGGCGGTAATATCGTTGCCCAGGGCAAGATCGATCCGCACGTTGATCAGCTCTCCGGCCTCGACCTCTTTCCGGTCCGCTCCCCGGGCCAATATTTTCTCAACCATGGTATTGCCGGCCATCAAAGCTCCTCCTTTTGTTCCATAATCAATGGTTCAGTCTGCGAGAGGAGCTCTGCAATTCCCCCCCCGTCACAAAAAATACGGTTACCCCTCCCGGGTTTTGAAGCCGCGCAGGAGGGCAATCTTTCCGGTACGCACCAGTTCCTGTATCCCGTAATGTTGAAGCAGTAACTTGATCGCATCCAGCTTTTCCTTGTTGCCGGTAACCTCGACAATCATGGAATCCAGCGAAACATCAACGATCTTGCCCCGAAAGGTTTCCACAATCTGTTGCACATCGGTCCGGGTGCGGGGGTCGGCTTTGACCTTGATCAGGACCAACTCCCGTACTACCGCCGGTTCGTGCGAAAGATTGCTTACTTTGATCACATTGATGAGCTTGTTTAATTGTTTTTCAACCTGTTCAAGCACCGCTTCGTCGCCCCGCACAGCGATAGTCATGCGAGAAATGCCCGGTTCCGCTGTCTCCCCCACGGCAATATTATCAATATTAAACCCACGCCGGCTAAATAAACCGGCGACCCGTGTCAGCACCCCGGGCTTGTTTTCGACCAGTACCGCCAGAATATATCTCATCAGCCGTTACCTCCGGTGAGGATTTCGTTGATTGGTTTGTTCGGAGGCACCATGGGCAACACGTTTTCTTCCGGCTCCACCATGCAATCAAGCAAAAACGGACCCGGAGTAGCAAGGGCTTCGCTGATGGCAGGAAACACCTCTTCTTCCCGGGATACCCGTAAACCGGGAATTCCGTACGCTTCTCCCACCCGAACAAAATCAGGGTTACCCGTCAGCGTCGTTTGGGAATAACGACGCCCCCAGAATAGTTCCTGCCACTGACGAACCATGCCCAGATAGCCATTGTTGATCACCGCCACCTTAACCCCCGCCCGGTGCGTCGCCGCCGTGGCGAGCTCCTGGATATTCATCTGAAACCCGCCGTCCCCGACAATGCAGAAAACCGTTTCTTCCGGCAAGGCCAGTGCCGCTCCGATAGCCGCCGGGAACCCGTAACCCATGGTACCCAGGCCTCCTGAAGAAAGGAAGCGGCACGGCTGGTCGAAAAGATAGTATTGTGCGGTCCACATCTGGTGCTGTCCCACATCGGTGGAGATGATCGCTTCTCCACGGGTGAGCCGGAAAATTTCCCGGATCACAAATTGTGGTTTCAGTTTACCTGTTGCACCGGTGCCGGAACCACGATCAAGGGGATAAAGCCTTTTCCATTCCGCGATCTGTTCTCGCCAGGAAGCGGTGTCGCCGGGTTTTAATTTGTGAAGCAGCGAACCCAGCACCCGTTCCACATCGCCGACAATAGGGATATGAACCGCCACGTTCTTGCCGATTTCCGCCGGATCGATATCGATATGAATAATCCGGGCGCCGGGGGCAAAACAGTCCAATTTACCTGTAACCCGGTCATCGAAACGCACCCCGGCAGCGATTATTAAATCGGCTGCACAGAGGGCCCGGTTGGCCGCGACAGTTCCGTGCATCCCCGGCATGCCCAAAAACAGGGTACTGCTCCCGGGAAAGGCACCAAGGCCCATCAGGGTCAGAGCAACCGGTATTTGCGCCTTCTCGGCCAGCTCTTGCAAACTTGCGGCGGCGCCGGAACGGATGATCCCGCCGCCGGCAAAAATAACCGGTTTCCGGGCCGCGCCAATAGCCCGGACCGCCTTGGCAATCTGACCGCTATGCCCTTCAAAAGTAGGCTTGTACCCGGGTATTTCGCGGGCTTGCGGATATTGAAACCGGCCTTCTTTTTCAAAAATATCCTTTGGAATATCGATCAAAACCGGTCCGCACCGGCCGGTAGAAGCGATATGGAACGCCTCGGCTATGCTACCGGGCAGTTCGGCCAGATTCTGGATCAGATAATTATGTTTGGTAATGGGAAGGGTGATTCCGGTGATATCGGCCTCCTGGAAAGAGTCGGTCCCGAGCAAACGGGTTGCGACCTGTCCGGTAATAAGGACCAAAGGAACCGAGTCCATATGCGCCGTGGCGATACCGGTGACCAGGTTCGTTGCCCCCGGACCAGAGGTGGCAAAAACAACCCCTGGTTTTCCGGTAACCCGTGCATAGCCGTCGGCGGCATGCACCGCTCCCTGTTCATGTCGCACCTGAATATGGCGCAACCGGGAGTGGTAGAGAGCATCGTAAAGGGGCAACACCGCCCCGCCGGGGTAACCGAATACAGTATCCACCCGTTCTTGTTCCAGGGCGGCGATAACCATCTGCGCACCGTTCATGATCATGGTCACGCTTCCTCCCCCGCTTCCAGGATCGCACCACGATTGGCCGATGCAACCAGGCGGGCATAGCGACCAAGATAACCCCGGGTTATTCTGGGCACAAAAGGAACAAGATTCTCCCGGCGTCGGGACAGTTCCGATTCGGAAACCTGTAGATCGAGCCGGCGTTCCGGAATATCGATACAGATCAAATCCCCTTCCTGTACCAGGGCCAGGGGGCCCCCGGCAGCCGCCTCCGGAGAGATATGCCCGATCGCCGCACCCCGGCTGGCTCCGGAAAAACGTCCGTCGGTAATCAAAGCCACCGCCCTGTCCAACCCCATCCCGGCCAGGGCCGACGTCGGGGCAAGCATTTCCCTCATCCCGGGACCGCCGCGCGGCCCCTCGTAACGGATAACCACGATATCGCCGGGCCGGATCGCCCCGTCCAGGATCGCCGTCTGGGCTTTATCTTCACTATCGAAAACACGGGCCGGACCACGATTGACCATCATCTCTTCGGCGACCGCCCCCTGTTTGACCACCGCCCCACCGGGGGCAAGATTGCCGAACAAAACGGCCAGCCCTCCTTCACCGCGGTACGGATCTGCGAGCGAGCGGATCACGCGACCGTCAACGGCATCGGCATATTTCAGGTTTTGGGCCACGGTCCGACCGGTAACGGTAAGCGGATCAAGATTGAGCAAACCGCCCCCGGCCAGTTCTTTCATCACGGCCGGGATCCCGCCGACCCGGTTCAGGTCCTCAACACGGTCTTCACCGGCAGGGCTGAGCAGACACAACTGCGGCGTCTTCCGGCTCAGGACATCGATCTCCGTTAAATCCAGGGTCATCCCCATTTCATGGGCAATCGCCGGAAGATGAAGGAGCGTGTTGGTGGAACACCCGAGAGCCATATCGACGGTAAGGGCGTTCATCAGGGCCTCCCCGGTCAATATCCGTCTCGCGGTAAGCCCTTGTTCGAACATCTCCATCACCTTCATCCCGGCTTCCTTGGCCAAGCGCAGGCGACCGGCGTCAATGGCGGGGATGGTCCCGTTACCGGGCAGGGCCAGACCAAGGGCTTCGGTGATGCAATTCATGGAATTGGCGGTAAACATGCCGGCACAGGAGCCGCAACCCGGGCAGGCTCGCAGAGCCATCTCCTCCAGTTCTTCTTCGGAAAGGCGACCGGCCTTGACCGCACCTACCCCTTCAAAAATAGTATTTAAATCGAGACGACGGCCGCGGTACTCTCCGGCCAGCATCGGTCCCCCGCTGACCATGACTGCGGGCAGATTCATCCGGGCCGCGGCCATAAGCATCCCCGGGACTACCTTGTCGCAGTTGGTAACAAAAGCCAGAGCGTCGAAACAATGGGCCTCGACCATGGCCTCGATGCTGTCCGCAATGATTTCCCGGCTGGCCAGGGAATAATTCATCCCGCGGTGACCCATGGCAATCCCGTCACAGACGGCAATAGTGGAAAATTCAACCGGTACTCCGCCCGCCAGGCGCACCCCAGCTTTCACCGCTTCACTGATCCGGGCCAGGTGGATATGGCCGGGTACGATTTCATTGGAGGAATTCACCACTCCCACCAGGGGGCGTTTTAATTCCTCGGGATGGTATCCCATAGCCATGAAAAGAGCCCGATGGGGCGCTCTTTCAAACCCTTTCAGAACCTGTTCACTGCGCATACCGGATCAACCTCCTGCCGTGTATTGTCGGGTGGAAAACCGGAACGGATCTTTTTATCATAGCCCGGCTTTACTCCACCATCGTCCCCTCGTTTTGAACCAGATGCCGAAACAGTTCCATCAAGCGCAGGGTTACGGGCCCGGGGGTCCCGTTCCCGATCATTCGCCCGTCCACCTCGACAACCGGAACTACCTCTGCCGCCGTCCCGGTCAGAAAGCATTCATCACATACGTAAAGGTCGTGACGGGTAAAAGGTTCCTCCCGGACCGGAATCGCTTCATCACCGGCCAGTTCCATGACCGCTTCACGGGTAACCCCTTCCAGAATACCCAGATACGATGGGGTGGTCAGGAGTATCCCCTTGCGATAAATAAAAATGTTGTCTCCCGACCCTTCAGTGATATAACCGTTTTGGCTAAGCATAAGCGCTTCCATCACCCCGGCCCGGTTAGCCTCTATTTTGACAAGAATGTTATTCAGATAGTTCAGGGATTTGATTTTTGGATCAAGGGCGTCGGCGATATTACGCCGCGTGGGTACGGTGATCACCTGTAACCCGCGACGGTACAATTCGGCAGGATAAAGATTGATGCTGTCGGCGATAATGACCACCTGGCTTTCCCGGCATTTACGGGGATCAAGACCGAGATCTCCCACCCCCCGGGAAACCACCACCCGGATATAAGCATCCCGCAGCCCGTTGGCCCGGACCGTGTTCATGATCGCTTCCTCCATCCCGGCGTGGTCAAACGGGATCGGCAACATAATATGATGGGCCGATTCAAAGAGCCGGCGCACATGTTCCGCCAGGCGAAAAATTCGCCCATTATAAGCCCGAATCCCTTCAAAAACCCCGTCGCCGTAGAGATAGCCATGGTCAAACACGGAAATGACCGCCGCCGCCGCCGGTACCAGCGTTCCGTTCATGAAGATCAACCTTGTTTCTTTCATCGCCTCTCCCCCCGTCAAACATTGGATTAAAGTAAAACTCATAAAAAAAACCCTCCACCCAAAGGGGCGAAGGGATTTCCTCCGCGGTACCACCCTTTTTCCGACAGGCACCACTACAAGCTGACTGGCGGACGCTCGATACGGATCACGGCGCTACCCGGGCCCGCCTACTTTGCTTTCAGCGGGCCGGCTCGGGATCGACTTTCGGGCCGTTTCCCTTACCGGTTCGCAGCATACCCGGCTCTCTTGGAAAGGTACCGGCCTACTCCTACCCGTCATGGCTTTTAAAAAATATTGTAGAATATTATACCCCGCACCCTCCGACAGTGTCAACATAAAACATGCCAGAGCCATTTGCGTTGTGCCCATTTTTTCAATAAAAACCGTAATAGAAAGCCGGCAATCCGCTCAGGCAGAGACATTTTACCTGCAAAGTTCGCCGGTTGTTTCGCTATCGACTGCAAATTGGCTGCTTTGGCTGAATTAAAACTGATTTCGGGCATACTTCTGCCTTGAATCCGACTTTGATGTTGGGATATTATTTTCTCTGTTCCAATTTATTTTCTATGATCTCGCTTGCCGCCATGGCCAATATCACGCAAAAAGCCAATCCCAAGCGCACTTGCAATTTGCCAGTCCCCGCATGTAGTGCTTCTCAAAACGATATATCAAACCTGCTATTAACCCGCTACACAGAGTCCGCATTTTGTACAGCGATTTCCACTTGTAGCTGCTGCGGTCCACCGGGGTAAACACCCGCCGGTCTTCTTTTAACGCGATGCGCACCACTTTGCCCACCGGACAACTCAGCTTTAGCGCACATTTTACCCCGTAACGCTGCGCAGAGCAACAATATTTCAAGGTCTTCCGCTCCTGCTCAAAGCCGCCGTAGGGCATCCTTCTTACCCCCGTCCTGGGGCAATGACAGTAAACACAGCCGCAGTAGTCGTAAACCACTTTGCATACCGTATCACACCGGGTAAACCCCGTCATCCTCCAAAAGAATATTGCGATCTACCGTATCGAGTCGTGAAAGCAACGGGGACTCTTTGGAAACAGCGGTGCGACAACCGGGGTTGCAGGCAGGGGCTGCCTTCACGGTTGACTCGTTTTGACTGTGACCAGCCCCCCCCGGGTTTTTAGTCGTGACGGAGGGCTTTTTCTGTTCATTCCGCCGTAGAAAGAATTCCCGGGCGACGTTGGGAAATAGAATATAAGTCAAAACATCCTCTCCCTGCACAGCCAGATCCCCCAGTTCCCGCCGTGCTTTTTCCAGTTGCGGCGGCAGCAGGTCCGCCGGGCGGCCCCCCACCGGTTTCTCATGCTTGAGAATCTGTTCGCGTAAACGACGGGATATCCTTCCGGGAGGACGGCCATAAAGCCCGCGCAGATAATTTTTGAACTCGGTGGAAACCATTTTGTAACGCTCCCCCAGAAGCACGTTAAGCACGGCCTGAGCACCGACGATCTGGCTCGAGGGGGTAACCAGCGGCGGATAACCGAGATCGGCCCTGACCCGGGGTACCTCTTCCAACACCCGGGGCAACAAGTGAGAGGCGTGCTGCTCTGCAAGTTGGGAGGCCAGATTGGAGATCATCCCTCCCGGAATCTGGTAATTAAGGACGTCGGTATCCACTCCAACCGTGACTTCTGCAAGCAAATTGTACCTGGAACGCACTTCCTTGAAGTGAGCACTGATCTGACTAAGCAGGCTCAAATCCAAACCGGTGGCATATTTTGTCCCGGCCAGGGCGGCGACCAGACTATCCGTGGATGGTTGGCTGGTTCCTTGCGAAAGGGCGGCACAGGCGGTATCGACCGCATCCACCCCCGCTTCAATGGCCTTGAGATAGGCCATTGAAGCCATACCGCTCGTTGAGTGACAATGCAATTGTAAGGGCAGGCCAACCTTTCCCTTTAATTCCGCTACCAGCCTGAAAGCGTCATAGGGCGCGATAAGGCCCGCCATATCCTTGATACATAAGGTATCGGCCCCCATTTCCCGGATGATCCGCCCCAGTTCCACAAAATGGTCAACATTATGCAGGGGGCTGACAGTATAGCTGATCGTGCCCTGGACTTCGGCCCCTTCCTTTTTGGCACCAAGCATGGCTTTCTCCATGTTGCGCCAATCGTTCAAAGCGTCAAAAATACGGATAATATCGATCCCGTTGGCCACAACCCGTTTGATGAATTCCTCCACCACATCGTCAGGGTAGTGGTGGTAACCGAGGATGTTCTGTCCCCGCAGAAGCATCTGCAGACGCGTTTTTCGGAAAGCGTCACGCAGAACCCGTAACCGGTGCCACGGGTCTTCGTTGAGGAAACGCATACTGGCATCAAATGTAGCTCCACCCCAAACCTCCAACGAATAATAGCCGACCCGATCCATTAGCCCGGCCACGGGGAGCATATCATTCGTGCGCATGCGAGTTGCCATCAAAGACTGGTGCGCATCACGCAGGGTAGTATCGGTTATACGAACAGGAGACCGGGCCATCTTCGCTCACCCCTTTCCGGCGCATCCCGCAACGTTTACTTTTGGGCCAGCCGAGCCGCCCCATCACCAATCCGGCGCCCCCACACGAGGACTTCACTCAAAGCAGCTCCCGGCAGCAGTGCCTTGCCGTGCAACCCGCCGGCAGCTTCCCCAAGGGCGAACATTCCGGTCACCGCATGCCCGGCCCGCAAAACTTGACCTTGCTCATTCACAGCGATACCCCCAAGACAATACTCGGCCAGGGCGGCGACAGGAATTGCGTAATAGTTATCCCAGGGGCGATCAAACAACGGCCTGGACAGGGGCAAAGAATCCGGAAATTGCGCCTCCAGGAAAGAATCGATACCGGTGTAACGCAACCAATTGAGGCTGTCTTTTTCTGTTTTCGCCAACCGGGACTCCGCAACCACGAGCCAGCCGGCACCATCTTGCCCCTGCTGTAAAAGGGCGGCCAGAATTGCGGCTTCGGTGATGCCATAAACTGGTTGTGCCTGCCCGCCGGTAACCAACAGGGCCTGCTCCGGGTAACGCGCCCTGACCCAATTCCCGTCCTCTTGCATTGCCAGCCCATAGGCAAAATGATCAAGTTGGACCAGATCGAGATTCTGAGCAATCGCTAGACGCATCGCTTCACCACTGCCGGCATTGCGCCAGGGGGCGACGCGCACCCCCGCAGCCACTTCCTGCATCAACACCCGGTCTTCCAGGTAGCCGCCCTGAGCCATGACTACCGCCCGGGCAATGATCCGGACCACCCGGTCACCGGGAAACCGCACCCGGAACATGAAGCAACTGTCTCCGGTTGCATGCTCAAGTTCATCCACTTCAGCCTCGCCGACAAAGCGAACCCCGTGTTTACCGGCTGCATGGGCCAGCCCGGTGTAAGCCCGGTCGTAAAAGAGATGTGGTAGCTGGAAAAAACCGGGCCGGATCTGCTCGGCCGGTGTTCCGGTCAAAGCGGTAAACCAATCCAGAGCGTCACCCGCCCCGGCAGCTAACAAATCATAGTGCCAGGTCTGGCCCCAAATGCCGCCGCTTAGACCCAGGTCCCGTCGTAAATCGAAGACGCTATACGTTTCCGGGACCATATCCTTCCCCGCACCGCTATTTCCGTTCACCTGTGCCGGAAAGGCCGCAACCGCACCCTGTTCCAACAACCAGGCATCATGGCCGGGTTGTCCGTAAAGGATGGCTACCGCCGCCCCTTTATCGACCGCCTCAAGCGCACAGACGAGCGCACCCAAGGTGTCGCCCAACACCACAACGTCAAAACTTAAAGGAGACGCCTCTTTCCGCTGAAAGGAGGCGTCACGGCCGCACCCCGGCGCGGTCAACAATAACGCTGCCAGAAGCACAACCAGAAACCGTGTTATTAGCATCATTCTTTCCCCTATTTTATGCCGGCCCGCGTTTTATGCTAATCCAACCCGATCAGGTTGACCACCCGGTCATCCTGATCCAGCCGGATCAGGGTGACTCCATGGGAATAGCGTTTCTGCAAGGAAACTTCCTCCACCCTCTGCCGGTTCACAACTCCCCTTGCCGTAACAATCATCGCCTCTTCCTGTTCTGTCCGGAGCAAGACAAAATCCGTCAACGGCCCGCTTTGCGGCGTAATCTTGATCCCGATCAAACCCTTTCCGCCACGGCTTTGGGGTCGAAACTCCTCAACCAGGACTCGTTTACCGAGACCGTTTTCGGTAACCATAAGCACCGTTTTCCCTCCCGAAGCCAGATCCGCCCCAACTACTCTCTGCTTTACACCGAGAGTGACCGCTTTTACCCCGCGAGCGGCGCGCCCCATAGCCCGTACCTCTTTTTCAGAAAACCGGACAAAAAAACCCTTGGTGGTCCCGATCAGTACTTCTTGCCCTCCATCGGTCAGATAAACTGCGATCAGTTCGTCTTCTTCGAGCAGTGTCAAAGCCACCAGCCCCGTTTTCCTGGTGTGGCGAAATGCCTCCAGGGCGGTCCTTTTGATCATGCCGCCCGCCGTGACCATAACCAGATACAGATCTGCAAAAAAATCACTGACCGGTAGGGTGGCGGTAATGAATTCCTTGCCTTCCAATGGAAGCAGGTTGACCAGGGCGGTGCCGCGAGATTGGCGACTGGCCCCGGGAATTTCGTAAACCTGCAACAAGTAAGCCTTACCCCTGTTGCTAAAGCAAAGCAAATGATGGTGGGTGGAGGCAACATGGAGCTGATCCACGCAGTCGTTTTCGAGCGGCTGCATTCCGATTATTCCCCGACCGCCACGGCGCTGGCTGCGGTAAGTAGACAGGGGGAGTCGCTTGATGTACCCCCGGCCGGTCAAGGTGATCACCACGTCTTCTTCCGGAATGAGGTCGGTAATTGTAATTTCCTTCTCATCGGCCACGATCTGGGTGCGGCGTTCATCGGCATATTTATTCTTCAGCAACCGCAGATCGTCCCGAATCTGCTCCAGCACCAACCGCGGTTCGGCCAAAACCCGGCGCAGGTAAGTGATGCGCCCCTCCAGCTCCTGTTGTTCCGCTTTGAGTTTGTCGATCTCAAGCCTGGTCAGCCTTTGCAGGCGTATGTCCAGAATGGCCTGGGCTTGCTTTTCGGACAAGCCCAGTAACTGCATCAGCCCGTTGCGCGCCACCGGACCGTCCGGTGCACGGCGGATCAGGGCGATCACCTCGTCCAGCCGTGAAAGGGCCAGGCTCAATCCAGCCACGATATGCAGACGCTCCTCGGCCTGACGCAGGTCAAAGCGGGCCCGGCGCCGGATAACCTCCTTTTGGTGCTCAAGGTAATGGACCAGCATCTCTTTCAGATTCAGCACTTTCGGCTGGCCATCAACCAGCGCCAGCATGATGATGCCGAAACTCTGTTGTAACGGGGTGAAGCGATAGAGCTGGTTAATAATTACCTGGGGCTCGTAGTCACGGCGCAACTCGATCACAATCCGTACCCCTTTACGGTCAGATTCATCGCGCAGGCCGGTGATGCCGTCAATTCTTTTTTCCTTGACCAGTTCGGCAATTTTTTCGACCAGACGTGCTTTGTTTTGTTGATATGGAACCTCCGTAATGACGATGCGGTGAAATCCTTTTTCTTTTTTTTCGGTCTGCACCCGGCCGCGAATTTGAATGATACCGCGTCCGGTTGTATAAGCTGCGGCAATACCGGATGTGCCGACGACGATGCCTCCTGTGGGAAAATCGGGCCCCTTGATCGACCGGAACAGGGCTTGCACCGGAGCCTCCGGATGCTCGATCAGGTGGTGCAGGGCATTGATCAGTTCGCCCAGATTGTGCGGAGGAATGTTGGTTGCCATACCCACGGCGATGCCGGCGGAACCGTTGACCAAAAGATTGGGAAACCGTGAAGGCAACACTACCGGTTCCTGAAGGCTTTCGTCGAAATTGGGACGCAAATCAACTGTTTCTTTATGGATGTCACTGAGCATTTCCATGGCCAGCGGGGCAAGACGGGCTTCGGTATAACGCATCGCCGCGGCGGCGTCACCGTCCAGTGAACCAAAGTTACCATGCCCGTCTACAAGACAATAACGGGAGGCAAAATCCTGGGCCAGGCGGATCAATGTGTCGTAAATGGCCGAGTCGCCGTGTGGATGGTATTTTCCCATGACCTCGCCCACGATTCGAGCCGACTTGCGGTGCGGCTTGTCGGGTGTGGAACCCATTTCCGCCATGGCATAGAGAATTCGCCGGTGCACCGGTTTCAGACCGTCGCGCACGTCAGGCAAAGCCCGGCTGACGATTACGCTCATGGCATAATCGAGGAAGGAACTTTTAACCTCGTCGTGGATATGTACCGGAATGATGCGTTCTTCTTCTGCCATCATTATTCTCCTTCTGGTAGACCGCCCAACTTATTTTTCATATTCTATCACACCTGTGCAATTTAAAAAGAAAAATTTGTGTATAAATCAAAACCAGGGCATTCACCCTGGTAAAAACGCCGGTTGAAGGAAGCGGCGCCGTTAAAATGATTGGAGCGGAGCATGGAGCAAACCCGTTCCGCCCCTAGATATCCAGATTTTTTACATAACGAGCATTCTGTTCGATAAACCGACGACGCGGTTCAACTTTGCTTCCCATCAGAACGGTAAAAATGCGATCGGCCTTGAAAACATCGCTTAATTCTACCTGGTGGATGATACGGGTTGAGGGATCCATGGTGGTCTCCCACAGCTGTTCCGGGTTCATCTCGCCAAGCCCCTTGTAGCGTTGAACCTGAATCCCCTTTTTGCCCCATTGTACCAGTAAATGCTCCAGTTCACTTTCGCGGTAAAGATATCGGGCCTCCTTACCCTTGCTGGCTTTAAACAGGGGCGGTTGAGCAATGTAAACGTAGCCCGCTTCAATCAAAGGTCGCATAAAACGATAGAAAAAAGTCAGGAGCAGGGTGCGGATATGGGATCCGTCAACGTCAGCGTCAGTCATGATCACGATATGGTGGTACCGTGCTTTTTCCAGGGTAAAGTCTTCATCGATCCCGGTACCCAGGGCGGTTATGATGGAACGAATTTCTTCGTTGGAAAGGACCCGGTCCAGCCTGGCTTTTTCGACATTAATAATTTTTCCGCGTAGTGGCAGGATAGCCTGAAAATGGCGATCGCGTCCCTGCTTGGCCGAGCCACCCGCAGAATCCCCTTCGACGATAAACAACTCGCTTTCTTCCGCTTTCCGGGTCGTGCAATCGGCCAGTTTTCCCGGAAGGCTGGACACGTCCAGGGCACTCTTGCGGCGGGTCAATTCCCGCGCTTTACGGGCTGCATCCCGGGCCTGGGACGCGCTTAAAGCCTTCTCCAACATTTTCCGTGTGACTGAAGGGTTTTGTTCCAAAAATGTTTCCAGCCCCGTATATAGAACGGTATCAACAATGCTACGTGTTTCGCTGTTTCCAAGCCTGGTTTTCGTCTGCCCTTCAAATTGGGGTTCAAATAACTTGACGCTGATCACGGCGGTAAGACCCTCCCGGACATCCTCCCCGGACAGGTTGCCCTGGTTATCCTTGAGCAGGCCTTGTTTCCGACTGTAATCGTTAAAAAGACGGGTTAATGAAGCCTTGAAACCGGCTTCATGGGTTCCTCCTTCATGAGTACGGATATTATTGGCGAAAGAATAGATGGATTCGCTGTAGCTGGTACTGTATTGCAGGGCGATTTCCACGTTGTTGCCGCTGACATCCTGTTGGAAGTAAACCGGCTTTTTCGGGAACACCTCTTTGCCGTTGTTCAGGTAGGAAACAAACTGGGTGATACCCCCGGTATACTTGTAAACTTCATTGTAACCGCTGCGCCTGTCACGAAAACTAATGCGCACACCCCGGTTCAGAAACGCCAGTTCACGCAAGCGTTGAATGATAATTTCATTATCAAAAACAACTTTATCAAAAATATCCGGATCGGGCCGAAACGTAATTTTGGTTCCGTTGTTTTTGGAATGGCCCCGTACCCCAAGAGCAGTTTCTTTTTCGCCCCGGTGGTAACGCTGAAAGTAGACCTTCCCGTCACGGTAAACCTCTACTTCCAGCCATTCCGACAAAGCGTTGACAACAGCAACACCGACTCCGTGCAATCCGCCGGCAACCTTGTAACTATCCCGGGAAAATTTACCGCCCGCGTGCAGGGTTGTTAATACCACTTCCACCGCCGGTCTCTTTTGTTCGGGATGAATCTCCACCGGAATACCCCGCCCGTCGTCAACCACGCTTACACTGTTATCCTCATGAATGGTCACCTTGATCAGGCGGCAGTAACCCGACATTACCTCATCGATACTGTTGTCCACAACTTCAAAAACGAGGTGATGTAAACCACGGCTTCCGGTGGACCCGATATACATGCTCGGCCGGCGCCGGGCCGCTTCCAAACCTTCAAGCACCTGGATGTGCGTGGCATCGTAGCCGGAACCGGTCCGGGTCATGATTGGCCACCACGAAATTGTTCCCCGCAACGTCGGGCCAAGGTTAAAGGAACGATCGGGGAAAGCAGAACATCTTTTTCCAACACGACAAATGATTTGTTCTCCGAGAATTTGGCGGTATCCAAAAAACGGGTGGAAGGTGCCGTCTCCAAAAACTGTTTATTGATCGCATTTTGACGCAGTCTCAGATCGAAAATACCTACAATGCCCCCCGCAAAAACCATTTTCGCCCCGCCAATGTGTAAATACACCCTTTTAAACCCTCCCTATTCTTTCCCTTGAAAAACGATACACTGCTCCCGCAAGAAACGTATGTTTTGACGAAATTTTTCGCCTTCCAACTGTGCTCTTGCATCTGGAGCGGCATTTTTATATTCTCTGTTTCCTGTCGTTTTTTCCTTCCTTGCCAGATCACCGACCTGAAAATAAATATCCCGGATCGTGAGCCCGGGAAACCGGGCTTTTATCTTTCTGATTATACCCGGTTTCAACAAACAGAGGTGATAAGCCCAGGTGGCATCCCGTACCGTAACCCGAAACAAGTCACCGCTTGCCTCGCGAACCTCGGAAACCTGCGCGATCTTCTCCCCTACCAGTAGCCCCCAGTTAACCATAACCCAATGCCGGCAATATCCTTCCCATAGTTCTTTCCGGTAAAGCAAGTTTTCAATCAGCCAGCCCAGGTCATCCACGGGTGACCCTTCCTTCCGCTACCGTCAAGACAGAACGATCTCGTGGCAACAACGAAAGATCGTGTACCGGCACCGCTGCAGTAAGTATCACCTGCGCTTCTTTTTCCCATAAAAATTGAAGTAACCGTCGTTGTCGCGTCTGATCCAGTTCGGATAGCACATCATCCAACAGCACTACCGGAAGGGATGCGGTGTTCGCTTCAAATAAAAAAACCTCCGCCATTTTCAAGGCAAGGGCGGCGGCTCGCTGCTGACCCTGCGAAGCGAACCGGCGTGCTTCCCGGCCGTTGATCAGAATGCTGAAATCATCGAGATGCGGGCCAAGCATGGTCAACCCTCTTCTCTTTTCATCCGGTTGAACCCGTTCCAGAGCAAGCTCAAAAACTGTTTCCAGGCAATCGAGGTCGCCGTCATGATTAAAGCTGTAGACATAGTTCAGGTCAATCTGTTCGTTCCCTGTCGTAAAATAATAGAAAAAACGGCGGCACTGTTTTTCCAACCCCGCCAGAAGGGCAACCCTTTCACGGATCACATTGCTGCCATATTTGATCAGCAGCTTGTTCCATGGTTCAAGGGAGATTAGGGAACCGTTTTTCCCCCGGCGCAAAAGGTGATTCCGTTGCTGCACAATTCGATAATAATCACGGTAAAGACCATAGTACAGGGGGCACAAGCGCGAACCTTCAAGGTTCAGAAAACGCCGTCGCCGGGCCGGGCCTTGCTTGACCAGAAGTAAATCTTCCGGCCCGAAAACAATCGCCGGAAAACGCAACAAATAGTTGCTCCTTTTTACGGGGGAACCATCAATTTTCAGTTGCAGGCAGCCGGAACGATGACAACCGATATCTACCCGATAATGATGTTCCCCTGTTTTCAACTTGCCCCGAATTAAAAATAAGGGAGATTCCCAGTTTATAATTTCACTTTCACGCCCGGCTCGGAATGAACGGGACACCAGCGTAAAGTAAACCGCTTCCAGTAAATTGGTTTTACCCTGGGCATTGTTCCCGTAAATTATGTTCATCCGGGGATGAAACGAGACCTCCTCTGAAATATAGTTACGGAAATTTTGCATCTCTACCTTCAACAACCGCAAGGAGCACTACCCCCGTATTATTCCATTTTTATCGGTAATACCAGGTAGAGATAGGTATCATCCTCGAAAGGACGCATAATCACCGGACCGTTTGAACCATTAAATTCAAGACTCAGATCCTGACAGTCCACTACCCGGAGCATGTCCAGAACAAAACGGGAATTGATATATAGCTCTACGTCTTCACCTTCCTTTTGCACGACCAGCTGTTCTTCCATCCGTCCCAACTGGGAAGAAACCCTTACCACCATGGCATCGTCGCGGACAGAAAATTGGATCGCCTGGTTAATCCCTTCCGCCAGTAAGGCCGCCCGAGCTACAGTTTCTTCCAAATGCTTTCGCTGCAAGTGAACTTTGGTCCGATACTGCTGCGGAATGACCACACTGACGTCGGGAAACTTTTCTTCCAAAACCCGGGCTGCGAAATGGACCGAGTCAAAACAAAAAACAACTTCCTTGTCTTTCGGAAAAATAGAAGCTTGTCCATCCGTTTCTCCCAAAATTTTTACCAGTTCTCGCACGGAGCGGGCTGGAACCAACAACGAACACTTTTTTAACGGTAAGGCGGACATAAAAATTTTTTTAACCGCAAGACGATAGGTGTCGGATGCGGTAAGGGTGATCTGGTTTTGGTCGAACATGAAAAGAACACCGTTAAAGGCTGGACGCCCCTCCTCATTTGAAGAAGCAAAGACGATCTCTTTAAGGATTTTCTTCAAAACAGATTGTTCCAATGTCAGAATTTTTGAGCCGCCAACCCCTGCCATCGGAGGTGGATATTCTTCAGGATCAAGACCGTACAATGTGAAATCAGCCTGTACACCGGTCAGGTCGATACGAAAAGTGCCGGGGTCGATCATCAATTCTATTTCCGAATCGGGTAAACTTCGGGTAACTTCAACAACCTTGGGCGGGAAAAGAATGACGGCCCGATCCGAACAACGATAGGGCATCGTACAGCGTATCTCAATTTCCAGGTTGGTTGCAGAAAACAACATTTGTTCCTCTTCCATTTTAAAATAAATGTAGTTAAGCAGAGGAATCGTAGTTCGATAGGGTAAAGCTTTTTCGACAATATCAAGACAACGGCTGAAGGAAGTTTTATCGACCGGTAATTTCATGTAAAACCCTCCATTCATCAACAAGATTATCTATTAAGACCATCAGATCTAGATCATACAGTAATAACAGTAGATATCGTGGAAACTGTGGAAAAATGGAAATTACCTGCCAATAACGGGTAAGGAATACTGTTGTTTGTTGTGAACGGGCGGTGCATGATCGGCGAAAAAACAACCCCGGAAAAGTAATCCACAATTTGAACCGATTTTTCCACAGCTTTATCCCAAACAAAAGTGTATTTTTAAAACCGTGGGTGCACAACCCTGATTGCAAGGATGGCAGCTCAGGATAATAGATCATTTTTGATCACTTCGATTTTGTGGCGCAAGTTTTCGTTGCTGGAAAGTTCGTGCGAAATTTTTTTACAGGCATGCAAAACTGTGGTATGATCCCTGCCGCCGAATTCGGACCCGATTTTGGGCAGGGACAATTCGGTCAACTGACGACAAAGGAACATCGCCACCTGGCGGGGGAAAGTTACGGCAAAATGACGCCGTTTTGCCTTCATGTCTTCGCGGGTTATATTGAAGTGTGCCGCAGTTTTGCTCATGATCTGAGCAACGGTTACATTCTGTTTTTTGGTCAATAGCAGTTTTTTCAATGATTCGTCGGCCAGTTGAAGATTGATCGGGCTTCCTGTAAGGGAAGCATAGGCAACGATACGGATCAATGCCCCTTCAAGTTCGCGGATATTCGTATCAATTTTCCCCGCAATGTAACGGATGACATCGTTGGGAATTTCGATATTTTCACTGGTTGCTTTTTTACGCAAAATTGCTTCGCGAGTTTCGAGATCGGGTGGTTGAATATCGGTGATCAGACCCCATTCAAAGCGTGACCGTAAACGATCTTCCAGGGTTGGAATTTCTTTCGGAGGGCGATCGCTTGAAATAACGATCTGGCGGTAACTTTCATGCAGGGTGTTAAAAGTATGGAAAAATTCTTCTTGCGTCTGTTCCTTTCCTGCGAGGAATTGGATATCATCAATCAGCAAGATTTCACCGTTCCGGTATTTGTTTCGAAATTCCAGGGTGCGATTATCCCGAATGGCATTGATAAATTCATTTGTGAATTTTTCGGTGGAAATATAGAAAATTTGTTTAAGATCATGCTTTTGCAGGATATGGTGTGCAATGGCGTGGAGTAGATGGGTTTTGCCCAGGCCGACACCGCCATAGATGAAAAGAGGATTGTAAGCCTCGGATGGGGCTTCGGCCACGGCAAGGGAGGCGGCATGGGACAGGCGATTACAATTACCGATAACGAAAGATTGAAAAGTATAGCGGGGGTTAAGCGATGGAGGTTGGTATGGTGAAAGACGGCTCTCATCATTGATGGAAGAACCGTTGTAGTAGACACTACTGGACAAAGTTGACATTTCCTGTTCAAGATCGATTTCCTGGGGGGAAATAGTGAAACATAGTTCGTAATTAATGTTTGTCACTACGTACAGTGCATTTAAAATCAAGTCCTTGTAACGTTTTTCCAACCAATCCCGAGTAAAGTCATTGGGGACCTCGACCAGAACGGTTTTATCACGTAACGACAAAGGTTTGGTTGATTTAAGCCAGGTTTCAAAGCTGGGGCGACTAAGGTTTTTTTCAATTTCGGCCATAGTCAGGTTCCAAATGCGTTCCAGATCAGTGCTCATAAAACCCCCCCGGGGCACTACTGATGGTATCTATCCACAAATAATAATACTTACCAACAGTGTTTGTGAAGCAAAACAGGACGAACCGTCACGACAGATCTATCTTAGCAGAACCCGCCCTATGCTGCAATCACGCTCAGAGCTACTGGCGAGATGTTAAAGCGAAATTAACTTCATTTATCTTGACATTAATATTTTTTTTACTGTATAATTTAATGCGTTCGGCTGCCACGCTTTCCTTCCATATGGGTCAAAAAAGGCCTGTACCCGGGGCGAAATGATCAAAAACGCGCAAAAGGAATGATTTGAATTGAAAAGAACGTACCAGCCCAAGAAAAGTCGAAGACAAAGGAAACACGGTTTCATGAGCCGGATGAGGACTACGGCCGGCCGGGAGGTAATTCGCAGGCGCCGCCGCAAAATGCGCAAAAAATTA
The DNA here is from genome assembly GCA_964420065.1 of uncultured Syntrophomonadaceae bacterium. GTDB lineage: Bacteria > Bacillota > Dethiobacteria > DTU022 > DTU022 > CAYQQK01. Next base: position 32,824 of record CAYQQK010000001.1, on the reverse strand, counting down.
AGTGCGTAGCGCGCATGACCGGGACGGAAGCGGAGGCACAAAGACTTAAAAAAAACTGGGAGTTCCGTCAAATTTACCGGCACGGGCGGGTGCTGGTTTCAAAACGGGTGGTATTATATTACCTTCCAAATCTAAAGGAATATAATCGAATTGGATTTTCAATCAGTAAAAAAGTGGGGGGCAGTGTCCGGCGTCACCGGATCAAAAGGATTTACCGGGAATCGTACCGAACGCTTCAGGACAATATTAAAAAGGGCTATGATCTGATCATTGTGGCGCGCAAAGGTGCGGGTGAGGCCGGATTTTATCAGGCCCGGGAAGATTGGTACCGGCTATGCCGGAAAGGGCGTCTTTTAAAATGAATTGTGTGCGGGTGTTCCAAATACCGCGGCTGATGGTGATGGGGCTGATTCGTTTCTATCAGGTGTTCATCTCACCGCTCAAGGGGCCAACCTGCCGGTTTTACCCTTCTTGCTCGGATTACTGTTTTGAAGCAATTTCGCGTTACGGTCTATTCAAGGGAGGCGCGATGGGATTGCGCCGGATTTTGTGTTGTCATCCTTTTCATCCGGGCGGGTACAACCCGGTTAAGTAAATTGAGGTTGGAATAAGGGGAGAGCAATTTGAGTGAAATTGTAAACTTTTTTGGAGTGGTGCTCAAATATATTTACGGCATTGTTCCTAACCTTGGATTATCCATAATTATTTTGACCGTGGCGGTGAAAATAATTACATTTCCCTTGAACAACAAGCAAATACAGTCGGCCAAGCGAATGCAAATTTTGCAACCCGAAATCAAAAAGATTCAGGATAAGTACAAAAATGATAAGGAGCGGCAGAACAAGGAAGTAATGACTTTTATGCAAGCCAACAATATCAACCCGATGGCGGGTTGTCTGCCGCTCCTGATCCAGTTTCCGGTCCTGATCGGCATTTACAGGCTTTTGATCGATGTGGATCTGTTGGGCAAATTAATTCCCGGTTTGAACGAGTATCTCATCCCCGGGCTCACGTCATGGGGCAATCTACTTGCCACCGATCCTTTTTACATCTTTCCGATCCTTTCGGGCATCACCACCTTTATCTATCAAAAATTGACGATAACCGATCCCAGCCAGAAGATGATGCTCTACATGATGCCGGCAGTGATCACCTATATCAGTTTCAAGTTTCCGGTCGGTCTGGTTCTTTACTGGACGATGAACAATCTGTTTTCGATGGGTCAACACTACCTGGTTGTTTACGCGGAGGCGATGAAAAAGGAAGCCGCGTTACCGGAGAAGGGAAAATAAAGGCGGGAAATGAACTCAACCGAAAGTAGCGGGCGCACTGTTGAGGAAGCGGTTCAAAAGGGGCTGGATGAACTGGGTATCAAGCAAGGGAATGCCGTGGTTACGGTACTCAGTGAACCGAGCCAGGGTTTTTTGGGGTTAATTGGCGCCAAAACAGCCCGGGTAATGGTGGCGATGCGTCACGAACCGGGTGCCTACCTGCACAGTTTCACAACGGAGATGCTCCAGATGATGGGGCTGCGCGGTCGCGTCCAGGTCATTCAAACGGAGGAACAGTTTGATGTGATGATCAGCGGATCGCAGAGCGGATTGTTGATCGGGCGACGCGGGCGTACCTTGAACGAGTTACAGTACCTTTTGAATACTATTTTACGTCGCCAGTTCAAAGAGGGAACGAAGCGTGTTGTTGTTGATGTTGAAAGTTATCGCCGGCGCCGGGAACGCACCTTGATCCGCCTCGCGGAAAGAACGGCTCGTGTGGTTGAAAGCACCGGGCGGGAGATCGTCCTGGAGGCGATGAACCCCCAGGAAAGAAGGATTATCCATCTTGCTCTGCAGAAGCACGAGTTGGTGCAGACTTCGAGCCGGGGCGATGAACCATATCGTCGGGTCGTGATCGCTCCCCGTTAATCATGGATGCGGCGGGACTCCAAATATTTTTTGATTTTCCGCCTCCCGGGGCGGTTTTTTAAGGTTTGGCACGGTTTATGAATCACGGATCGGATGGGGGTGTTTTTGGTCAAGATCCTGCTAGAGGATACCATCGCTGCGATCAGCACCCCTCTTGGGGAGGGGGGTATCGGAATTGTCCGTTTGAGCGGACCCGAGGCTTTCGACCTGGTCCAACGTCTATTTGTCCCTGCGAAACCAGGAACTGATTATCCGCAACACCACCTGCTTTACTACGGTCACCTCAAAAGGCCCGAGGGCGGAGTGCTGGATGAGGTTCTTGTTTCTTTCCACCGCGCTCCTTACACCTATACATGTGAGGATATAACCGAGATCAACTGTCATAGCGGGGCCCTGGCATTGCGCATGATCCTGAAACTGGTTTTGGAGGCGGGAGCACGCATGGCTGAACCGGGCGAATTTACCCGGAGGGCATTCTTGAATGGCCGGATCGACCTGGTCCAGGCGGAAAGTGTTCTCAAAATAATCCGGGCCAAATCTGAGCGGGCGGTGAAAATGGCTGCCGGTAACCTGACCGGGCTGCTGTCCCGGTCAACGGGGGAGCTGCGTCGGCAAATCATGCAGATGATGGGGCGTGTAGAAGCCCACCTCGATTTCCCGGAAGAGATGGAGGAAGAATCCCTTGACCTGTCTCAGCTGGCTGCCGGTTTGACCGGAGTGCGCCGCGGATTGGAAGATCTGCTCCGGGGAGCGGACCGGGGGATCATCTTGCAGGAAGGTATTGCCACGGCCATTATCGGCCGGCCCAATGTCGGCAAGTCAGCTCTTCTGAACGCTCTTTTACGCCAGCAGCGGGCTTTGGTGCACGAGATCCCGGGAACTACCCGGGATCTCCTGGAGGGGTACCTGCACTTGCAGGGTTACCCGTTACGGCTGATCGATACTGCGGGCATCCGTGGCACCGCCGATCCGGTCGAACGCATGGGGGTGGCATTATCGCGCAAGGCTGCCGGCGAAGCCGGTTTGTTGCTGGCGGTTCTGGACGGCTCTTCGACCTGGACGGGAGAAGATGCGGAAATTGCCTCCATCGCCGCGACAGCGGGCAGGGTGATCGTTGTCATCAACAAGGCCGATCTCCCACGGCGTCTACGTGAGTGTGAAATTGCCGTTCACTTTCCCGGCAAGAAGGCTGTAGAAACGATTGCAATCCGGGAAGGCGGTGTGGAACCCCTTGAAAAAGCGATTGTCGATCTGCTCGATCGGGGACAGGAAGCAGAGGGAGCCGAACCAATACTGGCCAGCATGCGTCACATCGCCGTGGTTCGTGAAAGTCTCGATGCAATCTACCGGGCCAAAGAAGCTTTGGAAAATAAACCGGTGGAACTGGTCAGTCTGGAGTTGCGGTTGGCCTGGGAAAAACTAGGTGAATTAACCGGGGAAACCGCTGCCGACGAACTGCTTGACCACATATTTTCCGAATTCTGTCTCGGTAAATAAAGCAAGCAATGAAAGGCTGCTTGAACAGCAAGGCGGGGCGGGTGTTTATGGGAACAGAGGAAAAGAAAAGTTTGCTGGAACGTGTTTTGTGCGAAATTGAGCTGGACACGCACCAAGCGCAAAGGGAAGCTCTGCTTTGCTATGAGGCCATGCTTTGCCGGGAATGCCTGCATCAGCGCCTGGTGGGGGACCCCGGGAAAATCATGACCAAACATATCCCGGATTCTCTCTACCCTTTGACGGTACTGAAAATTGGTTTTGGCATGATCCTGGACCTGGGGACGGGAGCGGGACTGCCGGGTATTCCCTTGAAAATATTGCTTCCCGAAAACAGGTTTTGTTTGTTGGATTCACGTGAACGGCGCCTTTCCTTTCTCCGGCGGGTAGTGCATGAACTCGACCTGCAGAATGTTATATTACTGCAGGGGCGGGCAGAAAAATTTGGGCGGGATCCGTTCTATCGCGAACGATTTGATTGGGTTGTCGCCCGGGCGGTAGGACGTGCTTCGGTTCTGGCGGAACTGGCCTTGCCTTTTCTTGCACCCGGGGGGCGACTGCTCGTTTACAAGGGTTCCCGGGGTCGACCGGAGATGGAACTTGCCGCGGTTTCACTGGCGGCCTGCGGGGGGGAAATGGAACAAAAATGGTGCTATCGCCTTCCCTCGGGTGAAAGGCGCTCCCTTTTTTTGGTTCGAAAAATTCACCCCACCCCTTCCTGTTATCCCCGGAGAGCGGGGGTTCCCTCCAAAAAGCCCATCGACGTGCAAGGAAATAACAACCATTGAAGGAAAGAGCAGCCCCTTGTCTAATAAAAGGAAAGGGCCTTTTGACCGGGACGAAGGGGGTGCGCCGATGAGAAGAAGCGGGCCGGATGAAGGGATAATGATGGAAGCCGGCCGGCGAAAGGATCCGGTTGTCGCGATTCGGATCGATCAAATTGTATCCAATCCTTACCAGCCAAGACAGATATTTTCGCAAGAAAAGATCAGCGAATTGACCCAGTCGATACGGACATACGGATTGTTGCAGCCGGTTATTGTTTGTCGCAAGGGCAAAAAGTACCAGCTGGTGGCCGGTGAAAGGCGCCTTTTGGCCTGCCGTGAACTGGGCTGGCAGACCATAACTGCGGTCGTGAAACAGGTTTCGGACAGCGCTGTTGCCGCCATGGCGCTGATCGAAAATCTGCAGAGGGAAGACCTAAACTTTATTGAGGAAGCGCGCGGTTATGCCCGACTGATGCAGGAATTTGGATTTACACAGGAAGCCTTGGCCCAGCGCATCGGAAAAAGCCAATCCTCGATTGCAAACAAGATCCGCTTGTTAAAACTATCTTCCCGGGTGCAGTTACAACTGGTGGAAGGCAACCTGACCGAACGGCATGCCAGGGCCCTGTTGAAGCTATCGGCAGAAGAGGAACAAATGCGAATGGTGGAAGAAATAATTACCGGGAGGCTATCGGTACAGCAGGCCGAAGAGCGGATAGATCGGATAAGCGGCAGAAATAAAGGACGCAAAAAAGACCCAAGAAAATACAATCGGGTTGTCATTCGCGATTTGCGGATATTTATGAATACCTTGCGCCAGGCTGTGGCGATCATCGAGAAATCGGGTCTGTCACCGGAAGTGGCGGAGAAGGAAGGACCGGATTATTACGAAATTACCATCCGGCTGCCGAAGGGAAGATGAGGCAACTGCCGGTATTTTTGCAAGAACTTCGTTACACAAAAAAGCCGGATCAGGTGCAATCCGGCCAAACACCCCGGCGGGGAACGGGTTGCAAAAAGGAGAAACAAATGGCCTGTGCCATTGCTGTGACCAACCAGAAAGGCGGGGTTGGGAAAACAACCACCGCGGTTAATTTGAGTGCCGCCCTGGCCAGGTTGGGAGGCAAGGTTTTGCTGCTGGATATAGATCCTCAGGGGAATGCCACCAGCGGGATCGGGCTTTCGAAACAAGAGATACGGCTGTGTATCTATGACGCTCTGATCAATGGTTTGCCGCTGGAGCGTATTATAATTACAAACTGCTGGGAAAACTTGAGCGTTGTTCCGGCGACCATTGAACTTGCGGGGGCGGAAATCGAACTGGTCCCGGCCATGTCAAGGGAAGTTAAATTGAAACAGGCCTTGCTGCCAATACGGGAAAAATATGACTACATCCTGATCGATTGTCCCCCATCATTGGGACTGCTAACCCTGAATGCCCTTACCGCGGCGGACGAAATTATTATTCCGATTCAGTGTGAATACTATGCCCTTGAAGGGCTGGGGCAGCTTATGAAAACAATAAACCTGGTTCAAAAACACCTGAATGAAAGGTTGAAAATCAAGGGTGTGGTCCTGACGATGTATGACTCCCGAACAAACCTTTCGGAACAGGTGGCGGAGGAAGTGCGCGGGTATTTTAAAGAACTGGTATACCGGGCGGTGATCCCTCGCAATGTCAGGTTGAGTGAGGCCCCGAGTCACGGGTTGCCAATCATGGAATACGATCCGCGCAGCCGGGGTGCGGAAGTTTACCTGGCCCTGGCGGGGGAGGTGATGCGTCAGTGAGGTCAAAACGAAGGCTGGGGAAAGGCCTGGGAGCGCTGATTCCGGAAATGCCCCCGCCCGGATCGGATTTGCAACAGATCGAGCTGGAAAGGATAAAACCAAACCCGTACCAGCCGCGTTCCAGGTTTGATCCGGAGAAATTACAGGAACTGGCCGAATCTATTCGCGTGCACGGCATCGTTCAGCCTATTTTGGTCACGCCGGACGGGGATGGATATACCCTGGTTGCCGGGGAAAGGCGATTACGGGCGGCTGGACTGGCCGGGCTTCGTACCATACCGGCCCTGGCCCGGGAAGTTGACCCCGACACGATGTTGCAGATCGCCTTGATTGAGAATTTACAGCGGGAAGGATTGAACCCGGTGGAGGAGGCGTCCGCCTACAGGCAGCTCATAGATCAATTCAATTACACGCAGGAGGAACTGGCAAAACGCCTGGGGCGGAGCAGGCCCGCTATTGCCAACGCCGTACGCCTGCTTTCCTTACCCGCAGAAATCAAGGCTGCTCTTGCCCGGGGAGAGCTTAGTGCCGGGCAGGCGAGGCCATTGCTACGGCTGTCGGACGCGGAGGCGCAAAAAATACTGGCCCGGCGCATTGTGCAAGAAGGATTAAATACACGCACCGTTGAGCGAATTACGGCGCAAAAGGAGCATAAAAAGACGGAAGAGGTTGCAGTTAAAGATACGACGGGTGATATGTATTTCAAAGAAGAAATTCAGGAAAAACTGCAACGCTATCTGGGGACACGGGTGCGTTTCCAAAAACGGAAAAACAGCGGGTCGATCGAAATTGTTTTTTATGGCAATGATGACCTGGAAAGGCTTGCGGATTTGATCCTATCTGCAAAGGAAACAGTTTGAACTGTAAGAAAGCAGGATGTCATCGCGTGCGGGGGGTGATCAGTTTCACGTGAAACAATGTTCCGCTAGAGCCGGGCAATCTGCGTGCCGGTTTGTTTTTGAAGGAGGAATCGAAGCGAACACGTTGAATAATACTGCGGCACCTGTTTTAAACGAAGGGGGTGCCGGGCATCATTGATGGGATCTGGTTTGAATTGGTACAGGCAATAACGCTTGACCCCACGCCCTTTTTCCTGGTTGTTGCAGTTGCGGCCATACTCGGTCTGGCCGGTTGTCTTTGGCTTGCTTTCCTGGTTTCCGGTTTGAGGAAGCGCTATGATCGCTCCATGATCGGGCGGGCAAACTTGCAGATGGATGAGCTCCTGGATCACTATCGTGAACTGATGGAGACGGAATCGCGTCGTCATGATCATATTGTAGACCGCCTGGCGAAACTGGAGACAGACAGTGATCGTGCGGTGGCCGGCCTGGGCCTGGTCCGATTTAATGCATTCCGAGAAATCGGAGGCGATCTCAGTTTTTCCCTGGCTCTTTTAAACCGCAGTCTGGATGGGGTTGTTTTAACCAGTATTTGTGGCCGTGATGAGAACCGGATCTACGGTAAACCGATCACGAGGGGGCAATCGGAATATCGCTTATGCGAGGAGGAACAGGATGCCTTGCACAGAGCGAAAAAGGCAATGGAAAAAAACGAATAAAATTTATTTCCGGGGCAGAAAACATTCTAGGGTTAAACGGAGATCGATAGAAGCGCGGGCGGGTGCCGTGCCGCAGGGTCAAAGTCGTAGGTGAGGCAGGATCGGGGGTACAGGGTTTGGGCAAACGGAAATACAATTATACCGTGATGATCGTTCCTCATTCCGAGGATGCCGCTTCCGGTCTGCAGCTTTCACTGGGTGCGGTTCAAGCGGCGGTTGTCATGCTGGTGGTGTTGTTTGCCGTATTTTTGGCGATGCTTTATACTTGCCATCACGCAGGCGATGAGATTGGCGATATCTCCATCTTGCGGGAACAAAACCGGATCCAGCACGATGCGATCAATGCCCTGGCCCACGATACCCAGCTACTACTGGAACAAATTGAACAGGCAGAGTATCTGGCCGGCCTTCTTTCGAACGAAGTGCGACCGGCCGGCATACTCGCCTCCGATCGGGTTCTTTTTTCGACCATAGCCTCCCGATCCGGTTATGCCGGGCGTTCCGGTCGGGTTGCGGATCGAGCCGCATTCAATATCAGCTATTTACAGCAGGTGATACCGGAACAAACAGAAACGCTGGACGCCTTGCGGGAGCAGGTGGAAGAACATATCAACCGCCTTGCTGCCACACCGTCGATCTGGCCGGCCGCGGGCCGTTTCACTTCGGGATTCGGGGTACGGCGTGATCCCTTTAACCCCTACGTCAGCCGTTTTCACCAGGGTGTCGATATCGCCGGCTACTTTGGAACCCCGGTTGTCGCGACAGGAGATGGAACGATTGTTTCTTCCGGTTACCAGTCCGGATGGGGCAACCTGGTCATCATCAATCACGGTTACGGTTTGTCAACCTATTACGCTCACCTGTCCCGGTTTGCACAACAGCCGGGTACCCTGGTCAGCCGGGGCCAGGTAATCGGTTACATGGGTAGCACCGGTCGTTCGACCGGAGTGCACCTGCATTACGAGGTTCACGTGAACGGGGTAGCAGTCAACCCGTTGGATTACATGCAATAGGTGTGGCCGGAGGGGTGCTAGACTAAATGTCCAAAAAAGGACGGCGTGAACTGCCGCTGAACAGGATCAATACTATTATCGGCAAGGATACCAGGCTTGAAGGGACTCTTAAAGCCATCGGGTTGGTGCGTATCGATGGGGAAATGGAGGGCGACCTGGAAACTGAAGGAGATGTGATCATCGGTGAAAGCGGGCGGGTCACGCTGGATCTGAAGGCACGCCATGTGGCTATTGCCGGCTCTTTTAACGGTACGATCGAAGCCGGCGGAAAGCTGGAGTTGCGCTCCACCGCGACCTTGACCGGGCAAATTAGAACCAACGGATTGATCATTGATGACGGAGCCAATTTCTCCGGCAATTGCGCCATGGGGCGGCAGGATCCGGCGGAGCCGAGAAAAGATGCCCCGGCAGCAACGCCGGGGAACCGGCCTTCCAAATAGGAGGAAGCATGTTTGGCAATGGTTTGATCTCCATCGGGGAAATAAAAACGCTGTGTGCGGAATCCCCGCGAAAGCAGTTATTGTTTCCGTCAAAATTTTGGGGCGCTGCCGGGACGGGGGATAAATGTTCGGTGAAATCTGTCGTCCCGGGCCGCTCCCCGGCTTGGCGTCAAAAACAAATGCAAGCCGCGGGCAATTACATCGGCCATGGTAACCACGGTGTAAAGGCGTGTGCTTTGCAAGACCATCTGTTCCATCATCCCTCCGATGTTGACGATGCCGCTCAGGTAGGCTTGCCCGACGGGCGGCAGTTTCTTTTTCACTCCGGCACCGGGAAGGAGCGGACCTGCTCCGATTTCGATCAGACCGATTGTTTCCAACCGTCCCAGGCAGGCATCCACGGCGATGATCGGGTTGCAGCCCTTTTGATCCAGGGCTTGAATTTTATCTTCCAGGTTCAAGGCATGAACCGGTTCGGCCAGAGTACCCATAACAATTGTCCGTGCAAGGCCCAGGGACGCAAGACGGCTGCCGACCAGCGGGCCAAGGGCATCCCCTGTGGAACGGTCCGATCCAATACATAGAATGGCCCGTAAACCCGGTTTCGGATCCGAAATAAAACAATTCATACTGGCCGCTATTTTCAATGCAGCCCCGGGATCGCGATGGTTGATCCGCTGTACCCGCTTATCGGCTTGCACCTCGCTTATATCCCAAAACAACACTTTCTCTCCCCGATGATAATGTTTAAAGTATATTGAAAGTACGGTTTAAATATGTATTGTTATGGAAGCAGGTGTCTTTCATGTTTGTTTTCTGTCATCGTGACCGTGCGGGAGCAGAGCCCGAATCAGTAATCATCGCTGGAACCGCGTGGAAGCTCTAAAAGGTTTGGGCGCATCGGGCAGCCCAGAACCTGGTTCCCTGTACCATGCCTGGAAATATCTGTAAGAGAGCGCGGGGAGAACAAATCGTGACCGTGTTTTTAGAGATCCCCTTGCATTGGTTGGACTTGCTCCTGATAATTTTTGTTCTGTGGACCGGTGTGGAGGGATGGTTGCGGGGCTGGAAGAGTACAGCCTGGCGCTTGGTCATGCTGGGGGCGGCTATTCCGGTAGCTGTATTCTGGCAAAAGGAGCTGCAGGCACTGCCGGCCTTCCGCGGCCCGCTGAAGGAAACGTTGCAAACCATGGCCGCCACGCGCCTGGTCCTTCCTGTTTCTGTTTCCCCGGGAGATCACTTTTCATCCTGGTTTACGGCGATGAGAGAATGGCTTTCGCTCAATCCTGAACCCGTAGCGGTTACCCTGTCGCCACCGACCGGTTACCTGGTGGGGGCTCTGTTTAATACGGTTGCATTCGGGTTGGCGTTATTGATCTGGGGCGGCATATTGTACCTCACCGGTGCACTTTGCTTGGACCGAAAACATGCTCCCGGTGCCACGGTTTCCCGACTGGCCGGGTTCATGGCCGGTGCGGTGCGAGGAATAGCGGTGGCAGTGCTGGTGATCGGTTTGGCGATCCCAATTTTATTGCTTGCTCCGGCGGTATGGGAATGGGGTATGCTTGACCGAACTTTCTTTTTAAGGTTATGCATGCGTTTATTTAATCTCACCGGCGTTTGGTGGGATTAAAAAACCATTATTTAAGCCCCGGGCAGGAATTACGTGGGCAAAGAAGAACATTATATCTCTGTAAACATTATCTCTTTGTGAAGAGGCAATGAACCGTTTCCGGTCCGGTTCTGCAAAATCTCCCGGTATTTTACCCTTTAGGCCGCCGGATTGCGGGGGAAAACCCCGCCTCTGTGTATCTTTCCTCCGATGAAGGGAGAGGGAGAGATGCTTGTAGTTTTACTTGGTCCTCCTGGGGCCGGCAAAGGAACCCAGGCAGAACGGCTGGTTGAAAGGTACGATCTGGTTCATATTTCCACCGGTGATATTTTACGCGCTGCGGTCAAAGAAAAAACGCCTCTGGGGCGGCAGGTCCAGCAGTACCTGGCCCAAGGCACACTGGTTCCCGATGATTTGGTTGCAAGCCTTGTCGCCGAACGGCTTAAGGGTCCTGACAGTACCCGCGGAGTTCTTCTGGATGGATTTCCGCGTAACACGGGGCAGGCCTGTTTCCTTGATGAGGTAATGGCGGCACTTGGTCGCTTCATCGACCGGGTCATCTTGATCAAAGTTGATGAAGAGGAACTGGTTTCGCGACTCACCGGACGCCGGGTCTGCCGTGATTGTGGTTCCAACTATCATCTCAAGCATAACCCTCCGCAGGTACGAAACGTTTGTGATCAATGCGGGGGTGAGTTGTACCAGCGTGAGGACGATTCGTTGGGGACGGTTAGGGAACGGTTGAAGGTTTACCGGGAACAGACCGCCCCTTTGATCGAGTATTATCGCGAACGGGGTCTGTTAACCGCCCTCGACGGCAATACCGAGGTTGGCAAGCTGTTCAGCCAGATCACCTCCGTCCTGGAGGGGTTGTAAAAAACATGAACCGTTACGCGATCGGGCAGATCGTGCAGATGAAAAAGGGCCATCCTTGTGGTTCGGACCGTTGGAAAATTATTCGCATCGGAATGGATTTCCGGATCAAGTGTTTGAAGTGTGGCCGCAGTGTCCTGTTGCCCCGTTCACGTTTTGAAAAACGTGTTAAATGCATTCTAAGCGGTGATCAATGACCTGCATCGATGGCAGCACACCGACGAACCGCTCTATTACCCGGGAAATAATTCAGCTTTGCAGCAGCGTAATCGGGGCAAAAGGAAGCGGGTGGGACTTAACGCCTGCAGGCTGGCTGATCGGGTTCCTTTTTTATAGCTTGCCCCCCTGAAGGTGGTGTGATATTATTTGTCAGGCATCCCTGCTCCCATACGGGGGGCCGGTAGACCATAGGGAGGTGAAGCGATGGGCGCGTACGAAACCATGTTCATTTTAAACCCCGGCCTAGAGGCGGAGGAGGAAGAGGGCATTTTAACCGCCCTGGAGGCAGTGGTAAAAAAACAGGGGGGCGAGATCGGTACTGTTGATGACTGGGGTCTACGCCGGCTGTCTTACGAGATCGACAAAATCCAGGAGGGGCACTACTTTCTGGTGAAATTTGTTGCCGGCAAAGAGATGGTTCCCGAACTGGAACATTTTTACCGGGTAACCGATGCGGTTATACGTTACATTATCATCCGTGAAGAGAAACAAGCCTGTTCCCCGGTCGATCAAAAATAAAGGCGGTGAGGACATGCTGAACCGGGTGATTTTGATTGGGCGGTTGACCCACGATCCGGAGCTTCGTTACACCCCGGGTCAGGGTGTGGCCGTGGCCACTTTTGACCTGGCCGTGGATCGTCCTTTCACGAACCAACAGGGACAACGGGATACCGATTTTATCAAGATCGTCACCTGGCGAAAAACGGCAGAAACCTGTGGCAACTACTTGAAAAAAGGACGTCTGGTGGCGGTTGAAGGCCGGTTGCAAATTCGTTCTTACGATGACAGTCAGGGCATCCGCCGGAAAGCATCCGAGGTGGTTGCGGATAACGTTCGGTTTCTTGAAAGTGCACGCACTACTGCGGAAACAGCCAAAGGAAAAGAGAATTATGAAGAAGGATTTTCGGGTGAAGAGATGTCCTTCAGTGAAGACGATATCCCTTTTTAGGCTAACCCGGCGTTTCAGAGGGCAATGGGACTGGAATCGAATTTAAGACGGGGAGGTTCCTTGTTTGAGGCGAGAGAGAGGGCGCAGACAAAGACGCAAAATTTGTAGTTTCTGTGTGGAAAAAGTCGATCATGTCGATTATAAACAATATGAAAAACTACGGCGCTATATTACCGAAAGGGGTAAAATCCTACCGCGTCGTATTTCCGGTAATTGTGCTCGGCACCAGCGACAGTTGACCGTGGCCGTCAAACGGGCCCGGATCATGGCGTTGTTGCCTTTTACCACTGAATAAAACTGTTTCCGAACAGCCGGTTGTCCGGAGAGATTGACGTGACCGGGGGCGGACCGTTATGGATCCGCTTCCGGTCATTTCCAGCATTTGTCTCTCTATTTGCGGCAGGACAGCCCGGGGGTATTCAAGAATGAAAAGTCATCAAGCGGGGTGATTCCGTTGAAAGTAATTTTAAAGCAGGATATACCCAATCTTGGCCAACGTGGTACAGTAAAAGAGGTTGCGGACGGCTATGCTCGGAACATGCTTTTGCCCCGTGGGCTGGCCGACGAAGCAACCCCAAAAAAACTACAGGAATGGGAGAAATGGAAGCGGCAAGCCCGGGAAAAAGCGGTTCAACAGGAAGTCCAGGTCCAGGAACTGGCCGTTCGCCTTGAAGGCAAGGTTATTTCCTTTATGCGCCCTTCCGGCGGGGGGGGGCGTCTATTCGGCTCGGTGACGGCGGCGGACGTGGTTGCAGCTCTTGCCCGCGAAGGATTCACTCTGGACAAAAAGCGGGTTATCCTCCCCGAACCGATCAAACATCCGGGAGAACACTCTGTCTCGCTCAGGTTGGGTTCGTCGGTTAAAGCCACCGTGGTAATCAAGGTTGAACAGGAAAGCCGGGAGGATTAACTGTGTTGGTGCAAGGAAACAGCAATACAGGCCCCGCCGGTTCGCGCAAACAGGTTAAAGCCTTGTTGGATCTGATCGTCAAAATATACGGGAACGAAAAGCTGGTCCTCCGGGCGGGGAAGATGGACGCCTTGACCCTGTTGCATTCACGTGATTTGGCCAGTCAGATCCTCGGACTGCAGCGTTTGATCCACGAAGATCCGACTCTACAAGATCCACCTGCGGAAAACAATTTTTCCGATGTCCTAGGGGAACTTGAAGACCTGCTGGCCGATCTCCTGGCCCGTCGATCTCTGGAGGACTCGATTGAACAGAAAGTGCGGGTTCGAATTGAGGAGCGTCACGAAGAATACCTGCAGGAGATCCGGCGACAGGTTTTACGAGAAATTGGTGGGGTTGAGAACCCGGCGACGTTGAAAAAGTATGCGCGCCTGGAAAAAATGCGTGCGCAACAGCTCTCCCGTTCAGCAATGGAGTTGTTGCGTCCGGACAGCTTGGCCGAGATGGTCGGGCAGGAGCGGGCCATTACCGCCCTGCTTACCAAGTTGGCTTCGCCCCATCCTTCACACGTTCTTCTCTATGGCCCCCCGGGGGTGGGGAAAACTACCGCTGCTCGCCTGGCATTGCGGGAGGCAAAAGGGATCCGGCACACTCCATTTGCTAAAGACGCCCCGTTCATCGAGGTAAACGGATCCGTTTTACGCTGGGATCCCCGTGATGCGACCAACCCCCTTCTAGGTTCGGTACACGATCCGATTTACCAGGGTGCACGTCGCGATCTGGCGGAGGGGGGGGTGCCGGAGCCGAAACTGGGGTTGGCCAGCGAGGCGCACGGCGGTGTTCTTTTTATTGATGAAATCGGGGCGATGGACTTGCAATTGCAAGGCAAGTTGCTCAAAGTCCTGGAGGACAAGCGGGTTTTGTTCGAATCCTCATACTACGATCCCACGGATTCCCGGGTGCCCAAGTATATCCGCTTTTTATTTGAAGAGGGGGCGCCGGCAGATTTCATTCTGATCGGGGCAACGACCTGCTCTCCGGAGGAGATCTCCCCGGCTTTGCGCTCCCGTTGCTCGGCCGTCTACTTCGAACCACTGGTTCCTTCCGACATCATTTCTATTGTCCAAACAGCTTCGGAACGGTTGAAAATACGCATTGAACCGGAAGGGGCTCGGTTGATCAGTTGTTACACCGGTGAAGGGCGCCAGGCGGTGAACCTGCTGGTGGATGCCTATGGTCGCGCTTTGCATGATCTTCGTGATCGCCGCCGGACGCCGGTGATCTCGGCTACTTTAGTCAAGGAAGTGTTGCAAAGCAACCGCCTGCATCCGGTAAATCATGTTCAGGCCCGAAAGATAGATGAGACGGGACGTGTTTTTGCCCTGGGGGTGTATGGTTTCACCGGATCGGTTCTGGAAATAGAGGCCTTATGTTTTCCGGGTACCGTGGGAAAGGGTAAGCTACGGTTCAATGAAACCGCCGGAACGATGGCCAAGGATTCGGTTTTTGTTGCCGCAACCCTGATCCGCCGTCTCACCGGGCTGGACCTGCATGACTATGACTTTCACCTGAATGTGGTAGGGGGCGGCAATATCGACGGGCCTTCCGCCGGGGCCGCCATTTTTATCGCCCTTTTGAGCGCGTTGAAAGGCTTGCCGGTACACCAGGATTGCGCCATTACCGGTGAAATATCCCTGCAGGGTTGTCTTAAACCGGTGGGGGGGCTGATCGAAAAAATTTACGGCGCCCGCCTGGCCGGGTTTAAAAAGGTGATTATACCGGCGGATAACAAGGACAGTTTTTCCCAGCGGTTTCCTGGCATCAAAATTATTCCGGTGCACAAAGCAACGGCATTACTGCCCCATTTTTTCCGCCGGGCCGACCTGGAGCGGATCATACCCAAAGAAGGGACAGCATGAGTGGGCCCTTGATCGGTCAGAGATTGCCGCCACAGAACCTTGAAGCGGAACAGTCGGTTTTAGGATCGATGCTTCTGGACAAAGATGCAATTTTTACGGCGGTGGAACTGCTGCAGGAGGAAGACTTTTACCGTACGGCCCACCGGCGTATCTTCCAGGCCATGATTGCGTTAAGCGAAAAAGCGGAACCGGTCGATCTGGTGACTCTGGCCGAAGAATTAAAAAAACGTCAATTCCTGGAGGAAATAGGCGGGACCGCTTTTCTTGTTTCATTGGCCAACGCCGTGCCCACGGCGGCCAACGTAGCCTATTATGCGCGGATCGTTCGGGAAAAAGCGATCTTGCGGGCCCTCATCGGTTCCTGTACAGATATTATTACCACCAGCTATGATGCACTTTCCGACAATGTGGACGAGCTCCTGGACCGGGCTGAACAAAAAATATTTGAAGTGGGCAGTAGAGGACAGTTCCAGGGTTTTTCACCCTTGAAAGATGTACTGGTTCAGGCTTTTGAACGGATCGAAAGACTTTATGATCACCAGAAAGGGGTGACCGGCCTTTCTTCCGGGTTTGCCGATCTGGACGAGATCAGCTCGGGCCTTCAGGAATCCGATCTGATCATTGTTGCCGCCCGTCCCAGCATGGGTAAAACAACGCTAGCTCTGAACATGGCCCATCATATGGCTGTCCTGGAGAAAAAGCCATCAGCTTTTTTCAGCATGGAAATGTCACAGGAGCAGCTGGCCCAACGGCTGCTTTGCGCCCAGGCTCATATCGATTCGCAGAGCCTGCGTCGGGGTTATCTTTGTCAGGATGACTGGCAGAAACTAACCCGTGCGGTGGGTCCCCTAAGCTCCGCTCCGCTCTATATCGACGATTCGGCCTCCCTGTCAGTGATGGAAATTCGTTCACGAGCGCGACGTCTCAAAGCGGAAAAAGGGCTTGAAGTTGTTTTCGTCGATTACCTGCAGTTGATGCGTGGCCATAGTCGAACGGAGAATCGCCAGCAGGAACTCTCTGAGATATCACGCTCCTTGAAGGCCCTGGCCAAGGAATTACGGCTGCCGGTGATCGCCCTGTCGCAACTGAGCCGGGCGGTAGAAAAACGACCGGACCGCCGGCCGATCCTGAGTGACCTGATGGAGTCGGGTGGAATCGAGGCCAATGCCGATATGGTACTCTTCATTTATCGCGAGGCCTATTACACACGCGATACGGAAAAGGGCAATACCGCCGAGATAATCGTGGCCAAACAGCGCAATGGTCCCACCGGGACCATTGAACTTTATTTTCTGGACCGCTACAATAAATTTGTCGGTATCGCCCGTGAAAAAGAGGCGGAAGCGGCTCTTCTTCCAGCAAAAAAAGAATGATCAGGGCCGTTTTATCAAATTGCGAATATATTGGCATAAAATAATGTTTGATCTGCAGCCTGACCGGATGCCGGCTGGAAAGGGGAGGGGTAATGCGGAACCGGCAATTGGTTTCGTTTGTGACGGCGTGGGCCCGGCGAAGATATCCCTTGAATGAAATTTTCAAATGGGTGGCCTGGTTTCAGGGGAAATCGTTGCACTGGTCGCTTTTCCTGTTCCTTGCCTTGCTTCTGGTTGGGGGCGCCTTGGGCTACCATCAATACCGGGAAAGTTTTTTTTACGTTGTTACCGTCGACGGGCAAGAGGTGGGACTGGTCCGCCAGACGGAAGAGGTGTTTCAGTTCGTTTCTGCACTAACGGCCAAGTGTAGTGACCTTCACGGTTTGGAACTTCAACCCCGGGAAGAAATCGTACTGTCTTTGGAGTACCGCCCCCGAGGAAAGCCGGATCCGGTTGCGGTCCGGGAGGCTTTGCGCCGAAGGATCACCCCAGTTGCAAGAGCAGCCCAGGTAACCGTGGACGGTCGTCCCGTTTTACCGGTGCAGGGGGCGGAGGAGATTGTTACCGTAGTTGATCTGCTTCAGGAGGCCTTCTGCAGTGCCGGGGAGAATGTAAGGCTCCTCGAGTTTAGCATTACCGAAGAGATCGCTGCGGTACCCTGCACCGTTTTGCCGGGACAGATCTGTGATCCCGGGGCGGTGGCGGAGTTGTTGTTGCAGGGAACACCCCGGCGCGAGATCTACACGGTTTCCCGGGGGGATACCCTGTCCGGCATTGCCGTCCGTTATGATCTGGCGGTGGACGAATTAAAGGAGGCCAACCCCCAGCTTACGGATATATTGCAGGTTGGTGACGAGGTGGTACTGGCCGCCGTAACGCCGTTGGTCCATGTTACGCTTGTTGAGGAAGAAACGATGGTGGAACGTATCCCTTTCGGGACCAGTTATACTTACAGCGACACCCTATGGGTGGTGCAAAGCCGCGTCATCGTTTCCGGTGTCCCCGGGAGCAAGCAGGTAATTTACCGGGTCACTCGTGAAAACGGGGTTGAAATTGCCCGGGAAATAATGATGGAGAACATTCTTGAAAAGCCCGTGACCGAGGTGATAGAAAAGGGGACAGCCCGGGTACCGGCATACGGAACCGGTAGTTTCCTCTGGCCCATACCTGACTCTACCGGCGGCGGTGAAAGGATCACCCAGGGCTTTCGTGGTTACCGGCACCGCGGAATCGATATTGCCGCATCTTCCGGTACGCCCATCGCTGCTGCCGACGCCGGAGTAGTGGTAGTTTCCGAATATCGCTGGCCGATGGGCAACTATATCGTGATCGATCACGGTCGCCACTATACTCTTTACTTGCACAACAGCGTCAACTTGGTTTGGGCCGGTGCGGTGGTGCAAAAGGGAGAGGTAATAGCTTCCATGGGGAGTACCGGTCGCTCGACCGGTCCCCACCTGCACTTTGAAATTCGCATTAGCGACGGGAGTGGCCGGTGGGACTCATGGGACCAACATCCGCCTGTAAATCCCCTTGATTTTTTTACCCCTTAAAATGCCCTGTTGTTTTTGTATGGAAGAGGTTGGCGTTGGCGCTCGGTTACGGCGGAAGGAAAAGCTGCTTCCGGTGCGAAAGAAATGAAACAATCTTATGGGCCAAAAGGAGAGCAGGAACGGTGAAGATCCTTGTTGTGGACGACGAAAGGCCCATCGCCGAGATATTACAATACAATCTCGAAAAAGAAGGATTCAAGGTAGTGACCGCCTTCGACGGAGAAGAAGCATTGGATCAAGTCGAGCGGGAAAACCCCGATCTGGTAATCCTTGATATCATGTTACCTAAAAAGGATGGTTTTTCCGTTTGCCGGGAGATCCGCGCCCGCCTCGAAGTTCCGATCATCATGCTCACGGCCAAGGAAACAGAATTGGATAAAGTGCTCGGTCTTGAGCTGGGGGCCGATGATTATGTCACCAAGCCTTTCAGTACCAGGGAGATCCTGGCCCGGGTCAGGGCGGTCCTGCGGCGCTCCAGCCGGGTCTATCCACCTGCTTTTCAAAGAAAACAATTGCAGCACGGTGCGTTGAAAGTTGATCTGGACCGGATGGAGGTCTGGCATGGCGATAGCCCCGTGGAGCTTACCTTCCGCGAATTTGCCCTCCTGGTCCACCTGATGCGGCGCCCCGGTTACGTTTTTAGCCGCCGGCAACTTTTGGATGAAGTCTGGGGTTATGATTTTGCCATCGATGATCGCACCGTCGATGTGACGGTATGGCGTTTGCGCGAAAAGATCGAAGAGGACCCGGCCGAGCCCCGTTTTATTCACACCAAGCGAGGCGCGGGCTATTTTTTCCGGTGGAGGGAGCATGTTTAAAAGCTTGCAGTGGAAAATTGTACTGATCTATTCTCTGCTCCTCCTCTTTGCCCTGCAATTGATCGGGGTTTACCTGGTGCAATCTCTTGAACAGTACTATCTGAACAGTTTTCGCTCCGGTTTGGAAACGCAAGCCCGTTTGCTCTCCACCCTTCTGGCACCCCGTTCATTTGACCGGCGCAGTGAGGAGGACATTGCTCATCTTGTCCGAGAATTTCGCGGTTTTTGGGAAGGTGAAATCACAGTTCTCGATCGC
Source organism: uncultured Syntrophomonadaceae bacterium (assembly GCA_964420065.1). Classification (GTDB taxonomy): domain Bacteria; phylum Bacillota; class Dethiobacteria; order DTU022; family DTU022; genus CAYQQK01. The sequence goes on along the minus strand of CAYQQK010000001.1, from coordinate 13,360 downwards.
TACGGGCGTGTAATCGGGACTTCCGGCAATCAAGAACAACTTGGGCGGCGTTTGATTCGGAAGGAGATCACGGAGGCCCTGCGGGGCAATGCCGGTGAAACGATCCGGGTTGAACCGGAACAGCGGGAAAGGCGCTTCTACCTGGCTTATCCTTTGGGCGTGGAGGGTAATTCCGGTGTTGTTTACCTGAATAGCTCCCTTAAAAACGTCGACAGTACCCTCAACGGGGTGAAAATGATCCTGGTTTCAGGGACGATCATTGCCCTGGTGATCAGTTTAATGTTGGGGCTCATTTTATCCCGTACCATTACCGTGCCGGTACGGGAAATCACCGCCAAGGCCGTTAAAATGGCACGGGGTGATTTTTCGCAACAGATCAAAGCCCAGGAAACTGATGAGATCGGACAGCTCGGGCGTTCATTTAACTACCTTGCCTCCCGCCTCAGCCGAACCCTTCGGGAAATATCTGCCGAAAAAGGAAAGGTCGAGGCCATCATCAATTACATGAGCGATGGGATCGTGGCTTTGGACGGAGGGGGGCGGACGATCCATTTTAACCCGGCGGCGTGTCGCCAGTTGCAACTGCTACGACAGATTGAACCGGTTTTAGGGGAAAATGGTTTACAAATATTGAAGGAACTGGCCGGCACGGAAACCCTCCATGCTTTCCTCCAGCAGCGCCGCCCGGTAACCCTGGATGTTTCCCGGGTAAACCCCACATGCGACCTCCAGGTGCAGGTGGTTGCATTTCAGGAGGAAAAAGGGTTGCCGCCGGGGACCCTACTCGTCTTTCATGACGTTACCAGGGAAAAAGAAACGGTGCGCCTGCAGCAGCAGTTTGTGGCCGACGTCTCCCACGAACTGCGCACTCCGCTGACGACGATCAAAAGCTATGTTGAAGCACTCCGGGACGGTGCAACCAAGGAACCGGTGCTTTGCCGGCGTTTTCTAGGCGTACTCGAAGGGGAAACAGAACGCATGGTCAGCCTGGTCAAAGACCTGCTCGTGCTTTCACAACTGGATTACCACCAGATTGAATGGCACAAAACGGAGGTTGATTTGCGGGAACTGGTTCTGGAAGTGGCCGCACAGATCCGGCAAAAATACAATGCCTCCCGGTCGCGTATCAGCGTATCTATTCCACCGGCCCTGCCCCGCGCTCTGGTGGATCGGGATCGGGCCATGCAGGTCTTTTTGAATGTCTTGCACAATGCGATGAAATATACCCCCACCCCGGGAGCAATCGAGGTGGCCGCATCTACCGGACAGAGGATGCTCCAGGTCGTGGTTTCCGATACCGGGGTCGGAATTCCATCGGAAGACCTGCCGCGGGTATTTGAGCGTTTTTACCGGGTCGAAAAAACCCGTTCGCGTGACTTTGGAGGAACCGGGCTCGGCCTTTCTATTGCCCGGCATATTGTGGAAGCACATGGCGGCAGCATCCGCATTGAAAGCGTCGTCGGGAAAGGGACACGGGTCTTGTTTACTTTTCCCCGGGCGGATCGGGAAAGAGGTGGATCCCATGAAGGAGCACTGTAAGAGCATTTTTCTGGCCTGCCTGGTTCTGCTGAGTCTTTTCCTTACTTACCGTCTCTGGTATGGCGAAAAGAAGTATGCCGAAACGGTCGATTACCGGTCCGAACCTGTGTATTTTGAGGAGGCAAGGCCTCTTGTTGCCGTGCTTGCCCCGGAAAAGATCTGGTTCCATGAACCGGATCGGTGCCACTTGTTACGCCCGGGCAACACCTGTTTCAATCTCATCTGGCAGGAAGTCTCCCAGAAATTGCAAAGGCAGTATCATTATGAATACCGTTTCCTTGAGGATGAACAAAATCTGGAACCTTGTTTACGCCTCCGTTTTTCGTCCCCCCTACCGGTGGGTTCCGGTACCCCCTGGCTAAAGGGAGACCGTTACCGCGAGCTGCACGAGATTGTTGCCTGGCGCCGCGAAGGAGAAACCTGGCTCTCCCTGCTGGAGCAAGGAGAGGAGTTCACCGATATGGCGCTGGTTATTCCGGGGGAATTGTCGTTCGGCGCGGGATGCTCCATCGATAAGGAAAGTTGTTACACCCTCCTTACCCCGGAGATGTTACCCCAGGAGCCGGCTCCAGTGCTCTCGCAGACCGGAGATATTTATATTCCGGCGGGAGAGGTGATCTTGCCGTCCTATTACCTGAAACAGGAATTACTGGAGCAGGATCTCCTCCTCAAGACATTTTTTGTTGAAAGAAGCGCGGTTCGCGTGATCAACGAACAGGATGGAACCGTAATATATACTGACGGCGAGAAGGGTTTACGAATCGGTATGGGGGTGGAATACTCCGATCCATCCCAGGAACGAAGCCATTCAAGCTACACGTATCTTGCCGCCCTGGGGGCTGCGGCAAACTATCTTTCTTCTTACGGGGGTTGGCCGGAGGCGTTGCAGTTGGAGTCCCTGGTTCTTAATCAATCCGATTCGGGGTCTTTTCCCTGGCGAAATTGCCGGGCCGAGTGGAGAGTTTACCTTGCCGGGTTGCCCCTGTACGGTTGGGACCCTGCGGCCACGGTTGTTTTTAACGACAATGGGCTGGTAAAATACAGGAGGCTGGTCTTCCACTCACTTGGACCGACCGGCGACACGGTCGTAGCTGCTCCTTTTGCGGAAGCGCTTGCTGCAGTGCTGTCCCTTTACCGGGAGCAGGAAGTTGACCGGCCTGTGGAGAAAGAAACAGTTCTGGATGGGGCGGAACTGGTATATGGTATTACCGGCCCCTCCTTCCAGGTGATTGCGGTTCCGGCCTGGGCGATTACCATCAATGGGGAACGGTTCATTTTACATGCAGCGACACTTTTACCCCTGGAGGAGAAATCACAGTGAACCTGGGCCGGGCGAAAACGGTGTTGGTCTTTGCTTTTTTAGGGCTGAACCTGTTCCTCGCTTACTGCCTGTTCTGGCCGGAGTTGAGTTGTCTGCGGGCATTGATCGTTTATCGCGAGGAAATGCGGCAAGTTGAAGCCGAACTGAACCGGAATAATCTTATCCTCGAGGCTCCCTTGACTCGGTCGGTCCAAAAAAGTGCCTTTGCCGCTGTTTCTCCTTCTGTGTCGGAATTGAACCGGTTACGGCTGCTGTTTTCCGTCACCGCTTATGCCGATGCGCCCAACGAAGAAGGGGTGCAGGTTTTCCATTGCTTCGGGAAAACAGCCCGGGTCTACCCGGGCGGGCTGGTGCAGGTTGCTTATAGCGTGGCTTTACCGCTGGACGGAGCGGGGGACGGGGTTTCGGATACCATGGTGGCGGCGGCGGTGGAACAAACCTTGAAAAAAGAAAAATTATGGCCGCCCGGGGCGGAATTTGATTACTTGGAGCGGGAGAGCCGGGATGGCTTGGTAATCCGGTTTTACCGCAATGATGACGGGCAACACCTTTTTTCCAGTTACCTGACGGTGGCATTACGCAAAGAACGAATTGAGACGGTGGATATTTTTTGGTTGGATCTGGTGGAATGGTCGCAAGAACGCTCGGTGGAAGTGATCTCGGCGGCAGAAGCGTTATGTCGAGTTATCCGGGAGATTGGCCCCGGGCAGCAACCGCGACGCATTGTGCAGGTCGATCTTGGTTTTTATTCCCAGGAATACAATGCGGAACGGTGGGAAGTACCGCCGGTATGGCGGATCAGGCTCGATAACGGAGAAACGTATTACATCAATGCTTTCACCGGCAACCAGGAAACCGGATCCGATCGGGGTAACGGTCCGGTTGTATCAAATAACGCTCCGTTCCGGGGAGGGGAAACATGGAGAAGCTAATGATCAGGGGACCGGCTACCCTGCGGGGGCGAGTTCGGATCAGCGGGTCTAAAAACGCAGCCGTGGCCATTTTGCCCGCCGCCATTCTGACCGGGGGCAAGGTCTGCCTCGACAACCTACCCGATATTACCGATGTTCGTTGCCTTTTGGCCATCCTGGAACATTTGGGCGTGGCGATCCGCCGCCGGGGGCGTAACCGGATTGAACTGAATCCCGCGCGCATGCGGAACTGTGTCCCCCCGTACAACCTTGTTCAAAAAATGCGAGCCTCATATTATTTCATGGGCAGTTTGCTGGCCCGTTTTGGCCGGGCCGAAGTGCCGGTCCCGGGTGGTTGTGATCTTGGACCACGTCCGATTGATCAGCACCTGAAGGGTTTTGCGGCACTGGGGGTGGACATTGAGAAGGATCACGGCGTGGTAAAATTATCAGCCCAAAAGCTTGGTGGGGCCAATATTTATTTCGATGTGGTCAGCGTTGGAGCGACGATCAATTTGATGATGGCAGCCGCGGTGGCGGAAGGGCGCACCGTTTTGGAAAACGCGGCGAAGGAGCCGGAAATTGTCGATGTGGCCAACTTTTTAAATGCGATCGGCGCCAGTATCAGGGGCGCCGGCACCGACGTCATTCGCATTGACGGGGTGGGGGAATTTCGCGGGGCCGATCACACGATCATTCCGGATCGCATCGAGGCGGGAACCTACATGTTTGCGGCTGCGATTACCGGTGGCGCTCTAACGATCGAAGAAGTTATTCCGAAACACCTTGAGGCGGTAACTGCAAAGCTGCGCGAGGCCGGTGTAGAGATCGATGTCGGACCGGATCGGGTGCACGTGAGGCGCGAGGGTGTGCTCATGCCGGTGGACCTGAAAACTTTTCCCTATCCTGGTTTTCCGACCGATCTGCAACCCCTGGGAATGGCGCTGATGACAGGGGCGGAGGGAACCAGTATCGTAACCGAGAATGTTTTTGAAGGTCGTTTCCGCCACGTTGATGAATTTAAACGGATGGGGGCTCGGATCAAGGTTGAAGGCCGGACGGCGGTGATTGAGGGGGGGGCACCTCTGACCGGAGCGCCGGTAGAGGTGACCGACCTGCGTGCCGGTGCAGCCTTGCTTCTGGGCGCCATCGCCGCGAAGGGAGAAACAGTGTTGCACGGTGTGGATCTAATCTACCGGGGGTATGAAGATATTGGCAATAAATTAACAGCCCTGGGGGCACAATTAAAAAAAGGGCGGAGTAACCTTTTCGGGGCAATCCGGGAAGGGCTCTAGTGAACCTCTGGCTGGCCCGTCACGGCACCACCGCTGCCAACCGGGAAGGGCGTTTCCAGGGTAGGCTGGATTACCCCCTTTCGGTTGAAGGCGGGCGCGAAGCGATTTTACTCGCCTGGCGTCTGGCGCCAGTTGCCATTGATGGTATTTTCTGTAGCGATCTGGACCGGGCCCGGGAGACGGCCCGGGTTATCGCCCGTGAAAACGGGGCCCCGTTGATGGTGACGCCTTTATTACGTGAGAGCTGTTGGGGTATAATCGAGGGGCTAACCCGGAAGGAAATTGCCGCTTGCTTTCCATACCTGGAGCGGAGCTGGCGAGCCGGAAAGACGCCGTTTATTCCTGGCGCCGAAAGCAAGCGGCGACTGAAGGGGCGTTGTCGTTTGCTTTTTAAACGTCTTACGCATAGTTATTCACCGGGGAAGACATTGCTCCTGGTCAGCCACGGGCGTTTGATCAATGCTTTGTTGGCCACCGCTCTGGGCCGGCCGGTGCGGAGTTCCTGGGCTTTTGTACCCCGACCGGCCTCGCTGTCGCTGTTGCAACGACCGGCTCCGGGCAGCAATTGGCACCTGGCCATATTTGATGATTGCCGTCATCTCATCTCAAGAAAGGACTTAATCCCGAGGTTCTGATGCGGAAAAATAGATTCAAGATCGGGACGCCGGAATAGATGTGAAGAGGTGTGAAACATGGGGTGTTACGGTGGATATGGAGAAGGACCGCGCCATGGTTTTCCGGTTGGGACATTCCTGGCCGGGTTGGGCGGGGTCATACTGGGAGCTCTCCTGGTCTATTATGTTTTCACGGCTTTCATTATTCCGGGGCAGGAAGAGCAGGGTTTGCCGGCGCCGGCACCGCCTCCCGTAGATCCCGGACTGCCCGAGATCAGCACCGACCTTGAAACACCGGTGGTGGCGGCGGTTGAGAAAGCCTCGCCGGCCGTGGTCGGGGTGAGCAATTATGTTTACATCACCCGATTTGGGCAGCGTGTCCTCTATGAACGGGGCTCCGGTTCAGGCGTGATTATTTCGTCGGATGGCTTCATTGTTACCAACCAGCATGTCATTGACGGTGCGCAGGAAATTGAAGTAGCCTTGCCGGACGGGCGGATCGTTCAGGCCGCCCTGAAGGGGGCAGACCTTTGGACCGACCTGGCGTTGCTCAAGATCGAGGAAAGAGAACTGACCTATCTTGTTCCTGGTGATTCGGCCCGGGTCCGGGTCGGGGAAACGGCCATAGCGATCGGTAATCCGCTGAAATACTTTAAACGGACGGTGACCAGCGGAGTTATCAGCGCCACGGAACGGCAGGTGGATTTTATCGAAAGCGGTTATTCCTACACCTATCTCCAGACCGATGCGGCGATCAATGCCGGTAACAGCGGCGGCCCCCTGGTTAACCTGCGCGGCGAAATCATCGGGATCAATTCGGCCAAGGTCAAGGAAGTAGGGGTGGAGGGGATCGGTTTTGCCATCCCCGCCAATACGGTGCGCCGGGTAGTGGACGACATGAAGGAGCACGGCCGCTTCAGGCGTCCGTTTCTGGGGATCCATGTGCTCGATCTATCACGTCAAACCGGCATCGCTTCTGACCAAGGGATCTATGTCGATTCGGTGGATCAAAAAGGCCCGGCTGAAATGGGAGGGCTTAAGGCCGATGACGTTATCACTGTCGTGGGTGGGATGCCCGTGGATTATTCGGCCCGTTTGAACGACGTCCTGTTGGATTACTATCCGGGTGATACGGTTACCCTGACGGTAGATCGCGGGGGAAGCATCATGACCCTGGACATTGTTCTTGGGGAAATGTCTCCTTCTTGATCCGGATCGTCGTCGGGATATATCGTTTGTACCCGGGTTGCTGGTGGACCCGGCAAGCTTCGCCGCGCCCTGACTCCCTCATGACACACCCTGACCGATTTTATACCGGCCATCCATGAAGTTTCGGCCTGTTGGCAGGGGTCTGGCGGGGAGAGGTTACACCAGGAAACAAGGGGGTTGAATGAAAATAGAGATGCTGCTAGAGCGCCTTGAGGTCGGCTTGCTGTCCACCAACTGTTACCTGGTTGGGTGTCCCGATACCCTGGAAGGGATCGTGATTGATCCCGGTTTCGAAGGGAAGCGGATCGGTCACGAAATCAAGAGAATTGGGCTGAAAGTCCGTTATATCATTAACACGCATGGCCATGGCGATCATATCGGCGCCAATGCCTATGTCAAGGAAACTACCGGGGCACAACTTCTGTTTCATGAGGCGGACTTACAGATTTATCGTAATCCCGGGTTTGGATTGGCGGCACTGGTCGGACACCAGCCTGAACCGGACCGCTTTCTTGTTGCGGGCGAGGTGGTGACGGCCGGATCGATACGTTTCCAGGTCATGGAAACACCGGGACATACTCCGGGGGGGATATCGTTATACACCGCCGGAGCCATTTTTACCGGCGACACCCTTTTTGCAGGTTCGGTCGGGCGGACGGACCTTGCCGGCGGTTCCTTTGAACAGCTAATGCGGAGCATTCGGGAATATATTCTCCAGTTTCCGGAGGATACCGTGATCTATCCCGGACATGGCCCCTCCTCCACGGTGGGGTACGAAAAGGCAAACAATCCTTTTCTGACCCCGTTCTGACAACATGCCGGACCGGCGTAGCGGTCAAGGCCGGTCATACCGGAACCAGGGCTGCCAGGGCCACCAAAATTCAGGACGACAATGAGGGCAGATTCCGAAGGTGCAGTATGTTTCAGGTTCGGTGCCCTTGATGAAATACTCTTCCCGGGATGGGCCGCTGCAGGAGGGACTCTGTTTTAAACCTGTTTCTACACACAGGGTGACCCGGGTGATATTGTCCGGGACGGGGAAGTCGGTTACCGGGTATCGCTCCAGCGCCTTTTGCATAAATCGAGCCCACAGTGGTGCGGCCAGTTCTCCCCCGGTTGTACCCAGCGGCACCTCGTAATCGTCGCCGATATACAATCCTGCGACAAGATCGGGAGTATACCCGATCATATGGGCGTTTTTGCTTTCCTCCGAGGTCCCTGATTTTCCGGCGGCGGGCCGGTTCAATAATTCCTCGACCGCACTGGCGGTCCCCCCTTCCCGGAGCACCCCCTTGAGCATGTCCGTGATCAGAAAAGCTATTCCGGCATCAAGAACATGGACTCTTTCGGATCGTCCCGTGAAGATGACGTTGCCCCGCGGATCGACCACGCGGCGCAGTGCAAATGGTTCGATCCGGTAACCGCCGTTGGCAAAAGGAGCAAAAGAGGCGGTCAGTTCCATCAATGTTATTTCGGCGGTGCCAAGCGGCAGCGAATAGTAGGAATTCAAGGGGCTGGAAATCCCGAGGCGGCTGCCCATTTCCGCTGTTTTGTCGCGACCGGTGGCGATATGGGTTCGAATGGCGGCAATATTACACGAACGGGCCAGCGCCTCACGCATATCCAATTCTCGGTAGTGAAAACCGCCGCCAAAGTCAGTCGGAGCATACGGGGAGTTCAGGCCCGGCTCTACCAGTTGCACCGGCGCGCAGAGTTGGGTTGTAGTCACGGTGAAACCCTGCTCCAGAGCGGCGGCATAGACGAAAGGTTTGAAGGATGAGCCCGGTGAACGCCGTGCATAAACACGATTCAACTTGGTTTCGCTGAAATCCCGTCCTCCTACCAGTGCCTTGATCTCACCGCTCTGTGGATCCAGTGCTACCAGCGCCCCCTGGGGTTGGCGAATTCCCGTTTTGTCCATACGCAGTTCAATTATTCCGGCAATCGCTTCTTCGGCGGCCTGCTGAATGGCCGGATCGACGGTGGTATAGACTTCGAATCCTCCCATGTAAAGTGGGGTTAAATTCCCGTCAAATAATGCGGTCAGTTCGACGTTGATGACATGATCAAGGAAATAGGAAAAAACCTCCTCCCGTCCCCGTTCCCGCAGGTTTAATGGTTCCTCAAGAGCGGCCGTTCGTTCCGCCGTAGCAATATAGCCGTTTGTTTCCATCGCTTCCAGGACCTGTTTTTGGCGTTGTCTGGCCGCTTCCGGATGAAGATAAGGCGAATAGTAATCCGGACCGCGCGGCAGTCCGGCAAGCAAAGCCGCTTCGGCCAGGCTCAGTGCGCCGGCGTTTTTCCCAAAAAAGGTTTGAGAGGCCGCTTCAATCCCGTAGGCGGCATGGCCGTAGTAAATGGTGTTCAAATAGAACTCCAGGATTTCATCCTTGCTGTAGCGTCGTTCCAGGTGCACGGTATAGGCTGCTTCCCGTATTTTCCGGGCCAGCGTCCGTTCGTGTGTCAGGAATAGGTTTTTGGCTAGCTGTTGAGAAATTGTACTTCCGCCTTGTCCGATTTGGCGGTGCTTAAAATTGCTCAATAGTGCTCGCCCCAGTCCGGTCAAGTCGAAACCGAGGTGACGGTAAAAACGCCGGTCCTCGATGGCCAGGGTGGCCTGTAATACCTCCGGGGCCATTTCTTCCAGAGGGATGGCGAGCCGGTTTTCGATATAACGCAACGTTAAAAGCTCGTCGTGACAATCATAAATCCGGGTGGTGAGAGGCACCGGTTCCGGATTCATTTTACCGGTGGAGACGATCAGGTAGGCAAAATAGCTCAACCCCGCCGACAGGCAGATCAAAAACATTAGCACGACCAGGGTGAAGATTCGAAACAGCCGCACCGGTTTTCCCTTCCTTTCGGGACAACTGCGAGATAATGGCATAAATTGTATTATGGCACCAAGGCATTGTTTTCATGAATAGGATCGTAACTTTTCTCAGGCTTTTCCGCAGGGTCCGGAAGGATAACCGCTCTCTTTCGCGAATACATATTTTCGTATCGATGTACACTGATCAATAATCCACCGGTGTTAACTTCTTCTTTCGAGTAAAAAGCAGGGGTATTTTGCCGGCAGCCGGGTGTTGCGTGCAATCTCTCGGCGGGCGCATTTTATGCCGGCAGAAGGGATGATATTCAAATGAAACTCTTTTTAGATACGGCTAACCTGGATGAAATCCGTCAGGCGGCGCAATGGGGAATCATCGATGGTGTTACAACAAATCCTTCACTTGCTTCCCGGGAAAAAGAGGAATTTTCCATGCTGCTGCCGGAAATATGCCGCCTTGTAAACGGCCCCGTCAGTGCGGAAGTTCTGACCCTGGATTATGAATCGATGGTGAAAGAAGCCAGGAAACTTGCGGCCGTAGCTCCCAACGTCGTGATCAAAATTCCGGTTACTTTTGAAGGGTTGCGTGCGGTACGTTCCCTTGCCGCGGAAGGTATTGCTACCAACATGACCCTGGTGTTTTCGGTGAACCAGGCGCTTCTGGCCGCCCGGGCCGGGGCCGCCTTTGTCAGCCCTTTTCTAGGCCGGCTGGATGATATCGGATCTTGCGGCGTGGCCCTGGTTGGGGAGATCGTCACCGTTTACCGCTTGCACGGATTGGAAACGTCCGTTATCGCTGCCAGTATCCGGCATCCTGAACATGTAACCGCGGTTGCTCTGGAAGGCTGTCCGATCGCTACGGTACCGTTCAAGGTTCTCCGCCAGATGATTTCCCACCCGTTGACCGATGCAGGGATCGAACGGTTCCTTGCGGACTGGTCCCGTTCTGAAACGGAACGTTGCTCGCGTTAATGATGCCGTTCCGCCGGAATAATCGAACCCCTCCCGGTATATACTGTTCTTGAAGACCAGGGTGATTGCCGTATAACCTTACTCCCCCTTCAAAAAGGCCAAATTTGCGGTTGACCGGGACAGGATTGCGCCCAAATCAATACCGGCGCTCCTGCCGGTTTGTCTGTATCCGTTCCCCAACTTGAACCTACTATGGCAATTCCGTTTTTTACCGTTTGACGCGATTTTTTGAGATACGACAACATTTATGAGGAGAAGGTGGTGGTGTTTTGGATCCGGTAAAATTGAAAAGCAAGAACCTGATCGAGCTGCAGCGCCTGGCCAAAGAACAGGGGGTGAAAGCGTATTACACTTTGCGCAAATCGGAGCTGATCGAAACCCTATCGAAGCTTTTAAAGGAAAATGAAACGGCGGAACCGGAGTATGTTTCCGCCGCTGGGATGCTGGAGATCATGACGGACGGTTTTGGCTTTTTGCGGCGCCGCAAGTATAACTATTCCGACGACGATATTTATATCTCCGCTTCACAGATCCGGCGCTTCAATCTCCGAAATGGTGATATTGTCGCCGGACGCATCCGTCCCCCCAAGGATAACGAACGCTATTTTGCCTTGTTGCAGGTGGAGCAAATTAACGATAGCGATCCCGATTCTTTCTATCGCCGTCAAAACTTTACCTCACTGGTACCGGTGCACCCGGACCATCAATTGTGCATGGAAACCGAACCCAATGTTCTTTCCACGCGTATTATTGATCTCCTGATTCCGATCGGCAAAGGGCAGCGCGGGATGATCGTCTCTCCGCCCAAGGCCGGCAAAACAGTACTCCTGAAACAAATTGCCAATAGTATTTCCACCAACTACCCTGAGGTAGAATTGATCATCCTCCTGGTTGATGAACGACCGGAGGAAGTAACCGATATGGAACGAAGCGTCAATGCCGATGTGGTCAGCTCTACTTTTGACCAGCGGCCCGAAAACCATATCCGTATTTCGGAACTGGTTCTGGAAAGGGCCCAGCGGCTGGTCGAAATGGGGCGGGATGTGGCGGTGCTCCTGGACAGCATTACCCGCCTTGCCCGGGCCTACAATCTGGTTATTCCCCCCAGCGGGCGCACCCTTTCCGGTGGGATCGATCCGGCTGCTTTTTACAAACCAAAACGCTTTTTTGGTGCCGCTCGCAACATCGATCAGGGAGGGAGCCTGACCATTATGGCAACCGCTCTGATCGATACCGGCAGTCGTATGGATGATGTAATCTACGAGGAGTTCAAGGGTACCGGGAACATGGAACTGCATCTTGACCGGCGCATCTACGAGCGCCGTATTTTCCCCGCCATCGATATCTCCCGCTCGGGGACCCGCCGGGAGGAGCTGCTTCTTGATGAGCGTAAGCTTGAATTGATGTGGGCTCTACGGCGGGCCATGGGTAACACCTCCAGCGCCGAATTCCTGGAAATACTTCTGGGCAAACTGCGTCAAACAAAAAACAACGAGGAGTTTTTAGCCAATATGCACCAGCTTTAATCAAGGCAGGCTTTTTGCCCCTCCAAATTTCAGCACCGCTCCGGGTCGTACTCCGCCCGGAATATTTTTCAGGTTTATTCCGTAGAATAGGTGTAATCTTGATGAGGGGGGGAAAATCCATGTCTGGCCTGATCAAGACACTGGCCGGTGCGCTTATTTTTGTCTCCCTGGCCGGAGCGGGGAAAACGACATCCGCGGCTGCCGGTGAACCCGACCCGGTTCCCCTGTACCTGTACCAGCTACAGCAATATGCCCGTCGCGAACAGCGAACCGGATCCGGTCCTGAAACGGAAATTGGCATTTTTGAGTACACCGTGCAGCGGGGTGACTGCCTTTACGGAATTGCACGGCGGTTTGGTAGCGATGTGGAAACCCTGGTCTGCTTGAATGGTATTATGGACCGCAACGTGATCAGAACCGGTCAGGTTATTGAAGTTCTTACTGCTCCCGGATCGGTTCATGCCGTGCAAGAGGGCGAGACTTTGCGTGATATCGCGCTCCTGTACGGGGTTGAACCGGGCTCCATCCTTGCTGTGAACGCCCGCCCGGCGGGAGCACTCCCGGCTCGTGGCGAACGACTGATTATTCCCGGCGGGAGCCCGCTTTCCGTAAAGATGCTCCGAGTTCCGGACCCTGTTTTTTGCTGGCCCTTACGGGGGCAGTTAACTTCAGGATTCGGGTGGCGTCAAGGCAATTTTCATTACGGGATCGATCTGGCCGCTCCCCTTGAAACACCTTTTTACGCTGCTGCGCCGGGAAAAGTGCTCTTTGTTGGCCAGAGGGGCAGTTACGGTTTGCTCGTCGAGGTCGATCATGGAAACGGTTGGTTGACCCGTTATGCCCATGCCGGCGGCGCGGCGGTGGAAGTTGGTGCGGCGGTAAGGACGGGTCGGCTTTTGGGCTGGGTTGGGATGACCGGGAACACAACCGGACCACACCTCCACTTCGAAATGATCCTGAATGAAGAAAGACTGGATCCCCTGGCCTTGCTGCCCTAGCGGTCTTCCGGTTCCGTGCCCTCTCCTGATGCCTTTACCTATCCCCACTTCCAAGTTCTGTTGACCGCCAATTTGCCGGCTTTTGTTCCGGTGAGCCATTTGCGTTCTTTGACAAACACTTACCCTGTAAGGCTTTATCACCTGG